>NZ_CP123228.1:5439438-6043820 GCF_029855045.1 Piscinibacter sp. XHJ-5
TGGCGCTGTTCCTGCTGGGCAGCGCCGCGGTCTTCCGCACGCGTCCGGTCGACCGCCGGCTCGTCGTCGCGGTGCTGCTCGGGTTCACCGGCGTCGCCCTGATCCTGCGACCCACCATCGAGGAGCAGCAGCTCTGGCACGGACTCGCCGGACTGCTGTCGGGCATGGTATCGGCGATGGCCTACCTGCAGGTCACTTCTCTCGGCCGCGCCGGGGAGCCCGAGGGACGCATCGTCTTCTATTTCTCGGTCGGCGGCATCTTCGGGGGAGCGCTGCTCAGCTCGCTGGCCGGCTGGCACGCCCACACCTGGGGCGGCATCGGCCTGCTGCTGGCGGTCGGCGTGCTGGCCACCGTCGCACAACTGATGATCACCCGGGCGTACGCCAAGGGTCGTCCGCTGGTCAACGCAAGCCTGCAATACCTCGGCATCGCGTTTTCCTTCCTCTATGGCGTGCTGCTGTTTGGCGATCGCATCACGTGGCTGGCGGTCGTCGGCATGCTGCTGATCGTCGCGGCGGGCGTGCGGGCGACGCTTCTGCGCACCCGGGTGGTGACCGCGAGCAGCGTCGCGCCCTCCACCGAGACATGAGCACCATGGACAAACCTCTGATCAGCGCGCAGGCGCTGCGGGCATTGCTGCGGCGCGGGCATCGGCTCGTCGTGCTGGACGCGAGTTTCGACCTGGGCGACCCGGCGGCCGGCGAACGCCTGTACCGCGAGGCCCACGTGCCGGGCGCGCGGTACGTGCACCTCGATCGCGACCTGGTGGGTGCCAAGAGCGGAGCCAACGGGCGCCATCCGCTGCCGACGCGCGAGGCATTTGCCGTGACGGCCGGCCGCCTGGGCATTACGCCGGAAACGCCGGTCGTGGTCTACGACCGCCAGCAAGGCGCCTACGCCGCACGCGCCTGGTGGATGCTGCGCTGGCTGGGCCACGACGAGGTCGCCGTGCTGGACGGCGGCTGGTCGGCGTGGCAGGCCGCCGGCGGCCAGTCCGACTCGGCCGTGCCGACCGTGGACCTGGCGCCGCCTTACCCGCAGGCGTCGCCGCTCGTCGCCGCCATCGACGCTGCCGGCATGGCCGCGCAGCTGGGCCGGGTGCGGTTGGTCGATGCACGCGCCCCGGAGCGCTTCCGCGGCGAGATCGAACCGCTGGACAAGGAGCCGGGCCACATCCCGGGCGCCACCAACCGCTTCTTCCAGGACAACCTCGCTGCGGACGGTCGCTTCAAGCCGGCCGATCAGCTGCGCGCCGAGCTCGAGCCGCTGGCGCCCGAGCCCGCCGGCCAGGTGGTGCATTACTGCGGATCCGGCGTCACCGCCTGCCACAACGTGCTGGCGATGGCGATCGCCGGGCTGGGCATCGGCATGCTGTACCCCGGCTCCTGGAGCGAGTGGTCCGCGGATTCCGCTCGTCCGATCGCCAAGGGTTGAGGCCGCGCAGGCGTTTGACGGAACACGGGTGCTGAAGGACCATTCCAGCACCCGACACTCCGATGGAGGTGATCATGTTCCAGCGCATCCTCGTTCCCACCGACGGCTCGGACATCACCGCCAAGGCCGTCGACACCGCGATCCGCCTGGCCAAGTCGCTCAATGCACGGCTGTACACGATCAGCGTGAAGGAGCCCTTCCCCTACAGCGCGATCTCGGAGATGCAGCCGACGCCGCCACAGGAGTTCTTCGAGGCTCAGGAGCGCATCGCCGCGCGCCGCATCCAGGACGTGCGCGAAGCCGCCGAGGCTCAGGGCGTCGACTGCGAAGCGCACACCATCGAGGCACTGCATCCGTGGGAGGCGATCATCGAACACGCCCAGCGCATGGGCTGCGACGTGCTCGTGATGGCGTCACACGGGCGGCGCGGCGTCACGGCGCTGCTGCTCGGCAGCGAGACCCAGAAGGTGCTGACGCACTCGAAGATCCCGGTGTTGGTGGTGCGCTGAACCCGCGCGTCAGTGGTGCAGCGTGCTGATCGCGACCACGACGATCACCAGGCCGCCGCCCAGCCAGGCCAGCTGAGCTGCCGTGTCGCGCCATGACAGGCGGTGCTGCAGCTGCGGGATCAGGTCGGCCACTGCCACGTAGATGAAGCTGCTCGAGGCGACGACCAGCAGGTAGGGAAAGAGCTGCTGCCAGGGACCGACGACGAAATACCCGATCACCCCGCCGGCCACCGCGGCCAGGCCCGAGGCGGCGTTGTACAGCAGCGCCTTGCGGCGCCCGAGGCCGGCGTTCAGCAGCACGATGTAGTCGCCGACCTCTTGCGGGATCTCGTGCGCGACGATGGCCAGCGAGGTCACGATGCCGATCTGCACGTCGGTGAGGAAGGCCGCGGCGATGATGATGCCGTCGCAGAAGTTGTGGATGCTGTCGCCCATCAGCACGGACCATCCGCCGCGACCCGCCTGCTGGCGGTCGAAGCCGTGATGGTGGTGGTGCTCGTCGCCCTCGTGGTGGTGCTGGTGGCGGTACAGCTCCGCCTTCTCCAGCAGGAAGAAGAACATCAGTCCAGCCAGCAGCGTCGCGAACAGGCTGTGCGGCGCGGCCTTGCTCTCGAATGCCTCGGGCAGCACGTTGAGCAGCGCCGTGCCCAGCAGCACGCCCGCCGACAGGCTGACCAGATCGCGCACCACGCGCGTCAGCACGTTGACGGTCAGCGTGGCGGCAATCACGACTGACAGCAGGCCGCCGGCAAAGGTGGCGAGGACGATGTAGAACAGGGTCATGGGCGCATCAATGAACAGGCCGCGCGATGCGCGGCCTGTCGAGGCTCCGATTGTGCGCGATCAGGCGACGCCGTTCGCCTTGAGCCAGGCGATGCAGCGCTGCCAGCCGTCCTCGGAAGCCGCCTTGCGATAGCCGGGCCGGTAGTCGGCGTGGAAGCCGTGCGGCGTGTCGGGATAGACCACGAACTCGGACTTCCTAGCCGCGGCACTGCCCTTGGCGAGCGCGGCCTTCATCTTCTCCACCGTGTCGAGCGGGATGCCCTGGTCGGCGGCGCCGTACAGACCGAGCACCGGCCCGTTCAGCTTGTCGGCGACGTCGATGGGGTGGCGCGGCGCAAGCGGCGTGCTCTCGCCCGCCAGTCGGCCGTACCAGGCGACCGCGGCTTTCACCGAGGGGCTGTGTGCGGCGTAGAGCCAGGTCTGGCGACCGCCCCAGCAGAACCCGGTCACGGCGAGTCGGCCGGTGTCGCCGCCATTGGCCTTGGCCCAGGCGGCGCTCGCGTCCAGGTCCCCCATGACCTGCTCGTCGGGCACCTTGTCGACGATGTCCGCGAGGAGCTTCGAAATCTCGGTGGGCGCCTTGGCATCGCCCTGGCGCACGAACAGCTCGGGCGCGATGGCCAGGTAGCCCAGCTTGGCAAACCGGCGGGCGACATCGGCAATGTATTCATGCACGCCGAAAATCTCCGAGATGACCAGCACCACCGGCAGGTTTGTCTTGCCGGCCGGCGCCGCGCGGTACGCCGGCATCTTGAAGTCCCTCACCGGGATGGTGATCGCGCCGGCGGTGAGCCCTGCGCTGTCGGTGCTGATGGTCTGCGCGCTCACCGGCAGGACCGCGGCGGCGAAGCCGCTGCCTACCGCGGTCTGCACGAAGTCGCGACGCGTGAAGTCGCGCGAGGGTGTCAGGCTGTCCACATCGTTGCGAAGCATGTCGGGTTCTCTCCTTGGAGTGGGCAAGACGAAGGGCGCATTCTAGGAACGAACGCATGGCACGCATCCGTTTCGTCCTTGCGGACTTGTGTGCGAGCTGCGTCGGGACGTCAAGCTTTGCCGTGACAATGCGCGGCATGAATGACGCAACCGCCGTGGCGCGAGCCGCAGAGGACAAGCCCACGACGCGGTGGCCGGGCCAGCTGGCCGCGATCGACATGGGGTCGAACAGCTTCCGCCTCGAGATCGGCCAGCTTCACCAAGGCCGCTATCGGCGCATCGACTACCTCAAGGAGACCGTGCGCCTCGGCGGCGGGCTCGACGACAAAGGCCTGCTCACCGAGGAGGCGATCGCCCGCGGCCTGGAGTGCCTGTCGCGCTTCGCCAAGCGGCTTCAGGGCTTCCTGCCGTCGCAGGTTCGCGCGGTCGCGACGCAGACGCTGCGCGAGGCGCGCAACCGCGATGCCTTCCTGGCCCGCGCGCGCCCGGTTCTCGGGCAGCCGATCGAGGTCATCTCCGGCCGCGAGGAAGCGCGCCTCATCTACGCCGGCGTGGCGCGGCTGCAGCCCTCGGAGCGGCCGCGGCTGGTGGTGGACATCGGCGGGCGCTCGACCGAGATGATCCTCGGGCGCAGCCGCATCCCGAAGCGCGCAGAGTCGTTCCAGGTGGGCAGCGTGAGCCTGTCCATGAAGTACTTCGGCGACGGCCGGTTCACCGAGGCCGCGTTTCGCGCCGCGCAGGTGGCCGCGGGCGCCGAGCTCGAGGAAGCGCTGGAGCCGTTTGCGTCTTCGCACTGGAGCGAGGCGCTGGGCTCTTCGGGCACGGTAGGCGCGGTGTCGCAGCTGCTCTCGGCCAGTCATGTGACGGATGGCCGCATCACGCCCCCGGGGCTGCGCTGGCTGATGGAGCAGTGCCTGCAGGCCGGACGCGTCGAGCGGCTGTCGCTGCCGGGGCTCAAGGACGACCGCCGTGCGGTCATCGCGGGTGGCCTGGCCATTCTCTACACGCTGGCGATGCACTTCGGCATCCAGGAGCTGTGGCCCGCCCGCGGCGCCTTGCGGCAAGGCGTGATCTTCGATCTCGACGAACGCCTCGAGGCAGCGCACCACGCCGACGGCCACGACATCCGCGATGCGTCGGTGCACGAGCTGCAGCGCCGGTTCATCGTCGACGTGGAGCACGCCGAGCGGGTGCGCACGGTGGCCGAGTCGCTGCACGAGCGCGTGCGGCCGCGGGCCGACCGTGAAGCGCGGCGGGAACTGCAGTGGGCCTGTGCGCTGCACGAGGTCGGCATGATGGTCTCGCACCACGACCACCACCGGCACAGTGCCTATGTGCTCGGGCATGTCGATGCGCCCGGCTTTTCGCAGTCGCAGCAGCGGCGGCTGGCCGAGCTCGTGCTGGCGCAGCGGGGCGGCCTTCGCAAGGTCGAGGCCAGCCTGGTTCAGGAAGAGTTTGCGTGGCAGGTGATGTGCCTGCGCATCGCGATCATCGCCTGCCATGCGCGCGGGCAGGTCGATCCGCAGGCCCTGGCGCTGCGACGCAGCGGCAGCGTCGCAGCCCTGTCGGTGCCGGGGCAATGGGCCGATACGCATCCGCGCACGCTGCACCTGCTCAACGAGGAGGTGGCGGCCTGGGAGCGCGGTGGGCCGCTGCAGCTGGAGTTGCGTGCCTAGCGCAACCCCGAGGCACCCGTCACAGGCAATCCGGCGCCTGCACCGCCTGCAGGACCACCTGCACATCCCCGTCCCGATCGCGGTGCCGCAGCCACCACACCGCGCCCTTCTTCATCGCCCAGGGCTGCTCCTCGCCGGTCAGCAGCAAGGCCGCCGCCAGACCGAGCGTCGGCTGATGTCCGACGATGAGCACGGGCTCGGGCGAATCGGGCCAGCGGGCGGCCTTGAGCAGGTTGTCGGTGGGCACGTCCGGGGCGATCGAGTCGACCGTCTTGAAGCTCTTGCCCAGCGCCTTGGCCGTCTGCTGGCAACGCAGTGCAGGACTGACCAGGATGCGCGTGGAATGCGCGATGCGCTGGTTCAACCACTCCGCCATGCGCTGCGCCTGGCGCTCGCCCTTCGCCGTGAGTGCGCGTTCGAGGTCGTCCTGGCCTTCGCGCTGAACGTGCGCCTCCGCATGGCGCCAGAGAATCAGGTCCATCAAGCGTCCGTCCCCGTGTCCGGCTGGTAGAGCTGCATCAGCGCGTGCTGCGCGCTCGGCCCGTCCGTGCCCACGCGCTGATAGCCGCCGTCCGCGTCCAGCCTCCACGCATCGCAGCGATCGTGCAAATACGGCACAAGGCATTCGTCGATCACGCGCTGCCGCAGCGCTGCGTCGCGGATCGGCCATGCCACCTCGATGCGGCGGAACATGTTGCGGCTCATCCAGTCGGCGCTCGACAGGTACAGCGCTTCGTCCTCGACACCACGGCCCCAGCGGAAATACAGCACCCGCGAATGCTCGAGGAAGCGGCCCACGATGGAGCGCACGCGGATGCGGTCGGTCACGTCGGGGATGCCGGGCGGCAGCATGCACGCGCCGCGCACGACGAGATCGATGTCCGCGCCCGCCCGGCCGGCGCGGATCAGCGCTTCGATGAGCGGCACGTCGGTGAGCGCGTTCAGCTTGGCGACGATGCGGGCGGGCCCGCCGTCGCGCGCGGCCGCGGTCACGGCTTCGATGGCGTGCAGTGTCTTGCGATGCAGCGTGAAAGGGGCCTGCAGCAGCTGGCGCAGCGGCTTGGTCTTCCCCAGGCTGGCGAGCTGCTGGAACACCGCGTCGGCGTCGCCCGTCAGCTCAGGATCGGCGGTGAGGTAGCCGATGTCGGTGTACAGGCGCGCCGTCTTCGGGTTGTAGTTGCCCGTGGACAGGTGCGCATAGCGGCGCAGCCGGCCATCCTCGCGGCGGGTGACGAGCAGCAGCTTCGCGTGGGTCTTGAGTCCGACGATGCCGTAGACGACCTGGGCGCCGACCGCCTCGAGGCGCTCGGCCCAGTTGATGTTGGCCTCCTCATCGAAGCGGGCCTTGAGCTCCACCACTGCCATCACTTCCTTGCCGCGGCGCGCCGCCTCGATGAGCAGGTCCATCAGCGGCGATTCGCTGCCGGTGCGGTAGATGGTCTGCTTGATGGCCAGCACATCGGGGTCGTACACGGCCTCGCGCAGGAACTGCACGACGGGCTCGAAGGACTCGAACGGGTGGTGCAGCAGCACGTCCCCGCTGCGCAGCCGCTCGAACACCGACTGCTGCCGCGGCAGCCGGCCTTGCGGCCAGACGCCTTCGAACGTTGGAAAGCGGAGCGCCGGCGCATCGGCCTGGTCGATGAGCTGGTTGAGGCGCACCAGGTTCACCGGTCCGTTCACGCGGTACAGCGCGGCATTGGGCAGGCCGAACTGCTGCAGCAGGAATTCGGAAAGCTCCGCCGGACAGGTGTTGACGACCTCGAGCCGGATCGCCTGGCCGAAATGGCGCGTGGTGAGCCCGGTGCGCAGCGCCTGACGCAGGTTGGTGACGTCGTCCTCGTCGACGTCGAGGTCCGAGTCGCGCGTGACCCGGAACTGCGAGAACGCTTCGACATAGCGGCCCGGGAAAAGCTCGCCGAGGTGCGCGCGAATCACGCTGGTGAGCAGCACGAAGGCCTGCTTGCCTCGGGGCGCCAGCGGTCCGGGCAGACGGATCACCCGCGGCAGAACGCGCGGGACCTTGACGATCGCGATGGTGTTCTCGCGCCCGAAAGCGTCGCGGCCGGCCAGCCGCACGATGAAATTCAGCGACTTGTTGGCGACCTGCGGGAAGGGGTGAGACGGGTCGAGGCCGACCGGCACCAGCAGCGGCCGCACCTGCTTCTGGAAAAACTGATCCACCCAGCGGCGCTGGCCCTCGTCGCGGTCGGCATGGTTGAGGATGACGATGCCTTCCCGGTGCAGCAGCGGCATCACGTCGTCGTTGAAGGCGGCGTACTGATCGTCGATCAGCGCGTGCGCCTCGGCGGCCACCGCCTCGAGGTCGCGGTTTGACACGCCGGCGTTGGGCAGGCGCGCGGCCTCGATGTAGTCGGCGAAGCGCACCTCGAAGAACTCGTCCATGTTGGACGACACGATGCAGATGTAGCGAAGCCGCTCGAGCAGCGGGACATCGACGCGGCGCGCCTGCGCGAGGACGCGGCGGTTGAACTCGAGGATGGCATGTTCGCGGCTGAGCAGTGCAGGCAGTGCACTCGCCGCAGCGATGTCGGGACTCATGTTCCCAGTTTATGAAGATTTGGTGGCGCTTTCGTGACAGCGTCGGTCCGTGTACTTCTTGCCGGCACGAGGAAGTCGACGAACTGCTCGCATACCGGGCGCCAGTCGAAATGGAGCGCCCGCGCGCGGGCGCGTTCGCGCGGAATGTCCAGCGCCTGCAGCGCCGCCTGGCGCAGGTCGTCATGCAGCACGCCGCCGTCGGAATCTCCCACCACGTCCAGCGGTCCCGGCACCGGAAAGGCGGCCACCGGCGTGCCACACGCCATCGCCTCCAGCATGACCAGGCCGAAGGTCTCGCTGTGGCTGGGAAAGACGAAGACATCGGCCCCGCTGTACACGCGAACCAGTTCCGTGCGCGGCACGACGCCCCGCCAATGCACATGCGGGTAGCGGCCCCGCAGCTTCTCCAGCAGCGGCCCGACGCCATAGACGAGCTTGGAGCCGGGCAGGTCCAGGCGCAGGAAGGCCTCGAGGTTCTTCTCGTAGGACACGCGGCCGACGTACAGGAAGATCGGCCGCGGCAGGCCCAGATCGACGCCGTGCAGCGGCTCGAACAGGCTCAGGTCGACGCCGTGCGACCAGGCCCGCAGGTTGGCGAACCCGTGCCCGCGCAGGATGCCCAGCATGCCCGCGGTGGGCACCATCACGCCGGCCGACGGCGCGTGAAAGCGCTTGAACCAGGCGTAGCCCCAGCGCTCGGGAATGTGCAGCGCCTTGGCCAGGATGTCGGGAAAGCGCGTGTGGAACGCGGTGGTGAACGCCAGGCCGCGACGCAGGCAATGGCGGCGCGCCGCCGTGCCGAGGGGGCCCTCAGTGGCGATGTGGACGGCGTCGGGGTCGGCGCCGTCGAGCAGCTGCTCGACCTGCCTGGCCGGACGCCACGCCAGCTCGATTTCGCGGTAGCCGGGGCAGGCGAAGCGGCGAAAGCTCGAAGGCTCGATCACCAGCACCTCGTGTCCCGCCGACCACAGTCCTTCCTGCAGCTCGAGCAATGTCGTGACGACGCCATTGACCTGCGGCAGCCAGGCGTCGGTGACCAGCGCGAGCTTCACAGCGCCTCGACCGCCGGCGAAGGCAGCGGCACCTGCAGGCTCACCGGCTGCAGCTCGGCCGGCAGGCGCTTCGACCAGTCGAGGATCTCGAGCCGCCCGTCGGCGTGCTCGACGAGCGCGGTGAGGCTCTCGACCCAGTCGCCGTCATTCGCGTAGAGGATGCCGTCGATGTCGCGGAGCTCGGCGTGGTGGATGTGCCCGCACACCACGCCGTGCACGCCGCGCTTGCGCGCCTCTCGCGCCACCGCCGCCTCGAAGTCGCCGACGTAGCTCACCGCGCGCTTGACCTTCAGCTTGAGGTATTTCGACAGCGACCAGTACGGCAGCCCCAGCCGCGCCCGCAGCGAATTGAGATGCCGGTTGAGTCTCAGCGTGAACTCGTACAGCGAGTCGCCGACATGCGCCAGCCACTTGGCGCACTGGATCACGCCGTCGAACAGGTCACCGTGGACGATCCACAGCTTGCGGCCGTCGGCGGTCTCGTGGATCCACTCCTCGGCCACATCGACCCCGCCGAAGTTGTGCTCGACGTAGCGACGGGCGAACTCGTCGTGGTTGCCCGGGATGAAGACGACGCGCGTGCCTTTGCGCGCCTTGCGCAGCACCTTCTGGATCACGTCGTTGTGCGCCTGCGGCCAGTACCAGCTGCGTCGCAGCTGCCAGCCGTCGATGATGTCGCCGACCAGGAACAGGTTGTCGCTCTCGACGTGCTTCAGGAAGTCGAGCAGCGCCTCGGCCTGACAGCCGGGCGTGCCCAGGTGCAGGTCGGAGATCCAGACGCTGCGGTAGCGCCGCTTCGGCTCGTCGGCCACGGCTTCGCCCGGACCTGCCACATCGGTCCATGCGCGCAGGAGGGCGGCATCGGCTTGCATGGACGCGCATGGTTGCAGCCCGAAGTGACATGGCAGTGACTGCCGCTCACTGCCGAGCTACCCGCGCGGATGATGCTGCGCATGCAGCGTTCGAAGGCGCTCCCGCGCCACGTGCGTGTAGATCGTCGTCGTGGAGATGTCGGCATGACCCAGCAGCATCTGGACCGCCCGCAGGTCGGCGCCGTGGTTGAGCAGGTGCGTCGCGAAGGCGTGGCGCAAGGTGTGCGGCGACAGCGGCACGGCGACGCCGCCGCGCAGCGCATGCTGCTTGATCAGCTTCCAGAACATCTGCCGCGTCATGGGTCCGCCGCGCGCCGTGACGAACAGCGCGTCGCTCGCCTGCCCGCGGAGGATGTCTGCGCGCGCGTCGGCAAGGTAGCGCCGCAGCCAGGCATGCGCCTCCTCGCCGAAGGGCACCAGCCGTTCCTTCGCGCCTTTGCCGGTGACGCGCAGCGCGCCGTCGCTCAGGCTCAGGTGCACGGTCTTCAGGCCGACGAGCTCGCTGACCCGCAGCCCGCTGGCGTACATGAGCTCGAGCATGGTGCGGTCGCGCAGGCCCAGCGGCGTTTCCACATCGGGCGCCGCCAGCAGCGCCTCGACCTGCGCTTCGCTGAGCGACTTGGGAACGCGCATCGGCTGCCGCGCGGCGATCAGCCGCAGCGTCGGATCGGCCGCGATCAGGTGCTCACGCAGTGCCCAGCGGAAGTAGCGCTTGAACACCGTCAGGCGCCTGTTCGTGCTGCTCGCCCGGCTGCCGGCGTGACGCGCGACCGCGTAGGCGCGCAGGTCGGATTCGGTGCTGTCGTTCAGGGCGCGGCCCTGGGCCTCGGCGAGCCAGCCGGCGTAGAGCGACAGGTCGCGCCGGTACGCCGCCAGCGTGTTGGCCGACAGGCCGTCCTCGATCCACAGCGCATCGATGAAACGGCTGATCGCTTCCTGGCTGGCGATGGTCGGTGTCATGGCACGAACGAAACGGGGAGCCGCGAGGGCTCCCCGATTCTCTCAAGCGAACCGGCTCAGTCGAGCTTGAGGTTCTGCTTCTGCACCACTTCCTTGTAGATGTCGTACTCCGCCTTGATCTGCGAGGCGAATTGCGCCGGCGTGTTCAGGATGAGGATGGAGCCGGTGTCCTCGATGCGCTTCTTCACGCCGGGATCCTCGACCGTCTTCTTCACCGCCGCGGCCACCTTGTTGACCACGTCGGCCGGCAGTCCCTTGGGGCCCAGCACGCCGTAGTAGGCCATGCGGTTGACGCCCTCGAGGCCGACTTCCTTGAAGGTGGGCACGTTGGGCAGCACCGACAGCCGCTGCGGCGCGGCGACGACGATGGGGATCAGCCGGCCGTCCTTGATGAAGGGCAGCGCCGACGGCAGGTTGTCGAAGATCATGGGCACCTGGCCGGCCACCGTGTCGGTGAGCGCCGGGCCCGCGCCGCGGTAGGGGATGTGCGTGATGAAGGTGCCCGACAGGCTCTTGAACAGCTCCATCTGCATGTGGCCGATGGCCGCCGTGCCCGAGCTCGCGAAGCTGTACTTGCCCGGATGGGCCTTCACCTCGGCGAGAAAGCCCTTGTAGTCCTTGGCCGGAAACGACGGATGCACCGCGATCACGTTGGGCGTGGCGGCGATGTTGATGATGGGCGTGAAGTCGGCCACCGGGTCGTAGCCGATCTTCTTGTTGATGGCCGGATTGGACGCCGTGGTCGAGACCGTCGCCATGCCCAGCGTGTAGCCGTCCGGCGCCGCCTTGATCACCTCCAGCGCGCCGATGGAGCCGCCGCCACCGCCCTTGTTCTCGACGATCAGCGGCTGACCCAGCGCCGGCTGGACCTTGTCGGCCAGCACGCGCGCGATGATGTCGGTGGTGCCGCCGGGCGCGAAGGGCACCACGAGGCGCACCGGCTTGGCCGGATAGGCCTGGGCCCAGGCACTCCCGGCCGCGAACAGCGCGGCCGTGGCCAGACAAGCGGTGAGCATCGTTCTGCGTTGCATGTGTTCTCCTTGAAATGCCAGGGGCGGACGGATCCGGCGCGATGGTGCAACCCGTGCCGGACTTTGGGATTGTGGGAACTACGAAGCGGCCCCCTCGGTTTCCCTCGGTGCTGACAAGGCCCAGTCGATGTGCTCGCGCACCAGCGGCGTGGCGGCCTCGCGGCCCGCGGTCAACGCAGCCCGCAGAGCCCCATCGGGACGCGTGCGCAGTGCATTGCCGATCGCCACCGCCAGATTGCGCTGCCACCGCTCGTGGCCGATGCGCCGGATCGCGCTGCCTTCGGTGTGCCGCAGGAACTCCGCCTCGGTCCACTGCCATAGTTGGAGCAGGCTCGCTCCCGACAGTGGCTCGCGCGCGTCGAAGTCGGGCAGCGCGCTGCGCCGGGCGTACTTGTTCCATGGGCAGACGAGCTGGCAGTCGTCGCAGCCGTAGATGCGGTTGCCGATCAGCGGCCGCAGCTCGGCCGGAATGGGGCCGGCATGCTCGATCGTCAGGTACGAGATGCAGCGCCGCGCGTCGAGGCGGTACGGGGCCACGATCGCCTGCGTCGGGCAGACGTCGATGCAGGCGCGGCAGCTTCCGCAGTGCGCATCCACCGGCGGCGTGACGGGCAGCGGGAAGTCGACGTAGATCTCGCCGAGGAAGAACATCGACCCGGCGTCGCGGTGAAGCACCAGCGTGTGCTTGCCGCGCCAGCCGATGCCGCTGCGCGATGCCAGCTCGACCTCGAGCACCGGCGCTGAATCGGTGAAGACCCGATGGCCGACGGGACCGACCTCGTCGGCCAGCCTGTCGGCCAGCTTCTGCAGACGCGAGCGCAACACCTTGTGATAGTCGCGACCCCGTGCGTAGATGGAGACGACGGCCTGCCCGGGGTCGGCCAGACGCTGCCATTCGACGGCCTGCCAGCCTTCGGCGGCGGTACGCGGCAGATAGTCCATGCGGGCGGTGATCACGCGCACCGTGCCGGGCACCAGCTCGGCGGGCCGGGCGCGCTTGAGTCCGTGCGCGGCCATGTAATCCATCGCGCCGTGAAAGCCGTTGAGCAGCCATTGCGAGAGCCCGGGCTCGGCGGCCGACAGGTCCACGTCGGCAACACCGATCTGGGAAAATCCGAGCGCCGACGCCCACTCCCGCAGGCGCGACAACAACGTCTGGTCCACAGCCACTTGAGCAGCACCGGTCATTCGCCGATTCTAGGAAGCGCCAACCTCGTCTGGTCCGACGAGGGCGATTGCGCCGCCACGGCGGCGGCGCTCGCGTCCCGGCCCGCGCTGCGGCGCGCCTTCGTCGAGCTGCACGGCACGCTGGGCGCGGGCAAGACGACCTTCGTGCGCCACCTGCTGCACGCGCTCGGCGTGCCGGGGCGCATCAAGAGTCCCACCTACGCCGTGATGGAGCCCTACGAGCTGCCCGGCCTGCCTGCCTGGCACTTCGACTTCTACCGCTTCAACGACCCGCAGGAATGGGAAGACGCCGGCTTTCGCGATGTCTTCGCCGCCGAGGGCCTGAAGCTCGCCGAATGGCCCGAGAAGGCCCATGGCCTGTTGCCGCTGCCCGACCTGCGCGTGGCGATCGCGCTGGGCGACAACGAGCGCCGCGACGTGGGCATGGCCGCACTGACGCCGCTCGGCCGGGAGCTGCTCCCGTGAGCCCGCCGGGCCGCACCAGGGGCGAGCACGAGAGCGGGCAGACCGCCGCTGCTCGCGGCCTCTCGCGACGCGCCGCCTTGCAGTCCATGGGCGGCCTCGTGCTGCTGCTCGGCGCCCGCGAGCTGGCCTACGGCGCCAGCATCGTCGCCGTGCGCGTGTGGCCCGCCTCCGACTACACGCGGGTCACCATCGAATCCGACACGGCGCTCGCGGCCCGGCACTTCATGGCCGACAACCCCTCGCGCCTGGTCATCGACGTCGAGGGCCTGGAGCTCAGCCCCGAGCTGCGCGAGATCGTCGGCAAGGTGCGCTCCGACGATCCCTATATCGCCGGCGTGCGGGTCGGACAGAACCGGCCGCGCATCGTGCGCCTGGTCATCGACCTGAAGCAGTCGACCGCGCCGCAGGTGTTCACGCTGGCGCCGGTGGCCGCCTACCAGCACCGCCTGGTGTTCGACCTGCACCCGACGCACGAGCGCGATCCGCTGCTGGCGCTGATCCGCGAAAAGGAAAGCGCCGACCAACAGGCCGCCAAGGCGGTGCAGGACGCGCTCGGCGAATTCATCGACAAGCTCGACAAGCCGCCGTCGGTCGCCACCGCGCCCAAGCCGCCGCTCGCCGCTCCGGGACCGGAGGTGGCGGTGCCGCCGGTCGCCTCGGCTTCCTCGGCGCTGCCGCCCGCGGTCGCGCCGCCGGGCGCCGGCAAGGTGGACCGTCTCATCATCGTGGCGCTGGACCCCGGCCACGGCGGCGAGGATCCCGGCGCCATCGGCCCGAGCGGGCTGCGCGAGAAGGACGTGGTGCTGCAGGTGGCGCTGCAGCTGCGCGATCGAATCAATGCGGTGTCCGGCATGCGCGCCATGCTCACCCGCGACGCGGATTTCTTCGTGCCGCTGCACGAGCGCGTGCGCAAGGCCCGGCGCGTGCAGGCCGATCTCTTCGTGTCCATCCACGCCGACGCCTTCATGACGCCGGAAGCACGCGGCGCGTCGGTGTTCGCGCTGAGCCACGGCGCGGCCAGCAGCGCCACCGCGCGCTGGATCGCCGACAAGGAGAACGCCGCCGACCTGGTCGGCGGCGTCAACATCAAGTCGCGCGACGCTGCGGTGGCACGCGCGCTGCTCGACATGAGCACCACGGCGCAGATCAAGGACAGCCTCAAGCTCGGTGGCGAGGTGCTGGGGCAGATCGGCAAGGTCGGCAAGCTGCACAAGCCGCGTGTCGAGCAGGCAGGCTTCGCGGTGCTGAAGGCACCCGACATCCCCTCGATCCTCGTCGAGACGGCCTTCATTTCCAACCCGCAGGAGGAATCCAGATTGCGCGACCCGGACTACCAGGCCCAGCTCGTCGATGCACTGACCGTCGGCATCAAGCGCTACTTCGCGAAGAATCCGCCGCTTGCACGGCAGCGCGCGCTGTGACGAAGGTGCTGGAGACCGAGCGGCTGGTGCTGCGCCACATCGAGGCCGACGATGCGGCGTTCATCCTGGAGCTGCTCAACGAGCCGGGCTGGCTGCGCTTCATCGGCGATCGCGGCGTGCGAACCCTCCAGGGAGCGCGCGACTACATCCGCAACGGCCCGGCCGCGATGATCGAGCGGCACGGCTTCGGGCTGTTCCTCGTCGAGCTGAAGGCGGACGGCACGCCGCTCGGCATGTGCGGCCTGATCAAGCGCGACGGGCTGAGCGACGTCGACATCGGCTTCGCCTTCCTCGAGCGCCACGGCCGCAAGGGGTACGCGCTCGAGTCGGCGTCGGCGGTGATGGACCATGCCCGCGCCGTGCTGGGGCTGTCGCGCGTGGTCGCGATCACGTCGGTGGACAACCACGCCTCGATCCGCCTGCTGGAGAAGATCGGCCTGCGCTTCGTGCGCATGGTCACCCTGCCCGGCAACGACGAGGAGATCAGGCTGTTCGCGACCGCCTAGGCCCTGTCGACGCTCGGGGCCTCGCGCCGGGGTGCCTGCCACGTCCTAGGCGAGCTGGCGCCGCCGCCCCTTCCACGCCCCGAAGATCGCGATCAGCCCGGGCAGGATGATCATTGCCCAGATGATCTTGTCGAGGTTGTCCTTGACCCACGGGATGTTGCCGAACAGGTAGCCGGCGAGCGTGACGCCGCCGACCCACAGCGAGCCGCCGGTCACGTCGTAGAACGTGAACTTTCTTCGCGTCATCTGCGCGACCCCGGCGACAAAGGGCGCGAAGGTGCGAAGGAACGGCATGAAGCGCGCCAGCACGATGGTGATCCCGCCGTACTTCTCGTAGAACTCGTGCGCCTGCTCGAAGGCCCGCTTGTTGAAGAAGCGCGAGCTCTCCCACTGGAACACCTTGGGCCCGAAATAGCGGCCGATGGTGTAGTTGCTCTGGTTGCCGAGAATGGCGGCGGCCGTCAGCAGCCCGATCGACAGCGGCAGGTTCATCAGACCGGCGCCGCACAGCGCGCCGACGACGAACAGCAGCGAGTCACCGGGCAGGAATGGCATGACGACCACGCCGGTCTCGACGAAGATGATCGCGAACAGCAGCGCATACACCCACGTGCCGTAGGCCTGCACGAAGTTCGCGAGGTGGACGTCGACATGCAGGATGAAGTCGATCAGCGGCGCGATGAAGTCCATGGCGGCGGATTATCGGCGCCTCGCGACGCCGGCCGGTGCGACCGCCCTTCTACAATCGCGCCCGATGAATGCCGTGCTCTCGGCGGCACCCCGCCGCCCCATCCGTGAGCTGCCCGACGAGCTGATCAGCCAGATCGCCGCCGGCGAGGTGGTGGAGCGGCCGGCCTCGGTGGTGCGGGAGCTGGTCGACAACGCGCTCGACGCCGGCGCCACCGAGATCACCGTCAAGCTTGTCGGCGGCGGCATCCGCGCCATCGTGGTCGAGGACGACGGCTGCGGCATCCCGAGCGAGGAGCTGCCGCTGGCGCTGCGGCGCCACGCGACCAGCAAGATCGCTTCGCTGGTCGATCTGGAAAGCGTCTCCACGATGGGCTTTCGCGGCGAGGCGCTGGCCGCGATCGGGTCGGTGGCCGAGCTGAGCATCGCCAGCCGCATCGCCCAGGCGCCGCACGCGCAACGTCTCGACGCGCGCACCGGCGAGCTCGTGCCGGCAGCGCGCGGCGTCGGCACCAGCGTCGAGGTGCGCGAGCTGTTCTTCAGCACGCCGGCGCGGCGCAAGTTCCTCAAGACCGAATCGACCGAGCTCGCGCACTGCGTCGAAGCGGTGCGGCGTCACGCGCTCACGCGCCCCGACGTGAGCTTCGCGCTGTGGCACGAGGGCAAGCTGGTGCAGCAGTGGCGCCGCGCCACGGCCGAAGCGCGGCTGCAGGACGTGCTGGGCGCGGACTTCATCGAGGCCAGCCGGCCGGTCGCCCTCGACCTCGGCGTGCTGCGCATCGTCGGGCGAGCCGGCACGCCGGAGTCCGCTCGCACGCGCGCCGACCAGCAGTACGTGTACGTCAACGGCCGCTTCGTGCGCGACAAGCTCATCGCGCACGGCGTGCGCTCGGCCTACGAGGACGTTCTGCACGGCGGGCGGCAGCCGGCGTATGCGCTGTTCATCGAGATCGCGCCGGACCGTGTCGACGTCAACGTGCATCCGACCAAGATCGAGGTGCGCTTTCGCGATTCGCGCGAGGTGCATCAGGCGGTGCGGCGGGCGGTGGAGTCGGCGCTGGCGGTGCCGCGCGCAGGCGACGAGCAGCGCGAATCGTCTCTCGACAGCGCCGCCCCGGTCCCCGCGCCGCCGCTGGGCCGCGGCTTCTTCGACGCGCCCCGCCCCACGGTGCAGGGCCATCTGGCGTTGCAGCAGGCGGCCGTGCTGTATGCGCAGGAGCCCCCGGCCGCATGGTCGGCGTCGCGCGCCGCGGTGCAGGCACCCGTCGCGCCGCTGCCGGCCGACACCGAGTGGCCGCTGGGCCGCGCCATCGCACAGATCGCCGGCATCTACATCGTCGCCGAGAACGCCCAGGGGCTGATCGTCGTCGACATGCACGCGGCGCACGAGCGCATCGTGTACGAACGGCTCAAGGCCAGCCTGGATGCGGCGCGCATCGAAGCTCAGCCGCTGCTGATCCCGGCGACGTTCGCGGCCACGCCGCAGGAGATCGCCACCGCCGAGGCGCAGGCCGAGACGCTGCATACGCTCGGCATCGACATCTCGGCGCTGTCGCCCAGCGTGCTCGCGATCCGCTCGCGCCCGGCGGCATTGGCCGGCGGCGACGTGGTCGAGCTGGCGCGCAGCGTGCTCGCCGAGCTGTCGCAGTACGACGCGAGCAGCGTCATCGAGCGCGCGCAGCACGAGATCCTGTCGACCATGGCCTGCCACGGGGCGATTCGCGCGAACCGCCAGCTGACGCTGGCCGAGATGGACGCGCTGCTGCGCGACATGGAGCGCACGGAACGCGCCGACCAGTGCAACCATGGCCGGCCGACCTGGCGGCAGATCACGATTCGTGAACTGGACGGCATGTTCTGGCGCGGCCGCTGAACTTTCCCGGTGCTCCACCGCTCAGTTGCGCATGCCGAATCTGATCCGCTGGCGATGGCCTGCCGTCGCCCTTCTCGCAGCCGCGACGTTCGCCGGCTGCACCAGCCTCGATGCCCAGCAGCGCAAATGGATCTTCAACGTGCGCCCGTATGCGTCGGCGCTCGAGGATGCCGACGACCGGCGCACGGTGTGGATCCGCTACGACTCGGCCGAAACCGGCTCGGCCGTCAAGCTGCACGGCGTGTGGTTCGCGCACGAGGATGCAAAGGCGCCGGTGCTGCTGTACCTGCACGGCGCCGGCCGCAGCATCCACGCCAGCACCTGGCGCATCGAGCACATGCGCGAGCTCGGCTTCTCGGTGCTTGCCATCGACTACCGCGGCTTCGGCCTGAGCGGCGACGAGCTGCCGTCCGAGTCCATCGTGTACGAAGACGCACGCGCCGCCTGGCAATGGCTGGCGAAGACGCATCCCGACAGCCCGCGCTACATCTTCGGGCACTCGCTGGGCGGCGCCATCGCCGTTCAGCTGGCGAGCGAAGTGCCCGATGCCCGCGGGCTCATCGTCGAGGGCACGTTCACCTCGATCGCCGAGGTCTTCCAGTCGATGAAGTGGGGCTGGCTGCCCGTGACCGCGCTGATCACCCAGCGCTTCGACTCCGCCAGCAAGATCGAGCGCGTGAAGGCTCCTGTGCTCGTGGTGCACGGCAGCCGTGACGGCCTCATCCGCCCGGAGCTGGGGCGCGCGTTGTTCGAACGCGTGCGCTCGCCGAAGAAATTCGTGCTGGTCGACGGCGGCACGCACTACAGCACCAACACCTTGGGGCAGCCGCAATACCGCGAGGCCTTGAAGGAGCTGTTCGGCTTGTAGGTGGGGGTGAAGCGAAGCGCCATCCGGACCGCGGGCGCAAGGCCGCGACAATACCGCATGGCCACGCTGAAGCTGAAGAAGTCACCCGCCGCGAAAGCGCCCCGAGCCTCGAGGCCGCCCGTGCGCGGGGCCGGCTCCGCACCGCGCAAGCGCCCGACCCTCGCCGAAGCGCAGGCGCAGCGCGCCGAGCGCGACGCGGTGCGGCAGCCGGGCCCTCACACCCCGCCCTCTACCGCGCCGAGGGAGAGGGGGCCGCAACTGCCTGTGCCGCCGCGGCGGGACAGGGTGCCCGCGCCGCCCCCGCCGCGCCCTCGTCCACCCGCTCCCGACCGGCGCCAGCCGAACACCGCCTTCGACGCGCCGCGCCGCCCGCCCGCGCGCGAACCCGCCGACGATGCACCCGGCAGCATGCGGCTGTCCAAGCGCATGAGCGAGCTGGGCATTGCCTCGCGCCGCGAAGCCGACGAATGGATCGCCAAGGGCTGGGTGCGTGTCGACGGGCAGGTGGTTCGCGAGCTGGGATCGCGGGTGCTGCCGGGTCAGCACGTCACGGTCGATGCACAGGCCAAGTTCCAGCAGGCGCAGAAGGTCACGGTGCTGCTGAACAAGCCGGTCGGCTACGTCAGCGGCCAGGCCGAGGACGGCTACGAGCCGGCCGTCGTGCTGGTGACGCCGCAGAACCAGTGGCGCGAGGATCAATCCGGCATCCGCTTCCTGCGCGAGCATCTGCGCGGCCTCGCGCCGGCCGGCCGGCTCGACATCGACTCGGTCGGGCTGCTGGTGCTGACGCAGGACGGTCGCATCGCCCGACAGCTCATCGGCGAGGACAGCGACATCGAGAAGGAGTATCTCGTGCGGGTCGAGAAGCCCGGCGGCGCAACTCCGGGCGACGAGCAGCTCGCACTGCTCAACCATGGCCTCGAGCTCGACGGCGAACCCCTGCGTCCCGCGAAGGTCGAGTGGCTGAACGCCGATCAGCTGCGCTTCGTGCTGAAGGAAGGCAAGAAGCGGCAGATCCGCCGCATGTGCGAAGCCGTCGGGCTGAAGGTGATCGGGTTGAAGCGCGTGCGCATCGGCGGCGTGATGCTGGGCGATCTGCCGCCGGGACGGTGGCGGTACCTGCGGGCGGACGAGCGGTTCGGCTGACGATCGATCAGGCCCAGCGGCGCAGGTCCTTCGTCATCCGCATTGCGTCCTCCACGCCCTGGTAGTAGCCCTCGTGCAGGCCGACTTCCTCGAAGCCGTGGTGGCGGTAGAACGAACGCGCCTCGTCGTTGCGCGCGCGGGTCTCGAGTCGAACGATGCCGATGCCCGCGACACCGACGGTCGCCTCCAGCCATGCCAGCAGCGCCGAGCCCACGCCCTTGCGGCGCTGCGCCGCCTGCACCGCGAGCAGCAGCAGGTGCGCTTCCTCTTCCTCGTACTTCATGATCGCGAAGCCGATCAGCGAGCGCGCTTGCCGGGCGACGACGACGTTGGTCGAGCGGTCGCGGATGCTGCGCGCGACCCGGCGGGCGGTCCAGCTCCACGGCAGGCCCTGTTCGATGGCATCGCGCGACAGCTCGGAGATCGCCGCCGCATCGGACGCAATGGCGAGGCTGATGTCGTACTGGTCGATCACGTCGGGACTCCTGCAACGGCCCCCAACCCTATCACGACAGTCGGCGCGCCCATTCGGGCCAGGTGGAGGCGAGCATCGCGACGCCCGAGACGGTGAGCAGGGCCAGAACGATCTGGCGGAATCTCGCCTCGCTGATGCCGATGTAGACGCGCGTGCCGATCAGCGTGGGGATCAGCATCGCCGGCGCGACGACGGCGAACATCGGGATCATCTCGCGCGTGACGACGCCGCCGGCGAGATAGCCGCCCATCGCGACGGCAAGCGCCGCGAGGTTGAAGTTCTGCACCACCGCGCGCTGCGCATCCTTGTCGAAGCCGCGCAGCGTGCACCACAGGGTCGGAATGACCCCGGTGTAGCCGCCGATGCCGCCCATCACGCCGCCTAGCGCACCGGCGATCGCATCGGCGAAGCGACCACCCCTGCGCACGCGAGGCAGCCGTGGGGCCATCAGCATCAGCGGGCACCACACGACCAGCAGCAGGCCGAGCAGCGTCCTGAAGGCCGGCACGTCGAGCCGCGGCAGCAGCAGGACGCCGAGCGGCACGCCGGCCGCGCCGCCGGCGAGGAACGGCAGCAGCAGCCGCCAGTGGAAGCCGCGGCGCACGGTGAGCGCGGCGATGACCTGGCCTGTCAGGGCGCCGAACACGGCCATCGCGGCGGCGAGCTGCGGCTGCAGCACCCAGATCCAGACCGACGTGGCGACCAGGCCGAACGCAAAGCCCGACAGGCCCTGGACGAAACCCGCCAAGGCGGCGCCGAGCGCGACGATCGCGATCGGCGCGTCCATCGCCTAACGAGCGGCCGGCCGGGCGGCCAATGCCTGGGCCAGCACGGCGTCGGCTTGTGCTCGCCAGGCAGCATCGCTCGCCGCGACTGCATCGCGCGCGGCGGCGATGGCTTCGTCGGTGCGTCCCAGCTCGAGCAGGGTGCTGGCCAGGTTGATCGATGCCGGCGCGCTGTGGTGCTCGCGCGCCGCGGCCGCGAATGCCTCGGCGGCGCCGGCCTTGTCGCCGGCCGCATGCAAGGTGTTTCCCAGTCCCATCCGCAGGGTCAGGTTCGCCGGCCAGCGCGTCAGCGCGCTGCGGTACACGGCCACCGCCTGCACGGGTGACGCGTTGCGCTCGAAACCGACGCTCGCCTCGACGACGGCGCTCTCCTGCGCGGTGGACGGCCACTGTCCCGGCGGCAGCGCGACGAAGGCCCACGAGCCGGACCGCGTCCATGTGTGCTCGAAGGTGCGCAGCGGCATCACCGCGCGGCGCGTGGCGCCCGATCGCAGCACCGCGTCGCCGGCGTCGAGGTCGTAGCCCACCAGCACGGCGTAGTGCCAGGCCGGCGCGAACGACAAGCCCAGGTTCAGCAGCACCGCCACCGGATGGCCGGCCTGCACCTCGCGCAGCACGGCCTCCAGCGCGGGCGGCACGCGGGTCGCGACCGCCCCCTGGCGACGCGCGCCGGCGATCATCTCGATCTGCAGGGTGCCGGTGCGCGCCGGCAGGAACACCTGCTCGCCGAGCACGGCGGGATCGGCCGGCAGGCCGGCTGCGCCCAGCACGGTGGCCAGTGCCGCCGGACCGCAGTGGTATTCGGTCTGCGCGAAGAACGGCGTGTCAGCCAGCTCCGCGGCGCGAACGAGTCCGGGGGGCGACTGCGCGCGCAGCGCCTGCGTCTGCACTGCGCAGCCGCCGAGGGCCACGACCAGCGCACAAAGAAACAGCGCGGCCCACCGAAGTGGCCGCGCTGCAAGGGTCGGCAAGAACATCGCGATCAAGAGAAGGCGGACGCGGCGCGCCCGCGTTCTTCAGCGGATGGAACGGGTGAAGGGGAATACCTTCGTGAAGCCGAGGATGTCGGTGATCAGCAGCACGATGAACACCGTGAGGATGATGCCGAGCACATCGGATGCGCCCGCCGGCGCGGTGTCCAGCGTGTACGCGACCTGGGCCACTTCATCGTCGGTCAGCGCCGCGACCCGCGCCCGCGCCTGATCGACGCTGACGCCGCGCTCGGCCAGTCCGGCAGCCACGTCGGCGCGATCCAGTGTGGCGTTGACATAGGCCCGCTGTGCGGTGGCGCTGCGCACCCCTTCGCTCGCCGCCACCTGTTCGGTGGTGACCAGCGTGGCCTGTGCGCTGTGCATGAAGCCGGCAAAGCTGAGGCATGCGGCGACCAGGCTGGTGATCCAACGAGTCGTTCGTTTCATGGACGTTCCTTTCTGCGGACGTGATGTGATGTTGTCGCGCTGCAGCAAACATTTGCAGCGAGTGACCATCGTAACCATGCCCGCAGACGCCGGCGGTCACGGGTTGAAACCTTGAGGCGCCGACGCAACACGCGGGCGCCGCTGCTACGCTGCACGGCATGACGTCTTCTCCCCGCACCGCGATGCCGGCGCCGGTGGTCGTGGCCATGCTCACGCTGCTGCTGGGCATCCAACCGGTCACCACCGACCTCTACCTGCCGGCGTTGCCGACGCTGGCCGCGGCGCTGCACACCGGCATCGCATCGGCGCAGCTCACGCTGTCGGCGTTGATCCTGAGCTTCGGTGTCGCGCAGCTCGCATGCGGACCGCTTGCCGACCGCTACGGGCGGCGCCCGGTGCTGCTGGCCGGAATGGCCCTGTACACCGTCGCCAGCGTGCTGGCCGCCTTCGCGCCTGCCATCGAGTGGCTGATCGGCTGGCGCGTGCTCCAGGGTGCGGCCATGGCCGCGGCGGTCACCTGCGGGCGGTCCATCGTGCGAGACCTGTTCGAGCCGCACCAGGGCGCGCGCGTGATGTCGCGCGCACTCGGCGGACTGGGCGTCATCGCGATGCTGAGCCCGCTGATCGGCGGCGTGGCGGTGCAATGGCTGCATTGGCGCAGCACCCTGCTCGCGATCGCGCTGTTCGGCGCGGCGACGCTCGCGTTCATCGCCTGGCGCTTCGAGGAGACCGTGCCGCGGCGCAACCCCGAGGCGACGCGGCTGCTTCCGCTGCTGCGCAACTGGCTCGCCATCGCGCGCCATCCCGGCTTTCGCGCCTGGGTGTCGCTGCTCGCGCTGACCTACGGCGGCCTGTTCGTCTTCCTCGCCGCCTCGTCATTCGTCTTCATCGGCGTGCTGGGCGTGTCGCGCATCGGCTACGGCGCGGTGATGGCCTCCAACTCGATGGCCTATGTCGCCGGCACCCTCCTCTGCCGGCGGCTTCTGGTGTCGCGCGGCCTGCGGGGCACGGTCCGGCTCGGCGCCTTCTTCACGATCACCGGCGGCGTGTCGTGCGCGCTGCTGAGCCTGGCGGGCGTGCACACGGTGTGGGCCATCCTGGTGCCGCTGTGGTCGTATGCGTTGGGGCACGGCATCCACCAGCCGTGCGGGCAGGTGGGCGCCGTGGGGCCGTTCCCGGACAAGGCCGGCACGGCTGCGGCGCTGTCGGGCTTTCTCATGATGGCCGTGTCCTTCGCCATCGGCCTGTGGCTCGGACACGCCCTCGACGGCACGGTGTATCCGCTCACGCTGGGGCTGGGCGGGTTCAGCATCGGCGTCGCCGCGGTGGCGTGGACGCTGGTGCAGTGGCACGGCGAGCCGCGCATGGCGGCCATCGCCCAGAGCGCCTGATGCGCTGCCTGTGCCTGGCCGGGCCGACGGCCGCGGGCAAGACGGCCGCGGCGCTCGCCATCGCCGATGCGCTCGGCACCACCCAGCCCGTGGAAATCGTCAGCGTCGACTCCGCGCTGGTGTATCGCGGCATGGACGTCGGCACGGCCAAGCCCAGCCCGGCAGAGCGCGCGCAGGTGCGGCATCACCTCATCGACATCATCGAGCCCACGCAGGCGTATTCGGCGGCGCAGTTCGTCGCGGACGCGACGCGATCGATCGACGAGATAGGCGCCCGCGGCCATCTGGCGCTGCTCGTCGGCGGCACCATGCTGTACTTCAAGGCGCTGTTCGAGGGACTGGACGAGATGCCCGCCTCCGACCCCGCCATCCGCGCCGAGCTCGACGCCGAAGCGGCGCGCGAAGGCTGGCCGGCGATGCACGACCGGCTCGCCGCCGTCGATCCGCTCACCGCCGCCCGGCTGCCCCGACACGACAGTCAGCGCATCCAGCGCGCACTCGAGGTGTGGCGCGTCAGCGGGCGACCCCTGTCGTCCTTTCACCGCGGCGACAAGCCCGCGCGCGAGCCGGCCCCGATGATTTCGCTGGAGCCGGGCGATCGCGCCTGGCTGCATGGCCGCATCGCCGACCGCTTCGATGCCATGCTGGCCGCCGGTTTCGTCGACGAGGTGCAGCGGCTGCGTGCACGGGGCGACCTGCACCTCGGCCAGCCGTCGATGCGCTGCGTCGGCTATCGCCAGATCTGGGAGGCGCTGGACGCGGGGACCCTCGAAGGCATCCGCGAGCGGGGCATCGCGGCCACGCGGCAGCTGGCCAAGCGCCAGCTCACCTGGCTGCGCGGCATGCAGCGCGAGACCGTGGCCTGCGATGCGCCGGATGCGCTCGAGCAGGTGGTGCGGCGCGCCCTGTCCTTCGCGCAGAAAGGCGCGCAACGTGCTGCTTGAAGTGCGCGGCCTGGTGAAGGGCTACGGCGGCGAGCCGGTGTTCTCCGGCGTCGATCTCGACGTGGCGGCCGGCGAGTTCGTCGCCGTGCTCGGCGAATCGGGTGTCGGCAAGTCGACGCTGCTGAACTGCATCGCCGGACTCGACAGCGTCGATGCCGGTTCGGTGCACATCGAAGGCAGCGAGATCACGGTGCTGGACGACACGCGCAAGGCGCTGTTCCGCCGCGAGAAGCTGGGCTTCGTGTTCCAGGCCTTCCATGTGCTGCCGCATCTCAGCGTCGCCCACAACGTGGCGCTGCCCTTGCTGCTGCAGCGCCGCGGCGATGCGACGCGCGTCGACGCGCTGCTCGCCGCCGTGGGTCTGGCGGGCCTGGCCGGCCGCCTGCCGCAGACGCTGTCGGGCGGACAGCTGCAGCGCGTCGCGATCGCCCGGGCGCTGGTGCACGGTCCGCGGCTCATCCTCGCCGACGAGCCCACCGGCAACCTCGACCCGCACACGGCCGAGAAAGTCATGCAGCTGCTGTCCGACCAGGTGCGCGAACACCATGCGGCGTGCGTGCTGGTCACGCACTCGAAGATGGCGGCCGGACATGCCGACCGCGTGCTGACGCTCACGGCGGAAGGCATCTCGTAGCGTTGGCAACGAGCCTGCCACCGCGACCTACAGTACGCGAATGTTGCTCCTGCTGCGCCAGCTCTCGTGGCCCGAGCTGCGCCACCACCCGTGGCGCCACCTGGCCGCATTGCTCGCCGTCGTTCTCGGCGTCGCGCTGGCCTTCTCGGTGCAGCTCATCAACCAGTCGGCGCTGCACGAATTCGCCGCGGCCGTGCGATCGGTCAACGGACAGCCCGACTTCGAGCTGCGCAGCCAGCGCGGGGGCTTCGACGAAGCGCTCTACGCGAGGGTCGCGACACATCCGCAGGTCGCCGTGGCCAGCCCGGTGATCGAGATCGACACGGTCGCCTTCGACGAGCGCGGCGAGAAGGTGCCGTTGCGCGTGCTGGGGCTGGACGCGCTCGTGGCCGCGCCGCTGTCGCCCGCCCTGATCCCGCGCCTGGCCGACGGCGTGGACCGGCTTGCGCTGCTGGATCCGGGGATGGTCTTTCTCAACGAGCCGGCGCGCCGGCGCCTGCCCGCGATCGGCCGGCTGCGCCTGCAGTCAGGCACGGGGCCGGTCGAGCTGCAGGTCGGCGGCAGCATCGCTGCCGGTGGACTGCCGCTGGCCGTCATGGACATCGCGGGCGCGCAGTCCGCCTTCGGCTGGCTGGGCCGCCTGACGCGCATCGACGTTCGATTGGTGCCGGGCGCGCAGCCCGATGCGGTGCTGCGCGAGCTTCCGCTTCCGCCGGGCGTGCGCGCCGCGTCGCCCGAGGAGAGTGCGCAGCGCGTCTCCAACGTGTCGCGCGCCTATCGCGTCAATCTCACCGTGCTCGCGCTGGTGGCGCTGTTCACCGGCGCCTTCCTCGTGTTCTCCATCCTGTCGCTGTCGGTGGCCAAGCGGCAGCAGCAGCTCGCGCTGCTCGGCGTGCTGGGACTTTCCGGACGCGAGCGGCTGCAGCTCGTGCTGGCCGAGTCGGCACTGCTGGGCGTGGTCGGCAGTGCGCTCGGACTGGCACTGGGCACGGCGCTCGCGGCGCTGGCGCTGCGCTTGCTGGCCGGCGATCTCGGCGGCGGGTACTTTCCCGGCGTCGCGCCGGCGCTGGAGTTCGGCATCGCCGCGGCACTGGCCTATGGCGCGCTGGGTGTCGCGGCCGCCGTGGTCGGCGGTTGGCTGCCCGCGCGCCAGGCGCAGCGGCTTGCACCGGCGCAGGCGCTGAAAGGACTCGGCACCGGCGACGTGCGGCCGGGCTTCGTCGCGCTCGGTCCGGTGTTGCTGCTCGCGGGTGTCGGCCTCGCGCTGCTGCCGCCGATCGCCGACGTGCCGCTCGCCGCCTATGCCGCGGTGGCTTGCCTGCTGCTGGGCGGCATTGCCTGCGTGCCGCTCGGCGTATCGCTGCTCTTGAAGGCGACGCGGCCCCCGCATCACCCGCTCGCCCTGCTCGCGGTGGAGCGCGCGCGGCATCAGCGGGACACGGCGACGGTGGCGGTGGCCGGCGTCGTCGCCAGCCTGAGCCTCGCTGTGGCGCTGACCGTGATGGTGGCGAGCTTTCGCGCGTCGGTGACGCAGTGGCTGGACGAGCTTCTGCCTGCCGACCTCTATGCACGCGCGGTGGCCACCGGCGCCGCCGGCGATGTGGTCGTGCTGCCCTCGCCGGTGGTCGAGGGCGCGTCGCGCCTGCCCGGCGTGGCGCGCGTGGAGCTGCAGCGCTCGACCTCGGTGGTGCTCGACCCGCGCCGGCCGGCGGTCGGCCTGCTGGCGCGGCGCCTGGCCGATCCGGCGCGCGAGCTGCCGCTGGTCGGCGAACTCCTGCCCGCGCCGCCCGGCGAGATGGCCGCCTACGTGAGCGAGGCCATGGTGAGCGTGTACGGCGCGGCGCCCGGCACGCGGCTCGCGCTGCCGCTGCCCGACGGCAGCCGCGCGACGCTGTTCGTGCGCGGCGTGTGGCGCGACTACGCGCGCCAGCACGGCGCTGTGGCGCTCGCGCTCGCCGACTATCGCCGCCTGACGCGCGACCAGCGCATCAACGAGCTGGCGCTGTGGCTCGCGCCGGGCGCGCGCGCCGAGGCGGTGCAGCAGGCGCTGCGCGACATCGCCACGCGCGCCGGACTCGATCCGGCGCTGCTCGAGTTCGCCGCGCCGGCCGAGATCCGCGCGAGCTCGCTGCGCATCTTCGACCGCAGCTTCGCGGTCACGTACTGGCTGCAGGCGGTGGCCATCGCGATCGGCCTGTTCGGCATCGCCGCCAGCTTCTCGGCGCAGGTGCTGGCGCGGCGCAAGGAATTCGGCCTGCTCGCGCACCTGGGCCTCACGCGCGCGCAGATCCTCGGGGTGGTCGCCGCCGAAGGCGCCGTCTGGACCGCCGCCGGCGCGCTGGTGGGCCTGCTGCTCGGGCTGGCGGTGAGCGTGGTGCTCGTGCATGTGGTCAATCCGCAGAGCTTCCACTGGACGATGGACCTGCTGCTGCCGTGGGGCCGCCTCGCGCTGCTGTGCGCCGCCGTGGTGATGGCCGGCACGCTGACCGCGTGGCTCGCCGCGCGCAGCGCCGCCGGTGCGCACATGGCGCTGGCGGTGAAGGAGGACTGGTGATGGCCGGCTTCAGCCGCCGCGGCTGGTTGCGCGCGATGGCCGCGCTGATGCCCACGGCGCCGGCGGCGCAGGGCGCGCTGCGGCCGCGCGTGCTGGCCTTTCCGGCGGACTTCGGTGCGCATCCCGACACGCGCACCGAGTGGTGGTACGTCACCGGCACGCTGCTGTCGCAAGGCGAGCTGCGCGGCTTCCAGATCACCTTCTTCCGTTCGCGCACCGCGGTGCCGACCACGCATCCCAGCCGGTTCGCGGCGCGCCAGCTGCTGTTCGCGCACGCCGCGCTGAGCGACCTGCCGCAGCGCCGCCTGCGCCACGATCAGCGCATCGCGCGTGCCGGCTTCGGCATCGCGGAGGCGTCCCAGCGCGACACCGATGTCAGCCTGCAGGGCTGGTCGCTGCGCCGCGAAGGCGGCAGCGGGCCGAGCCGCTACCGCGCTGTCGCGTCGAGCGACACGGCGCGCTTCGCCGTCGACCTGCGCCTCGCGGCCACGCAGCCGCTGCTGCTGCAAGGCGAGGCGGGATGGTCGCGCAAGGGACCGCGACCCGAGCAGGCGAGCCACTACTACAGCGAGGCGCAGCTTGCGGTCAGCGGCACGCTGCGGGTGGACGGGCGCGCGTGGCCCGTCGAGGGCGGCGCCTGGCTGGATCACGAGTGGAGCGACACGCTGATGGACCCGCAGGCCGTCGGGTGGGACTGGATCGGCATGAACCTCGACGATGGCGCAGCGTTCATGGCATTTCGCCTGCGGCGCGCCGACGGAACGGCCCTGTGGGCCGGCGGCACGTTCCGCGGCGCCGACGGCCAGACACGCAGCTTCGCCTCCGACGCCGTCGCGTTCGCGCCCGGCCGCGTGTGGACCAGTCCCGCGTCGCGCGCGGCGTATCCGGTGGAGTGGACGGTGACCACGCCGGCCGGCCGCTTCGTCGTCAAGGCGCTGCTGGACAGCCAGGAGCTGGACAGCCGGGCAAGCACCGGATCGATCTATTGGGAGGGCCTGAGCGAGCTCTTCGATGAAGCGGGCCGACGCGTGGGGCGCGGGTATCTGGAGATGACGGGCTATGCGGCAGCGTTGAAGCTCTGACGCGCCGTCAATGCGCGCCACCGGCATCGGCGGCCGCACCCATCTTCGGCTTGGCCATCCACACCACCGCCACCATCATCACGAACAGCAGCGACGACAGCCGGAACAGGTCGGTCGCTGCCAGCGTGTAGGCCTGCTGGTCGACGAGCCGGTTGATCATCGCCAGCGATTGCTCGGGCCCGAAACCCGCGGCGCCGAGCTGCGCCAGGGCCTGGGTGGCGCTGTCGTTTCCGCGGTTCACGGCCTCCGCGAGCTGGGCGTGGTGCATGACGGCGCGGTTCTCCCACAGCGTGGTGAAGATCGACGTGCCGAAGGCCCCCGCCGTGATGCGCACGAAGTTCGACAGGCCTGCCGCCGCCGGCATGCGTGCCGGCGGCAGTCCGGAGAACACGATCTGCTGCAGCGGGATGAAGAAGAAGGCCATCGCCGCGCCCTGCAGCAGCGTGGGGATCAGGATGCCGATGAACTCGGCCTGCACGTTGAACAGCGAGCGCATCCACAGCACGATGCCGAAGCCGATGAACGCCACGGTGGCGAGCTTGCGCGGGTCGATCCTGGCGACGTTCTTGCCGACCCACGGCGACAGCACGATCGCCAGCACACCCACCGGCGCCATCGCCATGCCGGCCCAGGTCGCGGTGTAGCCCATGTACTGCTGCAGCCACAGCGGCAGGAGCACCACATTGCCGAAGAACAGGCCGTAGCCCAGCGACAGCGCCGCCGTGCCGAGGAGGAAATTGCGCTGCGCGAAGAGACGCAGGTCGACGATGGGATGCTTCTCGGTGAGCTCCCAGGCGAGGAAGAACAGGAACCCGACCACGGCCGCCACTGCCAGCAGCACGATCTGCGTGGAGGCGAACCAGTCGAGCTCCTTGCCCTTGTCGATCATGATCTGCAGGGCGCCGACCCACAGCACCAGCAGCCCGAGCCCGACGAAGTCGAGCGGCACGCGCCTGGGACCCGGGTCGCGCTTGCGGTAGATCGACCACGTGATCGCCGCGGCCACCAGGCCCACCGGGATGTTGATGTAGAAGATCCACGGCCAGGCGATGTTGTCGGTGATCCAGCCGCCCAGCAACGGCCCGACCACCGGCGCGACGAGCACGGTCATCGCCCACATCGCCATTGCCGTGCCCGCCTTCTGCTGCGGATAGCTGCCGAGCAGCAGCGTCTGCGACAGCGGGATCATCGGCCCGGCCACCAGGCCCTGGAGCACGCGGAAGAAGATCAGCGACTCGATGTTGGGCGCCAGGCCGCACAGCCACGAGGCCAGCGTGAAGAGCAGCACGCTGGCGATGAACAGGCGCACCTGGCCGAAGCGCTGCGTGAGCCAGCCGGTGAGCGGCACCGAAATCGCATTCGCGACGGCGAATGACGTGATCACCCAGGTGCCCTGCGACGGGCTCACGCCCATGTCGCCCGCGATCGCGGGAATCGACACGTTCGCGATCGACGTGTCGAGCACGTTCATGAAGGTCGCCAGCGACAGCGCGACCGTGCCCAGGACCAGCGGCGTGCCGTGCAGCGGTCCGCTCTGCGGCTGCTCGCGCGCCGGCGCCGGCCCAGGCTTGTCCATCGTCGCCGAAGCGCTGCTCACGGGCGGTCCTTTCAGTGCGTGGTGGCGGCCACGCGCGCGAGGGGCCTGCCGAGGTTGGCCGCGATGATGTCGTGCACGACGCGATCGGCCTCGGCCGGCTGCGTGTCGAAGGCCTGCGTGCGGGTGGCGCGCGCCGCGCTGGCCGCGGTGAGCGGCTGGCCACCCTGCTCGGCCACGTCGACCGTTGCTTCCATCGACAGGCCGACGCGCAGCGGGTGCGCGGCGATCTGCCTGGCGTCGAGCTCGACCCGCACGGGAACGCGCTGCACCACCTTGATCCAGTTCCCGGTCGCGTTCTGTGCCGGCAGCAGCGCGAAGGCCGCACCGGTGCCGGCGCCCAGGCCCGCCACGTGACCCTGGTACTCCACCTTCTCGCCGTAGATGTCGGCATGCAGCGTCACCGGCTGGCCGATGCGCATCTTGCGCAGCTGCACTTCCTTGAAGTTGGCCTCCACCCAGACCTGGTCGAGCGGGATCACCGACATCAGCGGCGCGCCCGCCTGGATGCGCTGGCCGACCTGCACCGTGCGCTTGGCCACCTGGCCCGCGACCGGCGCGGGCAGGTCCATGCGCTGCAACGCCAGGTGCGCCTCGCGCACCGCGGCCGCGGCGCGCTGCACGTTGGGGTGGTTCTCGATGCTGGTGCCTTCGGTCAGCACCTGGTTGGTCGCCGCCTGCTCGCGCGCGGCCGCGAGGGCCGACTGCGCGCCGGCCAGAGCGCTCCTGGCCGCGGCCAGCGCCGTCTCGGCGTGCTTCATCTCCTCGCCGCTCACCGCGCCGGTGGCCGCCAGCGGCTGCCGGCGGCCCACGTCTTCGCTGGTGCGCGCGACGTCGGCCCGCATGCGCGCGACCTCGGCCTCGCGCAAGTGGATGTTGGCCGACAGCGTGCCGTTGGTCGCGTACAGCGAGCGCACCTCGCGCACCGTCTGCGCGAGCTGCGCCTCGGCGCGCTCCAGCGCAAGGCGCGCATCACTGGGATCGAGCTTGACCAGCGGCTGGCCGGCGCGGACCACGTCGGTGTCGTCGGCCAGGATCTGCAGCACGGTGCCGCCGACCTGCGGCGTCACCTGCACCACCGGCGCCTGCACATAGGCGTTGTCAGTGGACTCGTAGTGGCGCAGGAACAGCGCCCAGTACCCGCCGTAGGCGATGCCGGCAAGCAGCGTGAGGCCTGCGACGGCGAGCAGCGCGGGCTTGCGCTTGCTCGCCGACACGGCGGGTGCGGGCGCGACGGGTGTCTTGTTGTCTTCGGAGTGGCTCATTCGGATGTCCTGTTCGCAATGGATCGGGCCTGGACGACGGTGGTCGGCATCTCGCCCTGGAAGCCGCCGCCGAGCGCGCGGGCGAGGGCCGCTTCGGCGCTGAGGTGGCGCGCCTTCAGGTCGCTGGCGGCACGCCGCTGGGCCAGCACGTTCTGCTCGGCCGTCAGCACGATGAGGTAGTTCCCCAGGCCGCCGCGGTAGCGCTGCAGCGCGAGGTCGTACGCGGACTCCGCCGACTTCAGCGCATCGTCCTGCGCCTGCTGCGCGCGCTCGAGCGAACGCAGCGTCTCGATCTCGTCGGCCACCTCGCGCAGCGCGCGCAGCAGGGCCGCGTTGTAGCCCTCGATGGCCGCATCGACCTCGGCGTGGCGCGCGCCGAGGTTGGCGCGCAGCCGCCCGCCGTCGAAGATCGGCAGCCGCAGGGCCGGACCGATGCCGTAGGTGGCGCTGCCCGCCTGCAGGAAGCGGTCGAGGCCGATGCTGGACAGGCCGACGAACGCCGCGAGATTGATGTCGGGATAGAACCGGGCGCGCGCGACGTCGACATCCTTCAGCGCAGCCTCGACACGCCAGCGCTGCGCGACCAGGTCGGCCCGCCGGCCGAGCAGGTCGGCGCTGAGCGAGGACGGCAGGGGCGCAGATTTCACCGCTGCAAGCGTCGGCGCCAGCGTGTCCAGCGCATGCGGGCCCTGGCCGGTGAGCTCGGCCAGCGCATGTCGGCTGCGTGCGATCGCCTCGTCGGCCGCTTCGAGCTCGACGCGCGTCTGCGCGATGAAGCCTTCGGCCTGGCGCATCTCCACGTTGGTGTCCAGGCCGGCCTGGATGCGCTGGCGCACCAGCGACACCGTCTGGTCGCGCTGGCCCAGCGCCTGCTGCGTGATGGCGCGCGCCTCCACCAGGCGGCCCAGGTTGACGTAGGCGGTCGCGACATTGCTGGCCAGCAGCACGCGAGCGGCCTGCGCGTCCGCTTCGGCCGCGCGCAACTGGCCGATTGCCGACGCGAGCGCCGCGCGCTGGCGGCCGAACAGGTCGAGCTCCCAGCTCGCGCTGACGGTGGCGCTGTTGTTCCAGCGGATCGCACCGGCCAGCTGCGGCGGCACGGCACCGTTCTCGCTGAAGCGCTGGTCGGTGAGGTCGACCGCGCCGCTGACCTGTGGGCGACGCGCCGCGCCGGCCGCATCGACGGCAGCTTGTGCCTGGCCAAGCCGGGCCTGCACCTGCTGCAGGCTCGGCTGCGACGCCAGCGCCTGGGCGATCAGCGCATCGAGCCGCGGGTCGCCATAGTGGGTCCACCAGTCGCTGCGCGGCCAGTCGGTCGCAGCGCCATCGACGGCGCCGGTCTGCGCGGCCGACAGCAGGGTGTGCGAATGCGGCGCCACGCCGGCCGGACTGGCGCAACCGGCGACCAGCGCGGCCGTGGCCAGCACGGCCGCGATCATCGTCGCGGCGGTCAGCCACGAGCCCGGGAGCCGCGGCGGCTTCGACGTGGCGGCCAGCCGGCTGCGCGTCTGCGACCGGCAGCCGTCGGCGTCCGGCCAGGCGTGCGGGCAGGGGGCGTTGGGGTTCATTCGGCGTCCTCCGCTTTCTCTTTCTGTTCCTGCAGCGCCTGGCCGTTGACCAGCATGCGCTGCAGAAAGTCCTTGAACTGCCCCCACTCGGCCTTGTTGAAGCCGCGCAGGAAGTCGTTGTTGACGTCCGCGAGCACGTGCGGAATGTGCTCGGCGGCCGCTTCGCCTTCGGCCGTGAGCCGCAGGTGCACGACACGGCGGTCGGTCTCGGAGCGCACCCGCTCGACGAGGCCCTTGGTTTCCAGGCGGTCGAGCATGCGGGTCATCGCGCCCGCATCGATGCCCGCCTCGCGCGCCAGCTCGAACGCCGTGTCGGCATGCCCGAGCTTGATCTTCCACAGCGGCTTCCACTGCGCATCGGTGAGGCCGAGCTCGGCCATGCGCGCATCGACCTCGCGGCGCATGCTGGCCATCAGCTGGAACAGCAGGTGGCCCATGCTCTGGCCCATGTCGTAGCTCTCTCCGACATAGAAGCAGTTGCGGCGGGTTGACTTGGGTGGCGACATGGCGAAGCGATCTTGGCGGCGGGCTGCTGACAGCGTGGTGTCAGGAGGTCGAGAAAAATGACGGCTTGGGCAATATTTGCTTAGGCAAAGTTTGCTACGGCATTGAAATCCTTGGTGCGGGTGGGGTGTTTGGCATGTCGCGGCGATGCGCAAGCCCGACCTCACAGCCTAGACTTCTCCCATGTCTTCCTCACCTCAAGCCGTCGGCGCGCCGCGCGCGCTGCCCGCGCTCCCCGCCTCGCCCGCCTCCAAGAACGTCCGCTCCCTCGGCGGCCTGGTGCCCTTTCTGCGTCCCTATCGCGGCCGCATCGCGCTGGCGCTGGTCTTCCTCGTGCTCGCCGCCGTCAGCACGCTGGTGTTTCCGGTTGCGCTCAAGTCGCTGATCGACCAGGGACTGGTCGCCAGCGACCCTGGCGAACGGGTGATGGCACTGCGCGAGCATTTCTTCGCCCTGTTCGCGGTCGGCGCGGCGCTCGGCCTGTTCTCGGCCGCGCGCTTCTACATGGTCACCTGGCTGGGCGAGCGCGTCACCGCCGACCTGCGCGATGCGGTGTACGCGCACGTCGTCCAGCAAAGCCCGGAGTTCTTCGAGACCACGCAGACCGGCGAGGTGCTGTCGCGGCTGACCACCGACACCACGCTGGTGCAGACCGTCGTCGGCTCCAGCCTCAGCATGGGCCTGCGCAACAGCGTCATGGGCATCGGCGCGATGGCGATGCTGATCGTCACCAACCCGTACGTGATGTCGCAGGTGCTGGGCATCCTCGTGCTCGTCGTGCTGCCCTCGCTGTACTTCGGCCGGCGCGTGCGCAAGCTGAGCCGCGCCAGCCAGGACCGCGTGGCCGACTCGAGCGCCATCGCCGCCGAAGTGTTGAACGCGATTCCTGTCGTCCAGAGCTACACGCAGGAGCAGCGCGAGGCGCGCCGCTTCGACGCCTCCACCGAGAACGCGTTCGCCACCGCGGTCAAGCGCACCCGCATGCGCTCGTTCCTGGTGGCCTTCATCATCACCGCCACCTTCGGCGCATTGCTGTGGGGCCTGTACCAGGGCACGCAGGCCGTGCTCAACGGCGCGATCTCGGCCGGACACCTCGGCCAGACCGTGGTCTTCGTCATCATCCTGGTGTCGTCGGTGGCCGTGCTGGCCGAGGTGTACGGGGACTTGCTGCGCGCGGCCGGCGCCACCGAGCGCCTGATGGAGCTGCTGTCGGCGCGTTCGCCGATCGCGTCGCCGCCGCAGCCCACGCCCCTGCCGCCGACACGCGGCGGCTCGAGCGTGGCGCTCGACGAGGTCACCTTCCGCTATCCGTCGCGGCCGCAGCAGCCGGCGCTGGTGCGCTTCGGCCTGCAGGTGCGGCCGGGCGAGACCGTGGCGCTGGTCGGACCCAGCGGCGCCGGCAAGAGCACGGTGTTCCACCTGCTGCTGCGCTTCTACGACGCCACCGAAGGGCATGTGCGGATCGACGGCGTGCCGGTGCGCGAGGCCGATCTGCAGGCGCTGCGCCAGCGCATCGGCATCGTGCCGCAGGACAGCGTGATCTTCTCCGCCGATGCGATGGAGAACATCCGCTACGGCCGGCCGGAAGCGAGCGACGAGCAGGTCATCGCGGCCGCGCGCTCGGCCTTCGCCGACGACTTCATCCGCGCGCTGCCCGAGGGCTACCGCACCTTCCTGGGCGAGCGCGGCGTCCGGCTGTCGGGCGGCCAGCGCCAGCGCATCGCGATCGCGCGGGCGATGCTGAAGAACCCGCCGCTGCTGCTGCTGGACGAAGCCACCAGCGCGCTCGATGCGGAAAGCGAGCGCATGGTGCAGGCCGCGCTCGAGTCGGCGATGAAGGACCGCACCACGCTCGTCATCGCGCACAGGCTGTCGACGGTGCAGCGCGCCGACCGCATCGTCGTCATGGAGGCCGGCCAGATCGTCGAGGTCGGCACGCATGCCGAACTCAGCGCGGCGGGCGGCCTGTATGCACGGCTGGCGGCGATGCAGTTCGACATGCAAGTTGCAAGTTGACGGTCAGCCGCAGCGCGCGCGACGCGTTGTAGGCCTGGGCTGACAGCGCCGGAGGTCCGGGTCCGACAGACACGGTGGCGCCCGCCTTTCAATACTCGACAACGTCCGGCCATCGCCGGCACACGACCCATGAAGGAGAAAACGATGAACCACCGTTTCGCGATTCGCACGAGCGCCATCGGCCTGGCCGCAGCCGCCGTTCTGCTGGCCGGCTGCGAGACCCCGATGAGCGAGCGCCAGAAAGGCACCGCGATCGGCGCCGGCGTCGGCGCTGCGGCCGGCGCGGTGCTGAGCCGGGCCACCGGCGGCAAGGCCGGCACCGGCGCGGTGGTTGGCGGCGCGATCGGCGCGGTGGCCGGCAACGTCTGGTCCAAGCGCCAGGAAGAGCGGCGCGTCGCGATGGAGCAGGCCACGCGCGGCACCGGCGTCGAAGTGAGCCGCACCCAGGACAATCAGTTGAAGGTCAACATCCCGAACGACATCTCGTTCGACACCGGCAGCGCGACGATCAAGCCGCAGCTGCGCTCGGTGCTCGACCCCTTCGCGGCCAGCCTGAAGGACGATCCGAACGCGCGCATCGCCATCATCGGCCACACCGACAGCACCGGTTCGGATGCGGTCAACAACCCGCTGTCGGTCGAGCGCGCGCAAAGCGTGCGTGATTATCTGGCCGCGCGCGGCGTGTCGCCGACGCGGGTCGAAACCGCCGGCCGCGGCGAGCACGAGCCGATCGCCGACAACAGCACCGAAGCCGGCCGGGCCAAGAACCGGCGCGTGGAGATCTATCTGCGCGAGCCGGCGGCCTGAGCGACCGCGCTCATCCGCCTCGAACGGCCCTCGCGACACGCTCGCGAGGGCCGTTTGTCTTTCGACCCTGAGGCACAATCCGGCGACCCACCGAGACCTGCGCATGACCGCTTCCGCCGCCCGTCCGATCCGCTCGCAATACGAAGACTTCATGCGCCACGTGCAGGAGCACGGCGTGGTCAAGACCGACCGCACCGGCACGGGCACCAGGAGCGTGTTCGGCCACCAGATGCGCTTCGACCTGGCCGAAGGCTTTCCGCTGGTGACGACGAAGAAGGTGCATCTCAAGTCCATCATCCTCGAGCTGCTGTGGTTCCTGCGCGGCGACAGCAACGCACGCTGGCTGCAGGAGCGCGGCGTGACCATCTGGGACGAATGGGCCGCGCCCGACGGCGACCTCGGCCCGGTGTACGGCGTGCAATGGCGCTCCTGGCCGGCCCCCGACGGCAGGCAGATCGACCAGATCGCCGAGGCGGTGAAGACCATTCGCACCAACCCCGATTCGCGCCGCATCATCGTGAGCGCCTGGAACGTGGCCGACCTGCCGAAGATGGCGCTGATGCCGTGCCACGCCTTCTTCCAGTTCTACGTGGCCGACGGCAGGCTGAGCTGCCAGCTCTACCAGCGCAGTGCCGACATCTTTCTCGGCGTGCCGTTCAACATCGCGAGCTACGCGCTGCTCACGCACATGATGGCGCAGCAGTGCGACCTCGGCGTGGGCGACTTCATCTGGACCGGCGGCGACTGCCACATCTACAGCAACCACACCGAGCAGGTCGAGCTGCAGCTGTCGCGCAAGCCGTTCGCCTACCCCACGCTGCACATCAAGCGGCGGCCGGCGTCGATCTTCGACTACGAGTACGAGGACTTCGAGGTCCTCGGCTACGAGCACCATCCGGCCATCAAGGCTCCGGTCGCGGTCTGATCGCGCCGACGGGCCTTCCCAGGGCCCGGATCGCGACCTACGACAAGGCCGCGATGACCTCCGGCGGTGCCTGCACCAGCTCGATCAGCACGCCTTCGCCCCCCACCGGGAAATCGTCGCTGGCCTTGGGGTGCACGAAGCAGATGTCGTGCCCCGCAGCGCCCTTGCGGATGCCGCCCGGCGCGAAGCGCACGCCGTTTGCTGAAAGCCACTCCACCGCTTTCGGCAGATCGTCGATCCACAAGCCGATGTGGTTGAGCGGCGTCGTGTGCACCGCCGGCTTCTTGTCCGGGTCGAGCGGCTGCATCAGGTCGACTTCGACGCGAAACGCATCGCGGCCCATGGCGCAGATGTCCTCGTCGACGTTCTCCCGCTCGCTGACGAAGTTGCCGGTGACCTCGAGCCCCAGCTTGTCGACCCACAAGGTGCGCAGCCGCGCCTTGCTCGGGCCGCCGATGGCCACCTGCTGGATGCCCAGCACCTTGAACGGACGTGTTGATGCGGCCATGTGTCGCTCACCTGAACCTGAGAATCACCTGATCCACCGCGAGGCTCTCACCCTTCTGCGCCAGCACCTCGTCGACCACGACGTCCTGAGTGGCGAGCAGGATGTTCTCCATCTTCATCGCCTCGATGACGGCCAGCTTCTCGCCGGCACGCACCGATTGTCCCGGCTGCACGGCCACGTCGACGAGCAGGCCCGGCATCGGCGAGATCAGGAAGCGCGAGAGGTCGGGCGGCGCCTTCACCGGCATCAGTGCGTTCAGCTGCGCGACGCGCGGCGTGAAGACCTTGGCGTCGATCTGCGCACCGTCGTGCATGACGCGGTAGGCCAGTCCGATGCGTTCCACCTGCGCGCAGAAGGGCGCCCCGTTGCATGTGCCGCGGATCACCACCTCGCGCAGCGGGGTGTGCAGCTCGATGCGGTAGTGCCTGCCACCCGCATCGACCTCGAACCCCTTCTCCTGCACGCGCAGCCGCACCGGTGTCTGCTCCACGCTGTCTTCGCCGGCCGGCGTGACGACGATGAACTCGTCGCCGACACGGTATTCGTGCCCCGGCAGCTGGCCCGACAGCCGCATCGCGCGCTGGGTGTGCACCCGGTTGGCCACCGCCGCCAGCGCCCGCAGGAACGTCGGATCGTCGTGCGGCACGGCGGCGGCCGAAAACCCCTTGGGGTACTGCTCGGCGATGAATCCGGTGTTGAAGTCGCCGGCGATGAACTTCGGATGCGCGAGCAGGGCGGCCTGGAACGGAATGTTGGAATGAATGCCGCGAATGGCGAACGCGTTGAGCGCCTGCCGCATCCTGGCGATCGCCTCCCTGCGGTTGCTGCCGTGCACGATGAGCTTGGCGATCATCGAGTCGTAGAACATCGGGATCTCGCCGCCCTCGTAGACGCCGGTGTCCACCCGCACGCCGTCGACTTCGGGCGGCGGCGCGTACTTCACGAGCCGCCCGGTCGACGGCAGGAAGTTGCGGAACGGATCCTCGGCATTGATGCGGCACTCCATCGCCCAGCCTTCGCGGCGGATATCGCCCTGGCCGAAGGGCAGCTTCTCGCCGGCGGCGACGCGGATCATCAGCTCCACCAGGTCGAGCCCCGTGATGCCTTCGGTGACCGGATGCTCCACCTGCAGCCGCGTGTTCATCTCGAGGAAGTAGAAGCTCCTGTCCTTGCCGACGACGAACTCCACCGTGCCGGCCGACTGGTAGTTCACCGCCCTGGCCAGCGCGACGGCCTGCTCTCCCATCGCCTTGCGCGTGGCGTCGTCGAGGAAGGGACTGGGCGCCTCCTCGATCACCTTCTGGTGACGTCGCTGGATCGAGCACTCGCGCTCCCACAGGTAGACCGTGTTGCCGTGCGCGTCGCCCAGCACCTGGATCTCGATGTGGCGCGGCTCCTCGACGAATTTCTCGATGAACACGCGATCGTCGCCGAAGCTGTTGCGCGCCTCGTTGCGGCACGAGGTGAATCCTTCGAAGGCTTCCTTGTCATTGAAGGCAACCCGCAAGCCCTTGCCGCCGCCGCCGGCGCTGGCCTTGATCATCACCGGATAGCCGATGCCCTTGGCGATCTCCACCGCATGCTCGGGCGTGTCGATGGCGGCGTTGTGCCCCGGGATGGTGTTCACCCGGGCTTCCTTGGCCAGCTTCTTCGACGCGATCTTGTCGCCCATCGCCGCGATGGAGGCGTGCTTGGGGCCGATGAAGACGATGCCTTCCTCCTCGACGCGCTTGGCGAAGGCTTCGTTCTCGCTGAGGAAGCCGTAGCCGGGGTGCACGGCCTGCGCGCCGGTCTGCTTGCAGGCCGCGATGATCTTGTCCATCACCAGGTAGGACTCGCGCGACGGCGCCGGCCCGATGTGCACCGCCTCGTCCGCCAGCCCGACGTGGCGCGCGTCGCGGTCGGCATCGGAGTAGACGGCCACCGTGCGGATGCCCATCTTCTTCGCCGTCTTGATGACGCGGCAGGCGATTTCGCCGCGGTTGGCGATCAGGATCTTTTCGAACATCGTCAGTGCTCCATTCGGATAGGCAAGCAACGCGAAGCCTTGATCGAGCCACCCCCGAGGACCCGGCTTCGCCGGTCCCCCGGGGGGCGCGCCTTGGGGGCAGGAGCGAAGCGACTGGGGGGCTTCATCACAGGGGGATGTTGCCGTGCTTGCGCCACGGGTTTTCAAGCTTCTTGTCGCGCAGCATCACCAGCGACCGGCAGATCCGCTTGCGCGTCTCATGCGGCTGGATCACGTCGTCGATGAAGCCGCGCGCGCTGGCGACGAAGGGGTTGGCGAAGCGCGCCTTGTACTCGGCCTCGCGGGCGGCGAGCTTGACCGGATCGTTCTTGTCCTCGCGGAAGATGATCTCCACCGCGCCCTTGGCGCCCATCACCGCGATCTCGGCGTTGGGCCAGGCGAAGTTGACGTCGCCGCGCAGGTGCTTGGAGCTCATCACGTCGTAGGCCCCGCCGTAGGCCTTGCGCGTGATGACCGTGATCTTCGGCACCGTGCATTCCGCATACGCGTACAGCAGCTTCGCCCCGTGCTTGATGATGCCGCCGTACTCCTGGCTCGTGCCCGGCATGAAGCCCGGCACGTCGACGTAGGTGATCACCGGGATGTTGAACGCATCGCAGAAGCGCACGAAGCGCGCCGCCTTGATGCTGCTCTTGATGTCCAGGCACCCGGCCAGCACCAGCGGCTGGTTGGCGACGATGCCCACCGTCTGGCCTTCCATGCGGCAGAAGCCGATGACGATGTTCTTCGCGTTCTCGGGCTGCAGCTCGAAGAACTCGCCGTCGTCCGCGGTCTTCACGATCAGCTCCTTGATGTCGTACGGCTTGTTGGGGTTGTCGGGCACCAGCGTGTCGAGGGAGTAGTCGACGCGGTCGGCCGGATCGTTGCTGGGCCGCACCGGCGCCTTCTCCCGGTTGTTCAGCGGCAGGTAGTTGTACAGGCGGCGCAGCATCAGCAGCGCGTCGACATCGTTCTCGAAGGCGAGGTCGGCGACGCCGCTCTTGGTGGTGTGGGTGGTCGCCCCACCGAGGTCTTCGGCGCTCACCTCCTCGTGGGTCACGGTCTTCACGACCTCGGGGCCGGTGACGAACATGTACGAGCTGTCCTTCACCATGAAGATGAAGTCGGTCATCGCCGGCGAGTACACCGCGCCGCCGGCGCACGGGCCCATGATCATGCTGATCTGCGGCACCACGCCCGAGGCCATCACGTTGCGCTGGAACACGTCGGCGTAGCCGCCCAGCGAGGCCACGCCTTCCTGGATGCGTGCGCCGCCCGAATCGTTGAGGCCGATCACCGGCGCGCCGACCTTCATCGCCTGGTCCATCACCTTGCAGATCTTCTCGGCATGCGCCTCGGACAGCGCGCCGCCGAAGACGGTGAAGTCCTGGCTGAAGACGAAGACCAGGCGGCCGTTGATCATGCCGTAGCCGGTGACCACGCCGTCGCCTGGAATCTTGTTGTCGGCCATGCCGAAGTCGTGGCAGCGGTGCTCGACGAACATGTCCCACTCCTCGAAGGTGCCTTCGTCGAGCAGCAGCTCCAGCCGCTCACGGGCGGTGAGCTTGCCCTTGCCGTGCTGCGCCGCGATGCGCTTGTCGCCGCCGCCCAGGCGGGCCTGGGAGCGCTTCTCTTCGAGCTGCTGGATGATGTCGTGCATGGTGCGTGTCGTCCTTGTGTTGTTCTAGGGGCCTGTTGATGCCAGGCACCGGCCCTGCGGGTGACCCATGGCTTTAACAGGCCCTAGTCGCGCTCGAAGCGCTCGAGCAGGCCGCGCGCCGCCGAGGACGGGGCCACGCGGGCATCGGCCACGTCGCGCAGCGCCTGCGGCAGCGCCTCGCGCACGGCGGGGTGGTGCTTGAAGTCGGACTGCAGGCGCGCCTGGATGATGTCCCACATCCATGAGAGGGCCTGCTTCTTGCGGCGCGCCTCGAACTCGCCGCATTCCTGCCGCTGCTGCCGGAACTGCTCGACCTGCTGCCAGAAGGTGTCGATGTTGCGGCCCTTGAGCGCGCTGATCTGCATCACCTTCGGCGTCCAGCGGCCGGCGTGGCCATGGAGGCTGAAGATGCGCAGCGCGCTCGTGATGGTGGCCTCGGCGCGCGTGGCGGCATCGGGGTCGATGTCGGCCTTGTTGATGACGACGAGGTCGGCGATCTCCATCACGCCTTTCTTGATCGCCTGCAGGTCGTCGCCGGCATTGGGCAGCTGCAGCAGCACGAACATGTCGGTCATGCTGGCCACGGCGGTCTCGCTCTGTCCCACGCCGACCGTCTCGACGATGACGATGTCATGGCCGGCGGCCTCGCAGACGAGCATCGCTTCACGCGTCTTCTCGGCGACGCCGCCGAGCGTGCCCGACGCCGGGCTGGGTCGGATGTAGGCGGCTTCGTGGACCGACAGCTTTTCCATGCGCGTCTTGTCACCCAGGATGGAGCCGCCGGAGACGCTGGACGACGGGTCGACGGTCAGCACGGCAACCTTGTGTCCCCTGTCGATGAGGAACAGGCCGAGGGCTTCGATGAAGGTGGACTTGCCGACGCCGGGGACGCCGGAGATGCCCAGGCGCAGCGCGCGGCCGGTGTGGGGCAGCAGCGCATTGAGGAGGGCGTCGGCTTCCAGGCGGTGATCGGCGCGCGTGGATTCGAGGAGGGTGATGGCTTTGGCGATGGCGCGTCGGTGGCCGGCGAGGACGCCGGTGACGATGCCTGGCGCCGTGCCACGCAGCCCTTCGACAGGCTCAGGGCGAACGGGGAGCTCGCGTTCGGGCTGAGCGGGCTGAGCGAGGACCTCCCGTTCGTGCTGAGCGAGGACCTCCCGTTCGTGCTGAGCAGGGACCCCCTGTATGGGATGAGCGGGGACCTTCCGTTCGGGCTGAGCTTGTCGAAGCCCCGCTCCCATGCCACCCAACCGCTCGACAGGCTCGGGGCGGACGATGGCTCCCGCTTCTCCCATCCCGGCGCGCGACTTGGCCAGCGCCTGAATTCGTTCCCAATCGCCCGCGATCAGCGCTTGCTTCTTCGCCCGACTCCAGCCCTTGATCCGCAACTCGGCCGCCAAGGCTTCCTCGCGCGTGGCTGTCTCCTGAGACCATACGAGCTCCACCGGTCGCCGCTCGTGCGTGTAGCCGCCGATCTGCCCCGAGGAGTGCTGCGCGAGGCGCCGCTCCAGCTCGTCGGTATGCCCCACGTAATAAGACCCGTCGGCGCAACGCAGCATGTAGACGAAGAACGGCTTCACGATGCGCTGCGGACCACAGCCTTGCGGATCTGCTCGAGCACGTCCTTCGCGCTGGCCGGAATCGGCGTGCCGGGTCCGTAGATGCCCTTGACGCCCGCCTCGTACAGGAACTCGTAGTCCTGCCGCGGAATGACGCCGCCCACGAAGACGATGATGTCGTCCGCCCCCTGCTCCTTCAGCGAGCGGATGATGGCCGGCACCAGCGTCTTGTGCCCCGCAGCCAGGGTGCTCACGCCCACCGCGTGCACGTCGTTCTCGATCGCCTGGCGCGCGCACTCCTCGGCCGTCTGGAACAGCGGTCCCATGTCCACATCGAAGCCGAGGTCGGCGAAGGCCGTGGCCACCACCTTCGCCCCGCGGTCGTGCCCGTCCTGGCCGAGCTTGGCGATCAGCACGCGCGGGCGGCGGCCCTGCTCTTCGGCGAACTGGGCGATCTCCTGCTGGAGCTGGGCCCAGCCTTCGGCGCTGTCATACGCGGCTGCATACACACCGGTCACCTTTTGCGTATCGGCGCGATGGCGCCCCCAGGCCTTCTCGAGCGCATCGCTGAGCTCACCCACCGTCGCCCGCGCGCGGATGGCCTTGATCGACAGCTCGAGCAGGTTGCCCTGGCCGGACTCGGCGCATGCGGTGAGGGCCGCGAGCGCCGCCTGCACCGCCCTGCCATCGCGACGGGCGCGCACCTGCTGCAGGCGCTGCACCTGATTCTCGCGCACCGCGTGGTTGTCGATGTCGAGGATCTCGATCGGATCCTCCTTGCCGAGGCGGTACTTGTTGACGCCGACGATGACGTCGCGCCCGCTGTCGATGCGTGCCTGCTTCTCGGCCGCGCTCGCCTCGATCTTCAGCTTGGCCCAGCCGGTCTCGACGGCGTGCGTCATGCCGCCCATCCGGTCGACTTCCTCGATCAGCGACCAGGCCTTGTCGGCCATGTCCTGCGTGAGCTTTTCCATCAGGTAGCTGCCGGCCCACGGATCGACGACGTTGGTGATGTGCGTCTCTTCCTGGATGATGAGCTGCGTGTTGCGCGCGATGCGGGCGCTGAACTCGGTGGGCAGCGCGATCGCCTCGTCGAGCGCATTGGTGTGCAGCGACTGCGTGCCGCCGAACACCGCGGCCATCGCCTCGATGGTGGTGCGCACGACGTTGTTGTACGGATCCTGCTCGGTGAGGCTCCAGCCCGATGTCTGGCAGTGGGTGCGCAGCATCAGGCTCTTCGGGTTCTTGGCGCCGAAGTCCTTCATGATGCGCCACCACAGCAGGCGCGCGGCGCGCATCTTGGCGACCTCGAGGTAGAAGTTCATGCCGATCGCCCAGAAGAAGCTCAGGCGGCCGGCAAACTCGTCGACGTCCAGGCCCTTGGCGATCGCCGTCTTCACATACTCCTTGCCGTCGGCGAGCGTGAAGGCCAGCTCCAGTGCCTGGTTGGCGCCCGCCTCCTGCATGTGGTAGCCGGAGATCGAGATCGAGTTGAAGCGCGGCATGTTCTTCGCCGTGTACTCGATGATGTCGCCGATGATGCGCATCGACGGCTCAGGCGGGTAGATGTAGGTGTTGCGGACCATGAACTCCTTGAGGATGTCGTTCTGGATGGTCCCGCTCAGCCGGTCCTGCGCCACGCCCTGCTCTTCGGCCGCCACCACGTAGCCCGCGAGCACCGGCAGCACGGCGCCGTTCATCGTCATCGACACCGACACCTTGTCCAGCGGAATGCCGTCGAAGAGGATCTTCATGTCCTCGACGCTGTCGACCGCGACGCCTGCCTTTCCCACGTCGCCGGTGACGCGCGGATGGTCGCTGTCGTAGCCGCGGTGCGTGGCCAGGTCGAAGGCGACGCTGATGCCTTGGGCGCCCGCGGCCAGCGCCTTGCGGTAGAAGTCGTTGGAGGCCTCCGCGGTGGAGAAGCCGGCGTACTGCCGGATGGTCCACGGGCGCACCGCATACATCGTGGCCTGCGGCCCGCGCACGAAGGGCGCGAATCCGGGCAGCGTGTCGGTGTACGGCAGGTCCTTCAGGTCCGCCGCCGTGTACAGCGGCTTCACCGTGATGCCCTCGGGCGTGATCCAGTCCAGCGCATGCAGATCGCCCCCCGGGGCCGATTTGGCAGCCGCCTTCTGCCAGGCGGAAAGCGATGCGGAATTCAATGGCTCGTCTGACATGCTGACCTCGAAAGTCTTGCCGGTCGCAGGGACCGCATCGGCGCTTGAAGCGCTGCGCCGACTGCTCCATAATTCAAAATTGAATTATAGCTTCACCGCCCATCCTGTCTCCACGCTGACGTTTCCGCCCAAGTCGACCGATGCCCGCCCCGCGCACCGCCTCACCTGCCGCTGCACCGCAGCGCCCCGCTCGCGCCCTGCTGGCCGACGCACCGCTGTACGAGCGGGTTGCCGAGCGCCTGCGCGAACGCATCCTCGCGCACAGCCTCGCCCCGGGCAGCTGGATCGACGAGCAAGCCCTCACGGCGGAGCTGGGCATCAGCCGCACGCCGCTGCGCGAGGCGCTGAAGGTGCTGGCCGCCGAAGGCCTGGTCACGATGAAGCTTCGCCGCGGCGCCTACGTCACCGAGGTCTCGGAGCGTGATCTCGCAGAGGTCTTCCACCTGCTGTCGCTGCTCGAGAGCGACGCCGCGGCGGTGGTGGCGCGCGACGCCAGCGACCCGCAGATCGCCGAGCTCGCCGCGCTGCATCAGCAGCTGGAGGACACCGTGTCCGACCGCGATGCGTTCTTCGCCGCCAACGAGCGCTTCCACATGCGGCTGCTCGAGATCTCCGGCAACCGCTGGCGCAACCAGATGGTGGCCGACCTTCGTCGCGTGATGAAGCTCTACCGCCATCACTCGCTGTTCAAGCAGGGAAGGCTCGAGGCCTCGCTGAAGGAGCATCGCAGGATCATGGCCGCGCTGAAGGCGCGCAATGCGCCCCTGGTGCAGCAGCTCATGCAGCAGCACCTGGCACGGGGCAAGGAAGCCGCGGCCCGTCCGCAGTCGGTTTGAGCAGCAAACCGCCTCCGGCGTGAAGCGCGTCACCCCGGACCATGCCCGGGCTACGAGACAATGACGCCATGTCCCGTCCCCTCGTCATCCTCATCGCCGCGGTCGCGCGCAACGGCGCGATCGGCAAGAACAACGAGCTGCTCGCGCGCATTTCCGAGGACCTGAAGTTCTTCAAGCGCACCACCGTCGGCCATCCCGTGCTGATGGGGCGAAAGACCTGGGACTCGATCGGCAGGCCGCTGCCGGGCCGCCGCAACATCGTCATCACGCGCAACGCGCACTGGCATGCCGAAGGCGCGGAGCGCGCCGATTCGATCGCCGCGGCGCTGGAACGGGCGAGCGATGCGGACAAGGTCTTCGTCATCGGTGGCGCGCAGATCTATGCGCAGGCGCTGCCGCTGGCCGACGCGCTGGTGCTCACCGAGATCGACGCCGATCTGGACGGCGACGTCTTCTTTCCGCCATGGGAACGTGGCAGATTCACCGCGAGCGTCAGCGATCCCCAGACCAGCGAGCAGGGGCTTGCCTATCGCTGGGTCACCTATCGAAAACAACCAGGAGCTTGAATGTCGGGACACGGATTCCACGTGCACGGTCCGCACGATCACGAACTCGAACACGCAGCGCACGCATCGAAAGGCAGCCACGCCGGCCAGCTGGCGGTGGTGACCGCCGTGCTGGCGACGGTGGGCGCGCTGTTCGCGTACATGGGCGGCGCCACGCAGGCGAACGCAGGCCTGTACAAGAACGACGCGGCCATCAAGAAGACCGAAGCCTCCAACCAGTGGAACTACTACCAGGCCAAGAGCAGCAAGCAGAACCTCGCCGAGCTGGCGATCGAGCTCGCACCCGAAAGCCGGCGTGCGTTCTATGTCGACGAGGTCAAGCGTTACAAGGCCGAGAAGAACGACATCAAGGCCGCGGCAGAAAAGCTCGAGGCCGAGTCCAAGGCCTTCGACCAGCGCAGCGACGAGCAGATGCACCAGCATCACCGCTGGGCGCAGGCCACCACGGCGCTGCAGATCGCGATCGCGATGGCGGCCATCGCGCTGCTGACGCGTCGCAAATGGACCGAGTACGCGGTCTATGGATTGAGCGCGGTCGGTGTCGCGCTCGGCGCGGCGGCCTGGTTCCATCTTTGACGCCGCAAGCCCGGCTTGGCCTGCCCATGCGGGCGAATCCCGACGCCGTTTTCTGAAATCTTGACCGCGGTCAACTTCAAATCACGCGCATCGGTCGCAGCATCGTCTCCAACGAGAGCTCATCGGAGCTCTCGCTTCAGGTGCACCCAGACGCACCGCAGCAAAGAAGGAGACATCATGAGCAAGGACTTCTTCCAGTCCCGGCGGCTGAGGCTCGCCGCGGCCGTCATCGCGCTTGGGGTCGCCGCGCCGGTCCTCGCGTGGGAGCCGGCCAAGCCGGTGGAGTTCGTGGTTCCCGCGGGAACCGGCGGTGGCGCCGACCAGATGGCGCGCCTCATCCAGGGCATCGTCGTCAAGCACAACCTGATGAAGCAGCCGCTCGTGGTCGTGAACAAGTCCGGCGGCGCGGGCGCCGAAGGCTTTCTCTCGGTGAAGGAAGCCTCGGGCGACCCGCACAAGATCATCATCACGCTGTCCAACCTGTTCACCACGCCGATGGCCACCGGCGTTCCGTTCAACTGGAAGGACATGACCCCGGTCGCGATGATGGCCCTGGACAACTTCGTGTTGTGGACCAACGCGAGCCAGCCCTACCAGACCGCGAAGGACTACATCGCCGCGGTGAAGGCAGCGGGTCCGAACAAGTTCAAGATGGCCGGCACCGGCTCGAAGCAGGAGGACCAGATCCTCACCGTCGCGATCGAGAAGGCGACCGGCACGAAGTTCATCTACATCCCGTTCAAGGGGGGTGGTGACGTCGCGGTGCAGCTGGTCGGCGGACACGTGCAGTCGACCGTCAACAACCCGATCGAGGCGGTGGCGCAGTGGCGCGCCGGCTCGCTGCGCCCGCTGTGCGTGTTCGACGACGAGCGCATGCCCTACAAGGCCAAGGTGACCGACACGCAGTCGTGGAACGACATCCCGACCTGCAAGGAAGCCGGCGTGCCGACCGAGTACACCATGCTGCGCGGCATCTTCATGCCCGCCGGCATCACGCCGGACCAGCGCGCCTTCTACGTGGACCTGCTGACCAAGATCCGCAACACGCCGGAGTGGAAGGAGTACATGGAGAAGGGTGCCTTCAACCAGAGCTTCATGACCGGCGCCGAGTTCACCAAGTGGCTCGAGGGCGCCGAGACCACGCACCGCACCCTGATGACCGAAGCCGGCTTCATCGGCAACAAGTAAGGCCGAAGCCGTGAGCCAGGAGCATCCCGAAGCCGCGGGCCGCCCGGTCACGACCACCTGCGTGGTCGAGGCGGCCATCGCCCTCGTCCTGCTGGTCGCCGGCATCGTCGTCATCGTCGAGAGCCGCCGGCTCGGCGCCGGCTGGACCACCGACGGCCCGGGATCGGGCTACTTTCCGTTCTACATCGGCCTGATCATCGCCGTCTCGAGCGCGGCCATCCTGGTCCAGGCGCTGTTCGGCAAGAACCGCAACCGGGCGGTCTTCATCGACACCGCGCAGCTCAAGCGCGTGATGTCGGTGCTGCTGCCCGCCGCGGCCTACGTCCTCGCCGTCAAGCTCTTCGGGCTGTACGTCGCCTCGGCGGTCTACATCGCGCTGTTCATGATCGTGCTGGGCAAGTACTCGTGGCTGAAGAGCATCGCCGTCGCGCTGGCGGTCAACGGACTGCTCTTCTTCATGTTCGAGTTGTGGTTCAAGGTGCCGCTGTACAAGGGCACGCTCGACCCGCTGCGCTTCTTCGTACGCTGAACGGATCACGCCATGGACGAAATCGGCGCATTGATGCATGGCTTCGCGGTGATCCTCACGCCGCTGAACATCGGCCTGATGTTCGTCGGCATCATCCTCGGCGTCCTGATCGGCGTGCTGCCGGGCCTCGGCGGCGCCAACGGCGTGGCGATCCTGCTGCCGCTCACGTTCTCGATGTCGCCGACGTCGGCGATCATCATGCTGTCGTGCATCTACTGGGGCGCGCTGTTCGGCGGGGCGATCACGTCGATCCTGTTCAACATCCCCGGCGAGCCCTGGTCGGTGGCCACCACCTTCGACGGCCACCCCATGGCGCAGCAGGGACGCGCCGGCGAGGCGCTGACCACCGCGTTCACCTCGTCGTTCGTCGGCGCCTTCGTCGCGGTCGTGATGATCACCTTCCTCGCGCCGCTGGTGGCCAAGTTCGCGCTGAAGTTCGGCGCCCCCGAGTTCTTCTCGGTGTACCTGCTCACCTTCTGCAGCTTCGTCGGCATGGGCAAGGGCTCGCCGTTCAAGACGCTGCTGTCGATGGCTCTGGGCTTCGCGCTGGCCGCCGTCGGCACGGACACCGTCACCGGCCAGCTGCGCCTGACCTTCGGCCAGGTCGAGCTGATGCGCGGCTTCGATTTCCTGATCGCGGTCATCGGCCTGTTCGGCATCGGCGAGATCCTGCTGTCGATGGAGGAAGGGCTGAAGTTCTCAGGCAAGAGCGCCAAGCTCGATCCCAAGGTCGTGCTGCAGACCTGGAAGCAGCTGCCCGCGTACTGGGCCACCTACCTGCGCAGCTCGCTGATCGGCATCTGGATGGGCATCACGCCGGGCGGCGCGACGCCCGCGTCCTTCATGAGCTACGGCGTGGCCAAGAAGATGTCCAAGAAGGGGGCGCGCTTCGGCACCGGCGAGACCGAAGGCGTGGTCGCTCCGGAGACGGCCGCGCACGCGGCCGGCACCAGCGCGCTGCTGCCGATGATCGCGCTGGGCATTCCGGGCTCGCCGACGGCCGCCGTGCTGCTGGGCGGACTGCTGATCTGGGGCCTGCAGCCCGGGCCGCTGCTGTTCGTCGAGCAGAAGGACTTCGTGTGGGGCCTGATCGCCAGCATGTACCTGGGCAACGTGGTGGGGCTGATCGTGGTGCTGAGCACCGTGCCGCTGTTCGCCGCCATCCTGCGCATTCCCTTCTCGATCATCGCGCCCGTGATCATCGTCATCTGCGCGATCGGCGCCTACACCGTGCACAACGCGGTGCTCGACATCTGGTTCATGCTGGGGTTCGGCGTCGTCGGCTACCTGTTCAAGAAGATCGACATCCCGCTGGCGCCGCTGGTGCTCGCGATCGTGCTGGGCGACAAGGCCGAGGACTCGTTCCGCCAGGCCATGCTGTCGTCACAGGGCGATCTCGGCATCATGTGGGCGAACCCCCTGGTCGGCAGCATCACGACGCTCGCACTCGTCATGCTGCTCTGGCCGCTGCTTTCCAAGGGCCTCGCGTTGCTCAGATCGCCGAGGCCGCGCAAGTCCGACGATCCGACGCCGGGCCCGATCGACACGAGGGTGACCTGAACATGCCTGTGATCGCCATGACCCAGGAGATGGGCTCGCTCGCCAAGGACGTGGCGCTGCAGCTCGCGCAGACGATGGGCCTCGCGGTGATGCGCCACGAGGTGGCCGACCGCGTCGCGGGCGAGCTGGACCTGCCCAAGAGCCTCATCCATCGCCTGCGCGGCGGCAAGGCCGGGCTGGTGGAGCGCCTCAAGGCCGACCAGCGCAGCATCGCGCTGTACACCGCCGACGAGCTCTTCTCGCTGGCCGACCGCGGCAACGTGGTGCTTCGCGGCTGGGGCGCCACCGTGCTGTTGCGGCCGGTGCCGCACGTGGTGTGCGTGCGCATCACCCGCTCGTTCGCCAAGCGGGTCGAATGGGTGATGGCCGACCTGGACACCGACGACGTCGGGCTGGCCGAGGCGGAGGTGCGGCGCAGCGACCGCGCCCACGCCTCGCGCATGAACGACCTGTTCGGCGTGACCTGGGGCGATCCGGTGCTCTACGACCTGACGCTGAACACCGACCGCGTCTCGATCGACAGCTGCGTCGAGCAGATCCGGCTGATGACCACGCGCCCCGAGTTCGCCGAGACGGCCGAGTCGCACGCGCTGCTCGACGCGATGGCGCTGGAGGCGCGGGTGCGCGTGGCGCTGAAGCAGGACGAGGTGACACGCGACATCGAGGTCACCATCCAGGCGAACCACGGACGAGTCGCGCTGCAGGGCATCGTGCTGGACGCGGAAGAACGATCGCGGGCGGAGTCGGTGGCGGCCGGCGCGCAAGGGGTCGTCAGCGTCGACAACCAGCTGCGGCTGATGAGCCACCCGAAGAAGTTCATGTCCTCCAAGCAGACCTGACGCCAGCGGGAAGATCCAGGCCCCGCCTAGATCTTCCCGGCGTGGCGCAGGCGGCTCAAGGTCTCGGCCGAAAGATTCAGGTACGACGCCAGCTCCTTCTGCGGGATCCGGTCCGACAGCTCCGGGTGCTTGCGCATGAAGCGATGCACGCGACCCGGTGCGTCGAGCAGGTGCAGCGTGATGGTGTGGGCCATGATCTCGCTCATGCCGCGCATCACCGCGTACTCGAAGGTCTCCTTCGTCTGCGGCCGCCGGTTGATGAAATCGACCCACTCGGTGAGCGGCATGCGCGCGACGCGCGCCTTGGTGACGCAGACGATGCCGTAGGGCGTGGGCGTGCCCAGGCGCCAGGCCGCATAGCTGGTCTCCATCTCGCCCTCGCCCGCGAAGCGCAGGATCATCTCCTTGCCTTCGGCATTGGCCACCACGCGCTTCAGGATGCCGTCGATGATGAAGTACTGCTCCATCTCGCGCACGCCCTGGTGCAGCAGGAAATCGCCCTTGTGCCCGTCGACGATGTCGAGGTGCGACTCGAGGTCCGCGCGGTCGTCTTCGCGCAGCTGCTGGAGGACGACGTTCTTGTGAAGCTGCAGCCGGATGACGGCGCGTTCCGCGTGATTCGAAAGACGGGTCATGCGTGGGGATCTGCGCCAGTTTTCCGGAATCTTGACCGCGGTCAACGGCGGAAGACGATGACGGCAATCATAGTCGTGGCGCTCCGATCACGAAGGAACACCATGTCCTCAACCATCGAACAGAAGGTCGCGTCGACGACCGCCGAAGACACACTGAAAGCCAAGAGCCGGGACGCGAACGTGATCTCGGGCGGGCACCTGGTGGCGCGTGCGCTGAAGAACGAAGGGGTCGACACCATCTTCACGCTGTGCGGCGGGCACATCATCGACATCTACGACGGCTGCGTCGACGAGGGCATCCGCATCGTCGACGTGCGCCACGAGCAGGTCGCCGCCCACGCGGCCGACGGCTACGCGCGGCAGACCGGCAGGCTCGGCTGCGTGGTCACCACCGCCGGCCCCGGCTGCACCAACGCCGTGACCGGCATCGCCACCGCGTTCCGCTCGGAAAGCCCGGTGCTTCACATCGGCGGCCAGGGCGCGATGACGCAGCACATGATGGGCTCGCTGCAGGACCTGCCGCACGTGGACATGATGCGGCCCATCACGAAATTCTCCGCCGGCGTGCGCTCCACCGAGCGCGTGGCCGACATGGTGTCGATGGCAGCGCGCGAATGCTTCAACGGCGCACCCGGCCCGGCGTACCTGGAGATCCCGCGCGACATCCTCGACCGCGAGATCGACGTCGCCAAGGCCGTGGTCCCCGGCGTGGGCCGCTACCGCGCCTCGCCCAAGTCGCTGGGCGACCCCGCCGACATCGAGAAGCTGGCCGACCTGCTGGTCGGCGCCGAGCGCCCGGCCATCCTCTTCGGCCAGCAGGTGTGGACGGCGCGCGGCCACGAGCAGGCCGCCGCCCTGCTGCGCGGCCTGGACATCCCCGGCTACTTCAATGGCGCGAGCCGCGGCCTGCTGCCGCCGAACGATCCGCACCACTTCGACCGCACCCGCTCCAAGGCCTTCGACAAGGCCGACGTGATCGTCATCGTCGGCACGCCGTTCGACTTCCGCATGGGGTACGGCAAGCGCATCAGCCGCGACCTGAAGCTCGTGCAGATCGACATGAGCTATTCGACCGTCGGCAAGAACCGCGACATCGACCTCGGCCTCGCGGGCGACCCCGGCACCATCCTCGGCGCGGTGCTGCAGGCCGCCAGCGGGCGCCTCAGGAACGACAAGCGCGAGAAGCGCCGCGAGTGGATGAAGGAGCTGGCCGCCGCCGAGGAAGTGGCCACGGCCAAGCTGATGCCGCTGTTCAGGTCGGACAGCTCGCCCATCAACCCGTACCGCGTCGCGCACGAGATCAACGAGTTCCTGACCGACGACACGATCTACATCGGCGACGGCGGCGACGTCGTGACCATCTCGGCGCAGGCCGTGCGGCCGCGTCGTCCGGGCCAGTGGATGGACCCGGGCGCGCTCGGCTCGCTGGGCATAGGCACCGGCTTCGCGATCGCCGCCGGCTTGGCCAACCCCGACAAGGAAGTGCTCTGCTACTACGGCGACGGCGCCTTCGCGATGACCGCCTTCGACATGGAGACGGCCAACCGCTTCAAGGTCCCGTACGTCGCCGTGGTCGGCAACAACTCCGCCATGAACCAGATCCGCTACGGCCAGATCGCCAAGTACGGCGCCGAGCGCGGCAGCGTCGGCAACCTGCTGGGCGACGTGCCCTTCGGCCGCTTCGCCGAGATGCTCGGCGGCTACGGCGAGGAGGTTCGCGAGCCCGCGAAGATCGCCGGCGCCCTGCAGCGCGCGCGAGAGTCGGTGCGCAAGACCGGCCGCTCGGCCGTCATCAACATCTGGGTCGATCCGAAGGTGTACGCGCCGGGGACGATGGCGCAGACCATGTACAAATGAAGGAGCACCGCGAATGAGCAAAGCACTGGATGGCGTTCGCATCCTCGACTTCACGCACGTGCAGTCCGGGCCCACCTGCACGCAGCTGCTGGCTTGGCTGGGCGCCGACGTGATCAAGGTCGAGAAGGCCGGCGAAGGCGACGCGACGCGCGGCCAGCTGCGCGACATCCCCGATGTGGACAGCCTCTACTTCACGATGCTCAACCACAACAAGCGCTCGATCACGCTGGACACCAAGAACCCCAAGGGCAAGGAGGTGCTGGCCGCGCTGATCAAGGAATGCGACGTGCTGGTCGAGAACTTCGCGCCCGGCGCGCTCGACCGCATGGGCATCACCTGGAAGTACGTGCAGGAACTCAACCCGCGCATGATCGTCGCGTCGGTCAAGGGCTTCGGTCCGGGCCGCTACCAGGACTGCAAGGTCTACGAGAACGTCGCGCAGTGCGCCGGTGGTGCCGCCTCGACCACCGGCTTCGACGACGGCCCGCCGATGGTCACCGGCGCGCAGATCGGCGACAGCGGCACCGGGCTGCACCTCGCGCTGGGCATCGTCGCGGCGCTGTACCAGCGCAACTCCACCGGCCGCGGCCAGAAGGTGCTGGCGCCGATGCAGGACGGCGTGCTCAACCTGTGCCGGGTCAAGCTGCGCGACCAGCAGCGGCTGGAGCGCACCCATGTGCTGACCGAATACCCGCAGTACCCGGACGGCAAGTTCGGCGACGCGGTGCCGCGCGCAGGCAATGCCTCCGGCGGCGGCCAGCCGGGCTGGATCCTCAAGTGCAAGGGCTGGGAGACCGATCCCAACGCCTACATCTACTTCATCACGCAGGCCGCGGTGTGGCCGGCCATCTGCAAGGTGATCGGCGAGGAGAGCTGGATCACCGACCCCGCCTACGCCACGCCGCCGGCTCGGCTGCTGCACCTGAAGCCGATCTTCCAGCGCATCGAGCAGTGGACGATGACCAAGACCAAGTTCGAGGCGATGGAGATCCTCAACGAGTTCGACATCCCCTGCGGGCCGATCCTGTCCATGAAGGAGATCGCGGCCGACGAGTCGCTGCGCGCCAGCGGCACCATCGTCGAGGTCGAACATCCCAAGCGCGGCAAGTACCTGTCGGTGGGTAACCCGATCAAGCTGTCGGACAGCCCCACCGAGGTCCGGCGCTCGCCGCTGCTCGGCGAGCACACCGACGAGGTGCTGGCCGAGCTGGGCTACAGCAAGGACGCGATCGCCGCCCTGCGCGCCGAGCGCGTGATCTGACAGTCGCCATTCCACAGCGAGGGACGCCATGAGCAAAGACAAAGCCAAGGTCCGGGCCACCCTGGACGCCGTCAAGGCGAGCGGCCGCAGCGCCCTCACCGCGCCCGAAGGCAAGCTCGTCTGCGATGCGTACGGCATCGCGGTGCCCAAGGAGGGCGTGGCGAAGGACGCTGCGGGTGCGCGTGAGCTCGCCGCCTCGATGGGCTTTCCGGTGGTGATGAAGATCGTCTCGCCCGACATCCTGCACAAGACCGAAGCCGGCGGCGTGCTGGTCGGCCTGAAGAGCGCCGACGAGGTCGCGCGCGGCTTCGACACGATCGTCGCCAACGCGAAGAAGTACAAGGCCGACGCGACCATCCTGGGCGTGCAGGTGCAGCAGATGCTGCAGGGCGGCCAGGAGGTGATCGTCGGCGCGGTCACCGACGGCAGCTTCGGCAAGCTGGTGGCCTTCGGCCTCGGCGGGGTGCTGGTGGAAGTGCTGAAGGACGTGACCTTCCGCCTCGCGCCTGCCACCGAGCAGGACGCCCTGTCGATGCTCGACGGCATCCAGGCGGCCGAGATGCTGAAGGGCGTTCGCGGCAGCGAGCCGGTCAACCGCGAGGCGCTGGCCAGGCTCATCGTCGGCGTGAGCGAGCTGGTGACCGACTTTCCCGAGATCACCGAGCTCGACCTCAATCCGGTGTTCGCGAGCAAGAACGGCGCGATCGCCGCCGACGTGCGCATCGTCGTCGACTTCGAGCCCAAGACGGCGCGTCACCGTCCGGCCGAGAAGGACATCCTCGCGTCGATGACCCGCATCATGAGCCCGAAGTCGCTGGCGGTCATCGGTGCCTCGTCCGAGACCGGCAAGATCGGCAACTCGGTGATGAAGAACCTCATCAACGGCGGCTACAAGGGGCAGATCTATCCGATCCATCCGAGCGCCGAGGAGATCCTCGGCTACAAGGCCTACAAGAGCGTGAAGGACGTGCCGGACGAGATCGACACCGCGGTGTTCGCCATCCCCGCGAAGTTCGTCGCGGCCGCGCTCACCGAATGCGGCGAGAAGAACATCGCCGGCGCGGTGCTCATACCTTCGGGCTTCGCCGAGACTGGCCAGCACGAGATGCAGGAGCAGCTCGTGGCCATCGGGCGCAAGTACAACATCCGCATGATGGGGCCCAACATCTACGGCTTCTACTACACGCCGGCCAACCTGTGCGCGACCTTCTGCACGGCATACGACGTGAAGGGCTCGACCGCGCTGTCCTCGCAGTCCGGCGGCATCGGGATGGCCATCATCGGCTACAGCCGCTCGGCCAAGATGGGCGTGTCGGCCATCGTGGGCCTGGGCAACAAGTCGGACATCGACGAGGACGACCTGCTCATCTTCTTCGAACAGGACCCGAACACCCAGGTCATCGCGCAGCACTGCGAGGACCTCAAGGATGGACGTGCCTTCGCCGAGGTGGCGCGGCGCGTGTCGAAGAAGAAGCCGGTGATCATGCTGAAGGCGGGTCGCACGGCTGCCGGCGCCCGCGCCGCCAGCTCGCACACCGGCGCGCTGGCCGGCAACGACAAGATCTACGACGACGTGCTGCGGCAATCGGGCGTGATCCGCGCGAAGACGCTGCGCGACCTGCTCGACTTCTCGCGCGGCGTGCCGGTGCTGCCCACGCCCAAGGGCGAGAACGTGGTCATCATCACCGGCGCCGGCGGTTCTGGCGTGCTGCTGTCCGATGCCTGCATCGACAACAAGCTCACGCTGATGAAGATGCCCGATGACCTCGACAAGGCGTTCCGCAAGTTCATCCCGCCGTTCGGCGCGGCCGGCAACCCGGTGGACATCACCGGAGGCGAGCCGCCGCAGACCTACAAGAACACGGTGCTGCTGGGCCTGCAGGAAGAGCGCATCCATGCGCTGATCCTCGGCTACTGGCACACCATCATCACGCCCCCCATGACGTTCGCGAAGCTGGTGGTCGATGCCCGCGACGAGATGCGCGCCAAGGGGATCGAGAAGCCCATCGTCGCGTCGCTCGCCGGCGACGTGCAGGTGGAGGAGGCCGCGGAGTACCTGTACCAGCACGGCATCCCCGCGTATGCGTACTCGACGGAGATCCCGGTGGCGGTGCTGGGGGCGAAATACCAATGGGCACGAGGGGCGGGCCTGCTGTGAGGCCAGCGGGTCTCACTGCCCTGGGACCATGAGCCATCCCGTCATTCCCATCGTCGCGGCGCAACCGCCCACCCGGCAGCGCAAGCGCGCGGCGCCGCGCGGCCGCCGCGTCGATCCGGCGGTGCTTGCGCAGGTGCAGGCGCTGCTCGGCAGCGCATCGCGACGGCGCGACCTGCTGATCGAGCACCTGCACCGCATCCAGGACCACCTCGGGCACCTGCCGGCCTCGCACCTGGCGGCGCTGGCGCAGGAGATGGGACTGGCGCAGACCGAGGTGTTCGAGGTCGCGAGCTTCTACCACCACTTCGACATCGTGAAGGAAGGCGAGGCCGCGCCCGCCGCGCTGACGGTGCGCGTCTGCGACGGCCTCTCGTGCGAGATCGCCGGCGCGCGCGAGCTGCTCGACAGGCTGCCGGCGCTGCTGGGTCGGGACGTGCGCGTTCTGGCCGCGCCGTGCATCGGCCGCTGCGAGCAGGCGCCGGCGGCCGTGGTGGGACAGAACCCGATCCGCCACGCGAGCTGCGATGCCATCGTGACGGCCGTGCACTCGAAGGCCACGCGTCACGAGCCCGAGCCGTTCATCACGCTGGAGGAATACCGCGCGCACGGCGGCTACGAGCTGCTGCGGGCCTGCCTGTTGGACGAGCGCGACGCCGAGTCGGTGATCAAGACACTCGAGGACTCCGGCCTGCGCGGCCTGGGCGGCGCGGGCTTTCCCGCCGGGCGCAAGTGGCGCATCGTGCGCGGCGAGCCGGCGCCGCGCCTGATGGCCGTCAACATCGACGAGGGCGAGCCCGGCACGTTCAAGGACCGCGTGCTGCTGGAGCGCGACCCGCATCGCTTTCTCGAGGGGATGCTGATTGCCGCGTGGGCGGTCGGCATCGACCGCATCTACGTCTACCTGCGCGACGAATACCACGGCTGCCGCGAGATGCTGGCCGCCGAGATCGGCCGGCTCCACGAGGTGGCGCCGCGCCCGCTGCCGCAGGTGTTCCTGCGCCGAGGCGCGGGTGCCTACATCTGCGGCGAAGAGTCCGCGATGATCGAATCGATCGAAGGCAAGCGCGGCATGCCGCGCCTGCGCCCGCCCTACGTCGCGCAGGTGGGCCTGTTCGGCCGGCCCACGCTGGAGCACAACTTCGAGACGCTGTTCTGGGTGCGCGAGCTGGTGGAAAAAGGCGGCGCCTGGTTCGCCTCGCACGGCCGTCACGGGCGCAAGGGCCTGCGATCGTTCTCGGTGTCGGGCCGCGTCAAGCAGCCCGGCGTGAAGCTCGCGCCGGCCGGCATCACGATCCAGGAGCTCATCGACGAGCACTGCGGCGGCATGCTGGACGGCCACTGCTTCTACGCCTACCTGCCGGGCGGCGCGTCGGGCGGCATCCTGCCCGCAACGATGAACCGCATCCCGCTCGACTTCGACACCTTGCAGCCGTACGGCTGCTTCATCGGCTCGGCCGCGGTGATCGTGCTGTCCGACCAGGACAGCGCGGTCGGCGCGGCACGCAACCTGATGCGCTTCTTCGAGCACGAGTCGTGCGGCCAATGCACGCCGTGCCGCAGCGGCACCGCCAAGGCGTCGGCCCTGATCGCACGGCCCGAGTGGGACCTCGACCTGCTGCAGGACCTGTCCACCGTCATGCGCGACGCCTCGATCTGCGGGCTGGGGCAGGCCGCACCGAACCCGGTGGACTGCGTCATCCGCTATTTCCCGCACGAGCTCTCGCCACCATGAGCATTTCATTCGAGCTGAACGGCCGCCCGGTGTCGGCCAGCGCCGGCGAAACGCTGCTGCAGGTCGCCAAGCGCGAAGGCATCGCCATCCCGCACCTTTGCTACAAGGACGGCCTCGGGCAGCCCGGCAACTGCCGCGCCTGCATGGTCGAGATCGCCGGCGAGCGCACGCTGGCGCCGTCATGCTGCCGTGCGCCCTCGGCCGGCATGAAGGTGTCCACCGATGGCGAGCGCGTGCGCAAGTCGCAGAAGCTGGTGCTGGAGCTGCTGCTGACCGACGTGCCCGAGGCGGCGCACACGCGGCACAGCGAGCTCGACGAGTGGGCGCAGGCGCTGGCGGTCGGCAAGCCACGCTTCCCGGCGCGCGAGTCGATCGCGCCCGACCTGTCGCATCCGGCGATCGCGGTGCACCTGGACGCCTGCATCCAGTGCACGCGCTGCCTGCGCGCCTGCCGCGACGTGCAGGTGAACGACGTGATCGGCCTGGCCTTCCGCGGCGAGCGCGAGAAGATCGTGTTCGACATGGACGACGCGATGGGCGCCTCCACCTGCGTCGCCTGCGGCGAATGCGTGCAGGCCTGCCCCACCGGCGCGCTGATGCCGGCGCGCGACGTGGCGCTGGCGGTGCCGGACAGGCAGGTCGCGTCGGTGTGCCCGTACTGCGGTGTCGGTTGCCAGCTCACCTACCACGTGAAGGACAACCGCATCCTCTTCGTCGAGGGCCGCGACGGCCCGGCCAACCGCGGCCGCCTGTGCGTGAAGGGCCGCTACGGCTTCGACTACGCGCATCACCCGCAGCGGCTCACGAAGCCGCTGATCCGGCGCGCCGGCGTGCCCAAGCGCGGCGACTTCACGATGGACCCGGAACGCGTGATGGACGTCTTCCGCGAAGCGAGCTGGGAAGAGGCGCTGGCTGTCGCGGGCGGCACGCTGAAGTCCCTGCGCGACCGGCACGGTTCGAAGGCGCTCGCCGGCTTCGGCTCGGCCAAGGGCAGCAACGAAGAGGCCTACCTGTTCCAGAAGCTGGTGCGCATCGGCTTCGGCAGCAACAACGTCGATCACTGCACACGGCTGTGCCATGCCTCGTCGGTGGCGGCGCTGCTCGAGGGCATCGGCTCGGGCGCGGTGTCCAACCCGGTGATGGACGTGACGAAGGCCGAGGTGGTGCTGCTGATCGGCGCCAACCCGGTGGTCAATCACCCCGTGGCGGCGACGTGGATGAAGAACGCGGCTCGCCTCGGCACCAAGCTGATCGTGTGCGATCCGCGGCGCTCCGATCTCTCGCGCATCGCCTACCGGCATCTGCAGTTCAACCCCGACACCGACGTCGCGCTGCTCAACGCGATGATGAACGTCATCGTCACTGAAGGGCTGGTCGACGACGCCTTCATCGCGAGCCGCACCATCGGCTACGACGAGCTGCGACGCAACGTCGAGGCCTACACGCCCGAAGCGATGGCCCCGCTGTGCGGCATTGCAGCCGACACCATCCGCGAGGTGGCGCGCCTGTACGCGACCTCCAAGGGCTCCATGATCCTGTGGGGCATGGGCATCAGCCAGCACGTGCATGGCACCGACAACGCGCGCTGCCTGATCGCCCTTTCGCTGATGACCGGGCAGATCGGCAGGCCGGGCACCGGCCTGCACCCGCTGCGCGGCCAGAACAACGTGCAGGGGGCGTCGGACGCCGGCCTGATCCCGATGATGTACCCCGACTACCAGCGCGTCGGCGACCCGGCGGTGCGCGTGCGTTTCGCGCAGGCCTGGGGCGTGCCGGCCGCAACACTTGCCGACACGCCGGGCCTCACGGTGGTCGAAGTGATGCAGTCGATCGAGACCGGCGAGGTGCGCGGCATGTACATCATGGGCGAGAACCCCGCGATGTCCGACCCCGACGCCAACCACGCGCGGGATTGCCTGGCGGCGCTCGAGCACCTGGTGGTGCAGGACATCTTCCTGACCGAGACGGCGTATCTCGCCGACGTGATCCTGCCGGCGAGCGCCTTCCCGGAGAAGACCGGCACCTTCACCAACACCGACCGGCTCGTGCAACTGGGCCGCCAGGCGCTCGATCCTCCGGGCGAGGCGCGCCAGGACCTGTGGATCATCCAGCAGATGGCGCGACAGCTGGGGCTGGACTGGCCCGAGGCCCCCGTCTCGGTCGTGTTCGACGAGATGCGTCGAACCATGCCCAGCATCGCCGGGATCACCTGGGACCGGCTGGAGCGCGAGCATGCGGTGACCTACCCGTGCCGCCACGAGGGCGATCCGGGCGAGCCGGTGGTGTTCACCGATTCGTTCCCGCGCGACGACAGCGGCCGCGCGCGCTTCGTGCCGGTCGACATCGTGCCGGCCGACGAGCGTCCCGACGGCGACTACCCGATGGTGCTGATCACCGGCCGCCAACTCGAGCACTGGCACACCGGCAGCATGACGCGCCGCGCGTCCATGCTCGACGCCATCGAGCCCGATCCGGTGGCGTCGGTGCACCCGCTCGACCTCGAGGCGCTGGGCGCCAGGCCCGGCGAGCTGGTCACCATCGCCTCGCGCCGCGGCGAGGTGTCGCTCTACGCGCGCGCCGACGAAGGCACGCCGCGCGGCGCGGTGTTCGTGCCCTTCTGCTACTACGAGGCGGCGATCAATCGCCTGACCAATGCGGCGCTGGACCCGGTGGCCAAGATCCCCGAGGTGAAGTACTGCGCGGTCCGCATGTCGTCCGGGGGCACGCCGCCGCTTCAGAGCAGCTTCGGCGGTGGGCAGGCGCTGGCGTTGGCGCCCGCGGGAAATCCATAACGCATCCTGGATGGATTCGATCAAACACTTTCACTATCCTTGATCGTTCGTGCTGCCTACATTGAAGTCATCGAGTTTGTTGAAGGAGATGACCATGAGCCACAGCACCCTGGCAACCCCGCTGGACCCGTCCCTCGAGATGGAGCGCAACGCCTACAACGCCGCCTTCTACGAGCTGGGCCTGCGCTTCTACTGGGACAGCGACACCTTCGCCGCCCTGCAGGCAGACCCCGATCCGCACGAGCGGCTGCGCCGCTACATCGAGACGCAGCAGCCCCATCTGCTGCGCGCCTACGACCCCACCTTCCTCGTCCAGGCCATCGAAAGCCGCGAGGCCGAGCTGCTGAGGACGCGCGGGACGCTGTCCTTCGATTGGGCGCAGGCCTGCGCCGCCGAAGTGGGGGCCTGAGCGGCCCGAGAGGAGCGACTTGAACCTGCACGAGCACCAGGCGAAGCATCTGCTGAGACAGCACGGCATCTCCACCCCGGCGGGCGTGGTGTGCGCCTCGCCCGACGAAGCCGCCGCGGCCGCCGCGCAGCTGGGCGGCAGCGAGTGGGTGCTCAAGGCGCAAGTCCATGGTGGCGTGCGTGGCGTCACCGGCGGCATCAAGGTCGCGCGCTCGGCCGAGGACCTTCGCCGCCACGCCGCGGGCATGCTCGGGACGACGCTGGTCACGCGCAGCAGCGGACCGGCGGGCCGGCTCGTGAAGCGCGTGCTGGTCGAGGAGCACATCGCGGCCGCCAAGGCGGTCTACGTCGGCCTGACCATCGACCGCGCCAGCCGCCGCGTGGCCCTAATCGCATCGAGCCGGGGCGGCATGGACATCGTCGAGGTGGCGGCCCACACACCGGACAGGATCCACAAGGTCGTGATTCCACCGCTGGCGGGGCTCGCCCGGGACGAGGCCGAAGCGGTGGCCCGCCGCATCGGCATTGCCGAGGCGGCGATCGAGCCGGCATGCGACTTCATGCAGGCGCTGTATCGCGCATTCGACGCCAACGACGCACTGCTGGCCGAAGTCAACCCACTGGTGGTGACGCCGGATCACCGCGTCATCGCCCTCGATGCGAAGTTCGACATCGACGCCAGCGCCCTCTTCCGCCATCCCGATCTCGCCGCGCTGCGCGACCCCGAGCAGGAGGATCCCGACGAGACCGAGGCCGCGGCGTTCGACCTGGACTACGTGCGACTGGACGGCAACATCGGCTGCATCGTCAACGGCGCAGGCCTCGCGATGGCGACCATGGACCTCATCAAGCTCTACGGCGGCGCGCCGGCGAATTTCCTCGATGTCGGCGGCGGCGCCACTGCCGAGCAGGTCACCGAGGCCTTCAAGCTGATGACGCGCAACCGCCAGCTGGACGCCATCCTCGTCAACATCTTCGGCGGCATCATGCGGTGCGACGTGATCGCCACCGGCATCGTCGAGGCGGTGCGCCAGGCCGATCTCACCGTGCCGCTGGTGGTGCGCATGAAGGGCACCAACGAAGGCATCGGCAAGAAGATCCTCGAGAAGTCGGGACTGCCGATACGCTCCGCGAAGGACATGGCCGACGCGGCCGTGAAGGTCGTGCAGGCCGCCGCAGGGAGATGAGATGACCATCCTCGTCGACCGTCACACCCGCGTCATCACGCAAGGCATCACCGGCAAGGCCGGACGCTTCCACACCGCGCTGTGCCGCGACTACGCCCACGGCCGCGAGGCCTTCGTCGCGGGCGTCAATCCGCACAAGGGCGGCAGCACGGTCGACGGCGTTCCGGTGTACGCCAGCGTGAAAGAGGCGAGGCAGCGCACCGGGGCCACGGTCTCGGTGATCTACGTGCCGCCGCCGTTCGCGGCCGCGGCCATCGCCGAAGCGGTGGACGCCGACCTCGACCTCGTCGTCTGCATCACCGAGGGCATCCCGGTGCGCGACATGATCCGCACGCGCGAGCTCATGCAGGGCCGGCGCACGCGGCTGCTGGGGCCGAACTGCCCCGGCCTCATCACGCCCGGCGAGATCAAGATCGGCATCATGCCGGGCGACATCCACACCGCCGGCAACATCGGCGTGGTGTCGCGCTCGGGCACGCTGACCTACGAAACGGCCAGCCAGCTGCACGACTACGGGCTCGGCCAGTCGACGGTGATCGGCATCGGCGGCGACCCGGTCGGCGGGCTCGACTACATCGACGTGCTGCGCCTGTTCAACGACGACGCCGACACCGAGGCGGTGGTGCTGGTCGGCGAGATCGGCGGCGACGCCGAGGAAGCGGCGGCGCGCTGGATACAGCAGCACATGACCAAGCCCGTCATCGGCTTCATCGCGGGCATGACCGCGCCGCCGGGGCGCCGCATGGGCCACGCCGGCGCCATCTTGTCCGGCGGCGAGCGCACGGCGCAGGAGAAGCTTGCGGTGATGGAAGCCTGCGGCGTGCGCGTCACCCACAACCCGGCCGAGATCGGCCGGCTCCTCGAGTCGGTGCTCGGCTCGCACTGCCTGCCCTTCGACTGACGGGAGCTGACCATGAAGATCGCGGTGATCGGCGCGGGGGCCATCGGCGGCCTGGTAGGCGCACGCCTGGCGCTGGCCGGCGAATCGGTGACCTTCATCGCACGCGGCGCCAACCTGAAGGCAATCCGCGCCAATGGCTTCAAGCTGATCGAGCACGACGGGCGCGAGCAGGTGGCCGCCCAGGTGCAGGCCACCGACGACTGCGCACAAGCCGGCCCACAGGACCTGGTGATCCTCGCGGTGAAGGCGCATCAGGTCGACGCGGTGGCCGATGCCGTGCCGAAGCTGTTCGGTCCCGAGACGGCCGTGATCACGATGCAGAACGGCATCCCGTACTGGTATTTCCATGCCCACGGCGGGGCGCTGCAAGGCAAGCGGCTGGAAAGCGTGGACCCGGGTGGACGCGTCGCGCAGCGCATTCCAGCCGAGCGCGTCATCGGCTGCGTGGTGTACCCGGCCGCCGATCTGCTTGCGCCGGGCGTCGTCCGCCACACCGAAGGCGAGCGCTTCCCGCTGGGCGAGCTCGACGGCAGCAGCAGCGAGCGCGTGCTGGCCGCATCCGCCTGCTTCGAGCGGGCCGGCTTCAAGGCCCCGGTGCTCGCCGACATCCGCGCCGAGATCTGGCTCAAGCTGTGGGGCAACCTGACCTTCAACCCGATCAGTGCGCTGTCGCATGCGACGCTGGTCGACATCTGCCAGTTCCCGCCGACGCGAGAGCTCGCCACGGCGATGATGCTCGAGGCTCAGACGGTCGCGAACCGGCTCGGCATCACATTCCGTGTCACCGTGGAGAAGCGCATCGCGGGCGCGGAGAAGGTCGGCAAGCACAAGACCTCGATGCTCCAGGACATCGAGGCCGGCCGGGCGCCGGAGATCGATGCGCTCGTCGGCTCGGTGGTCGAGCTGGCGCGGCTCACAGACACGCCGACGCCGCACATCGACGCGGTGTACGCGCTCGTGCGGCTGCTGGCGCACACCATCGCCACCGAAGGCCGCGGCATCGCCTTGCGATGAAGCACGCCACGCTGCGCCAGCTCAAGATCTTCGAAAGCGTCGCGCGACTCAACAGCTTCTCCCGAGCGGCCGAGGAGCTGCATCTCACGCAGCCGGCAGTGTCCACCCAGGTGAAGAAGCTGGAGGAGCATGCCGGCAATCCGCTCTTCGAGCAGTTCGGCAAGAAGATCTACCTGACGCCCGCGGGCACCGAGCTGCTGGAGATCAGCCGATCGATCATCGCGCAGTTCGAGGCCGCCGAGCATGCGATGACGCAGTTCCGCGGCGTGGCGGGCGGCAAGCTGAACGTGAGCGTGATCAGCGCCGGCGACTATTTCTTCCCGCACCTGCTGGTGGAGTTCGTGCGCCGCCATCGCGACGTCAGCCTCAACTTCACCGTGCACAACCGCGAGGAGCTGCTGGAGCGCATCGCGCAGAACCAGACCGACCTCGCGGTGATGGTGCGCCCGCCCACCCACCTGGACACCGTGAACCAGGCCTTTGCGCCGCACCCCTACGTCATCGCCGCCGGGGCGGGCCATGCCCTGGCGGGGCAGCGCGGCATCCCGCGCGAGCGCATCGCGCGCGAGCCCTTCATCGTGCGCGAGAAGGGCTCGGACAACTGGAACTCGCTGGAGGAGACCTTCGGCAGCGACATCGTCCAGCTCAACGTGGCGATGGAGATTCGCAGCACCGAGACCATCAAGCAGGCGGTCATCGCCGGCATGGGCGTGAGCTTCCTGTCGGCGCACACGATCTCGAAGGAGCTGCAAAGCGGAAGCCTGGTCGTGCTGGACGTGAAGGACTTCCCGGTGATGCTGAACTGGTACGTGGTGCACCGGCGCAGCAAGCGCTTGCCGCCGGTGGCGCAGGCATTCAAGGATTTCCTGCTGGTGGACGCGGCCGGCCTGATGGCGCAGATCGTGCCGTTTCCGGTGTGATGGTCCGCGGGCTCAGTCGTCCAGTCCCAGCTCCTGGATCTTGCGCGTGATGGTGTTGCGCCCGATGCCGAGCTTCTGCGCCGCCTCGATCCGGCGGCCACGCGTGACCTCCAGCGCCGTGTGGATGAGCTGGGCCTCGAACTTTCGCGTCAGCGTGTCCCACACCTCGGGCGCGCCGGCCTGCAGCAGGCTGCGCGACTCACGCTCCAGGTCGACCAGCCACGGCGCGGGCGCCGGGGCGGCGACGGATTCGGCAGGTGTGACGACGACCGGCGCATACGACGCCGGCACCGGCACCGCCGCTTCGCCCGCAACAGCCGTCTCGGCGACTGCAACCGCCGCAGGCAGCGCAGCGCCTTCGCCCAGCAGCTCGGGCGGCAGGTCCTTGGCTTCGATGACCTGGGCGGGCGCCATCACCGTGAGCCAGTGGCAGATGTTCTCGAGCTGGCGGACGTTGCCCGGGAAGTCGAAGCGCATCAGCCGTGCGAGCGCCTGGTCGGTGATGCGCTTGGCTTCGACGCCCAGCTCTTTGGCGCTCTTCTGCAGGAAGAAGCGGGCCAGTGCCGGCACGTCCTCGCGCCGCTCGCGCAGCGCAGGCAGCCGCAGGCGGATCACGTTGAGGCGGTGGAAAAGGTCTTCGCGGAAGGCGCCCAGCTTGACGCGCTCCTCGAGGTTCTGGTGGGTCGCCGCGATCACGCGCACATTGCTGCGCAGCGGGTTGTGCCCGCCCACGCGATAGAACTGGCCGTCGCTCAGCACCCGCAGCAGGCGCGTCTGCAGGTCGAACGGCATGTCGCCGATCTCGTCGAGAAACAGCGTGCCGCCGTCGGCTTGCTCGAAGCGGCCGCGTCGCGTGGTCTGCGCGCCGGTGAAGGCGCCGCGCTCGTGGCCGAACAGCTCGCTCTCGAGCAGGTCCTTGGGGATCGCGGCGGTGTTGATGGCCACGAAGGGACCGCTCGCGCGCGGGCTGTGCTTGTGCAGGGCACGCGCGACGAGCTCCTTGCCCGACCCGGACTCGCCGGTGATCAGCACCGTGACGATGCTCTGGCTGAGCCGACCGATCGCGCGGAACACGTCCTGCATGGCCGGTGCCTGGCCCAGCATCTCGGGCATCTCGGCCGACGCGGTGTCGCGCACCTCCTCCCGCATGCTCTCGTCGACCGCGCGGCGGATCAGCTCCACCGCCTTGGGCACGTCGAAGGGCTTGGGCAGGTACTCGAAGGCACCGCCCTGGAAGGCGCTGACGGCGCTGTCGAGATCGGAGTAGGCCGTCATGATGATGACGGGCAGCCCCGGCTGGCGCTCCTTCACCTTGGTCAGCAGCTCGATGCCCGACCCTCCCGGCATGCGGATGTCGGACACCAGCACCTGCGGCGCGTCGTCGTCGAGCGCGGCCAGCACGTCCTTGGGGTTGGTGAAGCTCCTGACGGCGAAGTCCTCGCGCGCCAGTGCCTTCTCCAGCACGAAGCGGATGGATTGGTCGTCGTCAACAATCCAGATGGGTTTCATTCCCTGCCCTTGAAACCGGACGGTGTCATTCTGGTCCTCTCGACCGGGACCCGGCGCCGACACCGGGCTCGTGGCCTAGGGCAGCGGGATCACGATCTTGAATATCGTCTTGCCCGGCACGCTGTCGCATTCGATCATGCCCTGGTGCTGCTGCACGAAGGTCTGCGCCAGCGTGAGCCCCAGACCCGACCCGCCGTCGCGCCCCGAAACCAAGGGGTAGAAGATGCGATCGCGGATCGACTCCGGTACGCCCGGGCCGTTGTCCTCGATATGCAAGTCCAGTGCCAGACGATAGCGCTGCTTGCCCAGCGTGACCTGGCGCGCGATGCGCGTGCGCAGGGTGATCGACGCATCCCCCACCGCGATGCGGTCGCCCAGCGCCTGCGCCGCGTTGTGCGCGATGTTGAGCACCGCCTGGATGAGCTGCTCGCGATCGCCGCGGAAATCGGGGATGGAGATGTCGTAGTCGCGCTCGACCGTGAGCCCGCGCGGAAACTCGGCCAGGATCAGCGAGCGCACCCGCTCGCACACCTCGTGGATGTTGACGTCGCTGACGACGTGCGGCTTGCGGTGCGGCGCAAGCAGCCGGTCCACCAGCGACTGCAGCCGGTCGGCCTCCTGGATGATGACCTGCGTGTACTCGGTCAGCGCCCGCGACTCGACTTCCATCTCCAGCAGCTGGGCCGCGCCGCGGATGCCGCCCAGCGGGTTCTTGATCTCGTGCGCCAGGTTGCGGATCAGCTCCTTGTTCGCCTGCGCCTGATCGAGCGCACGCTCCTCGCGGTCCTGGCGCGTCTGCTGTTCGATCTCGACCAGCTCGACGATGACCGAGTTGGTCCGCTCCATCTGGTTGACGATCACGTGCACCGGCAAGGGCGCGGACGCCGGGCGCTTGAGCTGGGCTTCGAGGCGGCTGGTGGCGTAGTCGTTGCGCACCACCGCGGCCACCGTGTCGCGCAGCGCCTGCGGCTCGACGAACCAGTCGAACAGCGAGCCGCGCTGCACGGCGCGGCGCGACAGTCCCAGCACATGCTCGAAGGCGGCATTCGCGAACTGGCAGCGCCCCTCGGACTGCACGATGGCGACCATCGTCGCCAGGTGGTCGAGCGCCGTGAACGACGCCGGCGGGGGCCTGGTGGACGGCTCGCCGACGGGATCGGGCTTCACTGAGGGAGCTTGGCCAACTCGCGCTTGATGGCGGCGACGTCGGCTTCCTTGCGGGCGATGTCGGCCTTCATCTCGGCGACGCGGTCCATGTACTTCTGGTAGTTGCGCTCGTCGCCGCGGCGCTCGGGCTCGCCGTTGTTGAATTCCTTCTGCATCGCGGCGAGGCGATCTTCCTCACGCTTGAGCTCGCCTTCGAGGATGCGGCGCGCGTCGTTGTCGCGGGCGCGCTGCTCGCCCGGCGCGACGCGCTCCTCGGTGCTGCGGGCACCGGCGACGGCCGCCCCGGAGGCCGCGGGCCTGGGCCGCACGCCTTGCACGACCGTGATGGGAGCGCCCTCCAGCGTGCGGCATCCCTTGGCCTGAGCTTCCTTGGCTGACAGCGTATCGGTGTAGAGAACGGGATTGCCGGGGCAGCGGTACACCTCGCGCGCCGGCTGCGCCCACGCCAGCGGCGTGGTGGCCAGGGCACAGGCGCACAGGCAGTAGGCGGCAATTCGGTTCATGCGGTCTCCTGGGATGAACAACGCGAGTGCTCGCACTCGCGATGACTCGCCCCATTGTCGCGCAGGCATGAAGACCCGAGACCCATGAAAAAGGGACGGCTTTCGCCGTCCCTTTCGTGGAGCGTGATGGGGATCACGCGCTGTAGTACATGTCGAACTCGACCGGGTGGGTCGTCATGCGGAAGCGGGTCACTTCCTGCATCTTCAGCTCGATGTAGGCGTCGATGTAGGCATCGGTGAACACGCCGCCCTTGGTCAGGAAGGCACGGTCGTTGTCGAGGTACTCGAGCGCCTGGTCCAGGCTGTGGCAAACGGTCGGGATCTTCGCGTCCTCTTCCGGCGGCAGGTGGTACAGATCCTTGGTGGCGGCTTCGCCCGGGTGGATCTTGTTCTCGACGCCGTCCAGGCCGGCCATCAGCATGGCCGAGAAGCCCAGGTACGGGTTGGTGAGGGGATCCGGGAAGCGGACCTCGATGCGGCGGCCCTTGGGGTTCGCGACATACGGAATGCGGACCGAGGCGGAACGGTTGCGCGAGCTGTAGGCCAGCTTGACCGGCGCTTCGAAGCCGGGCACCAGGCGCTTGTAGCTGTTGGTCGTCGGGTTGGTGATCGCGTTCAGCGCGCGGGCGTGCTTGATGATGCCGCCGATGTAGTACAGCGCGAACTCCGACAGCCCGGCGTAGCCGTCGCCGGCGAACAGGTTCTTGCCGTCCTTCCAGACCGACTGGTGCACGTGCATGCCGGAGCCGTTGTCGCCGACGACGGGCTTGGGCATGAAGGTCGCGGTCTTGCCGTAGGCGTGGGCGACATTGGTGATCACGTATTTCTGGATCTGCAGCCAGTCGGCGCGCTGGACCAGCGTGCTGAACTTGGTGCCCAGTTCCATCTGGCCCGGGGCCGCGACTTCGTGGTGATGCACTTCGACCGGCACGCCCAGCGATTCGAGGATCAGGCACATCTCGGAGCGCATGTCCTGGAACGAATCGATCGGCGGGACCGGGAAGTAGCCGCCCTTGACCGGCGGACGGTAGCCCGAGTTGCCGTGCTCGTACTCCTTGCCGGAGTTCCACGGTGCCTCTTCGGACTCGATCTTGAAGAAGGAGCCGGACATGTCGACGTTCCAGCGCACGGCGTCGAAGACGAAGAACTCGGGCTCCGGGCCGAAGAAGGCGGCGTCGCCGATGCCGGACGACTTCAGGTAGGCCTCGGCACGCTTGGCGAGCGAACGCGGATCGCGCTCGTAGGGCTTGCCGTCGCCCGGCTCGATCACGTCGCAGGTGAGGATCAGCGTCGGCTCTTCGTAGAACGGATCGATGTTGGCCGTCACCGGGTCCGGCATCAGCAGCATGTCGGAGGCTTCGATGCCCTTCCAGCCGGCGATCGACGAGCCGTCGAAAGCGTGGCCCGACGTGAATTTGTCTTCATCGAAGTGCGACACGGGCACGGACACGTGTTGCTCCTTGCCGCGGGTGTCGGTGAAGCGGAAGTCGACGAACTTGACTTCGTTTTCCGACACCATCTTCATCACGTCGGCGACGGTCTTGGCTGCCATCAAAAATCTCCTAGCGGGACGCTCTTTGGTGTTGGGGTGGGGAGGGGGAACGACATCGGCGAGGCGAGCCGCCTGGGGTGCCTCAAAAATGCGCACAGGAATGTAGCAGAAACCATGCCGACAACCCTTGTTTTGCGAGGGAAACGGACAGACGTGGTGCGCGCGGCCGGTCGCTGCCACGGCCCGGCGGTCAAGATGCCAGCTTGGTGCCTGATCAGGCACCAAGCTGGTGCTTATCAGCGCACCAGTTCCGGGCCCAGCCGAACGGAGTGCCGCGCGAGTCCGGCCAGCAAGGCGGCATAGGCGGCAGCCACCCGGTCAGGGTCGCCCTTCACGCCGAGCTCGATGTGCCGGCCCCATTCGGGATGGTCGACGCTCGGAAGGCTGAACACCTTGACGCCGGGGAAGCCCGCCTCGACCTCCTCCATCAGCGGCGTCAAGGTGGCCTCCATCGAGCCGAAGACGATGACGGAGCGCTCCTGCCAGGCGTTGCGGCGGTGCAGGTGCGCATAGCGCGTGTCGAGCAGCGCCTCGATCATCGGGTGCGCCATCACCGGGAAACCGGGCACGAAGTGCACGTCGCCGATGGAGAAGCCGGGGATCCGGTTGAACGGGTTCGCCACGATCTGCGCGCCTTGCGGAAACCGGCCCATCTCGAGACGTCGCTGCGTGTCGGGATGGTCTTCGTCGGACGGCGTGCCCTGCTCCTGCGCCATCTGGCGCACGCGCTGCAGGATGAGCTCGCGCGCTTCGGGGTGCAGCACGAGCGGCCGCGACAACGCGGCCGCTGCGCATTGGCGCGTGTGGTCGTCGGGCGTGGCGCCTATGCCGCCGCACGAGAACACCACGTCGCCGCTGGCGAACGCATCGCGCAGGTCGGCCGTGATGCGCGCCGGGTCGTCGCCGACATAGCGCGCCCACGACAGCGACAGGCCGCGCGCGGCGAGCAGCTCGATCACCTTGGGCAGGTGCTTGTCGCTGCGCTTGCCCGAGAGGATCTCGTCCCCGATGACGATCAGACCGAAGTTCATGGCGCCTCCGTGGCAGGCGGCAGCGCCGGCGGCACGTCGCGCCTGTGCGGCATGGCGGCATCGACGATGCGCCGCTCGGCGCGCAGCGCCTGCAGCGCGGCCAGTGCGTAGTGCGCGAACCAGAGCGCGGAGAACGCGAACACCAGCATGTAGATCCAGATGGCAAGCGGCACGAGCACCGGCGCCAGCACCACCACCATGGCGCCCGAGACCCACACCAGCGACGGCGCGGCGCCGAGATAGCCGCTGATCACGCCGATCGCGAACAGCGAGTGCCGATGCCGCCGGATGACCTGCTGTCGCTCTTCGCGGCTGGCGTGCTCGGCCAGCACGTCGTAGCTCATCACGCGGTAGGTGAGCCAGCCCCAGATCAGCGGCGGCACGATGAGCACCAGCGGCGGCACGAGCCAGAGCGGTATCGACAGCACCAGGGCGAGCAGCGCGACCAGCGTGGCGCCGAGCGCGGCGACCGTGCCGCCGACAAGCGATCCGCCGTGCGCGCGATGCAGCGAGGGAAAGCGGCGATCGGCGACCAGCTTGACGATGGCCGGCGCCATCAGCGCCGCGACCACGAGCAGCGACACGACGACGATCATCGGCGTCGTCACGAACACGACGACCAGCGGGGCGAGCGCCGCCTTCAGTCCGGCGAGGCCGACGCTGTCGAGCCAGTCGACGAAGGTCGACATCAGCTCCCACGAGGCAATGGCCGCGCTCACCGCGTCCAGCGCCGGCTCCCAGAAGAAATAGCCGAGCGCCAGCGCCATCGCGGCCATCAGCAGCAGCGGCGCGAGCGACAGCAGGATGACCCGCGGATGCAGGCAGTAGGCGGCCGCGCGCCAGAAGGAATCGAACAGCAGGTTCATCTTCGAAGCGGCCGCGCGGGCCTCAGTCGTCATCGCCGCCGAGAACGCCGCCGAGCAGCCCGCCCGCGCCGAAGCCGCCCAGGATGGAGCCCTCCTCGCGCGAGCCGCCGGTCTGCGGTGCCGCCGCGAAGACGCGCGACGCCAGGCGCGAGAACGGCAGGCTCTGCAGCCACACCGTGCCGGGGCCCGTCACCTTGGCGAAGAACAGGCCCTCGCCGCCGAACAACGCGGTCTTGACCTTGCCGACGTACTGGATCTCGAAATTGACGCTGGGCGTGTACGCGACCAGGCAGCCCGTGTCCACCATCAGCGTCTGGCCGGCCTGAAGCTCGCGCCGCACGACGGTGCCACCGGCATGCACGAAGGCGAGGCCGTCGCCATCGAGCCGCTGCATGATGAAGCCCTCGCCGCCGAAGAATCCCACCGACAGCTTCTGCTGGAAGTGGATGCCCAGCGACACGCCGCGCGCGGCGCAGAGAAAAGCATCCTTCTGGCAGATCAGCGTGCCGCCGAGCTGCCGCAGCTCCATCGGAAGAATCTTGCCCGGGTAGGGCGCGGCGAACGCAATGCGCTTCTTGCCGCCCGCCTGGTTGGTGTAGACCGTGGTGAACAGCGATTCGCCGGTGATCAGGCGCTTGCCGGCTCCCAGCAGCTTGCCGAAGAGGCCGCCGCCCTGGCTGGCCGATCCGTCGCCGAACACGGTGTCCATCTGGATGCCGGCGTCCATGAACATCATGCTGCCGGCCTCGCCGACCGCCGCCTCGCCAGGGTCGAGCTCGACCTCGACGAACTGCATCTCCGACCCCTTGATCTCGTAGTCCACCACGTCCATCGCCATCGCGTGCTCCCCAAAAAATGACGCGGGCAGGATGTTAGCCGCAGCCCGTCGCCTAGACTGCCCGCATGCACGCCGACTCCGCACCACCGATCACCGACAACGCCGCGCCGCGTCCCAGCGACACCTACGTGCAGTCGTTCGCGCGCGGCCTCCAGGTGATCCGCTCGTTCAGCGCGCAGGCGCCGCAGCAGACGCTGTCCGAAGTGGCGCAGCGCACGGGCCTCACGCGTGCCGGCGCGCGGCGCATCCTGCTCACGCTCGAAAGCCTGGGCTATGTGCGCTGCCAGGGTCGGCAGTTCAGCCTGGCGCCGCGCATCCTCGATCTCGGCTTTGCATATCTCTCGTCGCTGCCGCTGTGGAACCTCGCCGAGCCGGTGATGGAGCGCCTGGTCGAGGAGATCAAGGAGTCGTGCTCGGCCGCGGTGCTCGACGGCGCCGAAATCGTCTATGTGCTGCGCATCCCGACCCACAAGATCATGAGCATCAACCTGGGCATCGGCAGCCGGCTGCCCGCGCACTGCACGTCGATGGGACGAATGCTGCTCGCCGATCTGGCGCCCGCGGCGCTCGACGCGCTGCTGCGCGAGAACCCGCCGACGCGCCACACCGAGCGCACCATCGTCGACCTGCGCCAGCTCAGGGCCGAGCTGGCCACGGTGCGACAGCAAGGCTGGTGCCTCGTCAACCAGGAGCTCGAGGAAGGACTGGTCTCGCTGTCGGCGCCGATTCGCGACCGCGCCGGCCGAGTCATCGCGGCGATGAACGTCAGCGGCCAAGTCAACCGCACGTCGCCGGCGCACATGCTCGAGCACTTCCTGCCCAAGCTGCGCGCGGCGGCCGACGAGATCTCGCAGATGCTGCAACCGAAGCCATGAAACGTCGACCCGTCCTCGTCGCCTCGCTGTGCCTGCTGGCCATGGCGGCAGGCGCGCAGACCCCCGCCCAGTCCCAGTCACCCGACCTGTTCGACTTCTGGATCGGCGACTGGGACGTGTCGTGGACCAACGCCGACGGCAGCCGGGGCCAGGGCCGCAACCGCATCGCGAAAGTGCTCGACGGCAGCGTCATCGAAGAGAACTTCGAAGCCGCGCCGGACGCCACGTCGCCGGCCTTCAAGGGGCGCTCGCTGTCCGTGCTGCACAAGGCGACCGGCGTGTGGCGCCAGGCGTGGACCGACAACCAGGGCGGCTACTTCTCGTTCACGGCGCAGGTCGACGGCGACAGGCGCATCTTCATCACCGACATGGCGAAGGCGACGGCGCAGCGCATGGTGTTCCATGCCATCCGGTCCGATTCGCTCACCTGGGACTGGGAGCGCACCGACGACGGCGGCAAGAGCTGGAAGCTGCTGTGGCGGATCCAGTACAAGCGGCGGTCGTGACGGCTTGGCCTCACAGAACGCCGAGCGCATCCTCCGCATCCACCCACGGCAGCTTCAACGCCTTGGCCACCGGCTCGCACGTCACCCGCCCGCGGTGCACGTTGAGCCCGCGGCGCAGGTGCACGTCGTCGATCAGCGCCTTCTCGCCCTTGGCCGCCAGCGCGAGTCCGAACGGCAGCGTGGCGTGGTTCAGCGCATGGCTCGAAGTGGCCGGCACGGCACCCGGCATGTTGGCGACGCAGTAGTGGATGATGTCGTCGACCTCGTAGGTCGGCGCGTCGTGGGTCGTGGGGCGCGAGGTCTCGAAGCAGCCGCCCTGGTCGATGGCCACGTCGACGAGCACGCTGCGCGGGCGCATCAGCTTCAGCATCGCACGGGTTACCAGCTTCGGCGCGCTTGCGCCCGGAATGAGCACGGCGCCGATCACCACGTCGGCGGCCTGCAATTCCTCCTCGATGGTCGCGACGCTCGAGTAGCGCGTGCGCACGCGGCCCTGGAACAACTCGTCGAGCTGGCGCAGGCGCGGCAAGGACCGATCGAGGATGGTGAGCTCGCAGCCCAGTCCCGCGGCCATCCGCGCCGCATGCGTGCCGACGACGCCGCCGCCCAGCACCACCACGCGCGCCGGCGGCACGCCGGGCACGCCCCCGAGCAGCAGCCCCTTGCCGCCGCCGGTCTTGCGCAGCGAGAAGGCCGCCGCCTCGACCGCCAGCCGTCCCGCCACCTCGCTCATCGGCGCCAGCAGCGGCAGACCCCCACGCTCGTCGGTGACAGTTTCGTAGGCGACTGCCGTGCAGCCCGATTCGAGCAGGCCATGCGCCTGCTGCGGATCGGGCGCGAGGTGCAGGTAGGTGAACAGGATCTGGCCCTTGCGCAGCTTCTTCCACTCGCCGGGTTGCGGCTCCTTCACCTTGACGATCATCTCCGCGCCGGCGAACACCTCGTCGGCCGAGTCGACGATGCGCCCGCCCGCCGCAAGGTAGGTCGCATCGGCCGCGCCGATGCCGGCGCCGGCGCCCGTCTGCACGAGCACGTCGTGACCGTGGGCGACGTATTCACGCACGGCCATCGGCGTGAGGCCGACCCGGTGCTCCTGGACCTTGATCTCCTTGGGTACACCGACGCGCATCTTCGCCTCCGGGAACGTGGCCCACTGCCACGATCCTCAGTCTAGGAAGCGCTTCGCCGGATTTTCTTTCGTTCGACCTGCGGTTTTACCCTCGTTCACACCGCAGATTCACACCGTGCGCAGATGCCAGGCCTTGGGCCGCGTGAAGGTCTGGATGCCGTAGGTCGACAGCGTGAGGCCGATGCCCGAATCGCCGCAGCCCGACCAGGGCAGGCGCGGACTGACGCGGTCGCAGCAGTTCCAGTACACCGAGCCGGCCGTCACCTGCGCAAGCAGGCGCTTGGCCCGGTGCTCGTCGGGCGAATACACGCCCGCCGTGAGGCCGTAGCGCGTGTCGTTCATGAGCGCCACCGCCTCCTCGTCGCCGCTGACCTTGCAGATGCCGATGATCGGCCCGAAGCTTTCCTCGCGCATGAGCTCCATGGTGTGGTCGGTCTCGGTGAACACCGTCGGCTCGAACCAGTGGCCCGGCCGGTCGATGCGGTGTCCGCCGACCCGCAGCGTGGCGCCCTTGGCCAGCGCATCGGCGACCTGCGCTTCGAGCACCGCCAGCTGCGGCGCACGGGTGATCGGGCCGATGTAGGTCGATTCGTCGGTCGGGTCGCCGACCTTGAGCCCGCGCACCACGTCGAGGAAGGCCTCGACGAAGGCATCGTGGACCCGCTCGTGCACGTAGATGCGCTCGACCGAGCAGCAGCTCTGCCCGCTGTTGTACATGGCCCCGTCGGCCAGCGATTCGGCGGCCGCCTGCACGTCGGCATCGTCGCAGACGTAGCTCGGATCCTTGCCGCCGAGCTCGAGCTGCAGCTTGACCAGGCGCTGGCCGAGCGCTGCGGCGATGCGCGCCCCGGTGGCATGCGAGCCGGTGAAGAACAGGCCGTCGATGCGCTGCTCGACCAGCGCCGCACCGACCTCGCCGCCGCCCACCAGCGCGATGAACGCATCGGCCGGCACACCCGCTTCGTGCAGCAGCCGCGCGATCTGCAGCCCCGTGAGCGTGGCGTGCTCCGACGGCTTGTAGAGCACGGTGTTGCCGGTGAGCAGCGCCGGCACGAAGACGTTGCTGCCGACGAAGTACGGGTAGTTCCAGGCCGAGATGTTCGCGATGACGCCGAGCGGCTCGTGGCTGATGCGCTCGGTGATGTCGGCTTCGGCCAGCACCGTCTCGGACGCGATGCTGCGCTCGGCCTGCGCGAGAAAGAAGTCGAGCCGCACCTGCAGTCCGTTGATCTCGTTGCGCGACTGGCGGATCGGCTTACCGACCTCGGCCGTCAGCGTCGCCGCCAGGGATTCGACCTGCGCCGCCAGCGCATCGCGAAAGCGTGCGATGCAGGCCTTGCGCTGCGCGATCGGCGTGGCGTGCCAGGCCGGCTGCGCGGCGCGGGCGCGCTCGGCCTTGGCGGCCACGGCGGCGGCGTCATCGGCCGGCACTTCGGCGATCAGTGCATCGTTGGCAGGGTTGTAAACCTTCAGGCTGTTCATCGTTCTTTCGACGCCTGCACGGCGCCCAGGAAGTCGTCGAGGATCGCGGCGTCGTCCAGCGTGCCCCAGTCGGCGCGGTGGAACTCGGGATGCCATTGCACGGCGGCCACGTAGCTGTCGCCGGGTCGCCGCACCGCTTCGATCAGGCCGTCGCCGACGGAGCGAGCCTCGACGACGAAGCCGCTGGCCAGATCCTTGATGGCCTGGTGGTGCACGCTGTTGACCCGGGCTCGCGCGACGCCGGCGTACATCTGCGCCAGCCGCGACCCCGGCACGAACTCGATCTCGTGGAAATGGCGGTCGTACAGGCTGGCCTCGCGGTGCGACGCCGCATCGGGGCGCTGCGTCGCGATGTCCTGGTACAGCGTGCCGCCGAAGGCCACGTTCAGCAGCTGCAGGCCGCGGCACACGCCGAACACCGGCTTGCACTCGGCGATGAACGCGGCCGCCAGAGCCTTCTCGTAATCGTCGCGCACGCGGTCGCCGCTCCAGCGCTCCTGCAGCGGCGTCTCGCCATAGCTGCCCGGCCAGACGTCGGAGCCGCCTTCGAGCACCAGACCGTCGAGCCAGCGCGCGTAATGCGCGAGGGTGGCGTCGCCGCGGCGCGTGTCGCCTTCGGGGTCGGGAATCATCACGGCGAGTGCGCCGCTCGACATGACCCAGTGGGCCACGGACTGCTCGATGTACTGCAGCGTCTTGCCGGTGAAGATGGGGCGCGCCGGATCAGCGTGGAAGAAGCAGGCGCTGATGCCGATCTTGAGGCGCTCGTCCATCACAGGGCGGCTTCGAAGAAGCGCTCGAAGTCGGCTGCCGTGCAGGGCCGCGGATTGGTCTGGTGACAGATGTCGGCCAGGGCCAGCTCGACCAGCCGCGGCAGCTGCTCGCGCCGCACGCCTCGCTGCGCCAGGCCGCCGCTGATGCCGATGTCGGCCTTCAGCTGCCGCAGCCACGGCACGAACGCCTGGCCGCCCCCTGCCAGGCCGCACACGTGCGCCAGCTCGTCGAACTTGTGCGGCACGGCCTCGAAGTTCCACGCGAGCACGGTATCGATCATCAGCGCGTTGGCCAGGCCGTGGTGCAGGTCGCACACGGCACCCAGCGCATGCGCGCAGGCGTGCACCGCACCCAGGTCCTTCTGGAAGGCGATCGCGCCCATCATCGAGGCCATCAGCATGTCGCCGCGGGCCGCGAGGTCGCCCGGCTCGGCCACCGCCGTGCGCAGCGAGCGCGCGGCGATGCGCGTGCCTTCCAGAGCGATGCCGTCGCACAGCGGGTGGTAGGCCGGCGACAGGTAGCTCTCGACGTTGTGGGTCAGCGCGTCCATGCCGGTCGCGGCCGTCACCGCCGGCGGCAGGCCCAGCGTGAGCTCCGGATCTGCGAACACCGCCCGCGCGAGCAGCTGCGGCGAGAACACGATGCGCTTCACGTGCGTGTCGTCTTCCGAGACGACGCTCGATCGGCCGACCTCGGAGCCGGTGCCCGCGGTGGTCGGCAGCGCGACGAAGTGCGGCAACGGATGGACGATGGGCCGCACCTGCGGGTGGTCCCACACGTACTCCAGGACGTGGCCTTCGTGCACCGCCATTACCCCGACCACCTTGGCGACGTCCAGCGCCGCGCCCCCGCCGAAGCCGATGAGGCTGTCGGCGCGGTGCTGCTTGAAGGCCTGCGCGCCGGCCATCACCTGGCTGGCCGTCGGATTGCCGAAGACGCCGTCGAACACCGCGACCTCCAGGCCGTCGAGGTGGCTGCGGAATTCGGCCAGCACCGGCAGCGCGGCCAGCGCCCGGTCGGTGACGATGAGCGGACGGCGGCAACCGGCCTGGCGCAGGTGATCGGCGACCCCCTTGCGCGCGCCGGCGCCGAAGTGGATGGCCGTCGGGAAGGCGAAGCGGTGGAGGGTCATGGCTGCTGCACCTGCACCCAGCGCAGCTCCAGGGTGTCGCTGGGCCACTGGACCGCACGCACCCTCTTGTTCATCGCCCAGGTCAGCGTGCGGCGGTAGAGGGGGATGTAGACCAGCTCGTCGCGCAGCAGCCGCAAGCTGGTGGCGACCATCGCGCGGCGGCGTGTCAGGTCGGGCTCGACGCGGATGTCGTCGATGAGCTTGTCGATCGCCGCATTCGAGTAGCGCCCGGCGTTGAAGGTGCCTCCGCCGTCCTTGTCCCAGGTATGGAACAGCGCGTTCAGCGACGCCCAGGCATCGATGGCGGGTGTCCAGCCGAATTCGATGAAGCTGGCCGTGGCCTGGCTCAGCTTGGGAAAGAACTGGTTGGTGGGCGCCGAGCGCAAGGTGGTGCGTATGCCCACCTGCGCCAGCATCGCGGTGGCGGCCTGGCACACGTTCTCGCGGTAGGCGATGTTCACGCAATCCAGCGTGACGGCGAAGCCGCCGGGATAGCCGGCAGCCGCCAGCAGGGCCTTCGCGGCCTGCGGGTCGTACGGCAGGCGCTTGTCGTGGTCGGTGGGCGCGCCGTCCACCTTGGTCGACAGCAGCGCGCCGGTGGGCGTGGCCTGGCCTCGCAGCACCTTGCTCACGATCAGGTCCACGTTGATCGCCTGGTAGACCGCCTGGCGCACGCGCTTGTCCTTGAACGGGTTGCGGTCCTTCACGTCACCGTGCACGAGCTCGTCGCGCGACTGGTCGAACGTGAGGTACTGCTGGCCCAGATCGGGGATCTGCAGCAGCGTGAGCTGCTTGTTCGCCATCAGCCGCTCGACGTCCTGGAAGGGCGGATCCAGCACCAGGTCGACCTCGCCGGAGGCGAGCGCAGCCAGGCGGGTCGCATCCGACTTGACCGACACATAGACCGCCTCGTCGACATTGCCCGAGCGCTTGTCGGCGCGTCCCCACCAGCCCGGATGGCTCTTCAGCACGACCTTCACGTCCGGCTCGTAGCGCTCGAGCCGGAACGGACCGGTGCCGTTGGCGTTGCGCACCGCGTAGGTCTCCTGCTTGCCGTCGAAGTCCTGCGCCCGCTCGACGCCATGACGCAGGCACCAGGTCTTGCTCACCATCGCGATGAGGAAGAACTTTTCCGGCAGCACCGCGTCGGGCGTGGACAGCGACACGTCGATGGTCAGGTCGTCGACCTTCTTCGCGCCGACGACGCCCTTGAGCTGGAACGAACGCTTGGACGGCGGCGCCAGCGCACGCTGGATCGAGAACACCGCGTCGTCGGCGGTGAACGCCGAGCCGTCGTGGAACTTCACGCCGGGGCGCAGCTTGAAGCGCCAGGTCTTGGTGTCCACGGGCTGCCACGACACCGCCAGACCCGGCTCCAGGCGGTACTGCTGGTCGCGCCACACCAGCGATTCGTAGACCTGCGTCATCACCCGCGTGTGGTACAGCAGCGCCAGGCCGTGCGGGTCCATCGTCTGCGGGTCGAAGCCGCTGGCCACGCGCAGGGGGGCGGCATGGGCCGCGGCGCACAGCAGCGCGGCGGCCAGCAGTCGAGCAAAGTGCAGGAGGCGTCGCATCAGATGATCTCGAAGTAGCGCTTCAATTCCCAGTCCGTCACCCCATCCAGCCACTGGCGCCATTCCCATTCGCGGGTGGCCGCGAAGTGGTCGACGAAGTCGTCGCCCAGCCAGTCGCGCGCGACCTCCGAGCGCTGAAAGATGCGCGTCGTCTCGATCAGCGTGCGCGGCGCGCGCGCAATGTTCTCGGCGCCTTCGTTGGTGCCGGTGATCGGCGGCGCCGTGAGCTTGAGCCCTTTCTCGACGCCGTTCAGTCCGGCGGCCAGCACTGCGGCGACGGCGAGGTAGGGGTTGATGTCCGCGCCCGGGCAGCGCGTCTCCAGCCGCGTCGCCTTGGGGCTGCCGGCGATCACGCGAAAGCTCGCCGTGCGGTTGTCCAGGCCCCAGGTCGGCTTGACCGGCGCCCAGAAGCCATCGACCAGGCGCTTGTAGCTGTTGATCGTCGGCCAGATCATCGGACCGAACTCCATCATGTGGGCCACCTGGCCTGCCAGGTAGCTTTCGAACAGGGGGCTCATCGAACGCGGCGAGCCGGCGCCGTGGAAAAGGTTGGCCTTGCCGTCCGACAGGCTCTGGTGGATGTGCCCGCTGCAGCCCGGGTATTTCTCGCTCCACTTGGCCATGAAGCTGGGCATCACGCCGAAGCGCGAGCCGATCTCCTTGGCGCCGGTCTTGAACAGGACAGCGCGATCGGCCGCCTCCAGCGCCTCGGAGAACAGGATGGCGACTTCGTAGACGCCCGGCCCTGTCTCGGTGTGCAGGCCCTCGATGGGCACGCCGAAGGCGAGCATCTCGTCCATCAGCGCATTGAAGTACTCCCGCCGGTGGTTCATGCGCAGCAGCGAGTAGCCGAACATGCCCGGCGTGATGGTCTGCGGATCGACGCCCTTCTTGGCGGCCCAGCTCTGAGGCGTCTCGGCGAAGTTGAACCACTCGAATTCCACGCCGCACATCGGCTGCACACCGAGCTTCTCGGCCCGCTTGAGCACGCGCTTGAGGGTCTGGCGCGGACAGATGGGCAGCGGACTGCCGTCGGCCTGGACGAAGTCACCCAGGAAGAACGGCACGCCGTTGTCCCACGGCACGCGCCGGTGCGTGTCGAGGTCGATGCGCGCGAGCGCGTCGGGAAAGCCGCGGTGCCAGCCGGTCAGCGTGGTGTTGTCGTAGCAGGTGTCGCTGCTGTCCCAGCCGAACACCACGTCGCAGAAGCCGAAGCTGGACTCGGCGGCGCCGAAGAACTTGTCCAGGTGCAGGTACTTGCCGCGCAGCACGCCGTCGATGTCGCTGACCGCCACCTTGACCTTGCCGGTGCCGCTCTGGCGCACCGCCTCGAGTGCCGGGTGCTGCTTCGCCTTGCCTGTCATCGGGATCTCCGCTGGGGCGTGAAACGCGCAGGCCAGTCTAGGGGCCGCGCAGAAGCATCGTCAATGGAGGGGCCTGCCCTATCATCGATCACCCATGCTGCACCTGCTGAACCTGCTCGCCGCCATCTCGCTGCTCGTATGGGGCACGCACATCGTGCGCACCGGCGTGCTCAAGGTATTCGGGGAGGACCTGCGGCGGGTGCTCGCGCACAGCTTCAGCAACCGCTTCAAGGCCATGCTGGCGGGCATCGGCGTGACCGGGCTGGTGCAGTCGGCCACGGCCACCTGCCTGATCATGGCGTCCTTCGTCGGCAAGGGGCTGGTCACGACCGGTGCGGCCCTGGCGGTGATGCTGGGTGCCGACGTCGGCAGCAGCATGATGGCCGTTGCGCTGTCGCAGGACCTGTCGTGGCTGTCGCCGCTTCTCATCTTCGTCGGCGTGGTCATGTTCGTCGCGCGGCAGGACACCGGCGCCGGACGCATCGGCCGGGTGCTGATCGGCCTGGGCCTCATCACGCTGGCGCTGCAGCTCATCGTCGGCGCGACTCGCCCGATGACCGAATCGCCGGCCGTGCGCGCGCTGCTGGTGGCCTTGCCGAACGAGGTGATGCTCGACATGGTGGTCGGCGCGGTGCTGACGGTGATGGCCTATTCGAGCCTCGCCATCGTGCTGCTTACCGCCACGCTGGCCGCCTCGGGCATGGTGCCCGCGGGCGTGGCGATCGGCCTGGTGCTGGGCGCCAACATCGGCAGCGCGTTGCTGGCGCTCATTGCCACCGGCCGCGCGTCACCGCAGGTGCGCCGCCTTCCCCTCGGCAACCTGCTGTTCAAGGTGGTGGGTGCGCTGATCGCCGTTCCGTTGCTACCGATCGCGCACGTGCAGCTGCAGGAGTACATCGACCAGGTGCACCAGCAGGTGGTCGTCTTCCACCTCACGTTCAACGTCCTGCTGGCGCTGACCTTCATCGGCCTCACCGGCGCAGCCGCGCGCATCACGGAAAAGCTGCTGCCGGCGCCTGCCGCCGGCGTGGGAACCGAGCGGCCGCGGCACCTGGATCCCTCCGCGCTGGCCACGCCGTCGCTGGCCATCACCTGCGCGGCGCGCGAAGCGCTGCATCAGGCCGACGTCGTCGAGACGATGCTGCGCGGCATCCTGCCGGTGATCCGCAACAACGATCTCGCGCTCGCCGAGCAGCTGCGCCGCCTCGACGACACCGTCGACGAGCTGTATTCGGCGATCAAGTTCTACCTGACGCAGATCTCCCGCGAGGCCTTGTCCGAGCGCGAGAGCCGCCGCTGGACCGACATCGTGTCGTTCACGATCAACATGGAGCAGATCGGCGACATCATCGAACGCGTGCTGCAGGACGTCGAGGACAAGAAGATCCGCAAGAACCGCAGCTTCTCGGACGCCGGCATGGCCGAAATCGTCCACCTGCACGAGCGCCTGCTGGCCAACCTGCGCCTGGGCATGAGCGTGTTCCTCGACGGCCACGTGCGCGACGCACAGAAGCTGCTCGAGGAGAAGGCGCGCTTTCGCGACCTGGAGCACGAATATGCCGGCAGCCACATCGCGCGGCTGCGCGACAACACTGCGCTGAGCATCGAGACCAGCTCATTGCACCTCGACCTCATCAGCGACCTCAAGCGCATCAACTCGCACATCTGCTCCATCGCCTACCCCATCCTCGAGTCGGCCGGTGCGCTGTCCAAGACGCGCATCCGCGAGTCGCGGCTCCAGGCCCTGCCACCCGACCGGACGTGACGCTCACCTGGCCCATCGTCGCGGCGGTGCTCTTCGGCGCGTTGCTGCACGCGGCGTGGAATGCGCTGATCAAGGCCGGCAGCGACAAGCAGCTCGACACGGCTCTGATGCACGTGCTGGGCTGCGTCATCACGCTGCCGCTCGTGGCCGTGATCGGTCTTCCCGACCCGGCCGCGTGGCCGTGGATCGCCGCGTCCGCCATGCTGCACGTCGGCTACTACACCGCCCTTGCCGGCGCCTACCGGCACGGCGACCTGGGCCTGACCTACCCGATCATGCGCGGACTCGCGCCGCTGCTGGTCGCCTTGGCGAGCAGTACGCTGCTCGGCGAAGCGCTGCCGTTGGCCACCTGGCTCGGCGTGGCCGGCATCAGCGCCGGCGTGCTGATGGTGGGCCTGTCGCGCGGTGCCGCCGCCGGCACCGGCTCGCACGGCCACGCGGTGCGCTGGGCGCTTCTCAATGCGGCCATCATCGCCGCCTACACCGTGGTCGACGGCAACGGCGTGCGCGCGGGCGGCAGCGCGCTGCAGTACGTGGCGACGCTGGTGCTCGTCAACGGCCTGCCCTATTTCACGCTGGTGATGTGGCGGCGCGGCGCCGGGCGCTCCGCCGCGTGGGCCTACATGGCGCGGCGCTGGAAGCTCGCGCTGCTCGGCATGCTGGCCTCTGCAGGCTCGTATGCGATTGCGCTGTGGGCGATGACGCAGGCACCGGTGGCCGCCGTCGCCGCGCTGCGCGAGACCTCGGTGTTGTTCGCGGCGCTGATCGGGTCGCGGTGGCTGAAGGAAAGCTTCGGCCTGCGCAGGGCGGCCGGGACCGCGCTGATCGTGGGTGGCGTCGTCACCTTGCGCCTGCTGTAGGTCGGCGGTGGACCTTCACCCCCGTCGCCCCGGCCGACGCAGCCAATGTGCGAGCACGAGAGCCGCTTCAACGGTGAAGTCGCCGCGCGCCAGCTTTTCGCCCAGCGCCTCGAGGCCGACACGATCGAAGCGCTCGACCTCTCCGTCCTGGTTCGCCGGCGCGATGCCTTCCGGCACGCAGGCTTCGAACATGTCGATGTGCTCCACCATGTAGCCGTCCGACACCGGCCGGCGCACCCTGGTCCGGCCGAAGTGCCCGAGGTCGCGCAGCTGCACCAGCCGCAGGCCGGCTTCCTCCCATGTCTCGCGCTCCAGCGTCTGGTCGATCGTCTCCTCGGCGCCGACCATGCCCCCCATCAGCGTGTCCCAGCGGCCCGGGTCCACTGCCTTGTCGAACGCACGCTGCTGAATCCATACCTCGCCTGACGGCGTGGCGCCGACCAGGTGCACCGCCCGCGTCGCGATGCCCAGCGGCCGAACCGCCGCACGCTCGATCCGGCCGACCGGCGCACCGTCGGCCGCGACCACCGCCAGCGCCTCGTCCCGCCAGCGGCCGCCCAGACGCTGCGCATGCAGCCAGCGCGCGATGGCCTCGAAGGCTGCATCGACGGGGCCGAGGACTGTCCAGCCGTCGGCATGACGGCGCAGCGGCAGTCCCGCGGCGAGCAAGCGCTCGCCCAGCGCCGGCTCGAGCGAGCCGCATGCGACACCGGCGACGACCAGCGGCTCGCGCGCGGCGCGCGGCGGCTGCTGCGCCGCCCTCCGGATCCGCTCGAACCCGTCGCTGCCGGGCTCGGGCGGGAATTTGTGGCCGGACATGTCGAAAACCGCCGCGCTCGTTCGTCTACATCGGGTGGACGCCTTTCAATCCTTCCGTTCAGGCCTGCGCGGCCCGCTGCCGACGCTCGACCGCCGCCCGGCTCGGCCGCGCCCGACGCGACGCCGGCGCACGCAGCCCCTCGATGTAGCTGCGCACCACGTGGCGGCCGACGCGCACGAGGTCGAAGGCTTCGGGATGCAGCATCCAGTTCTGGATCAGCCCGTCGACCAGGGCATGCAGCCCCAGCGCAAGCGAGCGCACCGGCACGCGAGGCCCGATCTGCCCGCGCCGCGCCGCGGCTTTCAGGATGCGCTCCCCTTCGGCGAGACAATCGTCGCGGCACGCGAGGCGCCGATCGCGTACCGCGAGCAGCTCGTCGACGTACTCGACCTTGTGCGTCGCGATGTCGAAGGCGCGGCGCATCTGCGGGCTCTGCGCGGTGATCCGCAGCGTGGCCATCAGCTGCCGTTCCAGGAAGCCGAGGGGGTCTTTCTCGGTGGAGTCGAATGGCCGGCAGACAGCCTCCATCGGCATGGTTGCCCGCTCCATCATCGCGGTGAAAAGGTCGGCCTTGTCCTTGAAGTGCCAGTAGATCGCGCCGCGCGTGACCTCGGCCGCCTCGGCAATGTCGTGCAGCGAGGTCCGCGACACGCCACGCTGCTCGAAGAGCAGCTCGGCCGCATCGAGAATGCGATACCGGGTTGCGAGGGCTTCTTCTTTGGTACGGCGAACCATGGAGGGCTCCGGAAGAGGTAATGGATTCTCATCGTCAGGGACCGCCATTTGCGCGCGCGGTTCCCCCACTGTCGCACATACATCCAATGATGTATGTAAACTGCACCCCCTTCGAATGGGAGACTGCGAATGTCCGCGTTTGACTCACTTGCCCGCTCGCTGCGCGGCGCCCCCGATTCGGTCCGCCGCGCGGCGGGGCTTGGCGCCACGCTGCTGCTGGGCGCTGTCCTCGTGGCCTGCGGCCAGGCGTCCGGCGTGGCCGATCAGAAGGGCGGCCATGCCGGCGGTCCGCCCCCCGCCGCCGTGGTGGTGCAGAAGGTCACCACCGCCAGCCTGCCCGCGGTCTACGAGTATGTCGGCCAGACGGCCGGCTCCCGCGACATCGAGGTGCGCGCCCGGGTCGCGGGCATCCTGATCAAGCGCAACTTCAATGAAGGCGGCGCGGTCAAGAAGGGCCAGTCGCTGTACAGCCTCGACCCCGCACCGTTCCAGGTCGCGCTGAACCGCGCCGATGCCGACGTGGCCGCCGCCGAAGCGCGCGCCGCGCAGGCGGCTCGCACGGTGGGGCGGCTGAAGCCGTTGGCCGAGGCACGCGCCGTGAGCCAGCGAGAGCTCGACGATGCCGTCGCCGGCGAGCAGGTCGCGCGTGCCGACGTCAAGGCAGCGCAGGCGCGTCGGGCCGAGGCGGTGCTCAATGTCGGCTACACCCGCGTCGAGGCGCCGATCGGCGGCACCGCCGGCCGCTCGCAGGTGTCCGAAGGCACGCTGGTCTCGGGACCGCAGGTGCTGCTCACCACGGTCACGCAGACCGATCCGATCAAGCTGCGCTTCGGCATCGCCGACACCGACCAGATGCGCTGGCGCACCGAAGTCGCCGCAGGTCAGCTCAAGCTGCCGCCGCACGATGCATTCGACATCGAAGTGCGGCTGGCCGACGGCACCGTCTATCCCCGCAAGGGCAAGCTGATCTTCTCGGACACGCGCGTGTCGGGCGATACCGGCACGGTCGAAGCCGAAGCGGAGGTGCCCAATCCCGAGGGCCAGCTCAAGCCGGGCCAGTTCATCCGCGTGCGCCTGCTGGGCGCGACCCGCCCCAACGCCGTCAAGGTGCCGACCCGCGCCGTGCTCGAAGGACCGCAAGGCAAGTTCGTCTACGTCATGGCCGACAACAAGGCCATGCCCAAGCCGGTGGTCGTGGGCGACCAGGTCGCGGACGGCTGGATCATCACCAAGGGGCTCAATGCGGGCGACGACCTCATCGTCGACGGCATGGCCCGCATCTTCTTCCCGGGCGCGCCGGTGCAGCTCGCCCAGGCGGCGCCGCCGGGCGCCTCGGGCCCCGCCGCCTCCGCCCCGGCCAAGAAATAAGCGGGAGGTCCGCCCATGTTCTCCCGCTTCTTCATCGACCGGCCGATCTTTGCGGCCGTGCTGTCCATCTTCTTCGTGATCGCCGGCCTGTCGGCGATGCGCTCGCTGCCGATCGCGCAGTACCCCGAGATCGCGCCGCCGGTGGTCAGCGTGGTCGCGGTCTACCCCGGCGCCAGCGCCGAGGTGATCGAGCAGACGGTGGCCGCGCCGCTCGAGAACGCCATCAACGGCGTCGAGAAGATGATCTACATGAACTCGACGTCCACATCGAACGGCGTCGTGACCATCCAGGTCACCTTCGACATCGGGACCAACGTCGACCAGGCCGCGCAGATCGTCAACAACCGCGTCAAGCAGGCCGAGGCCAAGCTGCCGCTCGAGGTGCGCCGGCAGGGCGTGACCGTCGAGAAGGGATCGTCCGCGTTCCTGCAGGTGCTGGCGTTCTATTCCGACGACGGCAGCCACAACGACCTGTCGATCAGCAACTACGTGACCTTGAACGTGCTCGACCAGCTCAAGCGCGTTCCCGGCACGACCAACGTGCAGATCTTCGGTGCCAAGGACTACGCGATGCGCGTGTGGCTCAAGCCCGACCGCCTCGCGCAGCTCAAGCTGACCACCAGCGACATCGCTCGCGCCATCAACGAACAGAACGCGCAGTTCGCCGCCGGCAAGGTGGGCCAGGCGCCCACCGGCGGCACGCAGGAGATGGTCTACACCATCACCACGCAGGGCCGCCTCTCCGAGCCCAAGCAGTTCGAGGAGATCATCGTGCGCGCCGACGGCGAGGGCAGCGCCGTGCGCCTGAAGGATGTGGCGCGCATCGAGCTCGGATCGAAGGACTACGACTTCATCGGCCGCATCAACGGCAAGCCGGCCACGCTGGTGGGTGTGTTCCTGCAGCCCGGCGCCAACGCGCTGGCGGTGGCTGGCGAGGTGAACACCACCGTTGCGGAACTGGCCCAGCGCTTCCCCAAGGGCATCACCTACTCGGTGCCGTACGACACGACACGCTTCGTGCGCGTGTCGATCGAGGAAGTGGTCAAGACGCTGCTGGAGGCGATGGCGCTGGTCATCGCGGTGGTGTTCCTTTTCCTGCAGAACTGGCGCGCCACGCTCATCCCGCTGGTGGCAGTGCCGGTGTCGCTGATCGGCACCTTCGCCGGCCTGCTGCTGCTCGGCTACTCGATCAACACGCTGACGCTGTTCGGCATGGTGCTGTCCATCGGCATCGTGGTCGACGACGCGATCGTCGTGCTGGAGAACGTCGAGCGCATCATGCACGAGGAGCACATGGATGCGCGCGAGGCGGCGATCAAGGCGATGCGCGAGGTCTCGGGGCCGGTCATCGCCATCGTGCTGGTGCTGTGCGCGGTGTTCGTGCCCATCGCCTTCCTGGGCGGCCTGACCGGCGAGCTGTATCGCCAATTCGCGGTCACCATCTCGATCGCGGTGGTCATCTCGGGCATCGTCGCGCTGACGCTCACGCCGAGCCTGTGCGTGCTGATCCTCAAGCGCGAGCACAAGGCGCCGGGTCGTTTCTTCGACGCCTTCAACCGCTTCTTCAACAAGGTGACCGGGCACTACGTCGGCGGCGTGGGTTTCATGGTTCGGCGCGCCGGCATCGGTCTGCTGCTGTTCGCCGGCATGGTCGCGCTGACCATCGGCATGTGGCGGTTCACGCCCGGCTCGCTGGTGCCGGATGAAGACCAGGGCTTCTACATCTCGGCGGTCATCCTTCCGGACGGCGCCTCGCTGGAGCGCACCGACAAGGTGGTGGGCGAGGTCATCGAGATCATCAAGTCCAACCCGTACAACCTCGACGTCGTCGCCTTCACCGGCTTCGACTTCCTCGGCGGCGGCTATCGCAACAACGCGGCCACGATCTTCGTCACTCAGAAGCACTGGGACGAGCGTCCGGTCGACGTGCAGGCGCTGGTCGGCGAGCTGTTCGGCAAGACCGGCCACATCAAGGAAGCGCTGGTGCTCGCGTTCAACCCGCCGCCGATCTTCGGTTTGGGAACGGCCGGGGGATTCGAGTTCTACATCCAGAACCGCGGCGAAGGCGGCGCCAAGCGGCTCGCCGAAGTGATGCAGCAGTTCCAGGGCGCGGTGAGCCAGAGCAAGCTGCTCGGCGGCGTGCAGTCGCTGTGGCGGGCGAGCTCGCCGCAGCTTTACGTCGATGTCGACCGCGAGCGCGCCAAGGCGCTGGGCGTGCCCGTGGACGAGGTGTTCAACACGCTGTCGGCCACGCTCGGCAACTACTACGTCAACGACTTCAACAAATACGGCCGCGCCTGGCAGGTGCTGATGTCGGCCGAGCCCGCCTTTCGCAAGCGCCCCGACGACGTCGGGCGCATGTGGGTGCGAAGCGGCACCGGCCAGATGATCCCGGTGTCGGCGATCGCGACAGTGAAGTACTCGGCCGGACCGGAGACGCTGGACCGCTTCAACAACCTGCCCGCGGTGAAGCTGTTCGGGCAAGGCGCTCCGGGTGTCAGCTCGGGGCAGGCCATCGCCGAGGTCGAGCGCATCGCGCACCAGGTGCTGCCGCCGGACTTCAGCTTCGACTGGGGCGGCGCGTCGTACCAGGAGAAGCGCTCCTCCGGCACGTCGGGCCTCGCGTTGGCGCTGGGCGCGCTGATGGTGTTCCTGATCCTGTCCGCGCAGTACGAGCGATGGTCCCTGCCGCTGTCGGTGCTGCTGGCCCTGCCCTTCGGCACATTCGGCGCTTTGGCAGCCGTGTGGCTGCGCGGCATGACAAACGACGTGTACTTCCAGATCGGACTGGTGACGCTGCTGGGCCTGGCGGCGAAGAACGCCATCCTGATCGTGGAGTACGCCTCGCTGAAGCACCACGAGGGCATGAGCCCCTCGGCGGCGGCGCTCGAGGCGGCACGCCTGCGCTTCCGGCCGATCATCATGACCTCGCTGGCGTTCATCCTCGGCGTGCTGCCGCTGGCCTTGTCCAGCGGCGCCGGCGCCGGCGCCCGGCGCTCGGTGGGAACCGGCGTGATGGGCGGCATGCTGGCCGCCACCTTCCTTGCCATCTTCTTCGTGCCGATGTTCTACAAGGTCATCACGCAACGCAAGCTGCGCGAGCCGCGCAGCACCCAGGAGATTCGTGAAGAGGCCGAGCGTGCCCACCATGCGGGCCACTACACCGGACCCGGACACGTCCACGGCGCGCCGCCGACCGGCGACCGACCTGCGGGCGCGCCGCGAGGAGAGCCGGCATGAGGGCCCGCACAGCACCGCGAACCGGCCTCGCCGTGATCGCCGCCGCCGTCCTGCTGGCGGCCTGCGCCGCCCCGCCACGCGCGGATACCACGCCGCCGGCGCAGGACCTGCCCGCGGGCAGCGCCGGCGTGGCCGCCGTGCCCGCCACCTGGTGGACCTCGTTCGGCGATGCGCGAATCGACGCGCTGGTCGCCGAGGCGCTGCAGAACAACCGCGACGTGGCCCGCGCGGTGGCGCGCATCGACCAGTCGCGCGCTGCACTGCGGCTGGCATCGGCGGACCGGCTGCCCAGCATCAACGCCGGTGCGTCGGCCGCGCGGCAGCGCGTCAGCGAGAACGGTGCCGTTCCTCTCAACGGGGCTTCGCCCATCGGCAACGACTACCGGGTCGCCATCAACGTGGCCTACGAGGTCGATCTCTGGTCGCGTCTGGGACGCACGCGCGACGCGGCTCGCGAGGAGTTGCTCGCCTCCACCTATGCGCGCGACACGCTTCGCAACGCGCTCGCGGCGCAGGTCGTGCAGGCCTACGTCTCGCTGCAGGCCCTGGACGCGCAGTACACGCTGTTCGACAGCGCCGTGCAGGCGCAGCGCGAGAGCCTGAAGCTGCAGCGCCTTCGCTTCGACGCCGGCGACATCGCCGAGCTGGACATCCGCCAGCTCGAGGCCGAGCTGATCGCCAACGATGCGCAGCTGCCCAAGCTGGCGCGCGCCCGAGGAGAGGCCGAGCGTGCGCTGTCCCTGGTGCTCGGTCGCACGCCGCGTGCGGTGGTGGAAAGCGGCGTCGCGAGGGAAGCTTCGCCGACGACACTGCCGCCCAACGTCGCCCTGCCGGAAGGCCTTCCATCCGACCTGCTGCAGCGGCGTCCCGACGTGCAGGCGGCCGAGGCGCGCCTGCGTGCCGCCGGCGCACGCGTCGATGCGGCGCGCGCCGCCTATTTCCCTAGCATCTCACTGACGGCCGCGCTGGGCCAGGAAAGCACGCAGCTGTCCAAGCTGACCGACGGTCCTTCGCTCATCTGGAGCGTGCTGGCATCGCTGACCCAGCCGATCTGGAACGGCGGGCGCATCGACGCGCAGAACGAGCTGGCGCGCGCCCGCCAGCGCGAGGCCGAGATCGACTACCGCGACACCGTTGCGGTGGCCTTCAAGGAAGCGCGCGACGCGATCGGCGGGCGCAGCGAGACTGAGCAAAGCCTGCGCAACGCCATCGAACGCGAGCGCGCCTTGTCGCGCGCCGCGCAGCTGACTGCCTTGCGCTTCAACGGCGGCGAGTCGAGCCGGCTCGACCTGATCGAAGCCGAACGGGCGGCCCTGGCGGCGCAATCGCAGGCAGCCGATGCACGGCGGGCGCTGGCCGCCGCCCAGGCCGATCTGTTCCGCGTGCTCGGAGGGGGCTGGCAGGTGCCGGACGAGGCATCGGCGAAGGCGGCGCGCACCGAAGGACAAACGCCCCTGAAGCAGTGAGCTTCAGGGGCGTTTTCCGTCGCGACTGGTGGAGCCGGGGGGAATCGAACCCCCGTCCGCAAGCCATCATTGGACAGTTCTACATGCGTAGCTGGCTGATTTGGTTTTGAGGACCCCGATCGCGCAGCAGCACGCTATCTGGATCCCGAGTCACTTGATTTAGCCCTGGGTCGAGTGACCCGACTCAGAGCGAGCCAATGTGTATGACTTCGCAGCCATCGGGTTGCCCCTCAGGCCCGGCCCATCGGCCAACCGTTGCGAAGCTCACCGGTATTAAGCGGCGAGAGCGTACGAAGAGTCGTTCGCAGTTACTTTGATCCAGTGGATTTACGAGCGAACTGGTGCTCGGCATGCCCTGTTCCAACTCCGCACCCGCGTCGAAGCCAGGTCGGCCCCAGGAACCGGTTAGTTTAGGCCACGCCCAATAAGTTCAAGAGCTCCGCCGGGCGCCGGATGATGAAATCAGCGCCCCAGGCCTCGATGGGCTCGCCGATGCCCAGATAGCCCCAGCCCGCGACTACGGTCGTCATGCCCGCCGCCCGGCCGGCCTGCACGTCACGCACGTCGTCGCCGACGTACATGCACCGCGAAGGCTCCAACCCGACACGGCGCGCAGCTTCGAGCAGCGGCGCCGGATGCGGCTTGGAATGGGGCGTCGTGTCGCCTGCGACGACTGCCGCGGCGCGGGCGTGCAGGCCGAGCGATCGCACCAGCGGATCGGTGAAGCGCGTCGCCTTGTTCGTCACGATGCCCCAGCGACGTCGACCCTGCTCGAGCGCATCGAGCACCGGCAGCACGGCGTCGAAGACACGTGTCTCCAGCATCATCCGCTGCTCATAGCGCCGAAGGAAGTCATCGCGCAGCTCGGCGAAGCGCTCGTGCTGCGGACCGACGTCGAACGCGACCCCCACCATGCCGCGGGCCCCCGAGCCGACCATCGGTCGAAAGCATTCGTACGGCAGCGCCGGCAGACCATGGGCCGCGCGCAGCTCGTTGGCCGCACCAGCCAGGTCGGGCGCGCTGTCGATCAGCGTGCCGTCCAGATCGAACAGCACCGCTTGGAAGTTGTCGAGGCTCATGCGCTCCTGCGGCAGGCGATGAGGTAGTTGACGCTCGTGTCCGTCGACAGCCGATAGCGGGCCGTGACCGGGTTGTATTCCATGCCGCGCGTGGCGGTGAGCGTGAGGCCGGCGTCGCGGCACCACTGCGCCAGTTCGCTGGGGCGGATGAAGCGGGCGTATTCGTGCGTGCCCTTGGGCAGCAGGTTCAGCACGTGCTCGGCACCGACGATGGCGAACAGGAACGCCTTGGCATTGCGGTTGATGGTCGAGAAGAAGACCCAGCCGCCCGGCTTGACGAGCTGGGCACAGGCGCTGACCACCGATGCCGGCTGCGGCACATGCTCGAGCATTTCCATGCAAGAGACCACGTCGAAACGCCCCGGCTGCTCGGCGGCGAGCGCTTCGGCGGCGATCTCGCGGTATTCGATGGACGGCGTCTCGGCTTCGATCGCGTGGAGCTGGGCGACCTTGAGCGCCTTGGAGGCGAGATCGATGCCAAGCACTTGCGCACCGCGCCGCGCCATCGCATCGGACAGGATGCCGCCCCCGCAGCCGATGTCGACGACCTCCTTGCCCGCGAGCCGGACCTGCTGCTCGATCCAGTCGAGGCGCAGCGGGTTGATCTCGTGCAGCGGCCGAAACTCGCTCTGCGTGTCCCACCAGCGGTGCGCCAACTCGCTGAATTTCGCGAGCTCCTGCGGGTCGGCATTGACGGTGGTCATCCGGCGATGTTAACCAATGGTCCGCGGCAAAATTCCTCGAAACGCGACCCGCTTTCCGTCTGTTGCGAAGCCGAAGCTGGAGCCGGTTCCAGAAGAAGAAAACCCCGCCGAGGCGGGGTTTTCGCAGAGACGACGGGGCCGATTACTGCTTCGTGCGCGTGCCGACCACTTCGATTTCCACGCGGCGATTCTTCGCGCGGCCTTCGGAGGTCTTGTTGTCGGCGACGGGCTGCTTCTCGCCCTTGCCTTCGGTGTAGACGCGGTTCTTCTCGACACCCTTGCTCGTCAGGTAGTTCTTGACGGATTCGGCGCGGCGGACCGACAGCTTCTGGTTGTAGGCATCGCCACCGACCGCGTCGGTGTGACCGACAGCGATGATGACCTCGAGATTGATGCCACCCATCTTGCTGACCAGATCGTCAAGCTTGGCGCGGCCTTCCGGCTTGAGCGTGTCCTTGTTGAAGTCGAAGAACGCGTCGGCCGCGAAGGTCACCTTCTCGCTGACCGGGGCCGGCGGCGGGGGCGGCGGGGGCGGCGGCGTCACCGGGGCGGGAGCGGGCGGGGGCGGCGGAGCGACCGGGGGAGCAGGCGGGGGCGGGGGCGGCGGCTTGATGGCGCCATCGCAGTCCGGGTGAGCGGTGGCGGGCGTCCAGAAGGCATCGCGCCAGCACAGTTCGTTGGTACCGTTCTTCCAGGGAATGCCGTTGGCGTTGACCCAGTTGTCGATCGACTTGGGCGCGGCCGCTTGGGCGAACACGCCCGACGCCGAAACGGCGAGGGTGGCGGATGCGAAGAGCGACGCCACCTTGTTCAGTTTCTTCATGATTCTCCTCTCGAGGGAAGGTGCAGTTAGTTTCTGCAGAACGTCCGAACCGGAATCGGAAACGCTGGCAAACCTTCGCTGACACGAATGGCCTACCACCCGGTCGATTGTGCCAGCAGACCCCGGATTTGAGCCTCTTGCGGCCTGCTTGGAGAAGCAGTGTTGCGATAGTGCTACAGCGTGCGGCACTTAGAATGGAAGGCTCTGCCGCCCCTCTTTCGGCGGGCCTTTTGCGCCCTCGCCCTCCATGACCCAATTCGCCAAGGAAACCCTGCCGATCAGCCTCGAAGAGGAGATGCGGCGCTCCTACCTTGATTACGCGATGAGCGTGATCGTGGGCCGTGCGCTGCCCGATGCGCGAGACGGCCTCAAGCCCGTGCACCGTCGCGTACTGTTCGCGATGCACGAGCTCAACAACGACTGGAACCGCCCCTACAAGAAGTCCGCGCGCATCGTCGGTGACGTCATCGGCAAGTACCACCCGCACGGCGACAGTGCGGTCTACGACACCATCGTGCGCATGGCGCAGGACTTCTCGCTGCGCCACATGCTGGTCGATGGACAGGGCAACTTCGGTTCGGTCGACGGCGACAACGCCGCGGCGATGCGCTACACCGAGATCCGGCTGGCCAAGATCGCGCACGAGATGCTGGCCGACATCGACAAGGAAACCGTCGATTTCGGGCCCAACTACGACGGCAGCGAGAAAGAGCCGCTGGTGCTGCCGACGCGGCTGCCGAACCTGCTGGTCAACGGCTCGGCCGGCATCGCGGTGGGCATGGCCACCAACATCCCGCCGCACAACCTCAACGAGGTCGTCGACGCTTGCCAGCACCTGCTGAAGAATCCCGACGCGTCGATCGACGAGCTGATGGAGATCATCCCGGCGCCCGACTTTCCGACCGCCGGCATCATCTACGGCCTCAACGGCGTGCGCGAGGGTTACCGTACCGGCCGCGGCAAGGTCGTGATGCGCGCCAAGTGCCATTTCGAGGACATCGACCGCGGCCAGCGCCAGGCCATCATCGTCGACGAGATCCCCTACCAGGTGAACAAGAAGAACCTGCTCGAGCGCATGGCCGAGCTGGTTCACGAGAAGAAGCTCGAAGGCATCAGCCACATCCAGGACGAGTCCGACAAGTCGGGCATGCGCGTGGTCATCGAGCTCAAGCGGGGCGAAGTGCCCGAGGTGGTGCTGAACAACCTGTACAAGCAGACGCAGCTGCAGGACACCTTCGGCATCAACATGGTTGCGCTGATCGACAACCAGCCGAAGCTTTGCAACCTCAAGGACCTGATCGAGATCTTCCTCGAGCACCGCCGCGAGGTCGTCACCCGCCGCACGGTGTTCGAGCTGCGCAAGGCACGCGAACGGGGGCATGTGCTCGAAGGCCTCGCGGTGGCGCTGGCCAACATCGACGAGTTCATCGAGACGATCAAGACCTCGCCCACGCCGCCGGTTGCCAAGACCGCGCTGATGAGCAAGAGCTGGGATTCGTCGATGGTGCGCGAGATGCTGTCGCGCGCCGAAGGCGAGACGCCGGGTGGCCGCGACGCCTACCGCCCGGAAGGCCTGCCGAAGGACTTCGGCCTGCAGCCCGACGGCCTGTACCGCCTGTCCGAGGCGCAGGCCAGCGAAATCCTGCAGATGCGCCTGCAGCGCCTCACCGGTCTGGAGCAGGACAAGATCATCGGCGAGTACAAGGAGGTGATGGCCGAGATCGCCGACCTGCTGAACATCCTGGCCACGCCGGCACGCGTCACCACCATCATCGCGGGCGAGCTGGCAGCGATCAAGCAGGAGTTCGGCCAGACCAAGCTGGGCGCGCGCCGCAGCGTGATCGAGCAGAACGCGCAGGACCTCGGCACCGAGGACCTGATCACGCCGACCGACATGGTCGTCACGCTCTCGCACACCGGCTACATCAAGAGCCAGGCGCTGTCGGAGTACCGCGCGCAAAAGCGCGGCGGCCGCGGCAAGCAGGCCACTCAGACCAAGGAAGACGACTGGATCGACCAGCTCTTCATTGCCAACACGCATGACTACATCCTGTGCTTCACCAACCGCGGGCGCGTGTACTGGCTGAAGGTGTGGGAAGTGCCGCAGGGCTCTCGCAATTCGCGCGGCAAGCCCATCGTCAACATGTTCCCGCTGCAGCAGGGCGAGAAGGTCAACGTGGTGCTGCCGCTCACCAACGGCTTCCGCAGCTTCCCGCCCGATCACTACGTCTTCATGGCCACCGCGCAGGGCACCGTCAAGAAGACCGCGCTGGATGAGTTCAGCAATCCGCGCAAGGCGGGCATCATCGCGGTCGACCTGGACGCCGGCGACTTCCTGATCGGCGCCGCGCTCACCGACGGCAAGCACGACGTGATGCTGTTCTCCGACGGCGGCAAGGCGGTGCGCTTCGACGAGGAAGACGTGCGCCCGATGGGCCGCAACGCGCGCGGCGTGCGCGGGATGATGCTCGACGAAGGCCAGAGCGTCATTGCCATGCTGGTCGCCGAGGACGAGTCGCAGAGCGTGCTCACCGCGACGGAGAACGGCTACGGCAAGCGAACCTCGATCGTCGAATACACCCGCCACGGACGCGGCACCAAGGGCATGATCGCCATCCAGCAGAGCGAGCGCAACGGCAAGGTCGTCGCCGCCACGCTGGTGCGGCCGGACGACGAGATCATGCTGATCACCGACCGCGGCGTGCTGGTTCGCACCCGCGTGTCCGAGATCCGCGAGCTGGGTCGCGCGACGCAGGGGGTGACGCTGATCGCTCTCGACGACGGCGCCAAGCTGAGCGGCCTGCAACGCATCGTCGAGAACGACGCCAACGGCGGCGATCCCATCGGCGACGAAGCGCCCCCCGAGGAGAACACCTGATGAGACATGCCATCGCAGTGGCGCTGGTCACCTGCGCCACGCTGGCGCACGCCCAGACCGCCCCCTCCGCCCCGACGGCTTCGCCGGCCAAGAAGGAGCTGGTGGCCAAGGTGCTGCAGCTGCAGCAGGGCGGCATCGAAGGTCTGGCGCGACAGATCGCGCAGGCGCCGGTGCTCCAGCTGATGCAGCAGGCGAACAACGTGCTGCAGACGCAAGTGGCGCCGGAGAAGCGCGAGGCCATCGCCAAGACGATCGAAGCGGATGCGAAGAAGTTCGTCGAGGAGGCGGTGCCCGTGATCCGGGAGCGGGCGATGAGGCTTGCACCGTCGACGGTCGGCGCCGTGATGGAGGAAAAATTCAGCGAGGACGAGCTCAAGCAGCTCATCACCTGGCTCGAGTCGCCGGTCATCAAGAAGTACCAGCAGCTCACGCCGGAGATGCAGAACAGCATGGTGAGCAAGCTGATGGCCGAGGCCGCGCCCATCCTGGATCCGAAGCTCCAGGCGCTGCAGCAGCGCATGAGGACCGCCTTCGGCATGCCGGCGGCCGCCAGCGCGCCGGCCGGAAGCGCGCCGGCAGCGGGCGCCAGGCCGGCCGCGAAGGCGGCGCCCAAGGCGGCCAGCAAGTGAGGCCCCCGCGAGCGATTCGCGCACGGCACGCGGGTCGCGAGGCTCAACGGGCCGCGCAGTGCGTGCGAAAATTCAGCGCACGCCATGGCTGAGACGTCCCCCGCCACCGATTCCGCGCTTCTGGCGCTTCGCAACCAGATCGACGAGGTCGATCGCGAACTGCTGTCGCTGTTGAATCGGCGAGCCTCGCTCGCGCAGGAAGTCGGCGAAGTGAAGAAGCGCGAAGGCTCGGTGGCATTCCGTCCGGAGCGTGAGGCGCAGGTCATCGACGGGCTGAAGGCCGCCAACCTCGGCCCGCTCAAGTCCGACAGCGTCGCGCCCATCTGGCGCGAGATCATGTCGGCCTGCCGGGCGCTCGAAACGCCGACCCGGGTTGCGTACCTCGGGCCGGCGGGTACGTTCAGCGAGCTGGCCGCCCTCGGCTTCTTCGGCTCGTCGATCGTCAAGGTGCCCTGCGCCAGCATCGACGAGGTGTTTCGCACCACCAGCGCGGGCGCCGCCGATTTCGGCGTCGTGCCGGTCGAGAACTCCACCGAAGGCGTGGTGGCGCGCTCACTCGACCTGTTCCTCACCGAGCCGCTGTTCATCATCGGCGAGACCAGCCTGTTCGTGCGGCAGAACCTGCTGCGCCGGGACAACTCGCTGCATGACATCCAGGCGGTGGTGGCGCATCCGCAGGCGCTGGCGCAGTGCCACGGCTGGCTCAGCAACCATCTGCCCAACGTGGAGCGCCGGCCGGTGGCCAGCAACGCCGAGGGCGCCCGGCTGGCCAGCCTCGATCCCACGCTCGCCGGCATCGCCAGCGAACGCGCCGGCAGCGAATTCGGCCTGCATGTGGTGGCGCCCGCCATTCAGGACGACCCGCACAACAGGACGCGCTTCGCCATCATCACGCACCCCGAGCGCCATCCGTGCCCCCAGGCCTCGGGGCACGACTGCACCAGCCTGGTCGTCTCCGTCGTCAACCGCCCCGGGGCGGTGCACGACATGCTGGTGCCGCTCAAGCAGCACGGCGTGTCGATGACGCGCTTCGAATCGCGTCCTGCGCGCTCGGGACAGTGGGAGTACTACTTCTACATCGACGTGCAAGGCCATCCGGATCAGCCGGAAGTCGCGGCCGCGCTGAAGGAGTTGCGCGATGTCTGCGCCTTCTTCAAGCTGCTCGGCACCTATCCGATCGACGTCCACTGACCGCCAAGGGAAGATGTTCAACCAACTCGGCGTCATCGGTTGCGGCCTCATGGGCGGCTCGTTCGCCCTCGCGCTCAAGCGCGCCGGCCTGGTCAAGCGTGTCATCGGCTACAGCAAGTCGCCCTCGACCACCGAGAAGGCCAAGCGGCTCGGCGTGATCGACATGGCCGCCGAGTCGGCGTTGCTGGCCGTCTCGGGCTCGGACATCGTGCTGATCGCCGTGCCGGTGTCCGCCACCGAGGCCACGTTCAAGGCGATCCGCCACCTGGTCGAGCCGGGCGTGCTGTTCATGGACGTCGGCTCGACCAAGCGCGACGTGGTCGACGCGGCGCGGCGCGTGCTCAAGGAACGCGTGGCCAGCTTCGTGCCGGCGCACCCGATCGCGGGCAAGGAGGTCGCCGGCATCGGCCACTCCGACGCGGCGCTGTACACGAACCGCCAGGTCATCCTCACGCCGATCACGCAGACCGATCCCGAGTTGGTGCAAAAGGCGACCGACGTGTGGGCCGCCATCGGCTCGCAGGTGCTGCGCATGACGCCGGAGAATCACGACGCGGCCTTCGCCGCGGTGAGTCATCTGCCGCACATGCTGGCGTTCGCCTACTTCAACTCGGTGGCGCGCCAGCCGGCCGGACGGGACTTCCTTTCGCTGGCCGGACCGGGCTTTCGCGACTTCACCCGCATCGCCGCGAGCGATCCGGCCGTGTGGCGCGACATCCTGCTGTCCAACCGGGAAGAGCTGCTGAAGCAGTCGCTGCGGTTTCGGCACACGCTCGACGCGATGGAGCACGTCATCAAGAGCGGCAACGCAGAGGCGCTCGAAGACCTGATCCGCGGCGCTTCGGACGCCCGCTCCAACTGGCAGATGAACACGTCCAAGCCGGCCACCAACCGCTGACCTCCGGCATTGGCAGGCCGCCGGAGAGTCCTTTCCCATGTACACGACGCCGTTTCTCGACCTCCCGCCGTTGCTGCATGCCGCCGGCACGGTCCGCCTGCCGGGCTCCAAGAGCATCTCCAACCGCGTGTTGCTGCTGGCCGGCCTTGCCGCCGGCACGACCGTCGTGCACGACCTGCTCGATTCCGACGACACGCGTGTCATGCTGGCTGCGCTGCGCGACCTGGGCTGCGACATCGACTCGCGCGGCGACACCGTGCGCATCACGGGCCTCGGCGGACGACTCAGAAACCGCGATGCGCGCCTGTTCCTCGGCAATGCCGGCACGGCGATGCGACCGCTCACCGCCGCGCTGGCCGTGCTCACGGCGACGCAGGGTGGTCGCTTCGAGTTGTCGGGCGTGCCGCGCATGCACGAGCGGCCCATAGGCGACCTTGTCGATGCGCTGCGCCAGCTGGGCTGCCGCATCGACTACGTGGGCAACGAGGGCTATCCGCCGCTGCGGCTGACAGCCGGCTCCGGCAGCGTGCGAACCCAGGCGCCGATCCGGGTGCGCGGCGACGTGTCCAGCCAGTTCCTGACCGCGTTGCTGCTGGGCTTGCCGCTGGTCAGCGGCATCGGTCCGGTCGTCATCGAGGTCGAGGGCGAGCTGATCTCCAAGCCCTACGTCGAGATCACGCTGAACCTGCTGCGTCGCTTCGGCATCGCGGTGCAGCGAGACGGCTGGCAGCGCTTCACCATTGCGCAAGGCAGCGCCTACGTCTCGCCGGGCGACATCCATGTCGAAGGCGACGCATCGTCCGCCTCGTACTTCGTGGCGCTCGGCGCGATCGCGGCCACCGGGCAGCCGGTACGCATCGAGGGTGTGGGGCTCGATTCGATCCAGGGCGACATCCGCTTCGTCGAGGCGGCGAAGGCCATGGGCGCCGACGTGCGCTCCGGTCCGGGCTGGCTCGAAGTGAAGCGAGGCCGTTGGCCCCTGGCCGCCATCGAGCTGGACTGCAATCACATTCCCGACGCGGCGATGACGCTGGCGTCGATGGCGCTCTACGCCGAGGGCACCACCCGGCTCACCAACATCGCAAGCTGGCGCGTCAAGGAGACGGACCGCATCGCGGCGATGGCCGCCGAACTGCGAAAGCTCGGCGCGCAGGTCGTGGAAGGTGCTGACTTCATCGAGGTGTCCCCGCCTGCGCGCTGGCGAGCCGCGGCCATCCACACCTACGACGACCACCGCGTCGCGATGTGCTTCTCGCTGGCAGCCTTCAATGCACTGGCCGGCGCGGATCCGGCGGTCCCTGTCCGCATCCTGGATCCCCGGTGCGTGGCCAAGACCTTCCCGCACTACTTCGAGACGCTGTTCTCCGTGGTTCAGACGGCCACCAGCCACGTCCCCGTGCTGACCGTCGACGGCCCCAGCTCGTCGGGAAAGGGCACGGTGGCCAGCGCGGTGGCGCAGGCGCTGGGCTACCACTTCCTCGACTCGGGCGCCGTCTACCGCGCCACGGCGCTGGCGGCCATGCGCGCGGGCGTCACGCCAGCCGACGAGGCGCGCGTGGCGGCCATCGCCGCATCACTGGATCTGGCCTTCGAGGGGCACAGCATCCGCCTCGGAGGCGAGGAGGTCGCCGACCAGCTGCGCGACGAGGCGGTCGGCGCGATGGCGTCCAAGGTCTCCGCCCTGCCGACGGTGCGCAGCGCGCTGCGCGAGCTGCAACTGTCGTTTCGACGCATACCGGGGCTGGTCGCCGACGGCCGCGACATGGGCACCGTGATCTTCCCGTCGGCCAACCTCAAGATCTTCCTCACCGCCAGCGCCGCCAAACGCGCCGAGAGGCGGCATAAGCAATTGATTTCTAAGGGAATTCCGGCTAATATCGACAGTCTTCGCGCCGACCTCGAGGCACGTGACGCCCGGGATCAGAACCGGGCCATAGCGCCTCTCAAGCCAGCCGAAGACGCAGTGCTCCTGGACAACTCGGACCAAACCATCGACGAGTCGGTGAATGAGGTCCTGGCCGCCTGGGAACAACGCAGACCTTTCTGAGTCCACGAGGGCTTCCGAAAGGAAAACAGGCCCGCCGCTTTCCCTCCTGTGCTGTTCGAAGCACGTCCGAAGCGGCGGATCAGCAACCAACCCCGCGGCGGAAGCCGCAAGAAAGTCCCATGCCTCAAACCCAAACTGCCACCAGCACCGGCGGCGAATCGTTTGCCGCCCTGTTTGAAGAATCGCTGAAGCGCTCGGAGATGCGCAGTGGCGAGGTCATCACCGCCGAAGTGGTGCGTGTCGACTACAACTTCGTGGTGGTCAACGCAGGCCTCAAGTCCGAAGCCTACGTGCCTATCGATGAATTCAAGAACGATCAGGGCGAGCTCGAAGTCCAGGTCGGCGACTTCGTGTCGGTGGCCATCGACGCGATCGAAAACGGCTACGGCGACACCATCCTGTCGCGCGACAAGGCCAAGCGTCTCGCCTCGTGGCTCGCGCTGGAAAAAGCGCTCGAGTCCGGCGAGTTCGTCACCGGCACCGTCTCCGGCAAGGTCAAGGGCGGCCTGACCGTGCTGGTCAACGGCATCCGCGCGTTCCTGCCCGGCTCGCTGCTCGACACGCGTCCGGTCAAGGACATGAGCCCGTTCGAGGGCAAGACGATGGAGTTCAAGGTCATCAAGCTCGACCGCAAGCGCAACAACGTCGTGTTGTCGCGCCGCGCCGTGGTCGAAGCCTCGATGGGCGAAGAACGCGCCAAGCTGCTCGAGACCTTGTCCGAAGGCGCCATCGTGCACGGCGTGGTCAAGAACATCACCGAGTACGGCGCCTTCGTCGACCTCGGCGGCATCGACGGCCTGCTGCACATCACCGACATGGCCTGGCGCCGCGTGCGTCACCCCAGCGAGGTGGTGCAGGTCGGTCAGGAGCTCACCGCCAAGGTGCTCAAGTTCGACGCCGAGAAGAACCGCGTCTCGCTGGGCATCAAGCAGCTCGGCGATGACCCGTGGCACGGCGTGTCGCGCCGCTACCCCACCGGCACGCGCCTGTTCGGCAAGGTCACCAACATCGCCGACTATGGCGCGTTCGTCGAGATCGAGCCGGGCATCGAAGGCCTGGTGCACGTCTCCGAGATGGACTGGACCAACAAGAACGTCGCCCCCAGCAAGATCGTCTCGCTGGGCGACGAGGTCGAGGTCATGGTGCTCGAGATCGACGAGGACAAGCGCCGCATCAGCCTCGGCATGAAGCAGTGCAAGGCCAATCCGTGGGAAGAGTTCGCCACCACGGTGCAGCGCGGCGACAAGGTCAAGGGGCCCGTCAAGTCGATCACCGACTTCGGCGTGTTCGTGGGCCTGGCGGCCGGCATCGACGGCCTGGTGCACCTGTCCGACCTGTCGTGGAACGAGCCGGGCGAGTCGGCGGTGCGCAACTACAAGAAGGGCCAGGAAGTCGAAGCCGTCGTGCTGGCCGTCGATGTGGAGCGCGAGCGCATCTCGCTGGGCATCAAGCAGCTCGACTCCGATCCGTTCACCAGCTACACCTCGGTCAACGACCGCGGCAGCGTCGTGAGCGGCAAGGTCAAGAGCGTCGACCCCCGCGGCGCCGAGATCCAGCTCAACAACGACGTGACCGGCTACCTGCGTGCTTCGGAGATCAGCCGCGACCGGGTCGAAGACGCTCGCAACGTGCTGAAGGAAGGCGACGAGGTCTCCGCACTGATCATCAACATCGACCGCAAGACGCGTTCGATCCAGTTGTCGATCAAGGCCAAGGACAACGCCGACCAGCAGGAAGCGATGCAACGCCTGTCGCAGAGCAACGAGCGCGAGACCGCCGGCACCACCAGCCTGGGCGCCCTGCTGCGCGCCAAGCTGGACAACCAGAAGGACAACGGCTGATCCCGCTCGTTGATGCACTGACGACACCGCAATGACCCGATCCGATCTCGTGGCCCAGCTGGCCGAGCGATTCAGCCAGCTGACCCACCGCGACACCGAGTTCGCCGTCAAGACGATCCTCGATGCGATGTCCGACGCCCTGGCGCGCGGGCACCGCATCGAGATCCGCGGTTTCGGCAGCTTCTCCATCAACCGCCGCCCGCCGCGAATGGGGCGCAATCCCCGTTCCGGCGAGCAGGTGGTGATTCCCGAGAAGCTGGTGCCGCACTTCAAGCCGGGCAAGGCGCTGCGCGAGTCGGTCGATGCGCAGATGCCGATCCTCGACGACGAACAGCCGGCCGAGAAGCCGCCCCAGACGGGCACCTGATCCCGCTCTGTCCACGCATCGCTGCGGACTGCATGGCCCACTAGAATCGGCCCTGCGATGCGTCTCTTCGTCTGGCTCTTTCGAGCCTTCATTTTTTTCGCCCTGTTCGCCTTCGCGCTGAACAACCAGCACGACGCGAGCGTGAAGTGGTTCTTCGGCCATGAATGGCGCGCTCCGATGGTGTTCATCGTGCTCGCGGCCTTCGGCCTCGGGTGCGCCTTCGGCGTGTTCGCGATGGTGCCGAGCTGGTGGAAGCACCGGCGTGTCGCGCGCCGGCTGCAGCCCGGCGAGACGCCGCCCGACAAGCCGACGCCCACGGCGCCGGTCGTCCTGGAGCCGGCCCTGGAACATCCGCCGCGCGATGGAGTTTGACTTCCAATGGCTCCTGCTGGGCCTGCCGATCGCCTTCGCGCTCGGCTGGATGGCCTCGCGCATCGACCTGCGGCAATGGAAGCGTGACCAGCGCGAGTCGCCGCGCGCCTACTTCAAGGGACTCAACCTGCTGCTGAACGAGCAGCAGGACAAGGCGATCGACGCGTTCATCGAAGCCGTCCAGCAGGATCCGGACACCTCCGACCTGCACTTCGCGCTGGGCAACCTGTTCCGCCGGCGCGGCGAGTACGAGCGCGCCGTGCGCGTGCACCAGCATCTGCTCAACCGCGCCGACCTGCCTTCCACCGAGCGCGACCGCGCCCAGCACGGACTTGCGCAGGACTACATGAAGGCCGGCTTGTTCGACCGGGCCGAGGAGGCGTGGAAGGCGCTCGAAGGCACCGCGTTCGACACGGAGGCGCGCCTTGCGCTGCTGACCTTGCACGAGCGCTCGCGCGACTGGCGCGCCGCCGTCGAGGATGCGCAGAAGCTTGAGCGCGGCAGCGGCACCGGATCGTATGCACCCCGCATCGCGCACTATTGGTGCGAACTCGCGGTGGAAGCCGACGCCAGGCAGCAAGCCTCGGATGCGGACGAAGCGCTGCGCAAGGCGCGCGAGGCCGCGCCGCAAGCGGCGCGCCCGCTGGTGCTCGCCGGCGAGCGCGAACGCGCGGCCGGCCGCCATGCGCAGGCCCTCGAATGTTGGCGCACCCTGCTCGCGGCGCACCCCGACGCATTCGCGCTGGTCGCGCGCGACTACGCCAGCAGCGCGAACGCCGCCGGGGAGTCGGCACGTGCGCTCATCGAGCTCCAGGAGCTCTACGGACGCATGCCCTCGCTCGATCTGCTCGCCGCCATCGGCATGCTCGAGCCTGACGCCGCGGCGCAGCGGCAGCGGGTCGCCGAGCACCTGGTGCGCCATCCCAGCCTGTCCGCGGCGCGTGAGCTCCTGAGGCTGCGCATCGCGGCTCGCGGCAACACCGCTGACGACGAAGTGGCCCACATCGAAGCGGCCATCACGCACGCCGCCAAGCCGCTGCAGCGCTACCGCTGCGCCGCCTGCGGCTTCGAGGCTCACAACTACTTCTGGCAATGCCCTGGCTGCCTGAGTTGGGACAGCTACCCCACGCAGCGACTGGAGGACCTCTGATGGCATCCACAGTGGACCGCAAGACGCTCGCACAGGCGCGCGTGCTGGTCGTCGGCGACGCCATGCTCGACCGCTACTGGTTCGGCGCGGTGGAGCGCATCTCGCCCGAGGCCCCGGTGCCGGTCGTGCGAGTCAACCGCGAGGAAGAACGTCTTGGTGGCGCTGCCAACGTCGCGCTGAACGTGAAAACGCTGAGCGCCCAGGCCACGCTGCTCACCGTGGTCGGCACCGACGAGCCCGCGCGCAGGCTGCGCCAACTTCTCGAGCGGCAAGGGGTGACCACGCTGCTCGGCGAGGACCCGCAGCTCTACACCATCGTCAAGCTGCGGGTCATCGGACGCTCTCAGCAGCTCATCCGAATCGACTTCGAGAACCAGCCCGACCACGAGGTGCTGGCCGGCATGCTGGGTGACTACGAAAGTGCGATGGCGACCCACCAGGCGGTGCTCTTCTCCGACTACGGCAAGGGCGGCCTCACCCACATCCCGCGCATGATCGAACTGGCGCGCGCGGCGAACAAGCCGGTGCTCATCGATCCGAAGGGGCACGACTACAGCCGCTACGCCGGCGCCACCGTGATCACGCCCAACAGGGCCGAGCTCGCACAGGTGATCGGTCCGTGGAGCAGCGAAGCCCAGCTGCACGAGCGGGCACAGGCGCTGCGCGCGCGGCTGGGCATCGCGGCCTTGCTGCTCACGCGCTCCGAGGAAGGCATGTCGCTGTTCGACGCCGAGGGCCATGTGCAGGTGCCCGCCCAGGCGCGCGAGGTGTTCGACGTCACTGGAGCCGGCGACACCGTGATCGCCACGCTGGCCGCCATGCTGGCCTGCGGCCTGAGCCTGCGCGAGGCGATGCCCATCGCCAACCGCGCCGGCGGCATCGTCGTCGGCAAGTTCGGCACGGCCGGCGTGACGTACGAGGAGCTCTTCGAATGACGCCGAGCCGCCTCGAGTCATGCCGCTCCCGTCGGGAGGCGGCGCGCAGCGCCAGGAGGTCCACACCATGAGAGTCGTCGTCACCGGCGCGGCCGGCATGATCGGTAGCAACATCGTCCACGGCCTCAACGCCGTCGGCATCGACGACGTCATCGCCGTCGACGACCTCACCGACGGCCCGAAATACCGCAATCTGCTTGGCGCGAAGCTGGCCGACTACTTCGACCGCAGCGAGTTCTACAACCGCTTCACGCACGGCGAGCTGGGCCGGATCGACGTCGTGCTGCATCAGGGCGCCTGCTCGGACACCATGGAGCACGACGGCCGCTACATGATGGACACCAACTATCGCTGCTCCAAGGCGCTGCTCGACGCCTGCCAGGCGCAGGGCACGCGGCTGCTGTATGCCTCCTCGGCGGCCACCTACGGCGGCAGCGCATCGTTTCGCGAGGAGCCGCAGTTCGAGCATCCGCTGAACGTCTACGGCTACTCGAAGCTGCTGTTCGACAACGTGGTGCGGCGTGCGCTGCCGACGGCGAAGACGCAGATCGCGGGCTTTCGCTACTTCAACGTCTACGGTCCGCGCGAGCAACACAAGGCACGCATGGCGTCGGTCGCCTTCCACCACTTCCAGCAGTACCGCGACTCGGGCAAGGTGAAGCTCTTCGGCGACTACGGCGGCTATGCCGCCGGCGAGCAATCGCGCGACTTCGTCTTCGTCGACGATGTCGTCGCGGTGAACCTGTGGTTCCTGCAGAACCCGCAGGCCAGCGGCGTCTTCAACCTCGGCACCGGCCGAGCCCAGCCGTTCAACGATGTCGCAGTGGCCACCGTCAACGCAGCGCGCGCGCTGCAGGGCGAAGCGGCAATGCCGCTGGCCGAGCTCGTGCGCCAAGGGCTCGTCGAATACATCGCCTTTCCCGAAGCGCTGGTCGGCAAGTACCAGTGCTTCACCCAAGCCGATCTCACGCGCTTGCGTGCCGTCGGCTGCCAGCATGCATTCGCCGATGTCGCGAGCGGCGTCGAGCGCTACGTGCAATGGCTCGCTCGCCAGAATTGACGCCCTCTTCCGGCGCCCCCGCTGGAGGGTCGACGCGTTGCCGGGTCGGCTCCTAGAGTGACGCTCAGCGCGCTCAGCCCAACGCCGCGCGCTTCAGCCACCAACACTCAGGAAGGGAACCCTCATGTTGAAGACGTTCATCGCCACGCTGCTGGCACTTTTCACCGCCATCGCTTTCGCCGCGGTCGACATCAACAAGGCCACGCAGGCCGAACTGGAAGCGGTCAAGGGCATCGGTCCCGCCGCGGCGACCAAGATCCTCGCCGAGCGCCAGAAGGGCACGTTCAAGGACTGGGGCGACGTGATGCAGCGCGTCGGCGGCATCAAGGAGGCGAAGGCCGCGAGGCTGTCGGAAGCAGGCCTCACCGTCAACGGTGCGCCTTTCCAAGCCGACAAGCTGGCGAAGAAGGAGGACAAAAAAGCCAAGAAGTAGCCCGCCCGGAACGCCTCGAGCGGCCCCGCGGCGCGGGGCGTTCTTCATGGCGCCGTGGCCAGGTCCTGTGCCTGCGGTGCGGCAATGTCCTTGATGCGGCTCTTGGGCTTCCAACCGAAGAACGCCATCACCTCGTCGCGGCGGGCGAAGGTATCCGAGCGGCCCAGCGCCAGCAGTTCGCGCGTGTACCCCGACTCGAACAGCAGGTAGCTTGCCAACGCCGCACCGCGCGCATCGTCGCCCCGGCCCGAAACGCCCACGCTGCGCAGCAGCGCCCGAATCGGCACCGGCAGGCTGCCGAGGTGCTTGCCGGCGATGTCGTCGAGGCGCTTGCTGGGTGCGATGACCAGCACATCGATGGGCCGCAGGCTGGTGCGCGCTCGCGCCTCGGCGGGCAGCAGGCTCAGCGTGCTGTTGATGCGCTGCAGGCGCTCCACGTCGACGGCCAGTGCATCGAGAAAGATGTTCGACAGCGCATGGCCCGCGATCTGTGCGAGGTTGGGATACTCACTGCTGACCGGCCGCTCGCCCACCGGCTCGTGCATGCGTCCGGCGCCGACGACGAGGATGCGCTGCGCGCCCAGATGCACTGCCGGCGAGATGGGCGCCGACTGCCGCATCGAGCCATCGCCGAAATGCTCGACGTGCCCGTCGAGCACCAGCGGTTGGGCCGGGAACACGAAAGGGATCGCCGACGACGCCAGCAGGTGCGGAATGCCAATGTCGCAGCGCACCGCGATGCGCTGCGAGCGTGTCCACGGCACGATGTCCTGGACCGCGTCGTAGAAGGTCACGTGCATGCCCGAGCCATAGCTGGAGGCGGTGACCGCCAGCGCCTGCACGTGGCCGTCCTTCATGACCCGCTTCAGCTGGTGCGTGTCGATGAGCTTGGCCAGCAATTCCTCGAGCGGACTGTTGTCGAGCAGCGAGCGCGGCCGCGCCCTGCGCCAGCGCGCAATCATCCAGCCCACCGACATCATCGTGACCCAGCGCGCTCCCGTGCGGATGACGCCGATCGAGTCCGAGCGGTAGACCTGCTCGGCGTGGAAGTTGCGCCAGATGTGTACCAGTCCGCCGACCGCGGTGTCGAAATCGTCGGCGCGGCAGGCCAGTGCGGTGGAGTTGATGGCACCGGCCGAGGTGCCGGCAATGATCGGGAACGGATTGCCGGGAGGCGCTTCGCTGTGACGGCGGATCGTGGCGACCGCATCGAGCACGCCGACCTGGTAGGCCGCGCGTGCACCGCCCCCCGTGAGGATCAGGCCGGTGGTCGGTACGTCGGGCATGCCTCAGTCTAGAAAGGCCGCTTCGCGCGATCCACCGGCGCCGCAGTGCTCGGCTGGATCAATCGTCCTTGCCCTTGCCATGGCCCTTGCCATGACCGTGGCCGCCCTTCCCGTGCTTCTCCTTCTTGCCGTGCTCGTGCGCATACGCGGGAACGTACTGCTGCTGATACCAGTTCTCCTGGACGAAGTACACCGGTTGGCCGCAGGCGTTGTACTTGCCGCAGTGCTTGGCCCAGTTCTTCGCGTGGCCGGGGGGAACGTGCATGTAGATCGGCTGCTGCCTCACCGCCACCGGCGTCGGGGCGATGACGACGGGTTGCGGGTACACGAGCACCGGCGGCGGCGCCGACACATTGCCCACGTCGATGCGCCCGTAGAACCCCGGCTGGCCGACCTCGACCGACACGCCCACGTTCGTCGTGGACCACGCCGGCAGGGTTGCGGCGGCCATCGCCACCGCGAGACAAATTCGTTTCATGCTCACCTCCAAGAATGGCTCCTTGCCCAACAACGCCTATGGTCGCCGGTCAGAGGACCTCTGAAGCGGCCCCAGAAGTGACTATTCGTACACCACGCTCGCGCGCCCGTGACTTCCTTCACGCCAGCGTTCGATGGCCGCGTCGGTGGGAAAGAATCGCCCGTCGTCGCCCAGGTCCAGTTCGCCGCGCGCCGCCTCACGCTCGAGCACCAGCCGCACGCTGAGACCCTGGGTGAGATCGCCGTGCTCGGTGGCCACCTTGCGGCTCGGAAAGTCGCGCAGCACCTCGGCCACCGGCGGGATGCTGCCGTTGATCTCCACGCGCAGGTACTTTCCGAAGCGGCAGCGCGCCGCGGTGAGGTCCCACACCTGCTGCACGTTGAGCCGCACGCCGCCCGAGAAGCGATCGGGCTGCACCTTGCCCTGCACGATGATCAGCTCGTCGTCCTTCAGCAGATCCTTGTGCGCGTTGAGCACGTCCTCGTTGGCCACCGCTTCGAGGGCCTCGGTCTTGTCGTCGAGCTTGAAGATGGCGACCCGCCCGCGCTGGCCGTTGACCACGCGCAAGTCGCTGACGATGCCCGCGAGCAGCTGCGGCTCGCGGCTGTCGATGATGTCGGCGTTGCGGCGCTTCGCGAACTGGCGCACCTCGTCGGCACTCTGATCGAACAGATGCCCCGACAGGTAGAAGCCGAGCGCTGCCTTCTCGAAGGTGAGCCGCTCCTTGATGCTCCATGCCTCGGCGGCAACCATCGCCGGCTCCTGCGTGGAGGCAGCGTGCGAATCGCCGAAATCGAACAGGCCGCCCTGGTCGGCATGGGCATGCTGCGTCTCGGCGTAGTCGAAGGCGAGTGCGATGCTGGCGGCCAGCGACGCGCGCTCGATGCCGAGCATGTCGAAGGCGCCAGCCTTGATCAGGGCCTCGACGGTGCGCTTGTTGATGCGGCCCCGGTCGACGCGGGTGCAGAAATCGAACAGCGACTTGAACGGGCCGCCTTCTTCGCGCGCCTGGATGATGGCCTCGATCGCGCTCTGCCCGGTGCCCTTGACGGCCCCCAGGCCGTACTGGATGACGTTGTCGGACACCGGCTCGAAGCGGTAGACGCCCCGGTTGATGTCCGGCGGCTGCAGCGTGATGTCGAAGCCCTTGGCATCGTTCATCAGCACGCGCAGCTTGTCGGTGTCGTCCATCTCCACCGTCATGTTGGCGGCGAAGAACTCGGCCGTGCAGTGCACCTTGATGTAGGCCGTGTGGTAGGCGAGCAGCGAGTACGCGGCGGCGTGAGACTTGTTGAAGCCGTAGCCCGCGAACTTCTCCATCAGGTCGAAGACCTCGTCGGCGACCTCCGCGGCGATCTGCTTCTTGGCCGCACCCTCGCGAAAGATCTCGCGGTGCTTGGCCATCTCCTCGGGTTTCTTCTTGCCCATGGCGCGGCGCAGCAGGTCGGCGCCGCCGAGCGAATAGCCGCCCAGCACCTGCGCGGCCTGCATCACCTGCTCCTGGTAGACCATCACGCCGTAGGTCTCGCCCAGCACGCCCTCGAGGAGCGGGTGCGGATAGCTCACCTCTTCCTTGCCGTGCTTGCGCAGGCAGAAGGTGGGGATGTTCTCCATGGGCCCCGGCCGGAACATCGCGTTCAGCGCGATCAAGTCCTCGATGCGGCTGGGCTTGGCATCGCGAAGCATGCGCTGCATGCCGGCGCTTTCGAACTGGAACACCGACTCGGTGCGGCCCTCGGAAAACAGGCGATATACCTTGGGATCGTCGAGTGGCAGCTTGTCGTAGTCGAAATCGCGCCGGTCGGCTCGACGCGCAACGATGAAGTTCTTGGCCAGCTCCAGGATGGTCAGCGTGGCCAGGCCGAGGAAGTCGAACTTGACGAGGCCGATCGCTTCCACGTCGTCCTTGTCGAACTGGCTGACCGCGCTGTCGCTGCCCGGCTGCATGTACAGCGGACAGAAGTCGGTGATCTTGCCGGGGGCGATCAGCACGCCGCCGGCGTGCATGCCGACATTGCGGGTAATGCCCTCGACGCGCGCGGCCAGCGAGAGCAGCTCGGCCACCTCCTCCTCGGCCGCTTCGCGCTGCCCGAGCTCCGGCGCTTCCTTGCGCGCATAGATGATGCCGGGGTCGGGCTTTTCCGGTACTCGGGCCAGCGTCACCGTCTTGCCTGGCGGGGCGGGAATCAGCTTGGCAATCGAGTCGACGTGGCCATAGCCCATGCCGAGCACCCGACCCACGTCGCGCAGCGCGGCCTTGGCGGCCATCGTGCCGAAGGTGGCGATCTGGCTGACCGCGTCGCGGCCGTACTTCTGCTTCACGTAGTCGATCACCCGATCGCGGTTGCCCTGGCAGAAGTCGATGTCGAAGTCGGGCATGGACACCCGCTCCGGATTGAGAAAGCGCTCGAACAGCAGGTTGTAGTGCAGCGGGTCGAGGTCGGTGATCTTCAGCGCATAGGCCACCAGCGACCCGGCCCCCGAGCCCCGGCCGGGGCCCACCGGGCAGCCGTTGTTCTTGGCCCAGTTGATGAAGTCGGCCACGATCAGGAAGTAGCCGGGAAATCCCATCTTGAGGATGGTCTCGATCTCGAACTCGAGCCGCTCGACATAGCGCGCACGTTCGCGATCACGCTGCGCCGCGTCGGGATAGAGCTGCGACAGGCGCTGCTCCAGTCCTTCGTGCGAGGCGACGCGAAAGTACTCGGCCATCGGCATCGGCGCGCCGTCGACCAACGGCGTCGGAAAGTCCGGCAGCTGCGGCTTGCCCAGCACCAGCGTGAGGTTGCAGCGCCTGGCAATCTCGACACTGTTGGCGATTGCGCTCGGGATGTCGGAGAACAGCGCCTCCATCTGCGCCTGGGTCTTGAAGTACTGCTCGCGCGTGAAGCGCTTGACGCGCCGGCGGTTGGTCAGCGTCTCGCCCTCGGCCACGCACACCCGCGCCTCGTGCGCCTCGAAATCCTGCGGCGTGAGGAACTGCACCGGGTGCGTGGCAACCACCGGAAGCTTCAGCGCGGCGGCCAGCGGAACGGCGGCACGCACATGCGCCTCATGGGCAGGCAGCCCGGCACGCTGCAGTTCGATGTAGAAGCGCTGCGGGAAGATCGTCGCCAGGCGCAGCGCCGCCTCGCGCGCACGGGCCGCGTCCTGCGCCATCAGGGCCTGGCCCACCGCACCGTGGTCGCCTCCCGACAAGGCGATCAGGCCGCCGTTGAAGGCCTGGAGCCAGTCCCACTTGAGCCAGGCCTGGTTGCGCTGCACGTTGTTCAGCCAGGCGCGCGACAGCAGTTCCGACAGATTCAGATAACCGCGCCGGTCCTGCACCAGCAGCAGCAGGCGGCTCGGCGATTTGTCGGCGCTCTCGGGCTCGACCCACACATCAGCGCCGAGCAGCGGCTTCACGCCCGCCTTGCGCGCAGCGGAGTAGAACTTGATCGCTCCGAAGAGGTTGCTCAGGTCGGTGATGGCGAGCGCCCCCTGCCGGTCCTCGGCCGCGGCACCAACCGCCTCATCGACTCGCAGCGTGCCGTCGACGACGGAAAATTCGGTGTGGGTGCGCAGGTGAACGAAAGCCATCTTCGGATTTTAGAGAGACGGGCTTCCTAAAATGGCCGGCGTGAAACCGATTCTCAACATCTCGGCCTATCTGTTCACATCGCTCGCCGATACCGCGGCCTTGCGTGAGAGCATCCGCTCACGCGCGACGGCGCTGTCGCTCAAGGGCACGGTGCTGCTGGCCGAAGAAGGCATCAACCTGTTCCTGGCCGGACAGCCCGACGACGTGCGCCGCTTCGTCGACGAAATGCGGGCCGACGTGCGCTTTGCCGCGCTGCGGCCCAAGGAAAGCTGGTCGTGCGAGCGGCCCTTTCGCAAGCTGCTCGTGAAGGTCAAGCGCGAGATCATCCGCATGAACCACCCGGCGATCCGCCCGTCGGCCGCCCGCGCGCCGGCGGTCGATGCCCCCACCCTGGCACGCTGGCTGGACACCGGCCGCGACGACGACGGCCGCGCCGTGGTCCTGCTGGACACGCGCAATGCCTTCGAGGTGGAGCAAGGCCGCTTTCGCGGCGCCATCGACTGGCGGCTCGGCAAGTTCAGCGACTTCCCCGCCGCGGCCCTGGCGCATGCCGACGCACTGAAGGACAAGACCGTCGTCAGCTACTGCACCGGCGGCATCCGCTGCGAGAAGGCGGCGCTTTTCATGCAGCAGGCGGGAATCGAGCGCGTGCTGCAGCTCGAGGGGGGCATCCTCGAGTACTTCGAGCAGATCGGCGGACGCCACTTCGACGGCACCTGCTTTGTCTTCGACGCCCGCGAAGCGCTGGACGGCGCGCTCCAGGAGTCCACCGCGGCGGCGTAAGCTGCGGGGCCCCGGTCACGACGGACGCTCGATGGCCCCGACTCCCGACAATCTGCGATCGATCGAGAAGTACCGCCGCGCCGCCCGGGGCTACGACAGCACGACCGGGCCCACCTGGTCGATCCGCATGCGCTGCATCGAGCTGCTCGAGCTCCACGCCGGCGACACCGTGCTCGATGTCGGCTGCGGCACGGGGCTGAGCTTCGAGCCGCTGCTCGAGCGCATCGGCCGCAATGGGCTCCTGATCGCCTTCGAGCAGAGTCCGGAGATGCACGCCCAGGCGGCGCAGCGCGCGCAGCGGCTGCGCGCCAAGGGCTGGCGCATCGAGCTGCAGCGGGCGAGCGCCGAGGAGGTCGAGCTGCCGGCGCATCCGGATGCGGCCCTGTTTCACTACGTGCACGACATCCTCCGCACGCCGCAGGCCTTGGCCAACCTGCTTGCCCAGCTTCCACCGGGAACGCGCCTTGCCGTCGCGGGCATGAAGTACTTTCCGTGGTGGCTCGCGCCGCTCAATCTGCTCGCCTGGCTGAAGAACCTGCCGTACAACGTGCATGCCCACGAGCTGAACCGCCCGTGGGCGCTGCTCGAGCAGCACCTGCAAGGTTTCACCTGGAAACCGACGCAGGGGGGCATGGGCTACATTGGCCGCGGACGTGTCAAAGGAGTGGACCGATGACTGTCGCCCGACCCGATCCCGCCGCGGCGCCGTCGCCGCACACACCGCTGGCCGAGCGCTATCGCCATGTGCGCGGCATGTCGCTGGCGCTGGCTGCGCCACTGACGGACGAGGACTGCCAGGTGCAGTCGATGCCGGATGCCAGCCCCACCAAGTGGCACCTTGCGCACGTGACGTGGTTCTTCGAGACCTTCATCCTCGAACGCTACGAAACCGGCTTCCGCCCCTTCGACGCTGCGTTCCGCATCCTCTTCAACAGCTACTACCACGGCGTCGGCGAGCGCCATCCGCGCCCGCAGCGCGGACTCATCACGCGACCCACGTTGGCCGAAGTGAAGGCCTATCGGACGCAGGTCGACGAGCGCATGGCTGCGGTGCTCGCACGGCACGCCGGCGACCCGTCGCTGAGCGAGCTCGTGACGCTGGGCCTGCATCACGAGCAGCAGCACCAGGAGCTGCTGCTCACGGACATCAAGCACGTGCTCTCGTTCAACCCCACGCACCGGCCGTACGCCAAGCGTTGGCCGATGGGTGTCGTCAAGCCGCAGTCGCTGCGCTGGCATGCGTACGAAGGCGGCCTGTTCGAGCTTGGCCATGACGCCGCCCGCGACGGCGCGTTCTGCTTCGACAACGAAACGCCGCGTCATCGCACCTATGTCGCTGCGTTCGAGCTCGCCTCGCGGCCGGTCAGCTACGACGACTACCTCGCCTTCATCGATGACGGCGGCTACCTCAGGCCGGAACTGTGGCTGTCGATGGGCTGGGACTGGGTGCAGGCCGGGCAGCGCGAGGCACCGCTGTACTGGCGGCGCGACGCAGGCCGCTGGCTCACGCACACCCTGCAGGGCAGCGTCGAGATCGATCCGCACACGCCGGCGTGCCACCTCAGCTACTTCGAGGCCGACGCCTACGCGCGCTGGGCCGGTGCCCGGCTGCCCAGCGAAGCCGAATGGGAGCTGGCGGCGCGCCGGCTCGCCAAGGGTGCGCGCGGAAACGACAACTTCGCCGACCGCGGCGCCTTCCACCCGCTGCCCGCGCATGCCTCGGCCGTCGACGAGCCGGTGCAGATGTTCGGCGACGTGTGGGAGTGGACGCAGTCGAGCTACAGCGCCTACCCCGGCTTCCGGCCGCTGCCGGGCGCCGTGGGCGAGTACAACGGCAAGTTCATGTGCAACCAGCTCGTGCTGCGCGGCGGATCCTGCGCCACGCCGGCGGGCCACGTGCGCGCCAGCTATCGCAACTTCTTTCCGCCCGACGCGCAGTGGCAGTTCAGCGGCCTGCGGCTGGCCCGCGACGCTACGAGTTGAGGTCCTTGAGCACCTCGGACCGGAATTCGCGCTGGTACAGGATGTAGACCACGCCGACCGTGGCGAGCATGAAGGCCAGCGGCGAAAAGAACCAACCTATCGCGGCGAACGAGAAGTAGTACGCGCGCAGCCCGTCGTTGAAGGTCTCGGCGGCCAGCGCAACCACGCGGCCGGCCTTGTCGGCGAACGCGTTGCGCCGGGCGGGCGCCTCGTCGCCCAGCGCGTCGAACTGCTTTGCTTCAGGCGCCGAGGCGATCAGCAGCGCGCCGAAAGTGTACTGGCGCATCGACCAGGTGAAGCGGAAGAACGCGTGCACGAAGATGCCGAGCAGCAGCACCAGCTTCATGTCGAACACGAGCACGGACGTGCGTGCCGCGAAGGGGATCTCGCGCACCAGCTCGTTGGCCTTCTCGGTGGTGCCCAGCATCGCGAGCAGGCCGCCGATGATGAGGATGGTGGTCGAGGCGAAGAACGACGGGCTGGTCGACAGGTTCTGGATCACCACGCCGTCGATGACACGCGCATCGCGGTACGTGGCCTGCAGCATCCATTGACGGCGGATGCGGTTGGTGGTGGCGAGGATGGATGGCCGTCGGCCGGCCAGGCGCCGCGCGAACCACGCATAGCCGGACCAGCCTGTAAACAGCACGACGAGCGCGGCCCAGTCGAGCCACGGCAGCACGGTCAGCACTCTGAGCGTCGATTCCATGGCGGCGACTGTAGCGCCCGCCGACCAGGGACCGGCTCAGGGCGCGAGGTCGAACACGATCACTTCGGCGCCGCGGCCGTTGCGAACCTCCAGCTTGGGCTCGTCCACAAGCAGCGCCGCATCGCCAGCCGAAAGCGGCCGGCCGTTGGCTTCGACGCTTCCGCGCGCGACGTGCAGGTAGGTCTTGCGAGACGGCGACAGCGCCAGCGCCGCGGACTCGTCACCATCGAACAAGCCGGCGTAGATCGACGCGTCGGCATGCAGGCTCACCGAGCCTTCGCGGCCGTCGGCGCTCGCCACCAGGCGCAGCACGCCTCGCTTGGTGGCGTCATCGAAGTGCTTCTGCTCGTAGCCTGGTGTCACGCCCTGTCGGTCGGGAAGGATCCAGATCTGCAGGAAGTGCGTCGTGTCGTTCGGCGCGTGGTTGAACTCGCTGTGCATGACGCCGCGTCCGGCGCTCATGCGCTGCACGTCGCCGGGTTGGATGGTCGTGCCGTTGCCCATGCTGTCCTTGTGCGCCAGCGCGCCTTCGAGCACATAGCTCACGATCTCCATGTCGCGGTGCCCGTGCGTGCCGAAGCCGGTGCCCGGCGCGATGCGGTCCTCGTTGATGACGCGCAGGTTGCCGAAGCCCATGTGGCGCGGATCGTGGTAGTCGGCGAACGAAAAGCTGTGATAGCTCTTGAGCCAACCGTGGTCGGCGAAGCCGCGGTCGGAAGACTTGCGTAGCGTGATCATCGAAAGCTCCTGTGTTGCTTTCAATGTAGAGCCCCTGGCCGCGGCATCGCCGATGCCGGCTTGAAGCATCCGTTCAAATAAGATGAACGCCGTGCAGCTACCCGGCGTCCCGGCCCCATGACAGCGTCCCGCAATGTGCTCACGCCCGAGGCGCTCGCGATGATGGACGTCATCGCGCGCACTGGCAGCTTCGCCGCGGCTGCACGCGAGCTGGGCAAGGTGCCCTCAGCTCTCACCTACAACGTGCGGCAGCTCGAAGACGCGCTCGATGTGCTGCTGTTCGACCGGCGCTCGCGCCAGGCCAAGCTCACCGCCGCGGGCGAGGAGCTCCTCAACGAAGGACGTCGCCTGCTCGACCAGATCGACGCCGTGGCAAACCGCGTCAAACGCGTGGCCACCGGCTGGGAGACCCAGCTCACGGTTGCCGTCGACGGCGTCATCTCGCGCGTGACGGTGTTCGAGCTCTGCGAAGCGTTCTTCGCCCTCAAGCCCCCGGGCGCGGGCACCCCCGGCGTCGCGGAGCCGGGCCGCACCGGTCCGGGCACGCGCCTGCGGCTGCGCACCGAAGTGCTGGCCGGCACGTGGGAGGCACTGTCCAGCGGCCAGGCCGACCTGGCCATCGGTGTGCGCATCGGCCCGGACATCGCGCCGCCCGCCGGCATGCAGGTGCAGCCCCTTGGCGAGATGGAATTCGTCTTCGCGGTCGCGCCACACCATCCCCTGGCCTCGGTCGAAGGCACCATCAGCGAAGCGGAGCTTTCGCGCTATCGGGCGGTCGCGGTCGCCGACTCGGCCCAGCGTCTGGCGCCGGTCACCGTCAATCTGCTCCCTGGCCAGGACGTGTTCACCGTCGCGAGCACCCAGGCCAAGCTCGAGGCGCAGTTGCGTTGCCTCGGCTGCGGCTACCTGCCGGAGCCGATCGCGCGGGACCACATCGCAGCGGGCCGACTCGTCGTGAAGGCCACGCATCGGGCGCCTTCCCGAGTGCGGTTGGGGTACGCATGGCGCGGCGCGAACGGCGCCGGCGCGGCCGGCGGCCTGGCGCTGCGCTGGTGGATCGATCAGCTCGAAAGCCCGGCGACGAGGCGCGCCCTGCTGGAGCGCCATGGCGGCCTGCCGGTGGGGGACACCTGATGCACCGCTCCGACCTGCCGGGCGCCGGCTACATCGGCCGCTTTGCACCCTCGCCCACCGGCCCGCTGCACGCCGGCTCGCTGGTCGCCGCGCTGGCATCCTGGCTCGATGCACGGGCACACGGAGGGCGATGGCTGGTTCGCATCGAAGACGTGGACACGCCGCGCTGCGTGGCTGGCGCCGACATGCTCATCCTGTCGCAGTTGATGCGCTGCGGATTGGTCCCGGACGAGCCGCCGGTGTGGCAATCGCAGCGCGACGAGTTGTACCGCCCTGCGCTGCAGCGGCTGCTTGCTGCCGATCTGGCCTACCCCTGCGCGTGCTCACGCCGCGACATCGAGCTCGCACTGCGCGCGCAAGGACATGAGACACCGCGTCATGCCGAACTCGTGTACCCCGGTACGTGTCGCAACGGGCTGCACGGCAAGCCGGCGCGGGCCATGCGTCTGCGCACGCTGGACAGCGACGGGCATGACGTGCGCGTCGCGTGGATCGACAGGCGCCTGGGTCCGCAGCAGCAGGATGTCGCGCGCACGGTCGGCGACTTCGTGCTGCAGCGCGCGGACGGTCTGTGGGCCTACCAGCTCGCGGTGGTCGTCGACGACGCCGAGCAGGGCGTGTCGCACGTGGTGCGCGGTGAGGACCTGGCAGACAACACGGCGCGGCAGGTCCACCTGCAGCAGCTGCTCGGCCTGCCGACGCCCCAGTACCTTCACACGCCGCTGGTCCTCGGACCGAACGGCGAGAAGCTTTCGAAGCAGAACGGCGCGGTCGCCGTCGACCTGCATGACCCGCTGCCGGCACTGGTCCAGGCGGGCGCCGTGCTGGGCATACGCTGCGCTGCAGCCGACGCGGCGGCCTGGCTCGTCGAAGCGACAGCACGCTGGCGCCAGCAGTGGCATGCGACGGTGGCATGATGCGCACCCCCCAATCTCACCCGAGGAGCCTTCGATGATCACCACCCCGTCCGGCCTGCAGTACGAAGACACCGTGCCCGGCACCGGTGAGGAGGCCCGCGCGGGCCAGCACGTCACGGTGCACTACACCGGCTGGCTCTACGACAACGGCGTCAAGGGCGCCAAGTTCGACAGCAGCAAGGACCGCAACGATCCTTTCGCCTTCGGACTGGGCGGCGGACAGGTGATCCGCGGCTGGGACGAGGGTGTGCAGGGGATGAAGGTCGGAGGCACGCGCGTGCTCGTCATACCGCCGCAACTTGGCTACGGCGCGCGTGGCGCGGGCGGTGTGATCCCGCCCAACGCCACGCTGATGTTCGAGGTGGAGCTGGTGGCGGTCTAGAGTCTGCGCCGCAGCAGAGTCCAGACCGATCCGAGGCCGTCAGCCCTTGTTGGCAACCTTGGCCTCGGCCTTCAGGTCGGCCTTGGCCTTGGCTTCGGCGGCCTTCGCTTCCTTCTTGCAGGCGTCCTTGTCGGCGCCGCTCTTGTCGTCGCACTTCTCCTTCGCGACTTCATAGTCCTGCTCAGCCTTCACGCGAGCGGCCTTGATGCGGTCAGAGTCCTTGCCGGTGCGCTTGTAGTCCAGCTCGGCCAGGGCGACCTTTTCCTTCGCCTTGGCTTCCTTGTCGCAGACATCCTTGGCGTTGTCCTTGAGCTTGTCGCAAGCTTCCTTGTCGGATTTGGCGGTGGCCTTGATCTGGTCCTTGGCGGCCTTGACTTCTTCACTGCTCATCTTCGGGGCAGTGGTCGCACTCTTGGTGCCCGCGCTGCTTGTGGTGCCCGCCGAGCTCGTCGTGCCGGTGGTGGAACCGGAAGTGGCCGTGCCGGAGGTGGCGAAGCTGGATGAGAAGGCCAGCAAGCACGCGACCATCAGTGAGGTCTTCAGAGGACGGAACGTCGACATGGGGTACTCCTTTTCGATGTGAAAGCAGCGGCACGGGTGCCGCTCGGTCGCGCCTTCAGCCGTCGAGGCGCATGCCGTCGAAGCCGATGACCGTGGGGAAGTATCCACACCGTGAGGGCCACGTGACCACAGGACACAACCGCTTCGAACCGTAGTTCTTGTCCTACGGTTCGCCCTTCGGAGCACGCGCCATGGCATGCAACCCTCTATGGCACTTCGTTACGCATGTGTAGGATATGCCTGACGCGCTTGCACGCCTTCGACCGATGGAAGACCCGGGTCGCGTGCGACACACTGCAATAGAGCTCAGTGTCGTCCGCCTCTCTCAATGTGTGTCCGTCGTCGGACCTCGTGACCGAGCGCTGCGACCCCTACGGAGTCCATGCCCTTTCCGACCGATCGACGCCATGGCGCACTTGAGAACCTACATCGTTGAAGACAGTCCGGTCATCCGCGAGAACCTGATCGCGACGCTGGAAGAGATGGTGCCGGTGGAAGTCATCGGGACGGCCGACGACGAGAGCAGCGCCAAGCAATGGCTCGGCAAGTCCGACAACGCCTGCGACCTGGTCATCATCGACATCTTCTTGAAGAGCGGCTCCGGCCTGGGGGTGCTGCAAACGGCGCGCCAGGCACAAGCCGCGCGCAAGCTGGTCGTGCTCAGCAACTACGCCACACCCGACATGCGCCGCAAGTGCCTGCAGCTGGGCGCCGACAAGGTGTTCGACAAGTCGAACGAGATCGATGGCCTGATCAGCTACTGCGCCCGCCTGGCCTCCGGCGAGGAAGCCAGCAGCGGTCTGGGCGCGTTGCCGTCGTGAACGGCGCGGCCCGCACGCCGCGCCTACTGGATCAGGCCGTTCTTCAGCGCGTAGTAGGTGAGGTCGCTGTTCGACGACAGCTTCATCTTTTCCATCACCCGCGTGCGGTAGGTGCTGACGGTCTTGACGCTCAGCGACATGCTGTCGGCCATGTGGCCGATGGTTTCGCCCTTGGCCAGACGAAGGAAAACCTGGAACTCGCGCTCGGACAGCTGCTCGTGCGGCGCCTTGTCGCCGCTGCCGCCCAGGCCGTCGGCCAGCAGCTCGGCGACACCGGGCGTGATGTACTTGCGCCCGCGGTGCACGGTACGGATCGCCTTGACGATCTCCTCGGGATCGCATTCCTTGTTGAGATAGCCGCTTGCGCCCTGGCGCAGCAGCGTCGTCGCATAGTGCTCTTCGGGAAACCCCGAAAGAATCAGCACCGGCAGATCGGGCGCTCGCGCCTTGATCGCAGCCAGCGCATCGACGCCGCTTTGATCGGGCATCGACAAGTCCATGACCAGCACATCGACTTCGCCCTTGCGCACGAGATCGAGGGCTTCGCGGCCATTGGCGGCTTCGCCGGTGACCTTGAGGTCGACCTGGTCGGAGAAGTACTGGCGCAGACCGGCGCGCACTATGGCATGGTCGTCCACGATGGCTACTCGGATCATGGCTGTCCCACGTGTAGGTCGATGCACAAAGTTTAGATGGAACGCAAGCCCCTGAACATCCTCCTGCGCCTGAAGCGCAGTCCGTTCGTGTTTCCGCTCGCCGTGCTGGCGGCGGTGGCGATGATGTTCATCAGCGAGACCGCGTACTGGAAATCCTCCAATTCGATGCGCGAGCTCGGCACGCTGAACAGCGCCCGGCTGCATCTGATGAACCTGTCGCGCCGGGTCGTCGATGCCGAGTCCGGACAGCGCGGCTATCTCCTCACCGGGCGTCCGGAGTACCTGCAGCCGTACCGCGACGCCTTTGCCGACATCGCCGAAGCGCTGCGCTGGCTGCACAGCCACTACGCGCTGGCGCCGGCGCAGGCCGTCCAGATGGCCAAGCTCGAGACGCTCGTCCAGCGCAAGCTTTCGGAGCTCGACGCAACGATGAGCCTGTATGACGAAGGCAAGACCGAAGCCTGGCGTGCCGTGCTGCTCACCGACATCGGCAAGGAGCAGATGCAGGAGATCCGGGGTTTGACCGAGCAATTGCTGGCGGAGGAGGCGCGCAAGGACTCGGCCGGCCGGCGCGATGTCGACTACACGCTCCTGCTCAATCGCATCGGCGTCGCCGCGATGACGGCGATCAGCCTGCTGGCATTGGGCATGTATCTGCGCCAGACGGCCGCGCTGGAGGCGCACCGCCGCGAGCGCGAGCAGGCGATCGAGGCCGAGCGGGATCAGCTGGAGGTGGAGGTGTCCCGGCGCACCGCGCAGCTCACCGACCTCGCCCAGCAGCTCACCGAGCTGGCGCAGCACCTGCAGACGGCCCGCGAGGACGAGCGCAGCCGGCTCGCCCGCGAGCTGCACGACGAGCTGGGCGCGCTGCTCACCGCCGCCAAGCTGGATGCGGCGCGCATCAAGTCCCGCCTGGGCCAGACGGCGCCCGAGGCGGCCGAGCGGCTGGGTCACCTGAACGAGATCCTCAACAACGGCATCGCGCTGAAGCGCCGCATCATCGAAGACCTGCGTCCCTCGTCGCTGTCCAACCTGGGCCTCATCGCTGCGCTCGAGATCCAGGCACGCGAATTTGCCGAGCGCTCGGGCATCGAGGTCGATTGCCAGTTCGAGCCGGTCGCCTTGAAGCCTTCGGGAGAGCTGACCACGTACCGGCTGGTGCAGGAAGCCTTCACCAACATCGCCAAGTACGCCAAGGCCAGGCGTGTCCAGGTGGCGCTTGCGGCGCACGACGGCAGCGCGGAGATCTCGGTGCAGGACGACGGCGTCGGCTTCGACCCGCGCCAGCGGCGGCCCTCCGCGCATGGCCTGCTCGGCATGCGCTACCGCGTCGAGGCGGAGGGCGGACACTTCACGCTCGAGTCGATGCCGGGCCAGGGCACGCGCATCCGAGCGACGCTGCCGACGGGAGTGACGGAGTCCGCTGAGCAGATGTCTTCATTCCCGTCGGCAGCGGCTGCTGAACTTGCCGCTCCGCCGATCGCTTCCGAGAAGGGCCTCCAGCCCGAATGACAAGGCGCCTTGCGTGAGCGAGTTCCTACACGCCCTTGCTGATCGCGCCGACACGGCGACGGGCCGACTTCCCATGGCCCCCCCATGGACGCGTCCCTAAGCTTCGCTCATCGCAGCGGCTAGGACGCTGCCCGGCCACCGGCCCGATTGACCGAGCGGGCTGGTCGGCTCGACACACCAGGAGACTGCCGAGATGCTGCACTACGCCATCGTGTTCTTCGTGATTGCGCTGGTCGCCGCCCTGTTCGGATTCGGCGGCATCGCGGCCAGCGCGGCAGGCATCGCCAAGATCCTTTTCGTCCTCTTTGCCATCCTGGCCGTCGCGAGTTTTCTGTACGGCCTCATCAAGAAACCCTAGCGTCGCGCGCCGGGCGCGAGCTCAACCCCACCGAAAGGACTCACGATGATTGCCACCAGCAAGCCCTTCAGCTCCTCTGCCAACAGCCTGGCCGACCAGGCCGCGCAAGGCGCGGACAGCGCGCTCGCTTCAACCCAGCGGGTCGCCAACCAGGCGCTGAGCAGCCTGTCCGACAAAGTGCAGGACGTGCGCGACCAAGCCACGCCCGTCATCAACCGGGTTGCGTCCAAGGCCGAGGAGCTCGCGCGCCGCAGTGCCGACGCCATGCGCGAACGCACCGAATACGTGAAGGATCGTGCCTATCGCGCCTCCGACGCCACCGTCGGCTACATCAAGGACGAGCCGCTCAAGTCGATCTTGATCGCAGCTGCCGCGGGCGCCGCCGTGATGGCGCTCATCACGCTGCTGAGCCGCGACCGCTGAGGCCGCCGCGTCTTTGACGACATGCGGGGTTCCCCGGCCTCGGCTGGGGAACCCCGTCGCTGCATCCGAACGCCGAGGCCCGCCATGATTCATCCGCTGTTCAAGCTGCTTGTCTCCGAACCGCAGTTGCTGGCCGAGCATGTGGAGGCCTATGCACAGCTCGCCTCCGAGGAAGCAGGCGCTGTCGCCAAGCGCATCAAGCGAAAGATGCTGCTGCACGCGCTGAGCATCTTCGCGATATTCGTCGCCCTTGTGCTCGCGTCGGTCGGTGTGATGCTGTGGGCAGCGCTGCCCAGCGAGAACATGCGCGCCCCGTGGGCGCTTCTCGGCGTGCCGGCGATACCCGTGGTGCTGGCCCTGTGGGCTCACTTCGCAGCCCGCTCGGACAAGGACGAGCAGCGCGGCCTCCAGGCAATCCGCGAGCAGTTCGCCGCCGACGCGGCCATGCTGCGCAGCGTGACCGAATCATGAGCGCCGTCGTGCCTGATTCGGCGGAACTCGCCGAAGCCGAAGCGCAGGCCGATGCCAAGGCCGTCTCCGAGGCGGTGAAGGACGTCGATGTGCCGTCGGCTGCCGAGCGGCTGGCGCAGTCGCGGGAGCGCCTGCGCGAGTGGATGCTGCATGCCGACGGCCGTCAGCAACGCCGGCGGCGCGCCGCCGAGGCCGCTGCCGAAGGACGGAGCCTCCCCCTGCTGGATCGGCTGCGCGAGATGCCGGTGATCGGCCTTCTCATCGACGTCTTCGCGGGCTGGTGGGCCAGCCACCCGCTGCAGCCTGCGGCCACGCTGGCGCACGGCGTGGTGCGTGACACGGTGGCGCCGATGGCAAGGCGGCATCCGTTCACGGTGGTCGCTGGTGCTTTCGTCGTCGGGGTTGCGCTGGTGCGATTCAAGCCATGGCGCTGGATCGTCAAGCCGGCGCTGTTCGCCGGGCTGGCGACACAGATCGTGTCGCGCGTCATCGCTTCCATTCCGGTCGAGTCGGTGGTAGACGCCATGAGCTCGTTCACGCAACGGCGCGAGCAGCCAGCGCCCGAAGCGGATGCTGAAGCATCGGCGTCTTCGCAGGCACCGGCGCCGCGCGAGACCGAGACCGCAACGCCGTAGCCGCGACGCGGTTTCGTCCTACAGCGCCAGAGCCGTCGTTCCGATGGTTCGCCTTGCCTGCGAACCGTAGAGTTGCCTTCATTGGCCACGTGTGCGCACCGGTGCACCTGTGCCTTCCACATGGAGTGCTTGCGGATGAACGACAACGCGACCCAGCGACTGGTGCTGAACGAGGAAAAGATCGAAGCGGCCAAGCGAGAGCTCAACGAGGGACCGGTCACTCCAGGCTACGGGCCGTGGCGCGATGACATCGTCAAGCTGCTCAACGACGCGCTGGCCACCGAGTTGGTCTGCATCCTTCGGTACAAGCGCCACTACTTCACCGCTCACGGCATCGCTTCTGCCAACGTCGCGGCCGAATTTCTGGAGCATGCCAACGATGAGGCCGGCCACGCCGACCGCATCGCCGAGCGCATCGTGCAACTCGGCGGCGAGCCTGATTTCGCTCCCGACACGCTGACCCGGCGCAGCCATGCCGACTATGACGCCTCCCAGGACTTGAAGGCGATGATTCGCGCGAACCTCGTGGCCGAACGCGTCGCGGTGGAGGCCTATCGCCAGATGATCGAGTTGATCGGCGACAAGGACCCGACAACCCGCCGCCTGCTCGAAGACGTGCTGAACGACGAAGAAGAGCATGCCGACGACATGCGTGACCTGCTCGATGAATAGTTTTCCGGCTCGGCCCCTCGGGTGGTGGGGCTGACTCAGCCAACGTTCGACCGCCCCAGTCGATTGACTGAATCAACCATCCATAGGAGAAGACCATGCTTGCACGCAACACGCTCGCCGCCGCTCTGGCCGCCATCGCTTCCGCCGCCGCGCTGCTCACCCTGCCGGGCTGCGCCGTCGTGCGGGGTCAGGAAACGGTCGGCGCCTACGTCGACGACGCGACGATCACCACCCAGGTCAAGGCCAAGATGATCGACAACAAGCAGGTCGACGCCGGCGCCATCAAGGTCGAGACGCTGAACGGGACGGTGATGCTGTCCGGCTTCGCGAAGAACGAGACCGAACGCGCCACGGCCGAGGACATCGCCAAGAACGTCAACGGCGTGAAGTCGGTGAAGAACCAGATCGCGATCCGGCCGTAAACGCAGCCGCCTTCTCGAAAAACCCGGCCCATGCCGGGTTTTTCTTTGCCTGCATCCGATCGGCGCACGACGGCGTAGAGGGGTTCGTGCCGATCACCGATTGCATCGCGAGGCCGGCATCGAACAGCAACCGAACCTCACCGGAGACCCCATGAAAGCCATCCACGCCCTCTTCGTCGCCACCGTTTCCTTCGCTGGCATCGCCCAAGCCAGCGAGATCACCGACTTCCCGTTGGAGAGCTCCACCGTGTCCCGGGAGTCGGTCCGCTGGCAAGCGCTGGCTGCTCGTCAGGCCAATCAGGCGCGCCAGGACATCAGCGGACCCGTCGTCGTGCCGATGTCCAGCCGCTCCCGCGACGAAGTGCGGCAGGAAGCGGCCAGCAGCCTGAAGCGGGTCGACACGGCAGCCATGGACCACATCGGCGGCATGTGATCAGGCGCCGTTGCTGCAATGAAAAAAAGGGCCTGCAGTGGCAGGCCCTTTCTCTTTCTGATATCGCGACTCAGCGGCTGAACGCGCGCTGGCGCTGCGGCTTGAAGCCGCCCTTCGCGCCGCGCGGTGCCGGCTTGGCGCCGGGGCGCGGGGCGAACGCGTTGCGGCCGTCACCTGCCGGCTGGCGGTCGAAAGGATTGCGCGGTGCGGCGTGCGACGGATCGCGCCGATCGAATGGTCCGCCTTCACGGCGCACGAAGCCCTCGTCGCGGCGTGCACCAAACGGCTTGCCGGGTCGCTTGGCTGCGTGGGAAGAGCCGCCTTCCGGCCGCGCCGCGAAAAGCTTGGGCGCCGCAATCTTCGGCTCGAGGCCGGCGACGGTCGCCACGGGGATGTTCTGCGTCGTGAAGTGCTGGATTCGGCGGATCATGCCGGCGTCCATGCGCTCGGCCAGCGTGACCGCCAGTCCGTTGCGGCCCGCACGTCCGGTTCGGCCGATGCGGTGCACATAGTCCTCGGCCTTCATCGGCAGGCCATAGTTGATGACGTGGCTGATGGTCGGCACGTCGATGCCGCGTGCGGCCACATCGGTGGCCACCAGCACGCGCAGATGCTTCATGCGAAGCCCCTGCAACACGCGATTGCGCCGGCCCTGAGGCATGCCCCCGTGCAGCGACGCGACGGCGTGGCCCATCTCGGCCAGGCGGTCGGCGAGCCAGTCGGCATCGCGCTGCGTGCTGGTGAACACCACCGCCTGCTCCATGTCACGCTCGGTCAGGATATGGTCCAGCAGCGCGTTCTTGTGCGTTGCGTTGTCGGCCCAATGCAGCCGCTGCTCGATGTTCTCGTGCGTATCGGTGTGCGACGCCACGTCGATGCGCTGCGCGTTCTTCAGGAGGTTCTGCGCGAGGCGGCCGACATGGCCGGCAAAGGTGGCGCTGTACATCAGAGTCTGGCGCTCGCCCGGCAAATGGTCGGCAATGGTCTGGATGTCGTCGATGAAGCCCATGTCGAGCATGCGGTCGGCTTCGTCGAGCACCAGCACTTCCACGTGTTCGAGCACCGCCTTGCCGGTCTGCAAGTGGTCGAGCAGGCGGCCGGGAGTGGAAATGAGGATGTCCAGCGGACCGCGCAGCGCCTTGATCTGCGCCGGATACGGTACACCGCCGACGACCGTCGCCACGCGCAGCCCCTGGACATGGCGGCCGTAGGTGGTTGCCGCCTTGGCGACCTGGATCGCCAGCTCGCGCGTCGGCGTGAGCACGAGGATGCGCGGGCCGTAGACAACGCCCTTCTCGCGCCGCTTGGTGTTGTCACCGCGCGCAGCGAGGATGCGCTGCAGCGCGGGCAGGATGAAGGAGGCCGTCTTGCCGCTGCCGGTGCTGGACGAGACCATCAGGTCATGCCCCTGGAGCGCGGGCGGGATCGCCTTCAGCTGGACTTCGGTGGCGGTGTCGTAGCCTGCGTCGGCCACGGATCGTGTGAGGGCCTCTTGCAGGCCCAGGGAATCGAAACTCATTTTTCTCTTTCGCAAAAGCGCCCGGCATGCCGGCTGTGCGGCATGCGGCAAGGCGCCGGCGGGCGTGAAGCCCGCAACAAGTCAGGTCGCCGGGAGAGCGTTCGGGGGAACAGTCAAAGCGACGGCATCGCCGCCAACCATGTGCCCGAATCGGCAGATCGAGACAGCTGTTCGGCACTGGGGGCCGGACTTGCTCGAAAGAGGTCAGAGTCGATGAACGAAATGCGCCCCTCTTCGAGGCGCAGCCCGCAATTATAGCAAGGCCGCCCGTGCCGCGCTAAGATGCGCCCCGGTCGGCAGTTCACCCAGGCGTTGCCGCGCACTCCGTGCGAGCTGAACCTGCCAAGAATTTCCGCATGCGTTCACCTCGTTGTGCGCCTTGCTGGAACGGCAACCACCAGCCCCTCCTCGCCGAGGCCGGCGCATGAGCAACGGAGAACGTTCATGCCTCGTCATCCCGTGCCGCTTCATGCGGACGACATCTCCAGCTTCGCCAAGGCGCTCGGGCGCCAGCTGACCACGGCGCACGAGCGCGAGCCGCGCCCGCCGTGTCACGTGGAGCTGCTGAACATGCTGGCGCGCGCCGCCGGCCATCGCAACTTCCAGAGCCTGAGGGCACGCCCGCCTGCCGTTGTGCCGCAAGCGGCGCCGGCCGCGCTCGGCGACATCGCTGTCAAGGCGCTGCGCCAGTTCGACGACGTCGGTCGGCTCGTACGCTGGCCCACCAAGCACAGCGTGCAACGCATGATGCTGTGGGGACTGTGGATGCGCTTCGATTCGCGCCGCAAGTACAGCGAGCGCCAGGTAAACGAGCTGCTGAACGCCTGGCATCTGTTCGGCGATCACTGCACGCTGCGCCGCGAGCTCGTCACGATGCGGCTGCTCGAACGCAAGAGCGACGGCTCGGCCTACCGCAAGCTGCCAGCGCGGCCCGACCCGCAGACGATGGCGATGCTGCGGGCACTGCGGGCGCGGTCGTAGCTACACGGACAGCAGGTGCTGGCGGTAGTACACCAGTTCGTCGATCGACTCGTGGATGTCCGCCAGCGCGGTGTGTGCCTGCTGCTTCTTGAAACCGGGAAGGATGTCCGGCTTCCAGCGCCGCGCCAGCTCCTTCAGCGAGCTGACATCCAGATTGCGGTAGTGGAAATAGGATTCCAGCTGGGGCATGTAGTTGGCGAGGAAGCGCCGGTCCTGGCAGATGCTGTTGCCGCACATCGGTGACTTGCCCGAGCCGACGTAGCGCTGCAGGAACTCGATCACCTGCGCCTGCGCCTGCGCTTCGCCGACCTGCGAAGCCTTCACGCGGTCGACGAGGCCACTGCGACCGTGAGTGCCCTTGTTCCAGGCGTCCATCGCGTCCAGAGTGGCTTCGGTCTGGTAGACCGCAAACACCGGGCCCTCGACCCGCACGGTGAGCATCGGGTCGGTGACCACGACGGCAATCTCGATGATGCGGTCGCGGTCGGGGTACAGGCCGGTCATCTCGAGGTCGATCCAGACAAGGTTCTGGTCGCCGGCGGCGAGCGCGGTATCGGTCATCTCGGTTTCTCCTTGGGGGCATTCTCGCAGGCCGTGCCGGGGCCACCCTTCGCCCTACACTTCCCGGCATGACTTCTTCCGCGCTGACCCTTCTGTTCGCCGCGGCGCTGCTGGCCTCGCTGATCGTGAAGTTCTGGCTTGCCACGCGCCAGATGCGCCATGTCGCCGCGCACCGCGACGCGGTGCCCGCGGTATTCGCACCCTCCATTCCGCTGGCAGCGCATCAGAAGGCCGCTGACTACACCTTGGCCAAGGCCCGCTTCGGTCTGCTGAGCATGGCTTTCGGGGCGGCGGTGCTCGTCGGCTGGACGCTGCTCGGCGGCCTGGACGTCCTCAATGCGACCGTGCGCGATGCGGTCCTGCCGCGCTTTGGCGGCATGGCATACCAGCTCGCGTTGCTGGCCGCTTTCTCCTTGATCGGCGGCCTGCTCGAGCTGCCGTTCGACCTGTACGGCACCTTCCGCATCGAGCAGCGCTTCGGCTTCAACCGCGTCACGTGGAAGCTGTACTTTGCCGACATGCTCAAGGGCCTGCTGGTGGGCGCGGTGATCGGGCTCCCCATCGCCGCGCTCATCCTGTGGATCATGGGCGCGGCCGGCAAGCTGTGGTGGCTCTGGGCCTGGGCGGCGTGGATGGCCTTCATGGTGCTGATGCAGGTGCTGGTGCCGACCGTCATTGCGCCGCTGTTCAACAAGTTCGAGCCGCTGGCCAACGAGCCGCTGAAGGCACGCATCCAGTCGCTGATGATGCGCTGCGGCTTCCAGGCCAAAGGCCTGTTCGTGATGGATGGCAGCAAGCGCTCGGCCCACGGCAACGCCTATTTCACGGGGTTCGGCGCCGCCAAGCGGGTCGTCTTCTTCGACACCCTGCTCGACAAGCTGTCACCGGGTGAAGTGGAAGCGGTCCTGGCGCACGAGCTGGGGCACTTCAAGCACAAGCACGTGCGCAAGCGCATGGTCGCGATGTTCGTGATCAGCTTTGCCGCATTTGCGTTGCTGGGCTGGCTGTCCGGTCAGAGCTGGTTCTACACCGCATTCGGCGTGCAGCCGTCGATGAGCGCGCCGAACGATGCGCTGGCCCTGCTGCTGTTCCTGCTGATCGTGCCGGTGTTCGGCTTCTTCGTCTCGCCGGTGTTCGCGCTGGTGTCGCGCCGGCAGGAGTTCGAAGCGGACGCCTATGCCTGCGCACAGGCCAGCGGCAGCGACCTCGCCGCCGCGCTGCTCAAGCTGCATGAGGACAACGCGTCCACCCTCACGCCCGACCCGCTGTACGTGCGCTTTTACTACTCGCATCCGCCGGCCGGCGAACGGCTGGCGGCCCTGACTCTCAATCGCCAACCCGGATGACACGATGACCCAACTCCTCCACAGCCGATGCAAGCCGCTCGAGGGCCAGCCAGCGATGACCGACGCGGAAATCCGCAGTCATCTGAACGAAGTGAGCGGCTGGCAGCTGGTCGACGGATCCATCGAGAAGACCTTCACCTTCAAGGACTACCTGGAGGCGCTGGCCTTCGTCAACGCGATGGCCTGGGTGTGCCACACCGAAGACCACCATCCCGACATGTCGATGGGCTACAACCGCGTCGTGGTGCGCTTCAACACCCACTCGGTCGGCGGCATCTCGATCAACGACTTCATCTGCGCGGCCAAGCTGAACGCGCTGGTGGCCTTTGTCGCTTGAACCCACGATGGAGGCCTTGCGTTGAGCAAGGCCTCGGAACCGGATGACGGGCTCGACCTGGGCCTGGTCGTCGCCGGCTATGGGCGCCACTATGTCGTCGAAACGCCCGAGGCGCGCCGTCTGATCTGCCATCCACGCGGCAAGAAGAGCGACTGCGTGGTGGGCGACCGCGTCCGCTGGCAGGCCGCCGGCGATGAAGGCGTTATCGAGCATGTGGAGGCGCGCCGCAACCTGCTGTTCCGTCAGGACGAATGGCGGACGAAGGCGTTCGCGGCCAACCTCGACCGCATCCTGGTGGTCGTGGCCAGCGAGCCGGTGTTCAGCGAGTCGCAGCTCGCACGCGCGCTGATCGCAGCCGAAAGCGCCGGCATTCCGGCCGGCGTGCTGCTGAACAAGGCCGACCTGCCGCAGATCGCCGCGGCGCGCGAGCGGCTCGCACCGTACGTCTCGATGGGCACTCCGGTGCACGAAGTCGCGCTCAAGGCCAAGCCGACAGAAGCGACAAGCCTGCTGCGCCCCTTGCTGGCGAACCACGCCACGCTGGTGCTCGGGCCCAGCGGCGCCGGCAAGAGCACACTCATCAATCTGCTGGCACCCGATGCGAAGGCGCAGGTCGGCGAGATCTCGCAGGCGCTCAACACCGGACGGCACACCACGACCGCGACGCAGTGGTACTGGCTGGACGCCGAGCGCACCACGGGGCTCATCGACTCGCCCGGCTTCCAGGAATTCGGCCTGCGCCAGATCGCGCCACAGGATCTGCCCGGCCTGATGCCCGACATTCGCCGGCATGCATCGGAGTGCCGGTTCTACAACTGCACCCATCGGCACGAGCCGGGCTGCGGGGTGCGCGCGGCCCTGGAGCGAGGTGAGATCAGCGAATCGCGCTGGCGAATCTACGGCGAGATCCTGGACGAGCTGGCGCAGACGCGCTGGTAGCTCAGCCGACCAGATTGGCCAGCGAGAGCAGCGCGAGCAGCAGCATCCACAGCACGACGGATCGCCACACCAGGCCTACGATGCTTCGCAGGTGGCCCAGCACCGGCATCGCCCCCGGAGTGGAGCCCTCGGCGGCCATGTCATCCGATCCGGCGCCGCGGTCGAAGGTCTTGGACCGGTCCGGCGTGACGCCGGGTGCCGCGCTGCCGCCGAGCTGCACGCCCACCGCGCCCGCAGCCGCAGCAAGGATGATGCCCTCGTTGGCGTGGCGCCAAAGGCCGGCATCGCGCCGCCAGCAGTTCACCGCCTCCTCGAAATTGCCGACCACTGCGAACCCGAACGCGGTGAGCCGCGCGGGCAGGTGGTCGACGAGGCTGAACAGCCGCTGCGACAGAGCCATCAGCCGTTCGTTGATCGGCTCGCCGACCGTGCGGTTCTTGTAGGCCCAGTAGCGACTCGCGAATTCGGCCATCCGGTAGAGCACCGCGCCGGCCGGGCCGAACCCGATCGAGGACAGGACGACGAACCAGAAGAACACCCCGAACACGTGACGGTGCGCGGCCAGCAGCGAATGCTCGACGATGTGGCGGAGCAATTCGGTGCGCGGCAGCTCGCTGGCGTCGAGATGCCGCCATTCGGACAGCAGGCGACGCGCCTCGACTTCGTCACCTCGCTCGAGCGCGTCGCGGATGTCGGTGAAGTGGTGGCTGAACTGGCGGAAGCCGAGGGTGACATAAAGCACCGCGACGTTCCAGGCCAGACCGAACAGCGCATTGAAGTGCGCCAGCGCGAGGTACACGCCCCAGGCGAGCAGAGAGGGCGCGAGAACCGTCACGCCCCACACGACCCACGCATGGTGCGGGCGGCCCGCATCGAAGTTGCGGCCAGTCCAGCGCATCCATTGCGTCAGCGCGTCGTGCACCGGGTTGTTGCGGGGCAGCGGCTTGAGCTGCTCGATCAGCAATGAGAACAGGACGGCGAAGAAACTCATGGGCCCGGGATGATAGCGGCGGGGGGCCGGCCCACCGTTATCGTCCTGCGCCGGCCCGGGCGGGCTATGCCACGAGGAAGCGGTAGAAATTCCTCAGCATGGCGGCCGTGGCGCCCCAGATGAAATAGCGTTTCGTTTGCTCTTCGCCACTTTGCCACGGCATTGACAGGAATTCGCGGCGCACGCCGTTCACCTCGACGCCGTGGCGACGGTGGTTCGCCGGAGCCATCAGGAACGAGAGCGGCACTTCGAACACCTCGGCCACTTCGAACGGATCGGGGGCGATGGTGAAAGGAGGCTCGATCAACGCGACGACCGGCGTGACGATGAAGCCCGTGCCTGTGGTGTAAGTCGGCAGGCTGCCCAGCACATCGATGTGGCGCGCGTGCAGGCCGATCTCCTCTTCGGTCTCGCGCAGCGCCGTGGCGATGGCGTCGGCGTCTTCCGGCTCGGCGCGGCCGCCCGGAAAGCTGATCTGCCCGGGGTGATCGTTCAGGTGGTCGGTGCGCTGGGTCAGCAGCACCGTCACCGCATCGCGCTGCACCAGCGGCACGAGCACGGATGCATGAGTGGGCTCGCGTGTCGTGAAGCGGCGCTCTACGGCAATCTCGGGCGTCCAGGTGGGCGGCGCGAGAAAGCGGCGGCGCAGCGCGTCGGGCTGCAGCTGTTCCTCGCCCACCGCGGGAAGGTGGTCATCGATGCCCAGCACCGGCAGTTCTTGGGGATCGAAGCTCAGGGCCATGGTCGATTCTGGAACGAAAAAGGCCGCCTGGTGGGGCGGCCTTGATTAGAGTGGCGCAAGCCCTCAGGCCAGCTTTTCCTTGATGCGCGCCGACTTGCCCGAGCGCTCGCGCAGGTAGTACAGCTTGGCGCGGCGCACGTCGCCGCGGCGCTTGACTTCGATCGAGGCGATCAGCGGGCTGTACACCTGGAAGGTGCGCTCCACGCCTTCGCCGCTGCTGATCTTGCGCACGATGAAGCTGGAGTTCAGCCCGCGGTTTCGCTTGGCGATTACCACGCCTTCGTAGGCCTGCACGCGCTTGCGGGTGCCTTCGACGACATTGACGTTGACGATGACCGTGTCCCCGGGCGCGAAGGCCGGGATGGTCTTGTTCAGGCGAGCAATCTCTTCCTGCTCAAGGGTCTGGATCAGATCCATGGTTTCTCCGTGCGATCGTGCCCAGGCGTTTGGTTGGAAGTGGGGTCGAGCGCTTGGCGCCCTGCCTGACAGAGGATCGAAAAGCCGATGATTATAGCCCAAGGGACGCGAGGAAGCGCTCGTCGGCGGGGCTCAGTCGCCCTGCGGCCCGGGCGGCAGCGACGAGGTCGGGGCGCCGGCGGGCGGTCAGCTCCAGCGAGCGCTCGCGCCGCCAGCGTGCGATGTCGGCGTGGTGGCCCGACAGCAGTACCGGCGGCACCGGGTCGACGCCTTCGGCCGTGGCGAGGACCTCGGGCCGGCTGTAGTGCGGGCAGTCGAGCAGGCCGTCGGAAAAGCTGTCCTGCTCATGTGACTGAGCGTCGCCCAGCACGCCGTGCTGCAGCCGCGCGACCGCGTCGAGCAGGGCCAGCGCCGCAAGCTCGCCGCCCGACAGCACGAAGTCCCCGAGGCTCAGTTCGACGTCCACATGGCGATCGATGAAGCGCTGGTCGATGCCTTCGTAGCGCCCGCACAGCAGGATGGCGCCGGGACCCGCCGCGAACTGCCGCACGACCGCCTGGTCGATGCGACGCCCGACGGGTGTGAAATGCACCAGCGGCCCAACACCGCCGCGGTCCGCGCGCACCGCCTGCAGCGCACGTTCGAGCGGCTCGACCATCATCACCATGCCCGGCCCGCCGCCGTACGGTCGGTCATCGACGCGCCGGTAGTTGTCGTCGGCGAAGTCGCGCAGCGACCATAGCCTGACATCCACCTGGCCCGACTCAAACGCCCGCCGCGTCACGCCGTGGGTGAGATGCGGGGCGAAGAGATCGGGAAACAGGGTGATGACGTCGAAGCGCATCAGTAGTCCAGCCCCCAGTCGACGGTGATGCGCCGGTCGTCCAGGCTGACCGCCGCGACGTAGGCGGCGACGAACGGCACCAGGCGCTCTGCCGCCTCATCGCCCGCATCGGCGCCTTCGGGCGCGATGCGCAGCACGCTGTGCGGCCCCGTATCGAGCAGACCGGTCACGATGCCCAGGTGCTCGCCTTGCAGGTTGACGACCGACAGGCCGATGAGGTCGACCCAGTAGTACTCGTCGGCATCGGCGGTCGGAAAGCTGGAGCGCGGCACGAACACACGCGCACCCTTCAACGCCTCGGCGCCAGCCCGGTCGGCGACGTCGTGTGCCTGGGCGACGACCACATCCCCGTGGTGCTTGACCTGCGCGATTCTCAGCAGCGTGGGAAGCGCCGCGACAGAGGCCGGACGGCGCGGCCCCTGCGCCGGCGCCGGCTGGAGGAACCAGCGGCGCGACGAGAACAGCGCTTGAGGATCGGCCGCGAAGGGCTGGACCTTGATCCAGCCCTTGACGCCCCAGGCGTCGACGATGCGGCCGACTTCGACGGCGTCCTCAGGCCAGGTAGCGGGGTCGCTCCCGGTGGACGCCGGAGTCACGGATCACCCGTGAGATCAGGCCGCGGCCTTGGCTTGCGCCACCAGGCGGGCGACCGTCGGCGACAGCTGCGCGCCCTGGCCCGACCAGTAGTCGACGCGATCGAAAGCCACGCGCAGCGGCTGCTCGCTGCCGGAGGCAACCGGGTTGTAGAAGCCCACGCGCTCGATGAAGCGCCCATCACGGCGGATGCGCGAATCGGCGACGACGATGTTGAAGAACGGACGCTTCTTGGCGCCGCCACGTGCGAGTCGAATCACGACCATGCTGTTTCCTTCAATTGTGAAAACATCCACCGCACCAGGAGACACTCAGGGCGAGCAGATCAAACGCGGCCGCGACACTTCGCCGCACCCGCTGCCTTTTCGTTTCCGGTGCCGTAGATACGCCGAGTGCCGTATGGCCGCAGCCGTCACCGAAACCCAACATTATAAACTCGAAGGCTTCCCGAAGGTCATCCATGCCCGCCGCTCCGCTTCTGATCCGCTCCAGCACGGCCGAGGACGTGTCCGCCATCACGGCCATCTACGCCTGGAACGTGCGCCATGGCACCGGCACGTTCGAGATCGACGCTCCCGACGACACCGAAATGGCGCGCCGCCGCGGTGACGTCCTCGGCAAGGGCCTGCCTTGGCTGGTGGCCGAGCGCGATGGACAGGTGCTCGGTTACGCCTACGCCAACCAGTTCCGGCCACGCCCGGCCTATCGGTTCTGCCTCGAGGATTCGATCTACCTCGCGCAGGCGGCCCAGGGCCAGGGCATCGGCCGCGCGCTGCTCGCCGAGCTGATCGCGCAGTGCGAGGCACGCGGCGCCCGCCAGATGCTGGCGGTGATCGGCGATTCCACCAACGCAGGCTCCATCGGCGTGCATCGGGCACTGGGCTTCGAGCCCGCGGGTGTCATGAAGTCTGCCGGCTGGAAGTTCGGCCGCTGGCTCGACGTGGTCGTGATGCAGCGCGCGCTCGCACAGGGCGACCGCGTTCCGCCGGCATGAAGTCGAAGACGCTCGCCACCTGGATCGCGCTGGTCGGCGGCAGCCTCGGGCTGCACCGCTTCTATCTTTTCGGCCTGCGCGACCTGTGGGGCTGGCTGCATCCCCTGCCGACCCTGCTGGGGCTGTACGGCGTCCAGCGGGTGCTCGAGCTGGGTCAGGACGATCATCTGTCGTGGGCGCTGGTGCCCATGCTGGGCGTCACGATCGCCGCCAGCATGCTGGCGGCGATCGTCTACGGCCTCACGTCCGACGAAACGTGGGACCGCCGCTTCAACGAGGGCGGCGGCGCGTCGAGAAGCGGCTGGGGGGCCGTGATCGGCGTGGTGCTGGCGCTGCTGCTGGGCGCCGGCGTGCTGATGGCCACCATCGCCTTCAGCGGTCAGCGCTTTTTCGAGTACCAGATCGAAGAAGCGCGCAAGATCAGCCAGTAGTCCGAGCGCTACGGAAAGAACAACAGGCTCAGGCCGTACGCGACGGCGGCCACCAGGGCAGACGCCGGAATCGTGAAGATCCAGGCCCAGACGATGTTGCCGGCGACGCCCCAGCGAACCGCGGACGCGCGCCGGGACGACCCCACGCCGACGATGGCGCCGGTAATGGTGTGAGTGGTCGACACCGGAATGCCGAGCCCGGTGGCCAGGAACAGCGTGATCGCGCCCCCGGTCTCGGCGCAGAAGCCACCGACCGGCTTGAGCTTGGTGATCTTCTGGCCCATGGTCTTCACGATGCGCCAGCCGCCGAACATGGTGCCCAGCCCGATCGCGACATAGCAGACCCAGATGACCCAGACCGGCGGCAACCTGTCGCCGGCAGCCGAATACCCGGTCGCGATGAGCAGCATCCAGATGATCCCGATGGTCTTCTGCGCATCGTTGCCGCCGTGGCCCAGGCTGTAGAGCCCCGCGGACACGAGCTGCAGGCGGCGGAACCAGTTGTCCACGCGCAGAGGCGAGGTGCGGCGAAACAGGTTGGCCACCAACACCATCAGCATCGAGCCGAAGAGAAAGCCGAGCAGCGGCGACAGGAAGATGAAGAGCACCGTCTTCCAGACACCGGCCGCAATGAGCGCGCCCGCGCCCGTCTTTGCCATCACCGCGCCGACGATGCCGCCGATCAGCGCGTGCGACGAGCTGGAGGGAATGCCGTACCACCAGGTGACGATGTTCCATGTGATCGCACCGACCAGCGCGCCGAACACCACGTGGTAGTCCACGACGCCCGGCTCCACGATGCCCTTTCCGACCGTGGCGGCCACCTTGAGCTGGAACACGGCGATCGCGACGACGTTGAAAAAGGCCGCGAACACCACCGCCTGCTGCGGCTTGAGCACGCCGGTGGATACCACGGTGGCGATGGAGTTGGCCGCGTCGTGGAAGCCGTTCATGAAATCGAAGGCGACGGCCAGCGTGACCAGCATCGCCACGACCCAGAATGCAACCTCGACGTTGTTCATCGGCGCGGACGTGCGGCGATCACGAGTTCTCGAGGACCACGCCCTCGATCAGATTCGCCACGTCCTCGCAGCGGTCGGAGATCGACTCGAGCTGCTCGTAGATCGTCTTCAGCTTGATGAGCTCGCGGACGTCGGTCTCCTCGCGGAACAGGCGCGACATTGCCGCGCGCATCACACGGTCGGCGTCCGACTCGAGCTTGTCGATTTCCTCGCAGGTCTTGATCGCGGCCTCGGCGGTCGCGTGCTCACTGATCTTGGGCAGCAGCGTGATGGCGTGCTGCACGCGCTCGCAGCACTTGGCGCTCAGGTCACCCAGGCGCAGGATGTCTTCGTTCATCGCCCGCACGTCGTACAGCGACATCGTCTCGGTCGCGTCCTGCAGCAGATCGAGGATGTCGTCCATGCCGTTGATCAGGCCGTGGATCTGCTCGCGGTCGATCGGCGTGATGAAAGTCTTGTGCAGCAACCGGTTCACCTCGGCGGTGATTCGGTCGGCCTGCCGCTCGGCGTTGCCCACGTCGTTGGCGTACTTGTCGCGCAGGCTGAGGTCGGCGTAGTTCTCGATCAGGAGGATGAAGGCCCGCGCGCCTTCCACGATGCGGTCTCCGTGCTGGTTGAACAACTCGAAGAAATTGCCTTCGCGCGGCAACAGCTTGCCAAACAGCATCGGGGTCCCCTCGCCGGCACGCGCCGGATGGGCTGCGCGCTTGTCATCGATTTGAAACCCGCGCAGTGTAGTTCAGGGCGTCGCCAGCGTGTCTGCTGCCCCGGGATCCAGCACCCCTCGCGGTCCTTCGAACGCAGCGAGCCGCTCGATCAGCAGCGCGAAGTCGGCTGGCCGTTCCAGCGGATTGAAGTGCTCGGTGACGACCGTGAAGACCGGCGCACCGGCATAGGCGTGGAAATGCTCGACATAGGCATCGCACAGGCGTTGCAGATACTCGTCACCGATGTGCTGCTCCATCGCGATGCCGCGCCTTCGGATGCGTTGCAGCAGCGTTGCCGGCGCGGCCTGGAGCCAGACGACGAGATCGGGCTCGGGCACCTGCGGCGCGACCTGGGCGTGCAGCGTCGCGTACTGCCGGTATTCGTCATCGCTCAGGTTCAGTCGAGCGAACAGCGCATCCTTGTCGAACAGAAAGTCGCTGACCACGCCCCGCGCGAACATGCCCGGCTGCGCGAGCTGCTGCATCTGCCGAACGCGCTGGAACAGGAAAAAGAGCTGCGTCTGGAAGGCATACCCGGCCGTATCGTCGTAGAAGCGGCCGAGGAAAGGGTTGTCCTGGGGCTTCTCCAGCAACAGATCGGCGCCGAGGTGCGCCCCAAGCTTGCGCGCCAGCGAGCTCTTGCCGACGCCGATCGGGCCTTCGATGGCGATGTGCCGGAAGCGCTCGAGCAGCCCTGCCATGTGCCTCAGGGCTCCAGCTTCTCGATGCGCTGGTCGGCCACCGTGGGCAGCCAGTCGTCGACCGTGCCGAGCCCTGGGATGGCCGCATCGGGCCAGACGTCGGCGAGCGGCCGCAGCACGAAGGCACGCTGGTGCAGCCGCGGGTGCGGCACCGTGAGCGTCGGCGTCGCGACGCGCTCGTCGCCATACAGCAGCAGGTCGAGGTCGAGCGTGCGTGGGGCGTTGCGCACGCTGCGCTGGCGGCCATGCTGTTGCTCGATGCGATGCAGTTGGGCGAGCAGTTCCGCCGGTGCCAGGCGCGTGCGCAGCAGAGCAACCGCGTTGAAGAAGTCGGGGCCGACGGCGTCGATCGGCGCGGTGCGGTACGTGGGCGATGCGGCCACCCACGTGGACTGGGGCAGCCTCGCCAGGGCCTGCAGCGCCTGCGACAGCGTGTCGAGCGCGTCGCCCAGGTTGGCACCCAGGCTGATAGCGACGAGCGTGTCGGGCTCAGCCATCCAGCGCTGCGTAGACCAGGTTGCGGAAGAGGCCGCCCAGCTCGTCGTGCAGGCCGGGCGCCTGCACCATCAGCAAGGCGAACAGGCGCTCGGCAGGATCGACGAAGAAGTGCGTGCCGGCGGCCCCCGACCAGCCGTAGTCGCCCACCGAGCCGGCCAGCGTCGCCATGCCCGCGTGGGTGCGCACCGCGAACCCGAGTCCCATGCCGTAGCCGGGAAAGGCGATGTTGGCGGTGCGCGGCAGGTCGCCCAGGTGGTCGCTGACCATCCATTGCACCGTCTTGCGTCCGAGCAGGCGCACATCGTCGAGCGCACCTTCGTCGAGCATCATCTGCAGGAAGCGCGCGTAGTCGATGGCCGTCGACACGAGTGCCCCGCCGCCGCCTTCGAAGGGGTATGGGCGCCGGACGTCCAGGACACTGACCGGCTCGCCGCTGTCCGGATCGTGCGCGAAAGGCTCGGCGATGCGGTGGTGCCGTTCGGCGGGCACGTGAAAGCCGGTGTCGCGCATGCCGAGCGGCTCCAGCACCGTCTGCCGCAGGTGCTCGCCGAGCGTCTGGCCGCTCACCACCTCCACCACTCGCCCAAGCAGGTCGGTGGCGCGGCTGTAGTCGAAGATGCTGCCCGGCTGGTACGCCAGCGGGAGCGCGGCCAGCGTGCGGGCGAACTCGGCGTTGCTGCGCTCACGCGCCCCCAGGTTCGCCTCGGCGTAGCGCTTGCGCAGCGGCTCCGGCACGAAGAATTCGTAGCTCAGCCCGGCGGTGTGGCGCAGCAGATCGTGCACCGTCATCGGCTGTCTCGGAGCTTCCTGCGCCTCGCCGACACGCACGTCGGCGAACTCGGGCACGAAGCGAGACACGGGATGCGACAGCGACAGGCGGCCCTGCTCCACCAGCATCATCGTGGCCACGGCCACGATGGGCTTGGTCATCGAATAGATGCGGAAGATCGCGTCAGCCGGCATCGGCGTGTCACGCGAGGGATCGAGGCGCCCGAGCGACTCGAAGCAGCCGAGCGCGCCGTGACGCACGATGACCACCTGCGAGCCGGGCAGCCGGCCTTCATCGATGCGCTGCTGCAGCGCCTGCGTGATGCGCTCGAGCCGCAGCGGATCGAGCCCGGCAGCCTTCGGGTTGCAGCGCTCGAAGTCGGGCAGCCTGCTCACGGCAACGGTTCTTCGGCGCTCGGCGAGGCGGCGGCCTCGCCGCTGCTGCCCGCCGGCTTGCGACGACGGCGGCGGCGTTTCTTTGCCGGATCGGCGGAACCTGTCGCCGCTGCAGCCGCGCCGCCACCCACGACGCGCTTTGCATGATCCTGCTCACGCGCGGCCTCGACCAGCGCGCGCCGCTCCTCGTCATCGCCGAGCGAGAAGTCTTCCCACCACTCGGCGAGCGTGGGATCGATCTCGCCGGCGTCGGCGCGCAGGCGCAGGAAGTCGAAGCCGGCGCGAAAGCGCGGCTGCTCGACCAGCGTGAACGGCGCATTGCCGACGCGCCGCTCGAAGCGCGGCTGCATCATCCAGATCTCGCGCATGTCCGCACCCAGCTTGCCGCGGCCGGAGATGTCGCCGATGCGGGCATCGAACACCGCATCGATGGCTTGCTGCAGCGCCGGAAACGGTGGCTCGCCCTTGTTGCGCAGCCTCTGCCAGCCGTCGAGCACGTCGTGCCACAGCATGCTGGCCAGCATGAAGCTGGGCGCCACCGGCTTGTTCTCGGCCACGCGCCGGTCGGTGTCCGCCAGCGCGAGCTGGATGAACTTCTCGCGGCCGTCATGGCGGTGCGCCTCGTCGAGGACCACGTCCAGGACGGGGAACACGCCGCGGTGCAGGCCCTGCTTGCGCAGCTCTTCGAGGCTGGCCAGCGAGTGGCCGGTCTGCAACAGCTTGATCATCTCGTCGAACAGCCTCGACTGCGGCACGTTCTCGAGCAGCGCGGCCATCGCTTGAATGGGCGCGCGCGTCTTGGGCTCGATCTCGAAGCCCAGCTTGGCGGCGAAGCGCACGACGCGGATGATGCGCACCGGGTCTTCGCGGTACCGGGTCTCCGGATCGCCGATCATGCGCAGCAGCTTCTTCTTCGCGTCCTTGATGCCGCCGTGGTAGTCGACGACGATCTCGCGGCGCGGGTCGTAGTACATCGCATTGACGGTGAAGTCGCGCCGCGCGGCGTCCTCGATCTGCGGGCCCCATACGTTGTCGCGCAGCACGCGGCCTTCGGCATCGATCACGTGCGTCTTGCCGGCCAGGTCGCTCTTCGAGGTCTTTTCGTTGCCGCTCACCTGATCGGCGGCAGCCGAATCCATCATCGCGCGGAATGTGGAGACTTCGATCACCTCGTGGTCGCGGCCCCGGCCGAACACGACGTGCACGATGCGAAAGCGCCGCCCGATGATGAAGGCGCGCCGGAACAGCGCCTTCACCTCCTCGGGCGTGGCGTTGGTCGCCACGTCGAAGTCCTTGGGGCGCAGTCCGAGCAGCAGGTCGCGCACTGCGCCGCCGACGATGTAAGCCTCGAAGCCGGCATCGGCGAGCGTCTGCACGACCTTCACGGCGCGCTCGTCGACCAACGTGAGATCGATGAGGTGCTCCTCCTTCGGCACCTCCACGCGCTTGCCCTTGGGATGCGCCTTGGTGCCGTTGGCCGGCGCCTTGCCCATCAGCTTGTCGAGAAACTTCTTGATCATGTGAACAGATTCAGGATGCGCCAGCCTCTATCCCTGGCGATGGCCTCGAGCGCGGGCGACGGATTGGTCGCCACCGGGTGCGTGGCGCGCTCCAGCAGTGGCAGGTCGTTGGGCGAATCGCTGTAGACCGTGGTGCGCTCGAAATCGGCCCAGTGTGCGCCCTGCTCCGCCAGCCATTGCTCGACCCGGGTTACCTTGCCCTCCCGATAGCTCGGCACGCCGTCGATGCGGCCCGTGATGGTACCCGTCCCGTCGCGCTCGAGGCGGATCGCGATGAGGTGGCCAATGCCGAAGGCACGCGCGATCGGCGCGGTGACGAACTCGTTGGTCGCGGTGACCAGGGCGAGCAGATCCCCCTCGTCGAGGTGTGCGCGCACGAGCGCGCGGGCGCTGTCCTTCATCTGGGGCGCGATCACTTCGTGCATGAAGCGCTCGTGCGCCGCCGCCGCCTCGTGCGCCGGACGCACGCGCAGCGGCTCGGTCACGAAGGCGATGTAGGCATGGACGTCGAGCCTGCCTGCCTTGTAGGCGGCGAAGAACTCGTCGTTGCGGCGGCGAAACTCGCGCTCGTCGACCCAGCCGAGGCGGATGATGAATTCGCCCCAGGCGTGGTCGGAGTCGAGCGGGATCAGCGTCTCGTCGAGGTCGAACAGACAAAGGCGGCGCGGGGTCATCGGGAGCCTTCTTCGGACAGCATGCGCTTGAGCAGCGGAACGGTGATGGCTCGCTTGTTGGCGAGCGCGAATTCGTCGAGGCGGTCGAACAGATCCATCAGGTGCTTGAGGTCGCGCGAGAAGCGCGTCAGCAGGTAGTCCATCACCTCGTCGGAGAGGAACAGGCCGCGGCGGTCGGCCTCGCGGCGCAGCGCTGCGCGGCTCTCCGCCTCGGAGAGCGGCTGGATCGCGAGCACGTGACCCCAGCCCAGGCGCGTGCGCAGGTCGTCGCGCAAGGGCAGGTCCACCGGCGGGAGGCGGCCGGCCGCGGCGACCGGGATGCCGCGCGTGGTGGCGTCGACGAACAGCGCGAAGGCAGCCTGCTGCTGGTCGGCGTCGAAGCGGTCGCAGGCATCGAAGACGATCAGTGCGCGGCCCTCGTCGATGGGCCAGGGCGGCGCATCGCCGGCGGCGAACCAGCCGACCTGCCCGCCTTGCTGCTGGACGCGCTGGGCGAGTGCCTGCAGCAGGTGCGTCTTGCCGCTGCCGGACGGGCCCCACAGGTACACCGGCGCCGATGTCGCATGCAGCGAGCGCAGATGCTCCAGCGCCATCGTGTTCGCGCCCGGCACGAAGGTGTCGAAGGTGCGCGTGGCATCGAAGGCCAGTGCCAGCGGGATCTGCTTCATGAGCTGCCGTACAAGCGGCTTTGCAGGTACATGCCGCGCAGCCTTCCCACCGCGACCACCAGCACCGCACTGGCTGGCAGCGCGACGAGCACGCCGGCAAAGCCGAACAGATGCCCGAAGGCCAGCAGCGCGAAGATGACCGCAAGCGGACTCATGCCGATGCGCGTTCCGACCAGCCGCGGTGTGAGATAGAAGCCCTCGAACATCTGGCCGATGCCGTACACGACGGCCACCGCGATGACGCCATAGGCGCTGGCGAACTGCAGCACGCCCGCGAGCAGCGCCAGCATGAGCCCGAGGCCGAAGCCGAGGTAGGGGATGAACATCGCGAGGCCGGTGAAGACGCCGATCGGCACCGCCAGGTCGAAGCCGAACATTCCCAGGCCGACGCTGTAGAAGAACGCCATGCTGAGCATCACCAGCAGCGCGCCGCGGAGGTACTGGCCGAGCACCAGGTCGCACTCGTCCATGAAGTCGTGGAAGGCCGGACGCATGCGCGGCGGCACCAGCGACTGGACGCGGGCGACCACGCTGGGCCAGTCCATCAGCAGGAAGAACAGCACCACCGGCACCAGCACCGCGTTGCCGATGACCGCCAGCACGATGCTGCCGCCGATGCGCGCCGAGCTCAGCACGGTGGCGAGCCAGTCCTCGACGTTTGCGTCGAGGTACTTGAGCACGAAGGCCTTGATGCTCGCGATGTCGAAGGCGACATCGACGCCGAACTGCGCCAGCCACGGCGTCAGCGCGCGGTTGAGGCGATCGGCCAGCAGCGGGATCTGCTCGCGCAGCAACGGCAGTTCCTTCGAGAGGATGGGCACGACGAGCAACAGCACCGCGACCAGCACGAAGATGACCGTCACCTCGACCAGCAGCACCGACAGCACGCGCGGCACGCGGCGCGCGGCGAGGCGCTCGACCGCCGGATGCAGGGCGTACGCGAGAACCGCACCCACGAGGAACGGGGTGAGCACAGGCGCCAGCAGCCAGAGCACACCCAGCGCCGCCAGCCCGAGCGCGAGCCAGGAGAGTGAACGGCGTTGTGCGGAGGACAGGTTCATCGAGCGAGACGAGGTCCGGTGGCCCGGACCGGGGGGTTCGCGCGGCCTGTAGGCGCCGGCGTTGCGCAAATTCTACGGGCCTGAGTCGGCCGGCCCGCCGATGCCGTCAGTGCAGCCGCGGCCAGCCGACGTCGCGCAATTCGGACACCCGCGCCTCCAGCGCCGCATGGTCGTCGGCGTCGGGACGGTGCTCGAGGTACGCGGTGAGATCGTCGACGGCCTGGCCGTACTGGCCCATCTCGGCCAGCACGAGGCCCCGGTCGCGGCGCTCTTCCCACGCATGCGGCAGCAGGACGACCAGGCGCTGCTGAACCGAGAGCAGGCGCGGCCAATCCTCGCTGCTTCGGTGGATCTCCTTCAGGTTGCGGAGCATGCGCGCCAGTACGTCGCGTGGCGGTGCGGCCTGCAGGAACAGTCCCAGCGGCGCATCGAAGTCGCCGAGCAGGCCATGGCTGCGCTTGTAGGGTCCGAGCAGCTCGTCGAGCTCTTCGCGCGACAGCGAGTGACCGGTGAAGGGATCGATGACGACCTCGCCGTGCTGCTTGCCGGTGTGCATGCGCAGCTTGATCAGGAAATGGCCGGGGAAGGACACGCCGCGCGCGGTGAGACCGATCTGCGTCGCGAGCTCGATGTAAAGCACCGCCAGCGTGATCGGAATGCCGCGCCGCGTGCTGAGCACCGTGTGCAGGTAACTGTTGCGCGGGTCGTAGTAGTTGTTGACGTTGCCGGCAAAGCCCAGTTCCTGGAAGAAGTAGCGGTTGAGCCAGCGCAGGCGTTGCACCGGCACTGCATCGGCCGGGATGCGGCGGCGCAGCTTGTCGGCCATTGCATCGACGTCGGCGAGCACCGATTGGGTGTCGAGATCGGGGTATTCGTCCTGGGCGATGGAAGCCGCCGCTTCGATCAGCGACAACGTGGCATCGTCCGCCACCAGCGCGGAGAAGTACTCCAGTGCGGTCGGCACTTCGAACTGCAGCGGTTCGGACATGTAACCCAGTTTAGCCGCGGCGGGCAAACTCCCGTAGCTTCAATCCTGTCGCCAGGAGGGTGCCGAAGTACAGGAGTGCGGCACCAGCCAGGCAGGCAGCCATCAAGCCGATGCGGAGCAAACGCTGTTCCCCCAGCGCGATCCAGTCGATGCGCCAGGCGGCCCAAGCGAGTGCCGCGCCCATGACGGCGCTGGCCGCGACGACCCGCAGCGAGAACCCCATCCAGCCCGGCGCGGGCACGTAGCTGCCGCGCCGCCGCAATCCCACCAGCAGCCAGCCGGCGTTCAGCGTCGCGCCCAGGCCGATCGACAACGCCAGCCCCGCATGGGCGATGAAGGGGACGAACAGCGCATTCATCGCCTGCGTCAGGATGAGCACCACGACGGCAATCTTGACCGGCGTGCGGATGTCCTGCCTTGCGTAGAAGCCCGGTGCCAGCACTTTCACGCCGATCAGCCCGAGCAGGCCGACGCCGTAGCCCATCAGCGCATAGACCGCTTGCTGCACGTCGCGGCCGGTGACCGCACCGTAGTGGTACAGCACTGCAATCAGCGCCTTCGGAAAGACGAGCAGCGCGACGGCGCACGGCAACGACAGCAGCAGCGCCAGGCGCAGCCCCCAGTCCAGCATGCCGGAGTAGGCGGCGCTGTCGTCGCGCGCCTGAGCGGATGCCAGCTGGGGCAGCAGCACGACGCCCAGCGCGACGCCGAGCAGGGCGGTCGGGAACTCCATCAGGCGATCGGCCCAGGTCAGCCACGACACGGCGCCGACGCCGATGTGGGTGGCAATCTGCGTGTTGATGATCAGCGAGAGCTGCGCCACCGACACGCCGAGAAGCGCCGGCGCCATCTGCTGCAGCACGCGGTGCACCCCCGGATGCCGCCACGCCCCCACGATGGCGGCCGGCCCCATGCCGATGCGAGGCAGGCACCCGACGCGCGCCAGCGCCGGGAGCTGGATCGCGAGCTGCAGAACGCCGCCGATCATCACGCCGACGGCCAGCGCGTACGCCGGCTCGATGCCCCAGCGCGCGAAGGCCGGCACGAGCAGCCACGCCGAGGCGATCACGGCCACGTTGAGCAGGACGGGCGTCGCCGCCGGCACCGCGAAGCGCTTCCAGGTGTTGAGCACGCCCGCCGACAACGCCACCAGCGACATGCAGGCGATGTACGGGAACATCCAGCGCGTCATCACCACCGCGCCATCGAACTGCTTCAGCCCGGACCCCATGAGCCAGACGATGACCGGCGCCCCCACGATGCCGATCGCACAGGTGACCAGCAGCGCCCAGAACAGCACCGTCGCGACCGCATCGACCAGGCGGCGCGTGACCTCGTCGCCTTCGCGGGTGCGCGTCTGCGCGAGGATCGGAACGAAGGCCTGCGAGAACGCGCCTTCGGCGAAGAGCCGGCGCAGCAGGTTGGGAATCCGAAAGGCAACCTGGTAGGCGTCGGCCCAGGCGGTGGCGCCAAAGGCGGCGGCGACCAGCGTCTCGCGCACCAAGCCGGTGATGCGCGAGGCGAGCGTGAACAGGGAAACAGTGGAGGCGGTCCTCAGCAGGTTCATTGGCGTTGTTGGAGCGGCCCCACTGGGCAGACTGGGCGGGCAGGGCGACAGGCCCGAAGCGGCGGATTATAGAAAGTACCCACTAACGTCACGGTGTCGCCTTTGCGCCGCCGCGGGTCGAACTGCTATACTCGTCGTCTTTGCCCCAAGCCTTCCGGATCAAGAGTCAAACGCATGGCCACCTCTTCCAAAGCCAAGAAAAAGACCGTTCGCATCGCGTCGGGCCGCAAGCGCGCGCGCCAGGACGTCAAGCTGAACGCCGCCAACACGGCGCTGCGCTCCAAGTTCCGCACCGTCGTCAAGAACGTGCAGAAGGCCGTTGCCGCCGGCGACAAGTCCAAGGCCACCGAAATCTTCAAGTCCGCCCAGAGCGTCATCGACTCCGTGGCCGACAAGGGCATCTTCCACAAGAACAAGGCAGCGCGGCACAAGAGCCGCCTGTCGGCCAAGATCAAGGCACTCGCCGCCTGATCGTTCGCATCCGGATGGCAAAGCAAAGGGCTCGCAACCGCGAGCCCTTTGTCATTTCCGGGGCGGCTGCTCGGGGGCGTCCGGCAGCAGACAGGCGTCGCTGTGCTGAAGCTGGTTGTCGCGGGCGAAGTTCATCACGAAGTCCCACGCCATGGGCTCTATCTCGCGCAGTCTCTCGTTGACGATCACGCACTTCACGCCGTTGATCACCCGCGGCACGCAATACGGCGAATAGCCGATGAAGGCGCCGATGCCGCCGCGCACCCCTTCCGGCCGGAAGCAGGACATCGCGCCGCACAGCCGCTCGGCCCAATCGCTCGGCCGGAAGGTCTTGCCGTCCCGGGTGATGCCCTGGATGAAGACTTGGCGCGGTGTGGGGTCGGTCATGCGAGGAATCGGGGATGCGTCCGCCGCCCAGGCGGGGTGCTCGGTCCACAGCGGCGGCCGGGACGAAGGCGTGATTGTGCCGTGAATGTGCTGCGCCGCAGCACGCGCGAGATGGTGGTCCTTGGCTCCCATGCCGGTGACATCGGCATCTCGGGGCCGACCCTTAGAATCGTTCGCTCCGGCGCGCGGGCGAAATCATCATTTCGGCCGCTGACGGTCCCCTGTCTTGCCCGACAGCCTCGAGTCCAACGCGGAGCCCGCTCTCGATGAACGCCCCCGACAAGCTGCCCCCCCATCCCGAGCCTCATGTGATGAAGACCTACGGCCGCCTGCCGATGGCCTTGTCGCATGGGCGAGGCTGCTGGGTCTGGGACACCGACGGCAAGAAATACCTCGACGCGCTGGGCGGCATCGCGGTCAACACGCTGGGCCACGCCCATCCCAAGCTGGTGCCGGCGCTGCAGGAGCAGGTCGGCAAGCTGATCCACACGTCCAACTACTACGCCGCGCCGCTGCAGGAAAAACTCGCCGCCAAGCTGTGCGAGATCTCCGGGCTGAGCAACGTCTTCTTCTGCAATTCCGGGCTCGAAGCCAACGAAGGCGCGATCAAGATCGCGCGCAAGTTCGGTCACGACAAGGGCATCGAGCGGCCCGAGATCGTCGTCTACGAGAAGGCCTTCCACGGCCGCTCCATCGCCACGCTGTCCGCCACCGGCAATGCCAAGGTGCAGGCCGGCTTCGAGCCCTTGGTCGAAGGCTTCGTGCGCGTGCCGCTGAACGATGCCGCCGCCATCGAGCAGGTCGCGGCCACCAATCCCAACATCGTCGCGATCTTCCTCGAGGTCATCCAGGGCGAGGGCGGCGTCAATCCGGCGAAGGTCGAGTACTTGCAGCAAGTGCGCCGCATCTGCGACCAGCGCGGCTGGCTGCTGATGCTCGACGAAGTGCAATGCGGCATCGGCCGCACCGGCAAATGGTTCGCCCACCAGTGGGCGGGCATCCAGCCCGACGTGATGCCGCTCGCCAAGGGCCTGGGCTCCGGCGTGCCGGTGGGCGCCATTGTCTGCGGGCCGCGCGCGTCGCGCGTCTTCGGACCCGGCAACCACGGGACCACCTTCGGCGGCAACCCGCTCGCCATGCGCGCCGGCATCGAGACGCTGACCATCATGGAAGAGGACAAGCTCCTCGAGAACGCCGCCAGGATCGGCGCGGTCATCCGCGACGGCGTGCTGCGCGGGCTGCAAGACGTCGCGGGGCTGGTGGAGGTGCGCGGCCAGGGCCTGATGATCGGCATCGAGCTCGACCGGCCATGCGGCGAGCTGCTGAACCGCGCGGCCGACGCGGGCCTCATGATCAGCGTGACGGCCGATCGCGTGATCCGCCTGCTGCCCCCGCTCATCCTCAGCGAGCCCGAAGCCCGGCAGGTGCTCGCGATCCTTGTTCCGCTGATCAAGGATTTCCTCGCCTCCACCCCGTCGACATGAAGCCCGGCATGAGCCTGATCAAGCATTACCTGCAGTTCAAGGACCTGCGCGCGGAGGAGTACGCCTACCTCTTCGACCGTGCCGCCATCATCAAGAAGCGCTTCAAGAACTACGAAAAGTACACGCCGCTCGTCGACCGCACGCTGGCGATGATCTTCGAGAAGGCGAGCACCCGCACGCGCGTCAGCTTCGAGGCGGGCATGTATCAGATGGGAGGCTCGGTGGTGAACCTGACCACCGGCGACAGCCAGCTCGGGCGGTCCGAGCCGGTCGAGGACAGCGCTCGCGTGATCAGCCGCATGGTCGACCTGGTGATGATCCGCACGTACGAGCAGACCAAGCTGGAGGCCTTCGCAGGCAATTCGCGCGTGCCGGTGATCAACGGGCTGACCAACGAATACCACCCGTGCCAGATCCTGGCCGACGTGTTCACCTTCATCGAGCACCGCGGCAGCATCGCCGGCAAGGTCGTGGCGTGGGTCGGCGACGGCAACAACATGGCCAACACCTGGCTGCAGGCCGCCGACATCCTCGGCTTCACGCTGCACGTCAGCACGCCCGGCGGCTACGAGATCGATCCACGCGTGGCCGGCGTCGCCAACAAGCAGTGCGTGAAGACCTTCCGCAACCCGCTCGACGCCTGCCGCGGCGCCCATCTCGTCACCACCGACGTCTGGACCAGCATGGGCTACGAGGCGGAGAACGAGGCGCGCCAGAAAGCCTTCGCCGACTGGTGCGTCGACCGCGAGATGATGGCCGCCGCGCAGCGCGATGCTTTGTTCATGCACTGCCTGCCAGCGCACCGCGGCGAAGAAGTGGAGGCCCAGGTGATCGACGGCCCGCAATCCGTGGTCTGGGACGAGGCCGAGAATCGCATGCACGTGCAGAAGGCCCTCATGGAGTACCTGCTGCTGGGACGCATCGGCTGACGATCGGCTCCAAGGCGGGGCGACTGGCCGCGTAGGCGAAGCCCCGAGGCCTGGCACCGGTGCTTCGGGGTACCCTAGCCGGCAATGAAGCTGGCCCTCGTGACCGATCTGCACGCCAACCGCGAAGCGGTGGAGGCGGTGATGGCGCACGCCGCGATTCACGGTGCCGAGCGCTTCGCCTTCCTCGGCGACTTCGTCGGCTACGGAGCCGAGCCCGGCTGGGTGGTCGACTTCGTCATCGGACACATGAAGCGCGGCGCCGTCGCGGTGATGGGCAATCACGACGCGGCGGTCGTCAAGGGGCCCACGCCGACCATGGTCCCCCAGGCGCGCGAAGTGGTCGCCTGGACGCGAAACCAGCTCGACGACACGCAGCTCGCCTTCCTCGAATCGCTGCCCTATTCGATCACCGAGCAAGACCGCCTTTATGTGCACGCCAACGCGTTCGCACCGACGCAGTGGACCTACATCGTCAGCCGCATCGAGGCCGTGCGCAGCCTGCTCGCGACCGAGGCCCGCTTCACCTTCTGCGGGCATGTACACGAGCCCAGGCTGTTTCACCTCGCGGCCACCGGCAAGGCCGGCGAGTTCGTGCCGGTCCCCGACGTGCCCATCCCGCTGTCGCCGCAACGCCAATGGCTGGCCATTCCCGGCTCGGCCGGACAGCCGCGCGATGGCAATCCCGCGGCCTGCTATGCAATGTTCGACATCGCGGGCAGCACGCTCACCTACTACCGCGTGCCCTACGACCATGAGGCGGCAGCTGCGAAGATCCGCGCCGCTGGACTGCCCGAGCGACTGGCGGAACGCCTGATCGATGGCGACTGAGCCCGTGTCCAGGGTGCCGGACAGGACGCTCACCGAGGGCGATATCGTCGACGGCTACCGGCTCGAGGAGCGCGAGCACCAGGGCGGCATGGCGTCGCTGTGGCGCGTGACGAGCGCGAGCGGCAAAGCCGGTCCGCTGCCGCTCATCATGAAGGTGCCACGCATCCGCGGCGGCGACGATCCGGCGACCATCGTCGGCTTCGAGGTCGAGCAGATGATCCTGCCGACGCTCAGCGGCCCCCACGTGCCGCGCTTCGTCGCCCGCGGCGACTTCACCGGCCAGCCCTACATCGTGATGGAGCGCATCGCCGGCGCGTCGCTGAAGGCCCGGCTCGATGCGGCGCCGATCCCGCTCGACGAGGTAGCCGACATCGGCTGGCGCGTCGCCACCGCCTTGCACGATCTGCATCGCCAGCATGTCGTGCACCTCGACGTCAAGCCGAGCAACATCGTCTTTCGCGACAACGGCGATGCGGTGCTGATCGACTTCGGCCTGTCGCGGCACGATCGCCTTCCCGACCTGCTGGAGGAAGAGTTCCAGCTGCCGATGGGCACGGCGCCCTACATGTCGCCCGAGCAGGTGCAGTTCGTGCGCAACGACCCGCGCAGCGACCTGTTCGCGCTCGGCGTGACCCTGTATCACCTGGCCACAGGCGCCCGCCCGTTCGGCCATCCCACCACCGTGCGCGGGCTTCGCCAGCGGCTGTTCACCGAGCCGGTGCCCCCGCGGGCGTTGCGGCCCGACTGTCCGCCGTGGCTGCAGGAGATCATTCTTCGCTGCCTGGAAGTCGACCCCGCGCAGCGTCATCAGAGCGCGGCGCAGCTCGCCTTCGATCTGCGCAACCCGGAGCAGGTGGTGCTCACGCGACGCGCGCATCGCCGCTCGACCGGCAGCGTCTGGCGGCGACTGCGCCGCTGGTTCCAAGCCACCGGCAACGAGCCGCGGACCGAAGGCGTGACGCGGCAGACGTCGCGCAGTCCCATGGTGCTGGCCGCGATCGACGTGGCGGCGGCCGAGCCGTCGCTGCTCGAAGCGGTGCGGCACAGCGTGCAGCGCGTCATGCAGACCGAGCCGGGCGCGCGCCTCGCCTGCCTGGCCGTGATGAAGATCAACCGCATCGGCATGGACGAGCTGATCGACAAGGACGGCAGCAGCCGTCACGTCAACCTGCTGGTGCAGCTCAAGCACTGGGCGCGGCCGCTGCTGCAGTCGCTCACGGCGGCCAGGATGCTGAGTGCTCACGAGCAGGATGCGCGCGTCACCTTCCACGTCATCGAAGCACCTGATGCGGCCAGCGCGATCGTCGACTACGCACGCCGCAACAAGGTCGATCACATCGTGATGGGTGCACGCAGCAGCTCGATGCTGCGCCGCTATCTGGGCAGCGTATCGGCCCAGGTGGTGGCGGAGTCGGATTGCACCGTGACGGTGGTCAGAGCGTCCGACACGGTGCGCTAGGAAGTCCGCGCTGCGGACTTCGCCGTGTCGGCACTAGTTGGTCGTGGGTGCCGAGGCCGCCGGCGGCACGACGACCACCGTGCTGCTATCGCCCGGACGACCCGGCGCGCCTTGCGGGCCTGGCTCGCCCGGCTTGCCCGGCTCACCCTGCGGACCGGCGGGTCCGGGCACCGGCACGGGGACCGGCACCGTCACGGTGGTAGGTGCGGGCGCAGGTGCAGGATCGGTCGAGGCCACCACCGGCGGATTGGCCGGCGCAGTGACCACGGTCTTCTCGCGCTCGCAGGCAGACAGGCTCAGCACGCCCACGAACGCCGTCATCAAGAGGGTGGATCGCTTCATTCGAACACTCCTTGGTGAATGTGACGCTCACCTTAGCGCCCTCGCGTCGCGCAACGTGTCGGTGACCTCCGCGATTGCCTGTGGCCGAGTTCCTACGCCTGTTGCCGAATGCAACTCAGCGGTGGAGCGGCTGCGCGATGTAGCGCGACACGAGCGGCGGTGCGTCGCCGAGATGGAATGACATCCGCCGCTCGCGCAGCGCCAGATCGAACGCCGTCATGCGCTCGAAGTGCCGCAGATGCTCGACCCACGATTCGTCGACGAAGTGCTCGATGAAACGCGCAGGATCCGCCGCGTCGCGGAACAGTCCCCACGACAGCATGCCGTGACGCAGGCGATTGCGCCGCGTCTCCTGCATCACGTCGAGGAATTCGGCCACACGCGTCGGATCGATGCGGTACTCGATGGTGATGAGCACCGGGCCTTCGTGCGGGTCGACGTCGATCTGGGTGCCTGCCGGCCGCGCGAACTGCGCCGGAGTGAGGTCCTCGGCGATGCCGGTCTCCACCTGGAACCGCCGCGTCAGCAGCAAACACGCGAACGCGCCGACGGCCGCCGCGACGAGGCTGGTGCGCACGCTGGTCCAGGTCGCCACCTGGCCCCAGAGCGCCGCTCCGGCCGCGCTGCTGCCCATCAGCGCCATCTGGTAGATCGACATGCCGCGGGCGCGCACCCAGTCCGGGAGGGCGAGTTGCGCCGACACGGTGAGCGAATTGGCCGCCGAGATCCACGCGGCCCCGGCGACGACCATCGCGGGCGCCGCCGCCCACACGTTGGGCGCGACGCTGACGACGAGCATGGCCAAGGCCTGCAGAACCGTGCCCCACGTCACCAGGTCGTCGCGCGACGCCGACGCGCGCAGCCGCGGCAGGAACAATGCCGCGGCGATGGCGCCCGCCCCCATGCAGGCCAGCAGCAGCGTGAAGGTGCCGGCGCCACCGCCTTGCAGCCCCTTGGCCACCAGCGGCAGCAGCCCCATCAGCGCCATCGACTGGAGGAAGAACAGCGCGACGCGCAACAGGATGGCGTGCATGCGGCGCGACTGCCGCACGTACTGGATGCCCACCCGCATGGCACCGACGAAACGCTCGCCGGGCAGCGCGCTCACCTTCTGCTGCTCGCGCTTCCAGCGGAAGATGACGAAGGCCGCGACGATGGACAGCACCGCGTTGAGAGCGAATACATAAGCGCTGCCGGCGCTGGCGATGATCGCGCCCGCCACGATCGGGCCGATGATGCGCGACGCGTTCATCGCGACGCCGTTGAGTGCGAGCGCCGCGGGCAGGTGGTGGCGCGGCACCAGGCCCGGCACCAGCGCCGCGAACACCGGCCAGCGCATCGCGAGCCCGACCCCGTTGGCGAAGGTGAGCCCTAGCAGAAGCGGCGCACTCATGGCATCGAGCGACACCACGGCGCAGATCAGCAGCGCCACGGCCGCTACCCAGATCTGCGTGACCATGAAGTACTGGCGTCGGTCGAGGATGTCGGCGAAGGCCCCGCTGGGCACGCCCAGCAGGAACACTGGCAGCGTGGATGCCGACTGGACCAGCGCCACCATCACCGGCGAAGGGCTGAGCGTGGTCATCAGCCAGGCCGCGGCCACGTCGTTCATCCACATGCAGGTGTTCGCCGCGACCCAGACGCCCCACAGCATGCGGAACACCGGCTGCTGCAGCGGCGCCCAGGCGGTCGCCGGCGCGGTCACGACAGGAGCCGGCTCGGCTGCGGAAGGATCGGACATGACGGCGAACTTATCACCGGCGCACGACTCGCTCGGCACGCAATCTCCACAATGCCATCAGACTCGGAAATGACCTCGCACACCCACCGACGCCCCGCGGCCCTTCCCGGCTTCAGCTCACCCGCGGCCGGCTTCGACGACCCGATGGCGATGCTCGAAGCCTGTCACGACCGGATCCGGCGCAGCCTCGACCTGCTGGGACGGCTGTGCGACCGGGTGAGCGAGGGCCGCATCGATGCAGCCGTGCAGGAAGCCGCGGCCGACGTGCTGCGCTACTTCGATCGCGCCGCACCGCACCACCACGAGGACGAGGAACGGCACATCTTCCCGTGCGTGCTCGCGCACAGCGGCGACCCGGCCCTGCGGGCGGCCGTGCTGCGGCTCCAGGCGGATCACTTGGCGATGGAAGCGCAATGGGCGCAGCTGCGCACGCCGCTGGCCGCACTGGCGTCGGGGCATGCGGAAGGCTTCGCCGCAGCGCAGCTCGAGGCCGCGCGGCGCTTCATCGGGCTGTATGCCGAGCACACCCGGCTCGAGGAGGCCCTGGTGTTTCCTGCTGCAGCGGCCGCGCTGGACCAGCCCGCCCTGCAGCGCATCGGCGCAGACATGGCAGAGCGCCGCGGCGCGCCTCGCCCATAGGCCGTCGGGTGGGCGGCCAGAAACAGCAGGCGACAGAGGGCTAAGACGCCAGCTCGATCCGGTTGCGCACGTCGGCCACGCCCCACACCGACCAGGCGTCCATCTCGGCCATGCGGCGTTCCTCTTCGCGCTGCAGCACACCGGCCAGCGTGACGACGCCGCGCTCGGTCTTGATGCCGATCTGATCGGCATGGATCAGTGGATCCATCTCGAGGACAAGGCGGATCGCATCGGCCAGCTCGTCGTCGTTGTCCTCTTCCGCCGGCACGACCTGCAATTGGTTGACGACATGGCGGCAGCCGGGCGTCCACCACGCGATCGCCTCGATCATGCGCTTGTGCGACAGGCTGATGACCTTGCCGTCCAGCGTGACCACGCCTTCGCCGACGGCGAACGCGATCTCTCCACTGAGCCAGTCACCGTGGCCTTCCTGCACCATCTCGATACGGCCGCGGTTGTCCTGCCTCAGCGTGCAGTTGCGCAGCTCCGGCTGCTGCAGCAGTCCGCGAGCGAAAGCGTCGCGAATCTCGCCGTCGCCACGCGGTTCCACCGGGACCAGTCGCAGCGCATCGATGACGCGCTCCATGCCGCTCACGCGCTGGGCCAGCGCCACGGCGACGCGCTTGGCGGCAATGCTCTCGACGTCGCCTTCCAGCCGAAGCCGGCCGTTGCCGTCATGCACCACGCTGATCGGAAACCGGTGCAGATCGACCCGAGGATCGATTTCCAGCGCCGCCTTCACCTCCTTGCTGACATCGCTCTCCTGAGTGGCCATGGACGTCCTCTCGAATGAATGCCGCTGCGACCGCACCGGTCCTGCAGCCATCATCGCCTCAGCGGTGGCGACGGTCACGCGCGAACCTCGGTCGCGGTGGGGGCATTGGCCCCTAAACTGGCCGCATGGATTCGTGCACCCATTGCGGCGCCTGCTGCGCGAGCTTTCGCGTCGACTTCGCGCGCGACCAGCTCGACGAGGAAGGCGGCATGGTGCCCGCCGGCCTCGCGGTCGATGTCACGCAGAGGCTTTGCCGCATGCGCGGCACCGACCATGCCTCGCCGCGCTGCGCCGCCCTCGTCGGCACGGTAGGGACGAAAGTGCACTGCGCGATCTACGAGTGGCGTCCCTCGCCCTGCCGCGAGTTCGAGCCCGGCAGCCACGCCTGCGTGCGGGCGCAGGCGCGACACGGGGTGGCCCCGGTCTGAGCTCGCGACCCGCCCGCCGCGACGACAATTGCAGGGACATTCATTCGGGAGGGGATACCGTGAACCTGGGAGCCGTGTTGCTGGCCGCCGCCTCCAGCTTCGTGCTGGGCGGCCTCTGGTATTCGCCGCTGCTTTTCGGGCGCCTGTGGAATGCCGAGAACGGTGGTGTCGAGCAGACCGGCCATCCGGCCAGGGTGTTCGGCATCAGCTTCGTCTTCTCGCTCGTCGCTGCAGCCGCCTTCGCTTTCTGGCTCGGCCCCCGACCGCCGCTCGCAAGCGCGCTGCAGACAGGCTTGCTCGCGGGACTGGGTCTGGTCGCTACTAGCTTCGGCATCAACTACCAGTTCGCGCAGCGTTCATTCAAGCTGTGGCTCATCGACGGTGGCTATCACAGCGTGCAGTTCCTGCTGTTCGGCCTGGTCTTCGGCCTGTGGCACTGAACACGCCCAAACTTCATCCATGCGCAACACGATCATCCTCTTGCTCCTGCTCGGCAGCAGCGTTGCCCACGCCCTCACCGTCGACGCCAAGGCGCTCGCGCGCTTCGACGTGAGCTATGCGAAATGCGAGGCGCAGTACCCGCAGATGCGCGGCCGCCGCGACGAGGCCTACCTCGGCCTGTGGCGCCTGAAGGCCGACGCCAACCACCGTGCGCAGCTGAACGCCGCCCGCAAGCGGCCCGAGTACCGCCAGGAGCGCGAGCGCGCGCTGCACCCGACGGCTGCGAGCGCCCCCGCGAGCCCGCTCGAGCACCAGTGCCAGGCGCTGTGGACGGAAACCCAGCGATCGAGTCCACCGGCGAAGTGATCGGTCGCGGCGGGCGCCGCCGTCAGGCACGTCGTTCGCTACGCAATCGGCAGACGCGTCAATCGAAGGACTCCCGATGGCCCTGCCCCATGCCCAACCGGGCCAGCCGATCGACATCAGCCCGCTCGGTCCCGGCCTGGCCCACGCCGCTTCGCACGCGATCCTGAAGACCCAGGCGCTGGAGCTGATGCGCATCGTGCTGAAGCGCGGCGCCGAGCTGCCGGCGCACAGCGTGTACGGCGAATGCACGCTGCTGTGCCTGGAAGGCGCCGTCACCATTCAGGCAGAGGGCACTTCGTGCGAGCTGCGGCCGAACCACATCGTGCTGCTCCCCGCGCTGCAGATGCACGCGGTGCGGGCGCTGGAGGACGCGTCGCTGCTGCTGACGATCCAGCTGCCCCCGGGGCTGCCGGGAAGCCAGTCGTCCACCACTTCGAAGGAGCTGCCATGAGCGAAGACAAACCGCATGCCAAGGGCGAGCGCAGGCAGGACATCGTCAATGACCCGGCAAAGGAAAAGGCCGCCACCCACGCGCTCGGCGCGACGGCCGGCGCGACCTCGGGTGCGGTGATAGGCGCGGTCGCCGGCATGGCGGCCGGACCGGTCGGCAGCCTGGCCGGCGCCGTGGGCGGGGCAGTGCTCGGCGGTTCGATGGGCGCGGCCACCGGCACGACCGGACCGTCGACCATCGACACCTCCGAGCAGGAAGCCTACTGGCGCGAACCATGCCGGCCGGCCGTATGTGGCCACGGGCATGGAGTACGACGACTACGAGCCGGCGTACCGCTACGGCGCGCAGTCGTACGGCCGCACCGGACCGCGCGACTGGGACGAGGTCGAACCGGAGCTGGGCAGCGGATGGGACGCTGTAAAGGCCGGCTCGCGCCTCGGCTGGGAAGACGCCAAGCACGCCGTGCGCGACGCATGGGACCGGATGCGCGACGCGGCCGAGCGAATCGTTCCGGGCGATTCGGACCGCGACGGCCGCTGAACCGTGCAGGTGGCGGGACCGAAAGGGCAGGCTGAAGCTACGCCGGCGCGCTGCGCCGGAACACCAGTCGCACCCCGCGCATCAGCAGCCGCCACACCCACCGCAGCACCAGCAAGGTCGCGATCGCCTCGAGCAGCGTCAGGACGAACGCGACCGCGACGTTCCACCGCTCGGCGCGGCGTCGCGCCTTGGCCAGCGCGCGGTCGCGGGCAATCTCGATGCTGTCGTAGAAGCTCGGAATCACCAGCAGCGTCAGCAGCGTGGAGGTGATGGTGCCGCCGATGATGGCCACGGCCATCGGCCGGTAGAACTCGCCGCCTTCGCCGACGCCGATGGCCACCGGCAGCATGCCGGCAATCAGCGCAAAGGTGGTCATCAGGATGGGCCGCAGCCGCTTGCGGCCGGCTGCCATCAGTGCGTCTTCGCGCGGCATCCCGGCTGCCTCGCCGACCCGCGCCGCATCCAGCAGCAGGATGGCGTTCTTGGCCACCAGGCCGACCAACATGATGATCCCGATGAAGCTCATCAGGTTGAGAGTGGACCCGGTGACCAGCAGCGCGAGCACGACGCCGATCAGGCTCAACGGAAGCGAGATCATCACGGGCAGCGGCGCGGTGAACGAGCCGAACTGCATCACGAGGATGAGGTACATCAGCGCGATGCCCATCACCAAGGCGATGCCCATCTCGGTGAACACCACCTGCTGGTCCTTGGACGCGCCGGCCAGCTCGAGCCCGTAGCCGGGCGGGAAGTCCATCTTCTTCGCCAGCTCCAGGGCCTGCGCGGTCACCTCGCCGGGCGAGCGCCCCTGCACGTTGGCCGACACGGCGATCATCCGCTTGCCTTCGGCGTGCTGAATCTGCGACGGCCCCTTGCCCATGGTGACGGTGGCGATCTGGTCGAGCGGCACCACCATGCCGTTGGTACCGCTCACCGCGATCGGCAGGCGCTCGATGTTGCTGGCATCGACACGGTCCTCCGGATGAAGCCGCACCGCGACGTCGCGCGACTCGCCCGTGGGATCGACCCAATCTCCCACCTCGACGCCGGCGAAAGCGACACGCAGCGCCTGTGCGGCGTCGTTGGCCGAGATGCCCAGCGAATTGGCCAGCCCACGGTCCAGCTCGATCTTGAGCTCGTTCTGCGGATCCTGTTCCGATAGGCCCACGTCGACCGCGCCGGGCACCTTGCGCAGCTTCTCCATGAATTCGTTGGTGATGGCCAGCAGCCGCCGCGAATCGGTACCCGAGAAGCGGATCTGCACCGGCTTCTGGACCCCGTTGTTCAGGTCGTCGAGCACGGTGTACTCGGCGCCCACCAGTCGGGCCGTCAGCGTGCGCAGCTCGGCCGCAATCTGGGCCGCCGAACGCTTGCGCTCGGTGCTCTTGCCGATGTCGACATAGATGCGGCCGCCGCCCGGGTTGACGTTGCTGTTGGTGGCCTTGGTCTCGGCCATCGTGCGCGCCAGCGCAGCCGCGCTTTCGAGCTTGAGCCGGCTGTATTCGAGGCTGCTGCTCGACGGCGTGCGCACCTCGATCGCCAGCACGCCGTTGTCCGACTGCGGCAGGAAGCTCGAGCCCCCGAAGTTGGCCTGCAGCACGATCGCCAGCACGAAGCTGCCGAAGCCGAAGAACCACATCCACACGCGGTGGTGCAGCGCCCATGCGATGAGCCTCCCGTAGCGATCGGCTTGGTGGTCGAACCACGCGTTGAAGCGGCCCAGCAGCCGGCTGACGGCGGCCTTCTGCGCCTGATGGTGTCCCGGAGGATCGCCCCAGTAGGCGGACAGCATCGGGTCGAGGGTGAAGCTGATGAACAGGCTGACCAGCACCGAGGCCACCACCGTGAGCGCGAACGGACGGAACCATTCGCCGGACACGCCGGGCATGAACGCGACCGGCACGAACACCGCGACGATCGAGAAGGTGGTCGCGGCCACGGCCAGCCCGATCTCGGCGGTGCCGTTCAGCGCCGCGGTGCGCCGGTCGGCGCCCTGCTCCATGTGGCGCACGATGTTCTCGCGCACGACGATCGCGTCGTCGATCAGCACGCCGATCGCCAGCGAAAGTCCGAGCAGGCTCATGAAGTTCAGGGTGAAACCGCACAGCCAGACCGCGATGAAGGCGGCGATCACCGAGGTGGGCAGGCTCAGGGCGGTGATCAGCGTGGAGCGCCACGAGTTGAGGAAGATGTAGACGACGAAGATCGTGAGGCCGGCGCCGAACACCAGCGCGTGCACCACGTTGTTCAGGCTGCTCTGCGCATCCTCGCCGCCGTCTTCGGTGATCTCGAGCTTGGTGCCTTCGGGCAGTTCCTTGTTGATCTCGGCGACGAGCTGGCGCGCCTCCTTGGCCACCGACACCGTGCTCGCGTCACGCGAGCGCGTGATCGAGATGCCGACATTGGGCCGCGCGTTGCGCACCGAGAAGCCGCTCAGCTCGGCGAAGCCGTCCTTCGTCGACGCCACCTGCCCGAGGCGAACCACTTCGTTGCCGCGCCGGCGGATGACGATCTGCTCGAACTCCGCCGGCGACTCGATGCGGCCCACGAGCCGGATGCTCTGGTCCTCCAGGCTGCCGCGCACCTTGCCGACGGGCGCCGTCGCGTTCTGGTTACGCAGCGCGTTGACCACTTCGGTGACCGAGACGCCGTACTCGCGCAGCTTCTCGGCGCGCAGCAGCACGCTCAGCTCCCGGTGCAGCGCGCCATTCACGTTGACCACGGCCACGCCCGAGATGGCGCGGAAGCGGTCGGCCAGCCGGTCTTCGGCGAACTGCGAGATTTCGGCATGGCTTTGCCGCGTCGACGACAGCGCGAGCTGCATGATGGGCCGCGCCGACGGGTCGACGCGCTGCAGCACGGGCTCGCGCATCTCGGTGGGCAGCTTGTGGCGCACCGTGCCGATCGCGTTGCGCACCTCGTCGGCGGCCTCGATCATGTTCTTCTCGAAGTTGAAGATCATGAAGATGCGCGCCTGGCCCTCGCTCGCCGTGGAGCGGACTTCGCTGACGCCGGAGATGCTTTGCAGCGCCTTCTCGATGCGGTTGACGAGCTCGCGCTCCACCGTGTCGGGCGACGCGCCGGGGTACGTGATGTTCACGACCAGCATCGGCTGCTCGACATCCGGGATCTGGTTGACGCGCAGCTTCTTGAGCGCCAGCAGGCCCAGCGCCATGAGCGCGATGATGATGACGATCGTGGCGACCGGCCGCTTGATGCTGAAGTTCGAGAGGAACATCGCTCAGCTCCCCGTGGAAGCGGCCGACGCGGCCGCAGAGGGCGCCGCCCCGCCGACGAACTCGAAGCGCTGCCCGTCGACGAGCGTGGTGCCGGGGTTGCGCAGGATCTGTTCGCCTTCGGCCAGCCCGCCGCGCAGCGGGTATTCGCCCCGGCGCGCGTCGCGCTCGCCAAGCTGCACCGGGACCATGGAGAGCGTCTTCTCCCGCGCATTGACGCGCCAGACGAAGGGCTTGTCGCCCACGCGCACCAGCGAAGCCTCCGACAGCATCAGCGCCTGCCTGCCGGCAGCGGCGATGCGTCCTTCGGCGTACAGCCCGGCCACGCGCGGTGCGTTGCCGTCGGCGAACTCCACCAGGACCTCGACCTGGCGGGTGGTCGAGTTGGCGGCGGCGTCGACCCGCCTGACCTTGCCGGTGAACTCGGCCTGCGGATAGCCGTTGACGCGAAAGCGCACGTCCTGCCCGAGCTGGATCTCGTGCATGCGATCGGCCGAGACCAATCCCTCGAAGCGCATGCTGCGCGGATCGATCACCTTCAGCATCTCCTTGCCGATGGCCGCCGTGTCGCCGGCGGAGACCTTGCGGTCGCTGACGACGCCGTCGAAGGGCGCGCGAACCTCCGTGCGGCGCAGCTGCTGGCGCGCCGAGACGACCCGCGCTCGCGCCGCCGCCAGGTCGCTCTGCGTGTTGTTGCGCCGCACTTCCGCATCCTCCAGCGCCTGCATCGAGCTCATGCCCTGCGCCTGCAGCGTCTTCAGCCGCTGCACCTGGCGCTCAGCCTGCTCGAAGGCCTGGCCGGAAGCCCGCGCGGACTCCTCGGCGGAGGCGAGGCTGTCGCGGATCGCGGTGTCGTCCAGGCGCACCAGCAGCTCACCGTTCTTGACCGCCTCGCCGTTCTCGCGCAGCACCTGCAGCACGACCGCCGACACCTCGGCGCGCAGGTCGGCGCGCCGCGCGGGCTGAATCGAGCCGGTGATGACGGGGCCCTGCGCGACATCGCCGCTGCCGACGGTGCGAACGTCTTCGGGCGCGAGGAGCAGGGCTGGCGGCTTGGCCGAAGCCGGCTCCTTCGGCTTGCCGCAGGCGGCCAGCACGCCGGCAAGGAGGAGGAGAACGAGCAGATGACGCGGCATCGAGGATCTCCCGGGCATTCGAGTAGTAGGTCTGGGACGAGCGGAGCGCGCTAGCTTAATCCGCCGAATGCGCGATCGTCGCCGCGGGCGGCGGGCTGCGCCAACCCGCTTGCGATGAACGGCGAAAAACCCGGCGTGAGGCGTCGACAGCGACGGACGGACGGCGGCAAGGCCCGTCAGCTGCAGCGCATCTTCTCGGCCGACTTCGCGTCCTCGATGGCGGCTTCCGCCGGGATGTGCTTGAGGAACGAGGTCTTGCGGTAGGCGATGCGCAACTGGGCCTCGTCGACGGCGCGGGAGTACGGCTGCCAGCGCCCGCTCATGTCGCCCTCGCCCTCGTCGACGTTGAGCAGCCGCATGCCGGCCGCGCATGCAAAGTCGATGCGCGACAGCTCGATCCGTCGCAGCGACCGCTGCGCCGCGGTGCGGTAGTGCACCATGCCGCGGCCCAGCTCGTAGACGATCTGCCAGTGGGTGAAACCCGCCTGCGCCACGCCGTCCAGCAGCTCGAAGGCCTGGGCTGGTCCGGCCTGCGGCGACGCCCGGCGCACACCGGCGGCCGCACGCGCGAAGCGCGACAGCGAGCCGGCGTCCTGCGGCAGCGACTGTGGTCCACCGAATTCGCGATACAGCGGCAGCCTGGCGAGCGCGCTGGCGTAGTCGTCGTTCGCCAGCACGGTGACCGGCATGCGGTCCCCGCGATGCACCACCATCCGGCCCTCGAGGAACTCGACGCTCGCGCCCTGGCCGCTGCGGTCGGCCACCAGGAAGTGCAGCGGCGTGCGTCCGGTGATGCGCACCTCGCCGGCGGCCTTCAGCGCGTCGTCGAGGGTGGCGCTTCGGTCGAGCAGGTACTGGATGAACTCCAGCGTCGCCACCGTCGGCCGCGCATCCGCCTCGGGATAGCGAGAGCCGTCGAGCCACATGAGCTCCACGACCAGCCCGGCTTCGTTGACGCCGCCGGTCGGATGGCCGATGCCGTACTGGTTGAACGTGACGCTGCCGTGCCGGGCGGTCCAGCGCGCGCCGCCGGTGTCACTGCTTTTCTTCAGGCCGCGCGGATTGACCACCACCAGCGCCTCGCCGAACTCGAAGTCGTAGTTGCGGCCGAACAGCGGCCCATGGCCGCCGGCCATGACGAAGGTGGTGCAAGGCACTGCCGGCGTGCCGAGCGAGATGGCGAGGAGAGCGGCGATCAGTCGGGCCTGCAGGCGGCGCCGGGGTGCGTTGGGCATGCCGCAACGATAAGCCGCCAACCGCTCGGGGCGAGTGATCGCGATTGACGTCTTCGCCGCAAAATGCCGCGATGGAGACCCTGCCGCGCAACCTCACCCAGCAGCGCCGGCGCCTGAGGCGGGTGATGGAGCACATCGGCCAGCACCTGGACCGCGAGCTGACGCTCGCCGCGCTGGCCGAGGTGGCCTGCTGGTCGCCCGAGCACTTCGACCGCATGTACCGGCGCTCGATTGGCGAGCCGCCCATGGCCACGCTTCGGCGGCTTCGCCTGCTGGCCGCGGCCCGCTCGCTCGCCGCCGGGCTGCCGCTGGTCAAGGCGGCGCAGGGCGCGGGATACGGCAGCACGCAGGCCTTCGGCCGCGCGTTCGAGCGGCAACACGGGATGCTCCCGAGCGCCTGGCTGCGCCACGCGTCGGCTGCGCCGGCGAGCCCGCCGTTGGCAGTGGTGCGGCTGGACGAAGCCGTCCCGTGCCACCGGCTTGCGTACCGCGGCGACGCCGCGGGGGTCAGCGCGCTGTTCGACGTGACGGTCGAGCGCCTGCAGCGCAGCGGCTCGCCGCGTTCTCAATGGCAGGTGTTCGGGCAGGCGCCTGCAGATGCGCCGCTGGGCAGCTGGGGCTGCGCAGGCGGGCTCTGCGAGATGCAGGCAGTGGTGCTGGCGCCGCCGCTGGCAGTTTCACCGGCAGGCATGGAGGCCGCCACCGTGGCCGCCGGCTGGTATGCCCGCATTCCGGCGGCGCAAGCGACGCAGCGTCACTGGGACGATTGCCTGGCCGATGCCGGCTGGCAGCGCACGGAGGGCGCAGTGCTCAGGCACTTCGACACCGACCCTGCGCACACCGCGCCGCAGGAGCGGCGCGAGTGGCTCTATCTGCCGCTGGCGCGGCGCTGACGCATCAGTGCGTGCTTTGTGCGACGTTCGATTCGACGGCGCGCAGGCCGGCTTGGCGAATCGCCTCGTTCTGGGCCGGCGTGGCCACCGGAGCGCCGGCTTCGTTGCTGCCCAGCAGGCCCAGTCGACGCGCTTCCCGGGTCTCCGCGAGCACCTGCGTACGCGTCACCGTCGAGGCGGCCTGCGGCGCTGGCGAGGCCTCGCCGTAGTTCAGAACGCCATCGCGCTGCGCATCAGCCAGCTGCGCGCGCACTTCCGCGCGGCTCTTGGTCGACAGCGTCTGCGTGGCGGGAAAATCGTCCGTCGCTTCGACAGCGAAGGCGCTGCTCGCCCCGATCAGCGCGATGGCGGTGGTGGCGGCGGCGATGAGGGTCTTGCGGTTCATGAAAGGCTCCTGAGGTTTGGAAGGCGGTGTCGGCGTTCGACACAGGAGCAACTCTAGGCAGCGGGCCCGACGCCTTCCGCACAGCCGGATTACGAATTCGTAATCCACCCGCGGCACGGAAAATGCGAACATTCCGACGTCCCGAACGCCGTGTCCTTCCCATGCGCCTGCTGGTCATCGAAGACGAAGTCAAGCTCGCCGACTACCTGCACAAGGGCTTGTCGGAGAACGGCTATGTCGTCGACCTGGCGCGCGACGGCATCGCCGGCCGCCACCTCGCCACCGAAGGCCAGTACGACCTGCTGCTGCTCGACCTGATGCTGCCCGGCATCGACGGTTTCGGCGTGCTCAAGGCGGTGCGTGCGCGGGGAAACACACCGGTGCTCATGCTCACGGCGCGCGACAAGGTCGAAGACCGCGTGCGCGGCTTGCAGGAAGGAGCAGACGACTACCTGGTCAAGCCGTTCGCATTCTCCGAGCTGCTCGCGCGCGTGGGCGCCCTGCTGCGCCGCGGCGGCGGCAATGCCTCGGCGGCCAGCACGCACCTGCGCCTGGCCGATCTCGAGGTCGACCTGGTGAGCCGCAAGGCGATGCGGGCCGACAGGCGGCTCGACCTCACTGCCAAGGAATTCAGCCTGCTGTCGCTGCTGCTGCGCCGGCGCGGCCAGATCCTGTCGCGCACCACGCTGGCCGAGCAGGTGTGGGACATGAACTTCGACTCCGACACCAACGTCGTCGAAGTCGCGGTGCGGCGCCTGCGGGCCAAGCTCGACGACCCGTTCAGCCTGAAGCTGCTGCACACGGTGCGCGGCATGGGCTACGTGCTGGAGGAGCGCTGATGGCAAAGGGCCCCTACTCCATCGTCGGCCGCGTCTGCCGTCAGCTGATGTGGCAAACGCTGATCGGCATGGGGCTGCTGTGCGGCGCCATCTACGCGGCCACCTCGATGCTTCTGAAGAACGAGCAGCAGGAGCAGCTCGCGGTCAAGGTGGGATTCATTCACGAGCTGATGCGTGCGGCGGCCTTCCGCGGCGGCGAGCCGGAGGTGTTCAACAAGCTCGTGTACTACGCGCCGCGCCGTCCGGGCACCTACCTCGAGGTCTGGCGCGGCGACGGCACGCTGCTCTACCGCGACGGTTCTGAGATCGCCAAGCCCGACAAGAACTGGAAAGCGATGGAGTTCCAGTACGTCCTGCCGCAGGGCATCCAGGTCAGGGGCCGCTTCGCTGAAGACTGCAGCCAGCATGCCCGCATGCTTGCCGGCCTCGGAGCCACGCTGGTCGTGGCCACCCTGGCCGGCGCCGCCTTCGTCGGCTTCGCGACCACTTGGCGCGTTCGCCGCGGCCTGCAGCCGCTGCGCGCGCTCGAGCGCCAGACCGAGGCGATCGCCCCCGACCGCCTGGGCGACCGCCTGCACCTGCCCGAGCCGGTCACCGAGCTGCAGCCATGGATTGACCAGTTCAACGGCCTGATGGACCGGCTGCAGCGCGCCTATCTGCAGCTCGAGGGCTTCAACGCCGACGTGGCGCACGAGCTGCGCACACCGCTGGCCAACGTGATGGGGCAGACCGAGGTGGCGCTCTCGCGGGAGCGCTCGCCCGAGGCGCTGCGCGAGACACTGGTGTCCAACCTGGAGGAGATGCAGCGGCTGGCCGCGCTGGTCAACGACATGCTCTTCCTCTCGCAGTCCGACCGCGGGGCCGTGGCGCGGCGCGGGCAGGCCGTCAACCTGGTGACGCTGGCCGAGCAGGTGGTCGAGTTCCACGAGGCACCGCTGGCGGAGGCCGGCCTCACGGTGCAGATCGAAGGCGGCGTCACGGCCGCGGTGGACGAGCCGCTGTTCAAGCGCGCGGTATCCAACCTGCTGGGCAACGCGATCCGCTTCGCTGAGCCGGGCTCGCGCATCGTGATCCGCATCGCCCCCGACGGCGGGCACGAGGTGCGCGTGGAAGTGCAGAACGCAGGACCGGCGATCTCGCCACAGCACCTGCCGCGCATCTTCGACCGCTTCTTCCGCATCGACACGGCGCGGCTCGACAGCCAGTCGCATCACGGGCTCGGCCTGGCGATCGTGGCGGCCATCGCGCGCATGCACGCCGGACGACCGCTGGCCGAGTCGGACGGCTCCGGCACACGCGTCGGGTTCACGATGGCGCTGCAATAGCGGCGGCGCCGATGACGGGACTGCGGCACGGCCTTCGCAAACTTCTCGCGCGTGTCGCGGCCATCGTCCATCTGCGGCGCTGGGTGCGTCGCCGCGACGCCCGCGACAGCGAAACGCCCTTGCCCCCACGCCGCGGCAAGTACCTCTACGCCGCGCCCATCGGGGAGTCGGGCAAGGCGCAGCTCGAGAAACTGCTGGCGCGGCTCGATCCGGCCCAGTTCGACTTCCTCATCTTCGTCTACGACGGTTATCGCTTCGATGGCGAGATCTTCAGCCGCTGTCGCTTCATCCACGAACAAGGCATCGTCTACCACTTCTTCAAGAAGTACGTGACGCCGGAGCTCGCAGCGCAGTACGACGTGATCTTCCTCGGGGTCGAGGATGTCGAGATCGACGACTTCGACAGCCGGCGCTTCCTCGACGTGATGAAGCGCAACCGGCTCGACATGGCGGCGCCCGCGCTGTCCGGGCGCTCGATCACGCCGCACCGCATCATGTACCGACGCGATCCTGGCGTCGGGCGCCTGGTCGACGTCATCGAGATCTTTCTCACCGCCTTCGATGCCCGCGCGTGGCCGCGCTTCTGGGCCCTGATCGACGCCGACCGCAATCACTGGGGATGGGGCTACGTCCAGCTCGCGCAGTCGTGCTGCGAGTTCAAGATGGGCCTGGTGGATTGCGAGACGGTATCGGTGCTGCGCCCACCGACCTTCAAGAAGGAAGCGCAGGACGAGATGCACGCGCTGTTCGCGCGGCACCCCGAGTGCCGCCGCGCGAGCTTCGTGTCCTACGGCAAGCTCAGGTAGGGGACGCGCCAGCCTGCACCGTGGTGCTCAGCGACGCCCCGTGCTTCATCAGCAGCGTCACCGGCGTCTTCTCGCAGATCTCGGCGATGCGCGCGCGCTGTTCGTCCGACAACGCGCCGCCGAGTGTCACGGTGCGCAGGATCTCGAAGGTGTCGCCGGTCTTGCGCAGGCTGAGGCCGATGCCGATGTCGCCCAGCGGCCACTGCTTGCGCTGTGCGTACATGCGGATCGTGATCGCGGTGCACGAGGCCAGGCCCGCCAGTGCCAGCTCAAACGGCCGGGCCGCCGCATCGGCGCCGCCCACCTCGGCGGGCTCGTCGGATGTGAGCGCGTGGTCGCGCGCCTGCATCGTGACGAGATAGTCGGGTGACGACGCCAGCAATTGCGCCTGGACCTGGTGTGCGTGCATTGCTGTTCCTTTGCTACAGAGACGCCGGCGGCAGCACCGCCGTCGCCTCGATCTCGACCTTGGCGCGATCCTCCATCAGCGCGCTCACCTGCACCGCGCTCATCGCGGCGTGGTACACGCCGATCACTTCGCGGAACACCGCGCCGACTTCGCGCGCACGCGCCAGGTACTCGCGCTTGTCGACGAGGTACCAGGTCATGCGCGTGATGTGTTCCGGCGTCGCGCCCGCCTCGGCGAGCACGGCGCGCACGTTCAGCAGCGCCTGACGGACCTGTTGGACGAAGTCGTCGCTGTCGAATTCGCAGCGCGCGTTCCAGCCGATCTGTCCGGCGACGAAGACAGTCGTGCCCGCCGCGGCGACCCCGTTCGAATAGCCCCGAGGGGCGGCCCATCCCGCCGGTTGGAGAATCTTCATTGCCCGCCTCCAGTGGCTTCCGCCCGCAGCCGGAAGCGCTGGAGCTTGCCTGTCTCGGTGCGCGGCAGCGCCGCGCGGAATTCGATGCGCCGCGGGTACTTGTACGGCGCGATCGTCTGCTTCACATAGTCTTGCAGCGCCTTCGTCATGGCCTCGTCCGGCGCGTGCCCGGCGCGCAGCACGACATACGCCTTCACGACCTGCCCGCGCTCCTCGTCGGGCACGCCGACGACGCCGCACTCGGCGACCGCGGGGTGCTGCAACAGCACTCCCTCGACCTCGGGCCCGGCGATGTTGTAGCCGCCGCTGACGATCATGTCGTCCGTGCGCGCCTGGTAGACGAACCAGCCGTCCGCATCCACGAGGTAGGCGTCGCCGGTGACATTCCATCCGTTCTGCACGTATTGCCGCTGGCGCTCGTCGGCGAGATAGCGGCAGCCGGTCGGGCCCTTGATCGCCAGGCGGCCGACCTGGCCGCGCGGCAGCGGCTGCAGGTCGTCGTCGAGGATGGCCGCGGTGTAGCCGGGCACCGGCTTGCCGGTCGCGCCGGGCCGGGCGTCGTCGTCGGTGTGCGAGATGAAGATGTGCAGCAGCTCCGTCGAGCCGATGCCGTCGATCATCTCGATGCCGGTGGTGTCCTTCCACAGCCGGCGCGTCGCGGCCGGCAACGCCTCGCCGGCGCTGACGCACTTGCGCAACGACGACAGGTCGCGGCCCTTCACCGCCGCCGCCATCGCACGGTATGCCGTCGGCGAGGTGAAGCACACGGTCGCTCCGTGCTGCGCGATGGCCGCGGGCAGCACGTCCGGTGTCGCCTTCTCGAGCAGCACGCTGGCCGCGCCGATCGACAGCGGGAACAGCAACAGGCCGCCGAGGCCGAAGGTGAAGGCCAGCGGTGGGCTGCCGATGAACAGGTCGTCCGGCGAGGCGCGCAGGTGATGCCGCGGCCAGCACGCGCAGGCGGCCATCACGTCGCGATGGCCGTGCATGGCGGCCTTCGGCGTGCCGGTGGTGCCGGAGGTGAACGCCATCAGGCAGATGTCCTCCGCGGCGGTACGCACGTTGTCGAACTGCGCCGGCTTGGACAGCGCCCTCGCCTCGAGCCCGTCAGGCGCGTCGCTGTGGAAGTGCAGCACCTGGCGCAAGGTCGGGCACTGCGGCGCCGACAGCTGCAACTCGCCGGCCAGGCGCTCGTCGCACAAGGCGTGGCTGATCTCGGCCTTGGCGATCATCTGCGTGAGCTCCTTCGCGCGCAGCAAGGGCATGCTGCCCACCGCCACGCCGCCGGCCTTGACCACGGCGAACCAGCAGGCCGCGAGCATCGGCGAGTTGGCGCCGCGCAGCAGCACCCGGTTGCCGGGTACCAGCCCCAGGTCCTGCACCAGCACGTTGGCAATGCGATTGGCTTGCGCCTGCAGATCGGCGTAGCTCCACGACAGCTCGCTGCCGATGAGGCAGCGGCGCTCGCCCTGTCCCTGCTCGACCCAGTGGTCGAGCAGGTCGTGCGCGCAGTTCATCTGCGCGGGAAACTGCAGCTCGGGCAGGTCGAAGCGGAACTCGGGCTGCCACTCGGCCGGCGGCATGTGGCGGGCGCAGAAGTCGTCGATGTGGGCGGACGTCATTGACGGGACTCCTTGAGCAACTCCCTGGCGATGATCAGCTGCTGCACCTCGGTCGCGCCTTCGTAGATGCGCAGCGCACGGATCTCGCGGTACAGCGATTCGACGATGCGGCCCGAGCGCACGCCCTCGCCGCCGAAAAGCTGCACCGCCGCGTCGATGACCTGCTGCGCGCCTTCGGTCGCCGCCATCTTGGCCATCGCCGCCTCGCGGGTCACGTTGGCGCCCTGGTCGCGCTGCCACGCCGCGCGGTACGTGAGCAGGGCCGCACTGTCGACGGTGGTGGCCATCTGCGCCAGCTTGGCCTGCGCGAGCTGGAAATCGGCCAGGCGCTGGCCGAACATGGTTCGGGAGCTCGCGCGCTGCAGCCCCTCGTGCAGCGCGCGGCGGGCAAAGCCCAAGGCTGCCGCGGCGACCGACGTGCGGAAGATGTCCAGTGTCTGCATCGCGATCTTGAAGCCCTGCCCCGGCTCGCCCAGCCGCTGCGACTTCGGCACGCGGCAGCCGGCCAGGCGCAGGCGCGCCAGCGGATGCGGCGCAATCACCTCGATGCGCTCGGCGATCTCGAAGCCTTGCGTGCCGGCATCGACGATGAAGGCCGAGATGCCGCGCGATCCCGCGCCCTCGCCGGTGCGCGCGAAGAGCACGTAGAAATCGGCGATGCCGCCGTTCGAGATCCAGGTCTTCTCGCCGTCGAGCACGTACGCATCGCCGTCGTCGCGAGCGGCGCAGGCCATGGCCGCGACGTCGGACCCTGCCTGCGGCTCCGACAGCGCAAAGGCGGCGATGGCTTCGCCGCGTGCCACCCGCGGCAGATAGCGATCGCGCTGCGCCGGCGTGCCGTGCAGCGAGATCGCGCCGGAGCCCAAGCCCTGCATGGCGAACGCGAAATCGGCCAGGCCGTGATGCCAGGCCAGCGTCTCGCGCAGCAGGCAGATCGATCGCGTGTCGATGACCTCGGCCGCGCCGCCGTGCCCGGTGCCGGCCACCGCATGGCGCAGCCAGCCGGCGCGTCCCAGCTGGCCCACCAGCGCGCGGCATTGCGCATCGACATCCCCGTCGGCATGGTGCAGGTTCACTGCCGCCCAGGCGTCGAGCTCGGCGGCGAGCGCGCGGTGGCGGTCGTCGAAGAACGGCCACTCCAGGTGCTTGCGCTCCACGCTCAATCTCCTTCGAACAAGGGCTTCGTCTTGGCGGCGAAGGCCTCGTAGGCGCGGCGGAAGTCCTGCGTCATCATGCAGATCGCCTGCGCCTGCGCCTCCGACTCGATCGCCTCGTCGACGCCCATCGCCCACTCCTGGTGCAGCATGCGCTTGGTCATCGCATGGCCGAAGGTCGGTCCGGCGGCGATCTCGGCGGCCCAGCCGACCGCCTGCGCCTGCAGGTCGTCGACGCGCGCGATGCGGTTGTAGAAGCCCCACGCCAGCGCCTCGTCGCCGCTCATCGAGCGGCCGGTGAACAGCAGCTCCGACGCGCGGCCCTGGCCGATGAGCCGCGGCAAGATGGTGCAAGCCCCCATGTCGCACCCGGCCAGCCCGACGCGAGAAAAGAGAAAGGACACCTTGCTGCGCGCCGTGCCGATGCGCAGGTCCGAAGCCATGGCGATGATGGCGCCGGCGCCGGCGCACACGCCGTCGATGGCCGAGAGGATGGGTTGCGGACACGCGCGCATCGCCTTCACCAGGTCGCCGGTCATGCGCGTGAAGGTCAGCAGGTCCGGCATGCTCATCCTGGTGAGCGGGCCGATGATCTCGTGCACGTCGCCGCCCGAGCTGAAGTTGCCTCCCGCGCCTTGCATGACGACGGCGCGAACGTCGTCGGCCTGCGCCAGCGTGCGGAACAGGTCGCGCATCTCGGCGTACGACTCGAAGGTCAGCGGGTTCTTGCGTTCCGGGCGGTCCAGCGTGATGACGCCGACCTTGTCGTGCACCGACCAGCCCACGTGCTGTGTCGTGATGTCGACGCCGCTGCGCCGGTTGCCACCGATCAGGTGTGAGTCCATCGGACGGGTCATCAGGCTTTCTCCTTCTTCTTTCGGGCGGGCAGCGGCACTTCGATGGCCGCGAGATGACGTTTCAAGCCGGCCAGCAGGCCGTAGACCTGGGTCTTCTCGTCGGCGCTCCAGCCGGCGAAGAGCTCGATGACCCACTGCTCGTGCACCGCCGCCATGCGGCGGAACTGCCGCCGGCCGGCCGGCGTGAGCTGCACCGCGAAGGCGCGGCGGTCGCTGGGGTGCGGCGCGCGCTTGACGAGGCCCTCGGCCTCCAGCTGGTCGGTGATGCCGGTGATGTTGCCGCCGGTCACCATCAGCCGCTGCGACAGCTCGCCCATCGTCAGCCCGTCGGGCTCGCGCTCGAGCTGCGCCAGCAGGTCGAAGCGCGGGAGGGTCGTCGCGAACTCGCTGCGCAGGCGGTTGCGCACCACGCTCTCGACGCGCGTCGTGCAGGCCAGCAGGCGCAGCCACAGCTTCAGCGCCTGGTGGTGGTCGTCGATCACGCGCGACTCGAGGTCGGCGGTGCGATCGTCGTCGAAGGCAATGCTCACATCACCTCCCCGCCCGCCACCGCGATCGCCTGGCCGGTGATCGCCGCCGAGTCGCGGCGGCACAGCCACAGCACGGCCTGCGCGACCTCGTCGGGCTGGATGAGCCGGCGCTGCGGATTGGCGGCAGCGAGCTCGGCACGCGCGGCCTGGGCGCTTCGCCCGGTCTTGGAGGCAATCTTCGCGATCGCGTCCTCGACGATCGCGGTCTCGGTGTACCCCGGGCACACCGCGTTCACGGTCACGCCCTTTTGTGCCACCTCCAGCGCCAGCGCGCGTGTCATGCCGAGCACGCCGTGCTTGGCGGCGCAGTAGGCGGCGACGTAGGCATAGCCCTTGAGCGCCGCGGTGCTCGCGACGTTGACGATGCGGCCGAAGCCGCGCTCGACCATGCCCGGCAGCACCTGCTGCGTGCAAAGGAAGGCGCCGGTGAGGTTGACGTCCAGCGTGCGCTGCCACACCGCCTGGGAGGTGCGGGTGAACGGCTGGCTTTCGACGGCGCCGGCGTTGTTGACGAGGATGTCGACGGGCGACAGCAGGGCCACCGCCTCGAAGGCGGCGCGCACGCTGTCGGCGCTGGCCACGTCCACCGTGGTGGCGAATGCGCCCGGCAGCGACGCGAGCTGGGCGCGGATGCGCGCTTCGTCGCGGCCCATCAGCGTCACGTGCGCCCCGGCGCCGTGCAGCGCGGCGGCGATCGCGGCCCCGATGCCGCTGCCGCCGCCGGTCACCACTGCGTGCAGTCCGTTCATGTCGATCTTCCTCGGCAAAGCGCCGGTGTGGTCCATCACACTCCCTGGGCGAGGTTCGCCTGCTCCTGCGGCGTCAGCCCGGCGGACTGTGCCGCGAGCTGGCGCTCGCGCTCCAGGTTGCGCTCGAGCTGGCTCTTGCCCGAGAGGTATTGCCGCGGCCAGTCGGCGCCGATGCCGCTGGTGTGGCCGAGCTTGGCCGCCTCGAGCAGCGTCCATGCCGGATTGGCCAGATGCGGCCGGGCGATCGCGCACAGATCGGCCCGCCCCGCGGCGACGATGCTGTTCACGTGATCGGCTTCGAAGATGGCGCCGACGGCCATCGTCGCGATGTCGACCTCGTTGCGGATCGCATCCGCGAACGGCGTCTGGTACATGCGGCCGTACACCGGCTGCTGCGCCTTGCTGACCTGGCCCGAGGACACGTCGATGAGGTCGGCGCCCGCCTGCTTGAACGCCCGCGCGATGGCGATCGCGTCTTCCGGCGTGTTGCCGCCTTCGACCCAGTCGTGCGCGGAGATGCGCACCGACATCGGCTTGTCGTCCGGCCATGCCGCGCGCATTGCCCGGAACACCTCCAGCGGCCAGCGCAGCCGGTTCTCCAGTGAGCCGCCGTAGGCGTCGGTGCGCTGGTTGGTGAGCGGTGACAGGAACGCCGACAGCAGGTAGCCGTGCGCGCAGTGCAGCTCCAGCCAGTCGAAGCCGGCCTCGAGCCCGCGCCGGGTCGCCGCGACGAATTCGGCGGTGACCCGGTCCATGTCGGCGCGCGTCATCGCGCGCGACCAGTCGCTGACGCCGTCGAGGTACTGCTGAGGCGAGGCCGACAGCAGCGGCCAGTTGCCCGATTCGAGCGGCAGGTCCTCGCCCTCCCACGGCACGCGCGTCGAGCCCTTGGCGCCCGAGTGGCCGAGCTGCAGCGCGATCTTCGCGGTGGTGCCGCTGTGCACGAAGTCGACGATGCGCTTCCAGGCGGCCGTCTGATCGTCGTTCCACAGGCCCGTGCAGGCCGGCGTGATGCGCGCCTCGGGCGACGGACAGGTCATCTCGGTGAAGACCAGGCCAGCGCCGCCAAGCGCCCGCGCGCCGAGGTGCACGAGGTGGTGATCGGTCGGCAGCCCGTCGACGGCGCTGTACTGCGCCATCGGCGAGACGACGACGCGGTTCTTCAACGTGAGCCCGCGCAGGCGGAACGGCGTGAACATCGGCGGCACGCCGGCCGGGATGTCGAGGCCGGAGCGCTCGGCGATCCATCGCTCGAAGCCGCCCAGGTAGCCCGCGTCGCGCTGGCGCAGGTTCTCGTGCGAGATGCGCTGCGAGCGCGTCAGCAGCGAATAGGCGAACTGCTCGGGCGCCAGCTTGGCGTGGCGCTCGACGTTCTCGAACCACTCGGTCGAGTTGCGCGCGGCGTTCTGGATCTTCAGCACCTCGACGCTGCGGCGCGCCTCGTAGTCGTGCAAGGCCGTGGTGATATCCGCTGGATGGGCGGCCAGGCTGGCGGCCAGGTCGATCGCGTCTTCCAGCGCGAGCTTGGTGCCCGAGCCGATCGAGAAGTGCGCGGTGTGCGCCGCGTCGCCCATCAGCACGACGGGCGTGCGCCCGTTCGCGCCGCCTGCGGGATGGATCCAGGTGCCGCAGACGACTCGCGGGAAGCGGATCCACTGAGCCGAGCCGCGCAGGTGCGCCGCGTTCGACATCAGCGCATGCCCGTCGAGGTACTTCGCGAACAGCCGCTCGCAGAAGGCGATGCCCTCTTCCTTGCTCATGTCGGCCAGGCCGGCGGCGCGCCACACGGCCTCCGGCGTCTCGACGATGAAGGTGGAGGTGTCCTCGTCGAAGCGGTAGGCGTGCGCCTGGAACCAGCCCCACTCGGTCTTCTCGAAGGCGAAGGTGAAGGCGTCGAAGAGCTTGTGCGTGCCGAGCCAGACGAAGCGGCACTCCCGCAGGTCGATGTCGGGGCGGAAGGCGGCGGCGTACTTGGTGCGGATGCGGCTGTTGAGGCCGTCGGCGGCAACGATGAGGTCGGCGTCGATCGCGGAGTCGTCGGTGACGTCCGACTCGAAGCGCAGCGTCACGCCCAGCTCGGTGCAGCGCTCCTGGAGGATGTCGAGCAGCCGGCGCCGGCCGATGCCGCAGAAGCCATGGCCCGACGAGACGATGCGCCGACCCTGGAAATTGACCTCGATGTCGTCCCAGTGGTTGAACGCGTCGAGGATCTGCGTTGCCGTCTTGATGTCGGCGCGCTGCAGCGCGGCCAGCGTCTGGTCGGAGAAGACGACCCCCCAGCCGAAGGTGTCGCCGGCGCGGTTGCGCTCGAGCACCGTCACCTCGTGCGACGGGTCGTGCTTCTTCATGAGAAGGGCCAGGTACAGGCCGGCCGGGCCGCCGCCGATGCAGGTGATTCGCATGGGATCCGATCTCGCCAGGGACTACAGTCGTGTCCTTACTTTAGGCTGTGATATTTGAGATGTCAAATAATATCCGGTGTGCGGAATAACCGACACCACGCCGGCGCAGCCGGTGCTAACGTGAGGCCGCCATGACGACGAAAAGACTCTGGGACATCTCGCCGCCCATCGCGCCGGAGTCGCCGCTGTTCCCGGGCGACGAGCCCTACTCGCAGCGCTGGACGGCGCGCATCGGACCCGGCTGCCCGGTGAACCTGAGCGCGATCACGATGTCGCCGCACATCGGGGCGCATGCCGACGCGCCCCTGCACTACGCCGACGGCGAGCGCGCCATCGGCGCGGTCGGGCTCGAGCCCTACCTCGGGCCGTGCCGAGTCATCCACGCCATCGGGCGCGGACCGCTGATCCGGCCCGAGCACCTGGCGCATGCGGTCGAGGTGCTGCCGCCGCGGGTGCTCGTGCGCACCTGCGCCGCCGCGCCGACCGCCTGGTCGCCCGACTTCGCGTCCTTCGCGCCCGAGACGCTGATCTGGCTCGCCGGCCTGGGCGTGAAGCTGGTGGGCATCGACAGCCAGTCGGTGGACCCGGCCGACAGCAAGACCCTCGACAGCCACCAGGAACTGCTGCTGCACGACCTGCGCGTGCTGGAAAACCTCGTGCTCGACGGCGTGCCGGCGGGTGACTACGAGCTGATCGCCCTGCCGCTCAAGCTGACGCAGGCCTGCGCCAGCCCCGTGCGCGCGGTGCTGCGCGAACTTTGACCACCCGACGACAACCCATGGACCGACAACGCTGTGCCGCCCTCGATACCGAAGACCCGCTCGCGCCCCTGCGCGTGCAGTTCGAGCTGCCCGAGGGCCTGATCTACCTCGACGGCAATTCGCTGGGCGTGCTGCCCAAGGCGGCCGCCGACCGCGTGCAGCAGGTGGTGCGCGAGGAATGGGGCCGCGACCTGATCCGCAGCTGGAACACCGCCGGCTGGATCGACATGCCGCGGCGCATCGGCGACAAGATCGCGACGCTGATCGGCGCCGGCGAGAACGAGGTGGTGGTGGCCGACTCCACCTCGGTGAATCTGTTCAAGGTGCTCAGCGCTGCGCTGAACCTCGTGCGCGAGCGGGATCCGCGTCGCAAGCGAATCGTGTCGGAGCGCCACAACTTCCCGACCGACCTCTACATCGCCGAAAGCCTGGCGCGCGAGCGCGGCCTCGAGCTGCGCCTGGTCGAGGCCGACGACATCGAGGCGCAGCTCGACGACACGCTGGCCGTGCTGATGCTCACGCACGTCAACTACCGCACCGGCCGTATCCATCCGATGAAGCAGCTGAGCGACGCCGCGCATGCCGCCGGCGCACTGGTCGTCTGGGACCTGTGCCATTCGGCCGGCGCCGTGCCGGTCGACCTCAACGGCGGCGGCGCCGACTTCGCGGTCGGCTGCGGCTACAAGTACCTGAACGGCGGACCCGGCGCGCCGGCCTTCGCCTGGGCGCATGCGCAGCACACGAAGCGCATGGACGCCGGCCAGCTGTGGCAGCCGCTGTCCGGCTGGCTCGGCCACGCGGCACCGTTCGACTTCGTGCCGCACTACCGGCCCGCCGCGGGGGTGTCGCGCTTCATCTGCGGCACGCCGCCTGTGCTCGCGATGGCGGCGCTCGAGTGCGGCGTCGACACCGTCCTGGCCGCGCAGTCGCTGGGCGGCATGCAGGCGCTGCGCCGCAAGTCGCTCGCGCTGACCTCGCTGTTCATCGACCTGGTCGAGCGCCGCTGCGCCGGACATGGCCTCGACCTGCACACGCCGCGCGAACCCGAGCTGCGCGGCAGCCAGGTGAGCTTTTCGCGCGCCGAGGGCGGCTACGCCATCGTGCAGGCCCTCATCGAGCGCGGCGTGATCGGCGACTTCCGCGCGCCCGACCTGCTGCGCTTCGGCTTCACGCCGCTGTACACCCGCTTCGTCGATGTGTGGGACGCGGTGGAGCATCTGGTACAGGTGCTCCACAGTGGCGAATGGCGCGAGGCGCGCTTCAACCAGCGAGCGGCAGTCACATGACACATGACACCCAGAAGATCGTCGCCGACGAGGGCGCACAGCTCGACTTCAGCCGCGACATGAGCTACGCCGACTACCTGCACCTCGACGAGGTGCTGAATGCACAGCATCCACTGTCGCCCGATCACAACGAGATGCTGTTCATCGTGCAGCACCAGACCAGCGAGCTGTGGATGAAGCTGATGCTGCACGAGCTGGCCGCCGCGGTGCGACGGGTCGCGGACGACGAGCTCGGCAGTGCGTTCAAGATGCTGGCCCGGGTGAGCCGCATCATGGAACAGCTGGTGCATGCCTGGGACGTCCTCGCGACGATGACGCCGCCGGAGTACTCGGCGATCCGCCCATACCTCAGCAACAGCAGCGGCTTCCAGAGCTGGCAGTACCGCTGCGTCGAATTCATGCTGGGCAACAAGAACGCCGCCATGCTCAAGCCGCACTCGCACCGGCCCGACATCCTGGCGCGCGTCGAGGCCGCCTGGCGCGCGCCGTCGCTGTACGACGAATCGCTGCGGCTCCTGGCGCGCCGCGGGTTTCCGGTGCCCCTCTCGCATGTGGAGCGCGACTGGACCCAGCCCTATGCCGTCAGCGACGAGGTCGAGCAGGTGTGGCTCACCGTGTACCGCGATCCGAACAAGCATTGGGACCTGTACCAGCTCGGCGAGGAGCTGACCGACCTGGAAGACGCCTTCCGGCTCTGGCGCTTCCGCCACGTGACCACCGTGGAGCGTGTCATCGGCTTCAAGCGCGGCACCGGCGGCACCAGCGGCGTCGGCTATCTGCGCAAGATGCTCGACGTGGTGCTGTTCCCCGAGATCTGGAAGCTGCGCACCGACCTCTGAAGCCATGCTGCTGCGCCACGCGCCTGCCGGACCGCTGGGCTGCCTCGTCGACAGCCTCTGGTACAGCGAGCGCGGCGCGCTGCCGCACACGCGCGAGCGAAGCCTTCCCACCGGCTGCGCGGACATCGTCGTGCCGCTGCTGCAAGACCACGTGCTGCGCTACGACAGCGAGCGCGACCTCGTCGCGCGTCGTCTTCACGGGGCCATCGTGCAGGGTGCCGGCGACCGCTACTTCGTGCGCGGCACCGGGGGCGCGTCGGTCGTCGTCGGCGTGCACTTCAAGCCGGGGGGCGCCGCCGCTTTCTTCGGCGGCGCATTGCCGGCGCTGCGCAATCGCGCCGAAATGCTCGAAGACCTGTGGGGCGCGTCGGCACGCGAGCTGCGCGAGCGTCTGCAAGCCGCCGCCTCGCCGCATCATGCGCTGCGGGTGCTTGCGCGGCACCTGATGCAGCGCCTGGCCGATGCACCGGCGCCAGATCGGCTGGCCGCGTTCGCGATCGACGCTTTCGGCCGGGATCCGGCGCGAGCACGGGTGCAGGCGGTGCAACAGCGCAGCGGGTGCACGCCGGCGCAGTTCATCCGCCGCTTCGAGCAGGCGGTGGGAATCACGCCGAAGCGCTATGCGCGCGTGCTGCGGCTCGGCGCCCTGCTGCCGGCGATTGCGCGCTGCGGACCGCGCGACTGGGCGCAGCTCGCCGCCGGCGCCGGCTACTTCGATCAATCCCACCTCATCCGCGAATTCCGCGAGCTGGCCGGCGTGACGCCCGGCAAGTACTCGCCTGTGCAGCCCGACCAGCCGACGCACGTGGCGCTGGCTCGCTGAAAAAATCTCCAAGACGCCGCGTCTCGCGGCGCCTAGGCTGCGATCCGTGCGGCGCGCTGCCGCTCAAAGGAGACACCATGAGCGAGATCCACGAAGTCTTCCCCTACCTGATGGTGCGCGACGCCAAGGCCGCCATCGCGTTCTACCAGCAGGCCTTCGGCGCCACCGAGCTGTTCCGCCTCGTCGAGCCGTCGGGCCGCATCGGCCACGTCGAGCTGCAGCTCGGGCCGGCCGTGCTGATGCTGGCCGACGAATTCCCCGAGTACGGCATGGTCGGGCCGCAGGGCGACCAGTTCACGGGTTGCACCATCCATCTCCACGTCGACAACGCCGACGCGATGGCCGACCGTGCGGCGGCCGCCGGCGCCACGATGCTGATGCCGCCCACGGACCAGTTCTACGGCGAGCGCTCGTGCCGGCTGCGCGATCCCTTTGGCCACACCTGGCTGCTCGGCCATTCGATCGAGAAGCTGGACCCCGAGGAAATGCAGCGTCGTTACACGGCCATGCTGAGCGGCTGAGCCGAAGACCTGTCGTCGCTGTGGCGATTGCGGGCGGGACACGTCGGCTGGCGCATCATTTCTCACTTTTCTCGGCGGCTTCGGAGAACAAGCGTGCGCAGCGACGGCAGGCCATCGGCGATTCGAGAAGTGTCCAGCACCCTGCGGGTGCGCGGCGCCGCGCAGGCGATCGATTTCTACGTGGACGCCTTCGGAGCGGTCGAGCGCTTTCGACTCGTCGAGCCGTCGGGACGCATCGGCCATGCCGAGCTGCAGTTCGGACCGTCGGTGCTGGTGCTGTCGGAGGAGTTCCCCGAATACGGCTTGTTCGGACCCACCGGCGGAAAGGACGGCGGCTCGGCCATTCACCTGCAGGTCGACAACGCCGATGCCGTGAGCAAGCGGGCGGTCGCGGCGGGAGCGCAGCTCCTCAGTGCGTGCGCCGACCAGTTCCACGGCGAACGATCGTGCCGCGTCCGCGACCCCTTCGGCCACATCTGGCTCATCGGGCACACGATCGAGGAGCTGTCGCCCGACGAGATGCAGGCGCGCTACACGAAGCTGATGAGGGCTTAGGCGCCTCAATCCCCCGCAAACGCCAGCACCGCACGCGCCGAACCTCCGGCCCCCACGCTCACGTCCCTGGTCAGGACGCGCCCGCTCAGCGTCGCCTGCACCTGGTAGTCGCCGGGAGGCACACGCACCAGCATGAAGGGCCCTTCGGCACGCGCCGACAGCACGGGGTTGCCCGAGCGCGTCGTCACCACCACCTGCGCGCCCGAGGTGTATTCGCCGCGTCCGCTGCTGGTGCGCAACACCTCGATGGCCAGCGGGTACGAGGGCATCGCCTGCTTGAAGACCGTCGCCTGCTCATCGCCCACGCCGCCCGTCACGAAGGCGATGTCGCCGATGCGCTGCTCGGGCGGCAAGGCGCCCTGCGCGAGGGCCGCGCAGGACACAAACGCTGCCGTGACCGAAAGAAGTGTCAACGTCTGTGTCCTCATCGCACACCTCACCCCAGGTTGACCGGCACGAAGATCTTTTCGCCGTCGCGCTGCACCAGCAGCGCGACGCTCTTCGGCTTGCCTTGCAGCACGCTCTTCACCTGGTCCACCGACGTCACCGGCTTGCCGTTGACCGACAGCAGCACGTCGCCCGGCTCGATGCCGGCACGCGCCGCCGGGCCTGCCGCGTTCTCGACCAGCAGGCCCTGGTCGACCTTGGCCAGCTGCCGTTCCTCGCGGGTCAGCGGACGCAGCGCCAGGCCGAGCTGACCACCCGGCGCCGCACTGTCTGCTTCAGCAATCGGCTTGCCCGGATCCTCGGCCGCCCCGAGCTTGACCTCGATGTCCTGCCAGTTGCGATCGCGCCAGACCTTGAGCTTGACCTTCTCGCCCGGCGACGACATGCCGATCACGGACGACAGCTCACCGGAACGCGCGATCGGCTGGCCGTTGACCTGAGCGATCACGTCGCCCGCCTTCAGGCCCGCCTTCTCGGCGGCGCTGTTGGGCGCCACGTTGGCCACCAGCGCGCCATCCGGCCGAGGCAGGCCGAACGACTGCGCAAGCGTCTGGTTGAGCTCCTGCACCGACACGCCCAGACGGGCATGCGATGCCTTGCCGGTCTTGACGATCTGGTCCTTGACCTTCAGGGCCACGTCGATCGGAATCGCGAAGGCCAGGCCCATGTAGCCGCCCGACTGCGAATAGATCTGCGCGTTGATGCCGACCACCGAACCGCTGCCATCGAACAGCGGGCCGCCCGAGTTGCCCGGGTTCACCGCGGCGTCGGTCTGGATGAACGGCACCACCGCGTCGCCGGGCAGGGAACGGCCCTTGGCGCTGACGATGCCCTGGGTCGCGGTCTGCTCGAAGCCGAACGGCGAGCCGATCGCGAGCACCGGGTCGCCGACTTCCAGCTGCTGCGGATTGCCCAGGCGCACCACCGGCAGGTCCTTGGCGTCGATCTTCAGCACCGCGATGTCGGTGGCCGTGTCCGAGCCCAGCACCTTCGCGGAGAACTCTCGCCGGTCGGTCAGCTTGACGGTGACTTCCTTGGCGCCGCGAACGACGTGGGCATTGGTCAGGATGAGGCCATCGGCGCTGATGATGAAGCCCGAGCCCTGGCCGCGGAACGGCACTGACGGATTGCCGCGCCCGCGCTGCCCGAAACCCGGCAGCCCGCGGAAGAACTGGAAGAAGGGATCGTTCTCGGCTCCCGGCGGCAGGCCGCCCTGGTCCTCCGCGCTCGCCTTGGTCATGCCTTCGACCGTGACGCCCACAACGGCCGGTCCGGCCTGCTTGACGATGGCGCGGTAGTTGGGCGTCGCGGGCGCCGACAGCATCGGCACCGGCGCCGCCGGCACCACGGCCGGCGCGGCCGGCGCCGGCGCGGTGGCGGTGCTCGGCGCCACCGGCGCGGTGCCCACCTGCTCGTTCTTGTCTTCGCCCTTGAGCCAGCCCGGCAGCTTCAGGCTGAATGCATCGGCCGTGCCGGCGAGAACGCCGCCGGCGACCAGCGCCGCCATCAGTGCTTTCAGTTTCATGACCTCTCCTTCGTCGCAATGCGTGCGGAAACATTCCGCGTTGGCGCTGACGATAGGGACGGTCGGTTAGGCCTGGATTAGCCTTCGATTAGGCGAGCGTTAAGGGAAAGGAGACGCTGACGCGCAATCCGCCCAGGGGCGAGGTCGCCAGCAGCACCTGGGCGCCGTGCATGGCCGCTACGCTCTTCACGATGGCCAGCCCCAGGCCGGTGCCGTGCTCTTCGCGGCTGGCGCCCCGGAAGAAGCGGTCGAACACACGCTCGCGCTCGTGCGGCGGGATGCCGGGCCCGGCGTCGTCCACCTGCAGCTGCGCCGCGCCGTCGTCGCGGCTCACACGCACCTCGACACGCGACCCGCCGGGGCCGTAGCGCACCGCGTTGTCCACGAGGTTGCGCGCCATCGCCGCGAGCGCGGTGCGGTCGCCGCGCAGGCAGACCGGGTCGTCGGCGAACAGCTCGACGTCGACCTGCCGGGACAAGGCGAAGGGCACCGTGTCGGCCACCGCTTCGCGCACCACCTCGCTGAGGTCGAGCGGCTCCTGCGGGGCCGGCGGCGCGCCCGGCTCGCTGCGTGCCAGCGCAAGCAGCTGCTCGACCAGCCGAGCGGCGCGCTCGATGCCGGCGCTCAGCGACTCGACGGCCGCCGCGCGCGCAGCGCCGTCCGGCGCCCGCTTCAGCATCTCGAGCTGCAGCTTGAGGGCGGTCAGCGGCGAGCGCAGCTCGTGCGCCGCGTCGGAGACGAACGCGCGCTGCGTGTCGCGCGCCTGGGCCAGGCGCTGCAGCAGCGCGTTGAGCGCCTCGACCAGCGGCGCCACCTCTTCGGGCTGGCCGTGGCTGTGCAGCGGCGCCAGCGACTGCGCATCGCGCCGGCGCACGTCGGCCGCCACCGCGCGCAGGGGAGCCAGCGTCAGCGCCGCGAGCCACCACACCACGAGCGCCATCACCGGGGCGATGAGCAGCAGCGGCGTCACGCTGCGCAGCGCCGCATTGGCGGCCAGGCGTTCACGGATCTGCAGCGGCTGGGCGACCTGTATGACGCGCTCGGGCGTGGCGACGCTGAAGGTGCGCCAGACCTGGCTGCCCACGGCCACGTCGGCGAAGCCCAGCAGCGCGCGCGCCGGCAGGTCGCTGTGGGGGCGCGAGGCATAGATGCTGCGCCCGTCGACGGTCCAGATCTGGATCACGAAGTCCAGCTGCTCGTCTGCGAAGGCGCGCGCCTGGTCGGGCGCGATCTCGCCCTGGTCCCGCAGCGACAGCGCCATCTGCCGCAGCTGGTAATCGAACAGCGACTCGGTCTCGGTCAGCACGCTGCGGTAGGCGAGCGCGCCCATGATGACGGCGGCGAGCGCGAGCAGCAGCAGAAGAGCGACGAGCAGGCGGACGCGCAGCGAATTCATGTGGCCGCGGGCCCGACGAAATACCCCACGCCGCGCACGTTGCGGATGAAGTCGGCCCCCAGCTTGCGGCGCAGCTGATGGATGTAAACCGAGACGGCGTTGCTCTCGATCTCCTCGCCCCAGCCGTAAAGCCGGTCCTCCAGCTGTGCCCGCGACAGCAGCGCGCCGGGGCGCGCCATCAGCGCTTCCAGCACCGCGAACTCGCGCGATGACAGCAGCACGGGCTGCCCGTCCCTGGTGACCTGCCGTGTCGCGGGGTCGAGCGTCACGCCGCCGTGGCTGAGCACAGGCTGCGCACGGCCGCTGTGGCGCCGCAGCACGGCGCGGATGCGGGCGTTGAGCTCGTTCAACTCGAAGGGCTTCACGAGGTAATCGTCGGCGCCGGCATCGAGGCCGGCGACGCGGTCGCCGACGCCGTCACGCGCGGTCAGCACGATGACCGGCGTGCTGTCGCCGCGTGCGCGCAGCGCGCGCAGCACGTCGAGCCCGTCGCCCTGGGGCAGGCCGAGGTCGAGCAGCACGAGGTCGAAGCGCTCGCTGGCCAGCGTGGCATGCGCAGCGACGGCGTCGCGCACCCAGTCGACCGCGTGGCCTTCGAGGCGCAGCGCAGCCCGCAGGGTGTCGCCGATCATGCGGTCGTCTTCGACGAGGAGCAGGCGCATAGGAGCGCAGCAGCATAGCGCCACCGCCCGCGTGATTCGATTGGTGACAGCGCCGGGACGGATCCCGAGGCAAGGTATCGTGCTCGCTGCTCGTCCCGACCCGCAACGCCATGCCCAAAGTCCTGCGCAACACGCTGCTGTCCGCCCGCGACCTGCTGGTCACTGCCGGCCCTGTCCTCATCGTCGCGCTCCTGCTGCTGGTGCTCGCCTACATCGCGCTGGATCCCACGCCGCCGCGCAAGGTGGTGCTCGCCACGGGTCCCGAACAGGGCGCATACGCCGAATTCGGCAAGCGTTACGCCGCGTCCCTGAAGCAGCACGGCATCGAGGTGGTGCTGCGCCCGACGCAAGGCGCGGGCGAGAACCTGCGGCTGCTGCTCGACCCGGCATCGGGGGTCGACCTCGCCCTGCTCCAGGGCGGCGCGGGCGAGCGCCTGCGCACGCAGGCCGAGGCCGATGCGTTGGCCTCGCTCGGCAGCCTGTTCCACGAGCCGGTGTGGCTGTTCTACCGGCAGGAATCGGCGCAGCGCCTGCTCAAGTCGGACACGCTGGACAGCCTCTCGCAGCTCGTCGGCTGGAAGGTCAACAGCGGCGCGCGCGGCAGCGGCTCGCACAACCTGATGAAGAAGATGCTCGATGCCAACCACATCGATCCAGCCGGCCTCACGCTAGAGCGGCTGGATCAGACGCCGGCCGTGGTAGCGCTGCTGGCAGGCCAGGTCGACGCGGTGGTGTTCGCCTCCGCGCCGGAATCGCTGCTGGTGCAGATGCTGCTGCAGACGCCCGGCATCAAGCTGTTCGACTTCGCGCAGTCCGAGGCCTACTCGAGGCGCTTCACCTTCATGAGCCCGGTGGTGCTGCCGCGAGGCGTCGTCGACCTGGCCAAGGACATCCCGCCGGCCGACGTTCACCTGGTCGCGCCGACCGCATCGCTCGCGGGCAAGCGCGAGACGCATCCGGCGCTGATGCAGCTCTTCGTGCAGGCCGCCAACGCGGTGCACAGCGAAGCCGGCTGGTTCCAGCGCAAGGGCGAATTTCCCAACGCAAGAAACACGGAGTGGCCGTTGTCCAAGGAAGCCGAGCGCTTCTACCGCACCGGGCCGCCCTGGCTGCAGCAGTACCTGCCGTTCTGGCTGGCCAACCTGATCGACCGGATGTGGGTCGCGCTGGTGTCGATCATCGCCATCCTCATTCCGCTGTCGCGCGTGGTGCCCCCGCTGTACGAGTTCCGCATCCGTTCGCGGATCTTCCGCTGGTACGGTCAGCTGCGCGCGGTCGAGAACGCCCAGGGCGACCGTCCTGCCGAGGAGCTGCTGGGCGACCTCGACGCGATCGAGCACAAGGTCGGCCAGGTGACCGTGCCGCTGAGCTACGCCGACGAGCTGTATGCGCTGCGCAGCCACATCAACCTGGTGCGGCGCCGTCTGGAAGGGATGCGCTCGCCGCCGGATCGGCTTGCGCCCGGGCGCGACGAGGAGCTGGCGCCGGCGGCGCCCGCCAGGGCCGAGACCTCGAAAACGACCTGACGCACGCGCCGCCGACTGCGCTCCTAGAATCCGTCGCACCACCCACTCGCCGCACGGCGCCTACCCGGCGCAGCGCGCCGCTTCCGGATCTGCACCATGGACATCCGCACGTCGCCGTTTCGCCTTCGCATCGAGAAAGTCCAGGAGGCGCTGAAAGCGCGCGGATTGGCGGCGCTGCTCGTCCCCTCGTCGGATCCGCACCTGTCCGAGTACCTCCCCGAGCGCTGGCAGGGCCGGCAGTGGTTGTCCGGCTTCACCGGGTCGATGGGCACGCTGGCGATTGCCCGCGACCGCGCCGCGGTGTTCGCCGACAGCCGCTACTGGGTGCAGGCCGAGAAGGAGCTGCGCGACAGCGGCATCGAGCTGGTGAAGATCCCGACCGGCACCGCCACCCATCATGTGCAGTGGCTGGCCGACGTGGCCAAAGCCGGCGAGACGGTCGGCGTCGACGGCGACGTTCTCGGCCTGGCGTCGGCCCATCACCTGCGGACGGCCCTGGAGCGCGCCGGCATCCGGCTCGACACCTCCGTCGACCTGCTGGCCGACGTCTGGCCCGACCGGCCGGCGCTGCCCGCCGCGACGGTGTACGAGCATCGAGAGCCGCAGGCGCCCCTGCCGCGCGCGGCCAAGCTGGCGCAGGTGCGCGAGTCGTTCCTGCGGCAAGGCGCCACGCACCACTTCGTGTCCACCGTCGATGACATCGCGTGGCTGTTCAATCTGCGCGGCTCCGACGTCAGCTACAACCCGGTCTTCCTGGCCCACGCTCTGATCGACGCGCACGGTGCAACCCTGTTCGTCGGCGAGGCCAAGGTCGGCACCGAGCTGCAGGCGCGTCTCGAGGCCGACGGCGTGAAGCTCGCGCCGTACGCGCAGGCGCGGGCGGCGCTGGCCGCGCTGCCGGCCGGCGCGTCGCTGCTGATCGATCCGCGCCGTGTCACCCTCGGCCTGCGGCAAAGCGTGCCCGCGGGCGTGACGCTGATCGAGTCCATCAATCCCAGCACGCTGCTCAAGAGCCGCAAGAGCGAGGCCGAGGCGCGGCACATCCGCGAAGCGATGGCCCAGGACGGCGCCGCGATGTGCGAGTTCTACGCCTGGTTCGAGCAGGCGCTCGGCCGCGAGCGCATCACCGAGCTCACCATCGACGAGAAGCTGTCGGCCGCACGCGCCCGGCGGCCGGGCTTCGTCGGCCTGAGCTTCAGCACCATCGCCGGCTTCAACGCGAACGGCGCGATGCCCCACTACCGGGCGACGCCCGAGTCGCATGCGGTGATCGAAGGGGACGGCCTGCTGCTGATCGACTCGGGCGCACAGTACCTCGGCGGCACGACGGACATCACGCGCGTCTGGCCGATCGGCACGATCACGGCGGCGCATCGGCGCGACTACACGCTGGTGCTGCGCGGCACGATCGCGCTCAGCCGAACGCGCTTCCCGCGCGGCACGCTGTCGCCGATGATCGACGCGATCGCGCGCGTGCCGCTCTGGGAGCAGGGCCTCGACTACGGCCACGGCACCGGTCACGGCGTCGGCTACTTCCTCAACGTGCACGAAGGCCCGCAGAGCATCAGCAAGGTCATCCCGGAGCCGACGATGGCGATGGAGCCGGGCATGATCACCAGCATCGAGCCCGGCCTGTACCGGCCGGGCCAGTGGGGCATCCGCATCGAGAACCTGGTGCTCAACGTGCCGGCCGTCACGCCCGAGAACGGCGCCTTCGGCGAATTCCTCGAGTTCGAGACCCTCACCCTGTGTCCCATCGACACACGCTGCATCGAGCGCGGCCTGCTGCGCGCCGACGAGATCGACTGGCTCAACCGGTATCACACGGTGGTGAGGGAGCGGCTGGCGCCGTTGGTGACGGGGGACGCGCTGGCCTGGCTGGAGGCGCGGACGCAGGCGCTGTGACCAAGCCCGACACGGGCCCGCCGCATCCATCCGCTGCCACCGCATCCCATCCCCGCCTTACCGCAGTTCATCGCAACCCGCTTCCGGCCGGGCGCTCCGGTTCCTAAAGTTCGTTCCATCCCAGCCGCAACGAACACCAGGAGCCTCACATGATCAGCCGCCTCAGCGCCCTCGCCGCCGTCTTCGCCGTCGTCACCACCGCCTCCCTGGCCTACGCCGCCAACGTGCAGCAGGAACGAGCCCTCCAGGCCGCCTGCAATCCGATGCCCGTGCTGCAGTTCGAGCCCGTGACCATCATCGGCAAGCGCGCCGACGCATCGCTCTGATCCTCCGAGTTCCAGAGGCGCCGGCGCCAGCCGCCGCCTGCCGGACCGCTTCGTCGGCCCGAGTCCCACCGATCTCCGGGCCTCGGGCTTTTTTTCGTCCGGGTCGTGCCGCCGACGGCAGCGGCGGGCGCAGTGAGAAAATGCGCGCCATGACCGCCTTTCCCGTCGCGCGCCGTCCCTGGCTGCTCTGGGCCCTCGCCTCGGCGCTCGCCGCGCCGGCGGCGGGAGCGCTCGATGCGCCGGCCGGACGCGTCGTGCTGACGGTCACCGGCGAGATCGAGCAGCGCAATGCGCCGGACGGTGCCCAGTTCGACATGGCCATGCTCGAGAAGCTGCCGCAGCGCAGCTATTCCACGCGCACGCCCTGGTACCCGGAGCCGCGCAAGTTCACCGGCGTGCTGCTGCGCGACCTGCTCGCCGCGGTGGGCGCGCGTGGGAAGACCGTCAAGGCCGTCGCGCTGAACGACTACCGCGTCGACATCCCCGTCGAGGACGCCGCCCGCCACGACCTGATGGTGGCGTACCGCCTCGACGACAAGCCGATGGCCGTGCGCGACAAGGGCCCGCTGGTCGTCATCTATCCCTTCGACGCCCAGCCGGAACTGCGCAGCGCGGTCAACTACAGCCGCGCGGCCTGGCAGCTCAAGCAGCTCGAGTTGCGGTGAACCTGCAGCCTCCTCAGCAACCCAACGCCCGCGACCGCGTGCGGCGCATCTGGCTCACGCTCATCGGGCTCGCCCTGGCCCTCGCGCTGATCGGAACGGCCTACGTGCAGTGGCGCCAGTACGACCTGCTGGACGGCACCATCCAGTTCCAGAACGACGCCCTCGGCTGGAGCTTCTTCCAGCTCGAGGCCGAGCACCTGCGGTTGCGCAACGACCTCCAGCAGGCGATCTCCGAGCCCGACAGCCCGGCGCCGGGCCGGCTGCAGCTGCGCTACGACATCTTCGTCAGCCGCTTCGGACTGGTCGACCACGAGCGCGCCGCGCGCATCATGGCGCCCCAGGCGGCCTACGCCACGACGATGGACAAGGTGCGCCGCTTCGTCGCCCGGGCCGACCGCTACTTCGGCGCCAACCCGACGAACCCGTCTTCAACGGCGGCGCTGCGCGAGCTGCTGGCCGAACTGGACGGCCTCAGCGTCCCACTGCACGACTTGTCGCTCAGCGCCTCGCACCTGCTGTACGAGCGCGTGACGCAGCGCAACGCCGCGGTGCGCACGCAGAGCAAGCACGGCATCGCCCTGACGGTGTTCCAGTGCCTGCTGCTGCTGGTGTTTGCCTTCATCGTGCTGCGCCAGTTCCGCGCCCTGCTGCAGCGTCGCGACCGCCTCGAGCTGCTGGCCGAGCGCCTCGGCGCCGCGCGCATCGAGGCCGAATCCGCCAGCCGCGCGAAGAGCGCCTTCCTGGCCAACATGAGCCACGAGATCCGCACGCCCTTCCACGGGCTGCTGGGAATGATGTCCCTGCTGCAGGAGACGCCGCTGTCGGCGCAGCAGATGGGCTATCTGCACACCGCGAAGGAGTCGGCCAACCACCTGCTGGCGATCCTCAACGACATCCTCGACATCTCCAAGCTCGAGTCGGGCAACTTGCACGTCGTGCCGGCGGCGGTCGACCTGGCGCGGCTGGTGCGCGAGGTGGAGGCGCTGATGCGCGTGCAGGCGCAGTCCAAGGGGCTGGCGCTGGAGGTCTCGATGGAGGCCGAGGTGCCGCGCTGGGTCCGCGCGGATCCGACGCGGCTCAAGCAGATCCTGTTCAACCTGCTGAGCAACGCCGTCAAGTTCACCGCCGTCGGCCGCGTCGAGCTGAAGGTCGAGGCCGGCAGCGGGGCCGATGCGGGCCGCACGGTGTTCTCTGTCGTGGACACGGGCATCGGCATGGACGAGGCGACGCAGGGCCGTGTCTTCCAGCGCTTCGTGCAAGGCGACGACACCACCTCGCGCAGCCACGGCGGCGCCGGACTGGGACTGGAAATCTCCCGCAGCCTGGCGCGACTGATGCAAGGCGACATCACGGTCAAGAGCGCGCCGGGCCGCGGCAGCACCTTCGTGCTCAAGCTGCCGCTGCCCAAGATCGGGCCGCCGGCACCCGGCGCCAGCAGCGCCGCCGCCGCCACCGAAGGAGCCGGTCGCATGCTGAAAGTGCTGGTCGCGGAGGACCATCCGGTCAACCGGCTCTATCTCGAAGCGGTGCTCGACAAGCTGGGCCACCAGGCGGTGTTTGCCGAAAACGGCGAGGAAGCCGTTCGCGCCGCGCAGGAACAGGACTTCGACGTCGTCCTGATGGACTTGCACATGCCGGTGATGGACGGCTTCGCCGCCACGCGCGCCATCCGCGCCCTGCCGTTGCCGCGAGGCGCGATGCCGATCGTCGCGCTGACGGCCGACGCGTTCCAGGATTCGCAGGACCAGGCGCGGCTGGCCGGCATGGACGAGATGCTCACCAAGCCGGCGCACCTGCCCCAGCTGCGCGAGCTGCTGTCGCGCTACGGCGCCGGTGCGAGCCTGTCCGCGCCGCTGCCGCTGCCGGGATCACCCGAGACCAATGCCGACATCGTCGACCGCGCGACGGTGGAGCAATTCCACGCCTCGCTGTCGCCGCAGAAATACGCCAGCCTGCTGGCCAGCTTCTTCGAGTCGCACGCCGGTACGCTGGTCCGCCTGCGCGGCATGGCGGCGGCGGGCGACCGCAGCGGCGTATGGAGCCAGGCGCATGCGTTGAAGGGCGCCGCGCTCAGTCTGGGCCTGCGGGCCGTGGTGGAGCATGCCGAAGGCGTGAAGACCGCGGCCAGCGACAACGGGCACGGCGACGTGGCGGAGGCGCTCAGCGCGCTGGAGCGGCATCTGCAGATCACGAAGGACCTGTGTCAAAGCCTGGGGTGGCTGCCGGCGGCGGCGCCGGGGCGCACGGTGTCGTAGCTGCTCGCAGCTACACCACGACGGGCTCCGGCTCCAGGCGTATCCCGAACCTGCCGTACACGCTCTCCTGTATCGCGCGCGCCAGGGTCATCACCTCCGACCCGATGGCCCCGCCGCGGTTGACCAGCACGAGCGCCTGCTTCTCGTAGACGCCGGCCTTGCCCACCGTCTTGCCCTTCCACCCGCACGCATCGATCATCCAGCCCGCCGCGAGCTTCACGCTGCCGTCGGGCATCGGGTAGTGCACGATCTCCGGGTCGCGGCCGATGATGTCGCGGCATTGCTCCGGCGTGACCACCGGGTTCTTGAAGAAGCTGCCGGCATTGCCGATCTGCGCGGGGTCGGGCAGCTTGGCACGGCGAATCGCGATGATCCAGTCGGCGATCTGCTGCGCGCTCGGCTGCGTGATGCCGGTCTCGGACACCTTGCGCTCGAGCTCCAGGTAGCCCAGGACCGGCTTCCACGGCCGCGGCAGCCGAAACCGCACCCGGGTGATCAGCGTGCGGCCGGCCAGCGTGTGCTTGAACTCGCTGTCGCGATATCCGAAGGCGCAGATGGAAGCATGCAAGGTCACGCTGCGGCCGGTGACCAGATCGACCGCATCCAGCGACTCGAAGCGGTCCTGCAGCTCCAGCCCATAGGCGCCGATGTTCTGCACCGGGGCGGCGCCGACGGTGCCGGGGATCAGCGCCAGGTTCTCCAGCCCCGGGTAGCCCTGGGCCAGCGTCCAGATGACGAAGTCGTGCCAGTTCTCGCCGGCGCCGGCCTCGACGATCCACGCGTTGTCACGCTCCTCGATGAGCCGCCGGCCCATGACCTCGACCTTCACGACGACTTGCGGCATGTCGCGGGTGAGCACGATGTTGCTGCCGCCGCCGAGGATGAACTTGGGCGCACGGCCGAGCTGAGGGTGATCGACCACCTGGCGCACGTCGGCGTCGCTGGTGATGCGCACGAGGGTGTGCGCGACCGCCGGCAGACCGAAGGTGTTGTAGGGTTTCAGGCTCACAGCCGACTCGACATGCATGAGAGAATTTTCGCCGATCCGCCCATGTCCTTCCTCTGAAGATCTCCTTGCACCATGCCCAGCTTTGACACGGTCCTCGAACCCAATCTCGTCGAGGTGAAGAACGCCGTCGACCAGACCGCCAAGGAGATCGGCACGCGCTTCGATTTCAAGGGCTCCTCGGCGCGAATCGAGCAGAAGGACAAGGAGATCACGCTGTTCGCCGACAGCGATTTCCAGATCGGGCAGGTGATGGACATCCTGCTCGCCAAGCTCACCAAGCGCAATGTCGACGTGCGCTTCCTCGACCGCAGCGCCAAGATCGAGAAGATCGGCGGCGACAAGGTCAAGCAGCCGCTGACCGTGAAAAACGGCATCGACAGCGACACCGCGAAGAAGATTCAATCGCTGGTCAAGCAGAGCAAGCTCAAGGTGCAGGCTGCCATCCAGGGCGACACGGTTCGCGTCACCGGCGCCAAGCGCGACGATCTGCAGTCCGCGATGCGGCTCATCCGCGACGAAGTCAACGACACGCCGCTCAGCTTCACCAACTTCAGAGACTGATTCGATGCACCGTCTTGTCGGGCCAGGCCTGGCAGTCGCATGCCTGGCCGCGTCGGCCCAAACCGTCACGCTGTCCGGCAGCATGGGCGACAAGGCGCTGCTCGTCATCAACGGCATGCCGCGCACGGTGGCCGTCGGCGCCACGCAGCACGGCGTCAAGCTCGTCAGCGTCTCGCCCAACGAAGCCGTCATCGAGCTGCAGGGCAAGCGCGTGCCGCTGCAGCTGGGAGGCGCACCGGTCAACCTCGGCGGTGCGGCGAGCGAGGGCAGCGGCTCGCAGATCGTGCTCACGGCCGGTCCCGGCGGGCACTTCGTCACCGGCGGCAGCATCAATGGCCAGGCGGTGCAGTTCGTGGTCGACACCGGCGCCACCTACGTCGCGATGAGCCAGTCCGAGGCCGACCGCATCGGTCTCAAGTACAAGGCCGGGCGGCGCGGCCTGATGAACACCGCCAACGGCCAGGTGCCCGCCTACATCACGTCGCTCGATGTCGTGCGGGTCGGCGACGTGCAGGTCTACCACGTCGATGCGGTCGTCTTTCCGGCCGCGATGGACATCGTGCTGCTCGGCAACAGCTTCCTCACCCGCTTCCAGATGAAGCGCGAGAACGACCGGATGACGCTCGAGCGCCGTCCCTGACGTCGCCGGTCCCGCGGCGCTGTCACCGCTGGGACAGGGGTCAAAAGCACGATCGTGCTAAAACCCCCGTGATGGCATCGTGCCGCCCACCGGCACACAGGAGACAGACATGGACCTCAACTTCACGCCCGAGGAACAGGCGTTCCGCGCGCAGATCCGCGCCTGGGTGGCCGAGAACCTGCCGCAGGACCTCAGCCACAAGGTGCACCACGCGCTGCACCTGTCGCGCGACGACATGCAGCGCTGGGCGAAGATCCTCGGCAAGAAAGGCTGGCTGGGCTACGGCTGGCCCCAGCAGTTCGGCGGCCCCGGCTGGAATGCCGTCCAGCGGCACCTGTTCGAGGAAGAGCTCGCGCGGGCCGGTGCGCCGCGCATCGTGCCGTTCGGGCCGGTGATGGTGGCGCCGGTGATCATGGCCTTCGGCTCGCCCGAGCAGCAGAAGAAGCACCTGCCCGGCATCATGAGCGGCGAGGTGTGGTGGAGCCAGGGCTACAGCGAGCCGGGCTCCGGTTCCGACCTGGCGAGCGTGAAGACCCGCGCCGAACGCCGCGGCGACAAGTACATCGTCAACGGCCAGAAAACCTGGACCACGCTCGGCCAGTACGGCGAATGGATCTTCTGCCTGGTGCGCACCAGCACCGAGGGCAAGCCGCAAACCGGCATCAGCTTCCTGCTGATCGACATGAAGAGCCCTGGGATCACCGTGCGGCCCATCATCACGCTGGACGGCGAGCACGAGGTGAACGAGGTGTTCTTCGACAACGTCGAAGTGCCCGTCGAGAACCTCGTCGGCGAGGAGAACAAGGGCTGGACGTATGCCAAGTACCTTCTGGCCCACGAGCGCACCAACATCGCCGACGTCAACCGCGCCAAGCGAGAGCTCGAGCGGCTCAAGCGCATCGCGCAGGCCGAAGGCGTGTACGACGAGCCGCGCTTTCGCGACCAGATCGCGCTGCTCGAGGTCGACATCGTCGCGCTCGAGATGATGGTGCTGCGCGTGCTGTCCGCCGAGAAGAGCGGCAAGCAGTCGCTCGATGTCGCCGGCTTGCTGAAGATCCGCGGCAGCGAGATCCAGCAGCGCTACGCCGAGCTGATGATGCTGGCCGCCGGTCCGTACAGCGTGGCCTTCATCCGGGAGGCGATGGAAGCGGGCTGGCAGGGGGACTGCGTCGGCGCCCACTACATCGCACCGCTCGCGTCCACCTACTTCAACTACCGCAAGACGACGATCTACGGCGGATCGAACGAAGTTCAGCGCAACATCGTTTCGCAGACCGTGCTGGGAGCCTGACCATGGACTTCGATTTCACCGACGACCAGGAAATGCTGCGTGACTCCGTGCGCAAGTGGGTCGACAAGGGCTACGACTTCGAGCGGCGCCGCGCCATCGTCAAGCAAGGCGGCTTCTCGCGCGAAGCCTGGGGCGAGCTCGCGGGGCTGGGGCTCACCGGCCTGCACGTAGCCGAAGCGCACGGCGGCATGGGCTTCGGCCCGGTCGACGCGATGGTGGTGATGGAAGAGCTCGGCCGGGGCCTCGTGCTGGAGCCCTTCGCCCAAGGCGCACTCATCGCCGGCAAGGTGCTTTCGCAAGCGCCGCAGGCGATGCAGGCGGCCTGGCTGCCGAAGATCGCGGGCGGCGAGGCTCTGGTGGTGCTCGCGCACCAGGAACGCGGCGCGCGGTATCGGCTGAACCACGTCGCGACAGCAGCCAAGGGCAGCGGCGCGAGCTGGACGGTGTCCGGCGCGAAGAGCATCGTGCCGGTGGGCGACCAGGCCGACGCCTTCATCGTGCCGGCGCGCGTGTCGGGGGCGGTCGACGATGCTGCCGGCGTCGCGCTGTTCCTCGTCGAGCGCAGCGCCGCCGGCGTGGCAACGCGCGGCTACCCGACGCAAGACGGTGCGCGTGCCGCCGAGGTCACCTTGAACGACGCCCCGGCTGCGCTGATCGTGCCGGCCGGGGAAGGCTTCGGCGCTCTCGAGCGCGCAGTGGACGTCGGCATCGCCGCCGTCTGCGCTGAAGCGGTCGGCGCGATGGACAAGCTGGTGGCGCTCACCGTCGAATACATGAACACGCGCAAGCAGTTCGGCGTGCCGATCGCGACCTTCCAGGCGCTGCGCCACCGCATCGCCGACGTGAAGATGCAGCTCGAGCTGGGCCGCTCGATGAGCTACTACGCCAGCCTCAAGCTCGACGACGCCCCCGAGCAGCGCCGCCGCGCGCTCTCCCAGGCCAAGCTGCAGCTGGGCCAGTCGATGCGCTTCGTGGGGCAGCAGTGCATCCAGCTGCATGGCGGCATCGGCGTGACCGACGAGTACATCGGCAGCCACTACTTCAAGCGGTTGACGGTAATGGAGATGACCTTCGGCGACACGATGCATCACACCGGCGAGGTCTCGCGGCGCATGCAGGAAACCGCGGGAGTGTTCGGCTGATTCCATAATCGGCCGATGACCGGCTCGATCACCTCCGTCCCCGGCATCCTCTGCGGCCACTTCACCGACACCCGCCGTCCGACCGGCTGCACCGTCGTCCTCACGCCTGAGGGGGCGGTGGCGGGTGTCGACGTGCGCGGCGCGGCGCCCGGCACGCGCGAAACCGAATTGCTTTCGCCGCTGAATGCGGTGGAGAAGGTGCACGCGGTGCTGCTTGCCGGCGGCAGCGCCTTCGGGCTCGACGCAGCCGGCGGCGTGATGCGCTGGCTCGAGGAGCGCGGCATCGGCGTGCAGGTGGGCCCCGCACGCGTGCCCATCGTGCCCGCCGCGATCCTGTTCGACCTGTTCACCGGCGACCCCACGATCCGCCCCGATGCCGCCGCCGGCTATGCCGCGTGCGCGGCGGCCAGCACACAGACGCCCGCCGAGGGCAACGTCGGCGCCGGGGCCGGGGCGGTCGTCGGCAAGCTGTTCGGCATCCAGCGCGCCATGAAGGGCGGCATCGGCACGGCGGCCCTGACCGTAGGAGGCATCACGGTCGGCGCCATCGTCGCCGTCAACGCGGTCGGCGACGTCATCGATCCCGCCACCGGCCGGCCGATCGCCGGTGCGCGCAGCGAAGACGGCCGCACGCTGATCCATGCCACGCACGCCATCCTCAACGGCGAGACGCCCATGCTGATCGAGCCGGCGTCGTCCACCACGCTGGGCGTCATCGCCACCGATGCCGTGCTGACCAAGGCCGAGGCCGGCAAGCTCGCCCAGATGGCGCACGACGGCCTGGCCCGCACCATCGACCCGGTGCACACGATGACCGACGGCGACACGCTGTTCGCGCTCGCGACCGGTGCGAGCGGCCAGCGCCGGCACCTGACGGTGCTGGGTGCTGTCGCAGCCCGCGTCACGGCGCTCGCCGTCCTGAGCGCCGTGCGTGCTGCCGTCGGCCTGGCCGGGCTGCCGGCAGAACGCGACCTTCCTCCGTACACCCCACCGCCGACACGATGACCCTCAGCACCCTTGTCTCCCGCCGCCGCGTCCTGTGGGCGCTGGCGACTGCCGCCGCGCTGCTCGCCGGCTGCCGCACCGCCCCACCCACGCCGTCGGCGCCCGACCCCTTCCAGCCCATCGTCTTCGTGCACGGCAACGGCGACAACGCCGCCGTGTGGACGACCACGCTGTGGCGCTTCGAGAGCAATGGCTGGCCGCGACAGCGGCTGTACGCGATCGAACTGCCCTACCCGCTGGCGCGCGAGGACGACACCAAGCCGCAGGAAGGCCGCACGTCGACCGCCGAGCACATGCAGTTCCTCAAGACCGAGGTCGACAAGGTGCTCAAGGCGACGGGCGCCCGCCAGGTCGTGCTGGTCGGCAGCTCGCGCGGCGGCTACGCGATCCGCAACTACATCGCCAACGGCGGAGGCGCCGCGAAGGTCTCGCATGCAGTGCTGGGCGGCACGGCGAACCACGGTGTGTGGGCGGATGCGCAGAACCGGCCGGGCAACGAGTTCAACGGCGCGGGCCCTTTCCTCACCGGCCTCAATGCGCCCAAGGGGCCGCAGGGCGAGGAGGTCACGCCGGGCCCCAAGTGGATGACCATCCGCTCCGACGTCAACGACAAGTTCGCGCAGCCCGACGGGGCGTGGATAGGCTCGAAGGGCAAGCCCACCAACGTGAGTTACGACGGGCCGGCGCTGAAAGGCGCCGAGAACGTGCTCATCACCGCCATCGACCACCGCGAGACGGCGTTCGGCCCCAAGGCCTTCTCGGCGATGTACCGCTTCATCACCGGGCGCGCGCCGGCAACGACGGCCATCGCCCCCGAGGGCCGCGTGGTGCTCGACGGCAAGGTGTCGGGACAGGGGCCGGGCAACGACGCGGCCAAGGGCAGCTATGTGAACAACCTGCCGCTGGCTGGCGCGCGCGTCGAGGTGTATGCCACCGACCCGGCCACCGGCGAGCGCATCGGCCAGGCGGTGCACCGCAAGACCGTCGGCGCCGACGGTCTGTGGGGGCCGTTCGAGGCCAGCCCGGCCACGCCGTACGAATTCGTCATCAGCGCGCCGGGCTATGCCACGACGCACATCTACCGCTCGCCTTTCCCGCGCTCGTCATCGATCGTGCAGCTGCGGGCCGAGCGCATCGCCGACGCCGATCGCGACGGCAAGGCGGTCGTCACGCTGACCCGGCCGCGCGGCTACTTCGGCATTCCCCGCGACGTGATCACGCTCGACGGGAAGAGCCCGCCAGGAGGCATCCCGGTCGGCGTGGCCGGCGTGTCCACCGCCAAGCTGAAGCTGCTCGACTCGCCCAGCCGCAGCGTGGTCGGTGAATTCAACGGCGAGCGCATCGTCGGTCGAGCCTGGCCGACGGCCGACAACCACGTGGTGTTTCTCGAGCTCCACCACTGAGGCATGAAGCTCGCGCAAGTGCTGTTCTCGCAGGGCTTCGGCGCGCGGCGCGAATGCGAGGGGCTGATCGTCTCGGGTCATGTCACGCTCGGCGGCCAGGTCGTCGACGATCCGTTCATGGAGGTGGAGACCCAGGGACTGGTGTTCGCCGTGCGCGGCGAGCAGTGGCCGTATCACGCGAAAGCCGTCATCGTGATGAACAAGCCGGCCGGCTACGAGTGCTCGCAGAAGCCGCGTCACCATGAGAGCGTCTACAGCCTGCTGCCGGCGCCGCTGCGCCGGCGCGACGTGCAGACGGTCGGACGCCTCGACGAGGACACCACCGGGCTGCTGCTGTTCACCGACGACGGTGCGCTGATCCACCGCTGGACCTCGCCCAAGCGGCATCTGCCGAAGGTGTACGAGGTCGGCTGCAAGCACCCGGTAAGCGACGGGCAGGCCGGGCAGCTGGCCGCCGGCGTCACGCTGCTCGACGACCCGGTGCCGGTGCGCGCCGCCGCGGTCGAGGTCACCGGCGAACGGCCGGACGGCCTGCACGGCCTGCGCCTGGTGCTCACCGAAGGCAAGTACCACCAGGTCAAGCGCATGGTCGCCGCGGTGGGCAACCGCGTCGAGGCGCTGCACCGCAGCGCCTTCGGCGGCCTGACCCTGCCGGCCGACCTGGCGCCCGGCCAGTGGCGGTGGATCGCAGACCCTGCCGCGATCGCGGCACCATCCTGAGCCGCCGTCGGCTCGCATCCTCACGCCCGGCGCACGGGATAATTGCCAGCATGCAAGTCTTCCGCGGCTTCCACCATCCCGGCATCGCCCCGGCTTGTGCGTTGACCATCGGCAACTTCGACGGCGTCCATCGGGGCCACCAGGCCATGCTGGCGCTGCTGCACAACGAAGCGCGGCACCGGGGGCTTCCGTCCTGCGTGATGACCTTCGAGCCGCATCCGCGCGACCACTTCGCGCGCCTGGCCGGCAAGCCCGAGCTGGCCCCGGCGCGCATCGCCACGCTGCGCGACAAGCTGTCGGAGCTGGAGCGGGTCGGCGTCGACCAGGTGGTGGTGCTGCGCTTCGACACCCGGCTGGCATCGCTGCCGCCGCAGGCCTTCATCGACCAGGTGCTGGTGCAAGGGCTTGGCGCGCGCTATGTGCTGGTCGGCGATGACTTCCGCTTCGGCGCCAAGCGCGCCGGCGACTACGCGATGCTCGACGCCGCCGGCCCGACCGCCGGCTTCGACGTGGCGCGCATGATGAGCTACGAGGTGCACGGCCTGCGTGTGTCCAGCTCGGCAGTGCGCGAGGCGCTGGCCGCCGGCGACATGGCCGGCGTGGCCACGCTGCTCGGCCGGCCCTACAGCGTCAGCGGACACGTGGCGCACGGGCGCAAGCTGGGCCGCGAGCTGGGCTACCGGACGCTGAACCTGCGCTTCGGCCATCCCAAGCCGGCGGCGATGGGCATCTTCGTGGTGAGGGTGTTCGGCCTGGCCGACCAGCCGCTTCCGGGCGTCGCCAGCCTGGGCGTGCGGCCGACGGTCGAGGACGCCGGGCGCGTGCTGCTCGAGGTGCATTGCCTCGATTGGCCGCTCGGCCCCGAGGCCGGATATGGCCGCTGCGTTCGGGTGGAGCTCATGCACAAGCTGCACGACGAGCGGCGGTACGAATCGATCGACGCGTTGCGGGCGGGCATCTCGCGCGACGAGGCAAATGCGCGGGCGTGGTTCGCGTCGCACCGGTGAGGCTGCCGACCCCCCGGTAGAATCGACCCATGCCTTCGTGTACCGCCCGCCGCGCCGCCCTGCGCTGGCACGCCGCCACCCGCCGCCAGACCACGCGCGACCGAATTTGACGCGGCCCGCGGCGGACCCTTTCGAGCCGCACGTCGTCACCCCGCCCAGGATCCGCGGCGGGCTTGCCTTGTTCCCCAGGCGGGAAGCACACCCGAGACCGAGCATGTCCACCGACACCACCCCTTCCTCCGCGACCGACTACCGGGCCACGCTGAACCTGCCCGACACGCCGTTCCCGATGCGCGGCGACCTGCCCAAGCGCGAGCCCGGCTGGGTCAAGGAGTGGGACGACAAGGGCATCTACAAGAAGCTGCGCGACGCGCGCCACGGCGCGCCGAAGTTCGTGCTGCACGACGGCCCGCCTTACGCCAACGGCCAGCTCCACATGGGCCACGCCGTCAACAAGATCCTGAAGGACATGATCGTCAAGGCGAGACAGCTCAAGGGCATGGACGCGCTCTATGTGCCGGGCTGGGACTGCCACGGCCTGCCGATCGAGAACCAGATCGAAAAGACCTACGGCCGCGGCCTGCCGCGCGACGAGGTGCAGGCGAAGAGCCGCGCCTACGCCACCGAGCAGATCGCGCAGCAGATGGCCGACTTCAAGCGCCTCGGCGTGCTCGGCGACTGGGACCGTCCGTACCGCACCATGGACTTCGGCAACGAGGCCGGCGAGATCCGGGCGCTCAAGCGCGTCATCGAGCGCGGCTTCGTGTATCGCGGGCTGAAGCCGGTGTACTGGTGCTTCGACTGCGGCTCGTCGCTGGCCGAGTTCGAGATCGAATACGCCGACAAGACCTCGCCGACGGTGGACGTGGCCTTCCTCTGCGCGGACGCAGACAAGCTGGCGGCCGCCTTCCACCTGCCGAAGCTCGACAAGCAGGCGTTTGCCGTGATCTGGACGACCACGCCCTGGACGCTGCCGGCCAACCAGGCGCTGAACCTGAACCCGGCACTGGTCTACGCCCTGGTCGACACCGATCGCGGGCTGCTGCTGCTGGCAGAGACGCTGGTCGAGAAATGCCTCGCGCGCTACGGCCTGGAGGGGCGCGTGATCGCCACCACGCACGGCGGTCACCTCGAGGGCATCCGCTTCCATCATCCGCTGGCCGAGGTGCATCCGGGCTATGACCGCACGAGTCCGGTGTACCTCGCGGACTACGTCACGGCGGAAGACGGCACCGGCATCGTGCACTCGTCGCCGGCCTACGGCGTGGACGACTTCAACTCGTGCCTGCACCACGGCATGAAGCACGACCAGATCCTCAATCCGGTGCAGGGCAACGGCGTCTACGACCCGGCGCTGCCGCTGTTCGGCGGGCAGAACATCTGGAAGGCCAATGCGCTCATCATCGAGACGCTGAAGAACGCCGCACGGCTGCTCGCCACCGACAAGCTGGTCCACAGCTATCCGCACTGCTGGCGCCACAAGACGCCGGTGATCTATCGCGCGGCGGCACAGTGGTTCGTGCGCATGGACGAGGGCGTTGGCGTGTTCGCCGTCGACAAGCCCCCGAAGACGCTGCGCCAGACCGCGCTCGACGCCATCGATGCCACCAGCTTCTATCCGGAGAACGGCCGCGCGCGGCTGCGCGACATGATCGCCAACCGGCCCGACTGGTGCATCAGCCGCCAGCGCAACTGGGGCGTGCCGCTGCCCTTCTTCCTGCACAAGGAAACGGGCGAGCTGCATCCAGACACGCTGATCTTGCTGGACCGCGCGGCGGCGCTCATCGAGCAGGGCGGCGTCGAGGCCTGGTCCAAGCTCGACGCGCGCGAGTGGCTGGGAGCCGACGCCGAGCACTACGCCAAGAGCCACGACATCCTCGACGTCTGGTTTGATTCGGGCTCCACCTTCTTCCATGTATTGCGCGGCTCGCATCCGGGCGGCCGCCACGAGAGCGGCCCCGAGGCCGATCTCTACCTCGAGGGCCACGACCAGCACCGCGGGTGGTTCCATTCGTCGCTGCTGATCTGCTGCGCGATGGAAGGCCGCGCGCCGTACCGCGGCCTGCTGACCCACGGCTTCACGGTCGACAGCCAGGGTCGCAAGATGAGCAAGAGCCTGAAGAACGGCATCGAGCCGCAGGAGGTCAGCAGCAAGCTGGGCGCCGAGATCATCCGGCTGTGGGTGGCCGCCAGCGACTACTCGGGCGACATCGCCGGCGACGATCGCATCCTCGCGCGTGTGGTCGACGCCTATCGCCGCATCCGCAACACGCTGCGCTTCATGCTCGCGAACACCTCCGACTTCGATCCGGCGAAGGATGCGCTGTCGCTCTCGCAGCTGCTCGAGATCGACCGCTATGCGCTGGCGCGCGCCGCGCAGTTCCAGGACGAGGTGCTGGCGCACTACGAGGTCTACGAGTTCCATCCGGTGGTGGCCAAGCTGCAGGTCTATTGCAGCGAGGACCTCGGCGCCTTCTACCTCGACGTGCTGAAGGACCGCCTGTACACGACCGCACCCCAGTCGGTCGCGCGGCGCTCGGCGCAGACGGCGCTGTGGCACCTCACGCATGCGATGCTGCGCTGGATGGCGCCCTTCCTCAGCTTCACCGCCGAGGAAGCCTGGAAGGTGTTGGCGCCGGGCGCGTCGCCGAGCATCTTCACCGAGACCTACGCCGACACCGGCGCCTGGCAGGACGATGCGCTGCTCGCCAAGTGGACGCGCATCCGCGCGATCCGCGACACGGTGAACAAGGAGATCGAGGACGTGCGCAGCCGCGGGCAGATCGGCTCGTCGCTGCAGGCCGATGTGGTGATCCGCGCCGAAGCGGGCGACCTTGCGCTGCTGTCATCGCTGGGCGACGACCTGAAGTTCGTGACGATCACGTCGAAGGCGGCTGCGGAGATGGCGCCCGCCCTGAGCGCCGCAGTCGCGCCGTCGAGCGCCACCAAGTGCGACCGCTGCTGGCACTGGCGCGACGACGTCGGCCACGACCCCGCGCATCCGACGATCTGCGGCCGCTGCACGTCCAATCTGTTCGGCGCGGGCGAAGCGAGACACATCGCATGAACATCGCTGCAACATCGCGCGGCGGCAGCAGTTCGAGTGTGCTGCCCTGGCTCGGCATCGCCGTCGTCGTCATCCTGATCGACCAGTTCACCAAGGCGCTGATCCTCGGCGACTTCCAGCTCGGCGAGAGCCGCACGGTGAACCCGTTCTTCAACGTCGTGCGCGTGCACAACACCGGCGCGGCGTTCTCCTTCCTGGCCGGCGCATCCGGCTGGCAGCGCTGGTTCTTCGTCGGGCTCGGCGCAGCCGCCACGGCCTTCATCGTCTGGCTGCTGCTGCGCCACGGCGGCCAGCGGCTGTTCAGCTTCGCGCTGGCGCTGATCCTGGGCGGCGCTGTGGGCAACGTGATCGACCGGCTGCTGCACGGCTACGTGGTCGACTTCATCCAGGTGCACTACGGCGACGCGTACTTCCCGTCCTTCAACGTGGCCGACAGCGCGATCACCGTCGGCGCGGCACTGCTGATCCTCGACGAGCTGCTGCGGATGCGTCGCGGTCGGTGAGCGCCTGCCTGCGCCGCGACGGGCGCGGCGCATTGGTGAGCCCTGGAAGACGCGTTATCACGCGCTCCTCCTGCACACAAGGGATCCGGGGAGAAGCGCGCTGATCGCGTGATTTCTTTCACCACCGCCTCGGCGGCTTCGCTGGCAGAGTGAGATCACCTCATTCCACCGTCGAGGCCGCCATGAAGGTCTGCCGCCCTTTCCTCATCGTCAGCAGCGCGCTGGCATTGCTCATCGGACTGGCCGCAGCACCGGCACGTGCACAGGGCGTGGCCATGGCCGCGACGGTCTCGTCGGCCGAGACGGCGAAGGCCTACCGCATGGACGCGGCCAAGCACATCTACAAGGTCTACGCCGACAAGATCTACAAGGGCAAGCTGCCGCCGCTGGTGCACGCCATCGTCGTCCTGGAGGTGGAGCTCGACGCCGGCGGCAACGTGCGCCACGTGCACATGGTGCGCGTGCCCACGCATGCCCCGGACGTGACCGCGCGCGTGAGGGAGCTGATCCACCACGCGTCCCCGATGCCCGCGCCCACGCGCCTCGGCGGGGCGCGCTTCACGGAGATCTGGCTGGTGGACAAGAGCGGCAGGTTCCAGCTGGATGCCCTGACGGAAGGGCAGCTCTGATCACGAAAAGTGCAGCCCTGAGATCCTGATCCACGGCAGCACCAGCGCCCCCATGTCCAGCCGCTCGCGGCTGACGCCGGCGACATCGCGCAGCATCTGCGCCATGTTGCCGGAGATCATCGTCTCGGACAGCGCCTGACCCACCACGCCGCCGTCGATCGAGAAGCTGTTCTTGATGACGCCGGAGAAATCGCCGTTCGACGCGGGCATGCCCATCGACAAGCGCCCCACCAGCGCGCCGCGCGGCACCGCCGAAACGAGCTGCGAGCGGGACGCTTCGCCGGCGGCAATCTCCCAGCCGGCGGCCGCGATGGGCACGTGGCGCAAGCCGGTCTTGCGGCTGCCGTAGAGGCTGGGCGTCAGCGTCATCAGCACGCCTTCGCGCAGGACCTCCACCGGTGGAGTGACGAAGGCATCGGCCGACAGCGCGGCGACACCCGGGGCGTCGAAGCGGCTGCGCAGCGACAGCATCGGCGAGGCGATCGCCTGACCCACGCGGTCGCGGTACAGCGAGGTGCCGGCGATGAGCTGCACGTCGCCGATCTGGCCCAGCAGCCAGGCGAGCAGGTCGTCCACCGCCATCGGCGTGAGCACCACCTCACCGACGAACTTGCCGCCCACCGGCCGCGTGTGGATCTGCTGCTCGGTGTCGCGCAGCATCTCGGCGATGCCGAACCACTCGCTGGCTGCGCGCTCGGCCAGATCGTGGCAGGCGCCGCCGGCGTAGTTGAAGGAGCTCGACTGCCTGCCGTCGCGTGCGGTCCCGAGCACACTCATTTCGTGGATGCCGATGCTGCTCGAAAGCTCGCTGCCGCCGGACGTCAGCGTGTGCGAGGTCGCCAGCGTGTGCGACGCGACGCCTTCCTCGAGCATCATCTTCGGCGTCTCGCGCTCGCGGAACGCCAGCAGCTCGCGCACCTTGTCGGCCAGCAGCGCCGGGTCGCTTTCCTGGGGCCCCTGGACGATGCGCGCCTGCTGGCCGCTCGAGACCGCATTGGCCTCGTCGCGCGGCGCGCCATGCGCATCGGAGAACAGCGCCGCGACGGCCTCGCGCAGGGCGGCTTCGCCGAGGTCCGTGAGCTCGGTGCTCGCCTTGCGTGCATCGACGAGGCCGATCAGCGACAGCCGTTGCGACTCGATGCTGCGCAGCAGGCTGGGCTCGTTGTGGGCGATGTTGAGCTCGTCCTGCCGCGTCCGGCTTACCGTGACCTGCGCTTCATCGAAGCCCTGGGCCCGCATCAGCGCCAGCGCGCGCTGCGCCGTGTCTTGCAATGACGCTTCGTTCATCATTCGCCTCCCAGGTGCGCCCGCGCGCGCAGCGCGGGTCCGCCCATGGACACGACCATCAGCTGCTTCTTGCCGCAGTAGCCGCCGCAGTTCCAATACATGTCGTCGGACACCGCATCGACGCTTTGGAGCACCTTGATCGCCGAGCCGGAGATGGTGGTGTCGCGGATCGCCCGCCCGAGCTTGCCGTCGCGGATCTCGTACGCAAGGCTGATGCCGAACATGAACTCGGTGGTCGAGTCGGCCTGGCCGTTGGAGGTCTTCATCAGCAGGTAGCCGTCGTCGACGCCGGCGATCATGTCGTCGAGCTTGTCGCGTCCCGGCAGGATGGCGGTATTGCGCATGCGCACCAGCGGCTCGTCGCCGGGGCTGTAGGCGCGCGCGCTGCCGGTGGCCGGCACGCCCAGGCGCGCGGCAGTCTCGCGGCTGCTCATGAACTCGGTAAGCATGCCGTCCTGGATGAGCACCGCGTCGCGCGCCGGCGTGCCTTCGTCGTCGGCGTACACCGGGATCATCACCTCGCGTCCTTCGTAGGTGTGGGCGATGTCGACCATCGACACCAGGTCGCTCGCGACTCGCTGGCCGACGAGGCCGCCAGTGACCGCGCCGCCGAGCACCAGATCGGCTTCGCACGGATGACCCATCGCCTCGTGCGCGAGCATGCCGGCGAGCTGCGGCGCCATCACGACGGTGTGCAGGCCGCCGCGCGCCGCGACCCCATGGCGCTTGGCCTGCAGGTGGTCGTGCAGTCGGTCGATCTGCGGCGCGAGCGCCTCGAGCGACCAGTCGAGGTCGCCGAGGTGGCCCTTGGCCGAAACCGTCTCCGACACCTCCACCGGCGCGCCATGCTCGTCCTCGGCGATCAGCGTGAGGTAGCACAGCGCCCGCTGGATGCTGCTGAGCACCTCGGCGCCGTGGCTGGTGGCCACGCGCTTCGTGTGATGCTCGTCTGCCGCGATGAAGCGCGTGGACTTGAGCCCCGGATAGCGCTGCACGCACCAGGCATGCAGCTGCGCCAGGCGATCGACACTGTCCTTGGGTGACAGCGGGGCGCGACCGCGAAAGACATGCTCGCCGCGGTAGGCGCCGCCCGGCAGTGCGAGCGCGGCACGCTGCCCGAAGCGCGCCATCGCCTGGGCGTTGCGGCTGGCCTTGTCGACGATTCGCTCGACCGGGACGCCGTCGTCCTGCGTGGAGGCGAACCCCCAGTAGCCGCCTTCGTAGACACGTGCGCTGACACCGCCTTCGACGGTGCGCGCGTTGGACACGAGGTTGCCGTCCACCATGAGCATGCGGCTCTTGCGCAGCTCGTGGTGGCGCGTCTCGCGGTAGGTCGCCGTGTTCATCGCTGATCCTTCTGTTGCGCCGTGATGACCCGGACGATGTATCACGAATCGAATGGCTCGCAAAGTCATGGCGCACGAGGGTGCGGCGGCCTATAACTGGCGTTCGACAGAGCGCGAAAACGCCACCCACCCAAGGAGACAGACATGCTTGCTCGCCCGACGCGGCCGATGGCCGCTGCCCTTGCCCTGCTGCTCGTTCCCCTGGCCGCCGCGGCCGACGGGGTGCGTGTGCGCCACGAGGGCGCCGACCCCTCGACGACGCCGTTCCCCAGCGACCGCTTCACCGTGCGCGACTGGACGCAGAATACGTTTCGGCGCGTCAATCTTCCGCTGCCCGACTGCGCGGTGCGGGTGAGCGATTGCGCCGACATCGCGGTCGTCAACACACTGGACGGCTTTTCCACGCAGCCGCGCATCACGGTGCCGTTCACCGGCAACATCGATCCGGCCACCGTCAGCAGCGACACGGTGTTCCTGGTCAACCTCGGCGATACCCTCACCCTGGCCGGCTTCGGCCACAAGGTGGGCATCAACCAGATCGTGTGGGACCCGGCCACCAAGGTGCTCGCCTTCGAGTCCGACGAGTTGCTCGCGCAGCATTCGCGCTATCTGCTCGTCGTCACCGACGGCGTGCGCGACACGAGCGGCAGGCGCATCAAGGCCGCGCTGCATGACGACGACGGCGAGCACGCCCGCGAGCTGCGCGACGCGCTGCGCTTGCGCCATTCGAGCCGCCACCATGTCGTGTCGGCGACGCTGTTCACCACCCAGAGCATCACCGCCGACCTGCAGAAGATCGGCGGACAGATCGACGCGGCAACGCCGGCCGCCGCCGACTTCCTCATCGGCGCCTCGGCCGCCGGACCGGTGCGTGCGGTGTTCCCGGCCGCGGGCATCACCGGCATCCGCTTCGACCGCCAGACCGGCACGGCGCCCGCCTTCACGCCCTCCTTCCTGCCGACCCTTGCCCTCGGCGTGGTGCCAGGCGCGGTGGGACAGATCGCGTACGGCAGGTACCGCTCACCCGACTATGAGACCGCGGACAGGTACATCCCGGCCACCGGCACGCTGACCGGGCAGCCCCAGGTGCAAGGCCACCACGACCTGACCTTCCAGCTCTTCGTGCCTGCCGGGCCCAAGCCGCCGAGCGGCTGGCCGGTGGCCATCTTCGGCCACGGCTTCGGCGACAGCATCTACGGCGCGCCGTGGACCGTCGGCTCGGTGTTCGCCTCGCGCGGGCTGGCCACCATCGCGGTCAACGTCGTCGGCCACGGCGGCGGACCGCTGGGCACCCTGACCGTGCTACCGGCGGCCGGCGCGCCCGTGGTCATTCCGGCCGGCGGCCGCGGGATCGACCAGGACGGCAACGGCAGCATCGATTCCACCGAAGGCTCGAGCGCCGCGCCGCCGCGCACCATCATCGGCAATCGCGACGGCCTGCGCCAGACGGTGATCGACCTGATGCAGCTGGTGCGCGTGCTCCAGGGCGGCATGGACGTCGACGGCGACGGCAGCGCCGACCTCAGCACGCAGCGCCTCTACTACACCGGCCAGTCCTTCGGCGGCATCTACGGCAGCATCTTCCTCGGCGTCGAGAGCGACATCCGTGCCGGCGTGGCCAACGTGGCGGGCGGCTCCATCACCGAGGTCGCAAGGCTCGGTGTCTTTCGCGCCCTGATCGGGCTGGCGCTGCTCGGGCGCGTGCCGTCGCTCTTCAACGTGCAGAGCAACGACCCGACCGCCTTCATCGAGGCGATGCCGCTGCGCAACCTGCCGCCGCTGGTCAACACCGTGCCCGGCGCGATGGCGATCGCCGAGGTGCTGGACCGCTTCGAGTGGGTGCAGCAGGCCGGCAACCCGGTGAGCTATGCGCCGCACATCCGCAAGCAGCCGCTGCCGGGCCATGCCGCCAAGCCGGTGCTGTTCCAGTTCGCCAAGGGCGACAAGACGGTGCCCAATCCCACCACCACCGCCATCCTGCGCGCCGGCGACCTGGCCGACCGCGCGGTCTTCTTCCGCAACGACCTGGCCTACGCCATCGACCCGGCGGTCGGCAAGAACCCGCATGCGTTCCTCACCAACATCGGCAACCCGGCGGCAGCGCCGTACGCCGTGGGGGCGCAGACGCAGACGGCGGCGTTCTTCGCGACGGACGGCACGACGGTGATCGATCCGGACGGCGCGGGGCCGATCTTCGAGGTGCCCATCGTGCCGCCGCTGCCGGAGCAGCTGTTCTTCATCCCGTGAGCTCGCCCGGCGGGGGTCGGCGCCGCCGGCCCCCGCGTCAGGGAACGAGCACGCTCGATCCGGTCGTCTGCCGCGCCTCCAGATCGCGATGCGCCTGCGCGGCATCGGCCAGCGGATAGCGGTGCCCGATGACGATCTTCACGGCGTCGCTGCGCACCACCGCGAACAGTTCGTCGGCCATCGCCTGCGTGCTCTCGCGCGTGGCCAGGTGGGTGAACAGGGTGGGCCGCGTCAGGTACAGCGATCCGCGCGGGCCGAGCGTGCCGATCGAGACCGGCGGCACCGGACCGGAGGCGTTGCCGAAGGACACCATCAGGCCGAAGGGCCGCAGGCAATCGAGCGAGCGCTCGAAGGTGTCCTTGCCGATCGAGTCGTAGACCACCTTGACGCCCTGACCGCCGGTGATCTCCTTGACGCGCGCGACGAAGTCCTCGCTGCGGTAGTCGATCGCATGCGCCGCGCCATGGTCCAGCGCCAGCTTGCACTTCTGCGCGCCGCCCGCCGTGCCGATGAGCTGCAGACCGCGTGCCTTCGCCCACTGGCAGGCGATCAGGCCCACCCCGCCCGCTGCGGCATGGAACAGCACGTGGTCACCGGGCTGCAGCCCGCCCTGGGGCAGCGTCTTCTTCAGCAGGTACTGCACCGTCAGGCCTTTGAGCATCATCGCGGCACCGGTCTGGAAATCGATGTCGTCGGGCAGCTTGACCACCCATTTCGCGAGCACCACCCGTGCCTCGCTGTAGGCGCCCGGCGTCTGGCTCGCATAGGCGGCCCTGTCGCCGGGGCGCAGGTGGCTCACGCCCTCGCCGACCGCCTCGATGACCCCAGCGCCCTCCCCGCCTGGGATCAGTGGCAGCGGGTTCTTGTACAGCCCGGTGCGCTGGTAGACGTCGATGTAGTTGACACCGCAGGCGTGGTGGCGGATGCGGACTTCGCCGGGTCCGGGCTCACCGACCGGCACGTCCGCGAGCCGCATCACCTCCGGTCCTCCGTACTCCTCGATGCGAATGGCGCGAACGGTCGTCATGGTGCACTCCTCTCGGACACAGGAAAGTCCGGTATCGTGCCAGCGTTGTCCTCGTCCCGCTTCGCATGCGCCGCCTTACCACCGCCCCCAATCTGGCCATCGCCACCCTGTGGGCCGACATGCTCACGCAGGGCGGCTTCTCCGCCAGCGTGCAGCGCGCCTACGCCAGCAGCATTGCCGGCGAAGTGCCTCCCGACCAATGCCTGCCCGAGGTCTGGGTGATGGACGAGACGCAGCACGACGCTGCGCTTGCGCTGCTGGTCCAGCTGCGCCATGCGCCCCATCGGCACTGGGTCTGCCCGGCATGCCACGAGCGAATCGACGGACCCTTCGACCAATGCTGGAGCTGCGGCGCGTCGATGCCGGTTTGATGTCGCGCCTGTCCGCCCGCACCGCGCTGCTGATGACCCTGCCCCCGCTGCTGTGGGCGGGCAATGCCGTGGTGGGCCGGCTGGCGGTCGGCAGCGTACCGCCGCTGGCGCTCAACTTCCTGCGCTGGGCACTGGCCGCGCTGCTGCTGCTTCCGCTGGGCTGGCATGCGCTTCGCGATCCGTCCGCCATCGCGAAGCGCTGGAAGTACCTGCTGGCGATCGGGCTGCTGGGCGTGGGAACCTACAACTCGCTGCAGTACCTGGCGCTGGTCACGACCACGCCGATCAACGTGACGCTGATCGCCGCCAGCACGCCGGTGTGGATGCTGATGGTGGGGGCGCTGTTTCACGGCGAGCACCCGACGCGGCGGCAGATCGCCGGCGCGCTGCTCTCGCTGGCCGGGGTCCTGCTGGTCATCGCACGCGGCGATCTGCAGGCGCTGGCGCGCATCCACTTCGTCATCGGCGACCTGTACGTGCTCGTCGCCGTGATTGCATGGGCGTTCTACAGCTGGCTCCTGGCACGGCCGCCGGCGACCATGCAGCCGCCGCAGCGCCCCGACTGGGACTGGGCCGGCCTGCTGCTGTTGCAGACCCTGTTCGGACTGCTCGGAGCAGGCGCGGCAGCGGCCGCAGAAGCCGCCATCACGCACGCCGGCGTTCAGTGGAACGGCTGGGTGGTCGCCGCCCTGCTCTATGTGGCGATCGGTCCTTCGGTCATCGCATACCGGTGCTGGGGCGTGGGGGTGGTGCAAGCCGGACCTGCCATGGCCGCCTTCTTCGCCAACCTGACGCCGGTGTTCGCGGCCCTGCTGTCGGCGGCGCTGCTGGGCGAAGCGCCGCGCTGGTACCACGCGGTGGCGTTCGCGCTGATCGTCGGCGGGATCGTGGTGTCTTCGCGCAAGTGAAGCTCAGAACGTCCCCGGGTACGCCCCGCCATCCAGCAGGATGTTCTGCCCGGTCAGGTACGCTGCGTGCACGCTGCACAGGAAGGCGCACATCGCGCCGAACTCCTCCGCCGTGCCGAAGCGCTTGGCGGGGATCGCCTGCAGTCTGCGCTGCCACAGCACCTCGAAGTCCTGCCCGGTCTTGGTCGCCGCATGCTGGGTGCCGCTGCGCAGGCGCTCGGTGTCGAAGGCGCCGGGCAGCAGGCCGTTGATCGTCACGCCCTTGGCGGCGATGCCGCTGCGCGCGATGCCGGCCACGAAGCCGGTCAGCCCGCTGCGGGCGCCATTGGACAGGCCGAGCGAGTCGATGGGCGCCTTCACCGCGCCCGAGGTGATGTTCACGATGCGGCCGAAGCCGCGCGCCGCCATCGCATCGACCGTGGCCTTGATCAGCTCGATCGGCGTGAGCATGTTCGCCTCCAGCGCCTTCACCCAGGCACCGCGGTCCCAGTCGCGGAAATCGCCCGGGGGCGGTCCGCCCGCGTTGTTGACCAGGATGTCCACCTGCGGGCAGGCGGACAGCGCGGCCGCACGGCCCTCGGGTGAGGTGATGTCACCGGCCACGGCGCGCACTTCGCCGCGCTGGAGCGCACGCAGCTCCGCCGCCGTGGCCTGCAGCGCTTCCTCGCCCCGCGCCGTGATGACGACGTTGACGCCTTCGCGCACCAGCGCCTGCGCGCAGCCCTTGCCCAGCCCCTTGCTCGCGGCGCACACCAGCGCCCACTTGCCTGCGATGCCCAGATCCATGGCAATGTCCTTCCGTGAGTGATTCAGATCAGCAGGTCGGCCTTGTACAGCCGAGCCTTCAGGGCCTCGAAGCCGCCTTCGTACTCCCAGTACATCGCGCGGCCATGCGACGCCGTGACGAGGATGTACTTCTCGCCGATCGACTGGATGCGGTCGATCAGCAGCAGCTTCTCGACGAAGGTGTCGTCCTTCAGCTCCTCGAGGATCTCCTGGTTGTCGGCGTCGTACCCGTGGCACACCAGGCCGTTTCGCACACGCACCGAGATGTATTTCATCCGAGTCTCCTAGCGGGACCGGGCCAGCAGCCAGATGCCGGCGATCACGAGCACCGTGCCGGCCGCGACCCAGGCGGTGAAGGGCTCGCCAAGGATCAGCACGCCCATCAGGATGGTCGACAGCGGTCCGATCATGCCGGTTTGCGCCGCCATCGTCGCGCCGATGCGCTCGACCGCCATCATCACCATCACCACCGGCGCGAACGTGCACAGCGTCGCGTTGAGAACGGAGAGCCAGACGACCTGCGGCGCCACCGCCATCGCCGACACCGGCCGCAGGACGAAGAACTGCGCGATGCACAGCAGGCAGGCCACCGTCGTCGCAAGGCCGGTGAGGCGCAGCGCGCCGAGCCGACGCACTTCCTCGCCGCTGAACACCAGGTAGACCGCATAGCTCACGGCGCTGGCGAACACCAGTCCCGTGCCCAGCGCAACGTCGGGGCCGACCAGCGTGACCTCGTGGCCGAACACCAACAGCACGCCGGCGTAGCTGACGGCGAGGGCCAGCACCTGGGCACGCGAGACCTCGCGCTTGAACAGCAGGTAGCCCAGCACGAGCACCAGCGTCGGATTGAGGTAGAGGATCAGCCGCTCCAGGCTGGCGGTGATGTAGACCAGCCCGGCGAAGTCGAGAAAGCTGGCGAGGTAGTAGCCGCTGAAGCCCAGGCCGACGACGACGGTCCAGTCGCGCCGCGTGAGGGCCGGGCGGCCACGCCCGGCCCACCATGACAACGCCAGGAACATCGGCAGCGCGAACAGCATGCGGTACATGATCAGCGTGACCGCATCGACACCGTATCGGTACGCGAGCTTGACGATGATGGCCTTGCCCGAGAACGCGATCGAGCCGGCGACCGCGAGCGCAAGGCCTGGCAAGACGGCACGGCGCGCGGCGCCGGGATGGCCGGGCTCGGCCGCGGCGGAGGGGGATGACATTGCGATCGATTCTACGAACCGGTCCGCGCCGACGTCGCAGTCGGGGCTTGGCTGCGGCAGGCGAGCCTAGCGGTGGTCGTCAGCCGGCCGGCGCTCGAGCTGCCACGCGCTCGCGGTCCGCTCGAAGCCGAGCGACTCGTAGATCCCGATCGCGACATCGTCCGGATCTGCAGCGATGACCAGCGTGTCCAGTCCCATCGCCTCGAAGCCATGACGGCACACCGCGTGGACAAGCGCGGTGCACAGCCCGCGGCGACGCCACGCGGGATGCGTGCTGACATATTGAAAGCGGCCCAGCGTGCCGTCGCGAAAGAGGCCGCAGCCGGCCGTCATCGCCTGACCCTGCGGCGTGCGGGCCAGCACGCCGAACCAGTGGCCGAGGCGAGCGAGCTCCATCGCTGCGTAGCGCTGCATCTGCCGCTCGCGGAAGACTCGGTAGCCGACCGGCTCGTGGCCGTCGTCGTCCGAAGCCACCTGCTGCTCGATCGCAAGCGGGCTCTCCGCGGCGAGCCGCAGGGGGCGGGCAACGAGTCCCGCCGGCAGCACCTTGGCCGTCGTGCGCAGGCGGCCGGCACGCAGGCTCAGCACGGTGGTCTCGCATGCGCAAAGGCCTGCTGCAGCGAAGTCGGGCGGCAGCTCGAACGGCGCCGCAGCATCGACGCCGATCGCGATGTGCCGCGACTGCGGCTGCACCGACGCGATCTCCTCGTCGAAGGCCGCGAGCCACGCATGTGCATCGCCTTCGCGCGGCGCCCGCGGGTAGAGCAGGAAGTTGCCCCACCAGTACGTCGGGTTGTGCGGCGTGCGGATCAGCCAGTGGTCGGACCGCTCGATGACGTGCGCGTCGAAGCGCGGAAAGATGAGATCGGTGCGCCAGCCGAGCGACAGCTGGTCGATGCGCTTCAAGAGGGGATGGCCTGTCCGTCGCGGCGCGGATCGCTCGCTGCGGCATAGCCCTCGATCGCAGGATCTCCCAGGCGCCAGATGAACTGCCCCGCGCCGAAGTCCTGGTAGGAATCGTCGATGACCTCGAGCCGGTGCCCGCGCTCGGCGAGCCCCTGCACGGTGGCCGGGTCCATCGACGCCTCGACGTTGAGCTCGAGCCCCGCGTTGTAGCGCCAGCGCGGCGCGTCGCACGCGGCCTGCGGGTTCTGGCCGTGAGCCAGCATGCGCACCAGCGTTTGCAGATGCCCCTGCGGCTGCATGTTGGCGCCCATCACGCCGAAGGACATGACCGGCTCGCCGTTCTTCGTGAGGAAAGCCGGGATGATGGTGTGGAACGGTCGCTTGCCGGGCGCCACGACGTTGGGGCTTCCCGGGTCGAGCGAGAAGCCGTGGCCGCGGTTCTGCAGCGACAGCCCATACCCCGGCACGACGACTCCCGAGCCGAAGCCCTGGTAGTTGCTCTGGATGAAGCTCACCATCACGCCGCTCTCGTCCGCTGCGCTGAGGTAGATGGTGCCGCCGCGCGCCGGGTTGCCGGGGCCGAATTCCTGCGCGCGCTGCAAATCGATCAGGCGTGCGCGGCGGGCGAGGTAGGCGCTGTCGAGCAATTGCTGCGCGCTCACCTCCATGCTGGCCGGCTCGGCCACATGGCAGTACACGTCGGCGAAGGCGAGCTTCATCGCCTCGATCTGCACGTGCTGCGCCTCGGGACCGTCGGGAGGCATCGAGGCGAGATCGAAATGGCTGACGATGCCCAGCGCGATCTGCGCCGCGATGCCCTGGCCGTTGGGCGGGATCTCGTGCAGCGTGTGGCCGCGATAGTCCTGCGCCAGCGGCTGCACCCATTCGGGTCGGCAGTCGGCGAAGTCCTGCGCGAGCATCGCCGCGCCGTGCTCGCGGGCGTGCCGCTCCACGGCCTGCGCGATCTCGCCGCGGTAATACGCCTCGCCCTTCGTCTGCGCCACGAGCCGCAGCGTGCGAGCGGCCGCCTCGAATCGGAACAGCTCGGCGACTTCGGGAGCGCGCCCGCGCGGCAGGAAGGCTTCGGCGAAGCCCGGCTGGCGGGCGAGCTCGGTGGCGGCGGCCGCGGCCCACTTCTGCTGCACCACCACCGGCACCGCATAGCCGCGCTCGGCGATGGCGATCGCCGGCTGCAGCAGATCGGCGAAAGCAAGCTTGCCGAAACGATCTGACAGTGCAACCCAACCCGCCACGGCGCCGGGCACCGTGACGCTGTCCCAGCCCCGCTGCGGCGGCGTGCGAGCGTGGCCGCCGTATTTGCGGCCGAAATACTCCGGCGTCCAGGCACGCGGGGCGCGGCCCGACGCGTTGAGCCCATGCAGCTCGCGGCCATCCCACACGATGCAGAACATGTCCGATCCGAGGCCGTTGCTCACCGGCTCGAGGATGGTCATCGCCGCCGCCGCCGCGATCGCCGCATCAACGGCATTGCCGCCTTGCATGAGCATGCGCTGGCCGGCTTGCGCGGCGAGCGGATGCGAGGTGGAGACGATGTTGCGGCCGAACACCGGCAGCCGTTGGCTGGGATAGCCCTGACGCCAGTCGAAAGGAGGGGTGCTCATCGGCCGATTCTAGGAAGCATCCGCTCGCCCAGGCCGTAGAAGCGAAAGCCGGCCCTGGGGCCGGCTCGTCTTTCATGCTGGAGCCCCTCCCGGAGAGGGCTGGGGGAGCGGTGTGATCGCCGTGAAGCGATCCACAAAGCGGCTAAACCGCTTCGTGGAACGCTTCTTCCCGCTTGCTCTTGATGGAAGGCAGCAGCACGATCACGATCATCAGCGCCGCTGCGATCAACAGGCCGGCCGACAGCGGACGCGTCAGGAAGGTGCTCCAGTCGCCGCGCGAAAGCAGCAGCGCGCGGCGCAGGTTCTCCTCCATCATCGGCCCGAGGATGAAGCCCAGCAGCAGCGGCGCAGCCTCGCAACTGAGCTTGTAGAACAAGTAGCCGACGACCGCGAAGATGGCCGTCATGTAGACGTCGAAGGTGTTGTTGTTCAGCGTATACGTGCCGATGCAGCAGAACAGCGTGATCGCCGGGAACAGGAAGCGGTACGGCACGGTCAGCAGCTTGATCCAGATGCCGATCAGCGGCAGGTTCAGGATCACCAGCATCAGGTTGCCAAGCCACATGGAAGCGATCAGTCCCCAGAACAGCTGCGGGTTGCTGGTCATCACCTGCGGTCCGGGCTGGATGCCCTTGATCGTCATCGCACCCACCATCAGCGCCATCACCGCGTTGGGTGGGATGCCGAGGGTCAGCATCGGGATGAACGAGGTCTGCGCACCGGCATTGTTGGCCGACTCGGGGCCCGCGACGCCGCGGATGTCGCCCCGGCCGAAGCGGCCGCTGGCGCCGGCGAGCTTCTTTTCCATCGTGTATGCAGCGAACGAAGCCAGCAAGGCGCCGCCGCCCGGCAGCACGCCGAGCACCGAGCCGAGCGCCGTGCCGCGCAGCACCGCCGGCCCTGCGTCGCGGAAGTCCTGCTTGGTGGGCCACAGGCCCTTCACGTCCTTCGTGAACACCTCGCGGTGCTCCGCCGGCATGCCGAGGTTGGCGATGATCTCGCCGAAGCCGAAGACGCCCATCGCAATCACGACGAAGCCGATGCCGTCGGTCAGCTCGGGGATGTCGAAGCTGTAGCGCGCCGTGCCGGAGATGACGTCGGTGTTGATCTGCGCGAGCAGCAGGCCAAGGATGATCATCGAAATGGCCTTGATCAGCGACCCCGATGCCAGCACCACCGCCCCGATGAGGCCCAGCACCATCAGCGAGAAGTACTCGGCGGGGCCGAACTTGAACGCCAGCTCGGTGAGCGGCGGCGCGAACGCCGCGATGATGATGGTGCCGACGCAGCCGGCGAAGAACGATCCCAGGCCCGCGGCGGCGAGCGCCGCGCCGGCCCGCCCCTGGCGCGCCATCTGGTAGCCGTCGATCGCTGTCACCACCGAGCTCGATTCGCCCGGCACGTTGATGAGGATCGCGGTGGTCGAGCCGCCGTACTGCGCGCCGTAGTAGATGCCGGCCAGCATGATGAGGGCGGGCGTGGCGTCCAGCGCGTAGATCGAAGGCAACAGCATCGCGATGGTCGCGACGGGGCCGAGGCCCGGCAGCACTCCGATCAGCGTGCCGAGCACGCAGCCGAAGAAGGCATACAGCAGGTTCTGGAGGGTGAATGCGACGCCGAAGCCGAGGGCGAGGTTTTGCAGCAGGTCCATGGCGTTTTCCTCAGCCGACGAAGCTCGGCCACACGGGGATCGTGAGCTTCAGGCCCACGATGAAGATCAGCCACGAGGCGACTGTCAGCACCACCGAGTTGATCAGCACGTCGCGCCAGTGGAACTCTTCCCCCGCGTAGCTGGCGATCGTGATCAGGATCGGGATCGAGATGATCATGCCCAGGCGGGTGATCGTGAGGCCGAACACCGCGATGGCGGCCACGATGACGATCAGCGGCTTCCAGGCGAAGGCGCCCACCGGATCGCCGCCTTCGGTCTCGATGGTGAGCGACTTGAACAGCACGATCGCGCCCAGGATGGCCATGATCACGCTCAGCATCAGGGGAAAGTAGCCGGGACCGGGGCGCGCCGACGAACCCAGCGAGTAGTTGCTGGCGCCGACCGCAAAGCCGATCCCGGTGGCGACGAACATCACGCCGGACCAGAAGTCCCGTTCGCTCTTGATTCTCACGATGTGTCTCCTCGCACGAGGTGTGCTTTGTCTGCGGAAATTCTAGGCAGGTGGTGTTGCCCACCGTCTGTGGTTTACACGTAGCGGACCCGGTTGCCGCGCCCTGTGCGCGCACCCGGGCAGTGCGCCGAGCCTATTCCCAGATGGGCGTCGCGCTCAACACTTCGTCGATCGTCGTGACACCCTGCGCCACCTTCATCGCACCGGCCATGCGCAGCGGGCGCAGGCCGTCCTTCAGCGCCTGCTGGCGCAACCTGGCGGCGTCAGGCACCGGGCTGATGCACTGGCGCGCGCCCTCGGTGACCGACAGCAGCTCGTACAGTCCGGCACGGCCGTGGTAGCCGGTCATGCGGCAGTCGAGACAGCCGACCGGCTTGTAGGCGCGCACCGCACCGTTGATGCGCCACGGCTTGACAAATTCGTTGATGTGGTCGGCGGTGAGCTCATCGTCGGCCTGCTTGCAGTTCAAGCACAGCGTGCGCACCAGGCGCTGGGCCAGCACGCCGATCACGGTGGCGCCGATCAGGTAAGGCGGCACCCCCAGGTCGACCAGCCGCGTGATGGCCGAGGCCGCGTCGTTGGTGTGCAGCGTGCTGAACACCAGGTGGCCGGTGAGCGCCGCCTGGATCGCCATCTCGGCCGTCTCGAGGTCGCGGATCTCGCCGACCATGATGATGTCGGGATCCTGGCGCATCAGCGCGCGCAGCCCTTCGGCGAAGCCCAGCTCGAGTGCCGGCTGCACCTGCGTCTGGTTGAACGCCGGCTGGATCATCTCGATCGGGTCTTCGATGGTGCAGACGTTGACCTCGTCGGTGGCCAGCCGCCGCAGCGTCGAGTAAAGCGTGGTGGTCTTGCCCGAGCCGGTGGGACCGGTGACCAGGATGATGCCGTGCGCTCGCATCACCAGGTCTTCCCAGCGCTTGGCGTCGTGGCTGCCGAAGCCCAGCTGCTCCAGCGGCTTGACGGTGGTGTCCGGATCGAAGATGCGCATGACCATCTTCTCGCCGAAGGCGGTGGGCAGCGTGGACAGCCGCATCTCGATCTCGTCGCCATCGGGATTGCGCGTCTTGATGCGGCCGTCCAGCGGACGCCGCTTCTCGACCACGTCCATGCGGCCCAGCAGCTTTACGCGCGCGATCATGGCGTTCATCACGCCCGGCGGAAGCTGGTAGACGGTGTGCATCACGCCGTCGATGCGAAAGCGGATGGCCGACAGCTCGCGCCGCGGCTCGAGGTGGATGTCCGACGCGCGCTGGTCGAAGGCGTACTGCCACAGCCAGTCGACGACCTGCACCACGCCCTGGTCGTTGGCGTCGAGCTGGCGGTTGCTGCGGCCCAGCTCGACCAGTTGCTCGAAGCTCGCGATGGCCGAGGTCTCGCCGGTCTTCAGGGCGGCGCGCACCGACTTCGAGAGCGTGTAGAACTCGGTCGTGTAGCGCTGCAGCTCCAGGGGGCTGGACAGCACCAGCTTGATCGCCTTGCGGGTGTGGCTCTCGATCTCCGACACCCAGGCGGTATCGAAGGGCTCGCAGGTGGCGATGGTGACCTCGTGCGCGCCCACCTGCAGCGGCAGCGCCCGGCGCCGCTCGGCATAGCTGATGGACATGATCTCCGCGACGCGCCCGACATCCACCTTCAGCGGATCGATGCGCACGTAGGGCAGTCCGCATCGGCCGGCGAGCCATTCGGTGAGGGCTTCGCTGTCGAGTGGCTTGCCGTTGCCCTTGCGCACCAAGCCAGCTGCGCCGAGGCGCACCAGCGGGTGCTGCGCGCTGTCGGCGCCGCCGAAGCGCTTTCGCGTGCGGTCGGCGTCCTCGGCGCTGATGACCTGGTCTTCGCGCAGCCACTTCAGCAGCAGGCGCCAGTCGAGCTGGCCGGTGGGCGTGGTTTGCGGCGGAAGGTCGGTGGGGTTCATGAGGCGGGGGCGGGCGCGGGCAGCGGGCGCATCATCTTCAGCCATTTGCCGGCGGGCAGGCGGAAACGAGTTTCGATGTTTTGCGCCCGCGCGGCAAGCGTGTCGCGCTGCGCGATGTCGTCGCCCTTCAACGCCAGCACGATGGTGTTGCCTTCCTTCGTCGGACGCAGCGTGCGCACCCGCTCTGCGCCGAACGCCGCGGCGATGCGGCGCGTGCTGCGCTCGAAGCTGGCGTCGCGGCCGAACAGATTGACGCTCATCACGCCGCCGTCGGCGAGCAACTGCAGGCAATCCCGATAGAACGCCGCGCTGTCGAGCACCGGACTCGCCGCATCGTGGTCGTAGAGGTCCACGCACAACACGTCGGCGCTTTGCGCATGCGCCGGGTCCGCCGCGTAGTTCGCGGCGTCGGCCTGCAGCACGGTGAGCCGGGCGCCGTCGTCCGGCAGCTTGAACCACAGGCGGCAGGCGGCGATCACCGTCGGGTTGAGCTCGACGGCAGTCGTGCGCATGCGCATCACGTTGTGGCAGAAGCGCGTGATGGTGCCGGCCCCGAGACCCAGCTGCACCGCGTGGCCACGCGACAGCGACTCCTGCGGCCGCAACAGCATCCAGGCCATCATGCGCTGGATGTATTCGAGCTCCAGCTCGTTCGGCTGGCGCATCCGCATGGCGCCCTGCACCCACGGCGTGCCCAGATGCAGGTAGCGCACGCCGTCGGCTTCGGACATCGTGGCCGGCGCGAGTCTCACGGGCTTCTTCATGCATCCCCTGCCACGGCAGCCAGCCGCGGCAGCGCCTCCAGGGCGTTGGCCCGGCTGATCTGCGCGGCCTGCTCGGGCGACCATCCCCGAAGTCCGGCGAGCGTGTCGGCGATGCGCGGCAATTCCTGCGGCTCGTTGCGCGAGCTCATGCCGGCGGCGCGCTGTGCGGCCGTGCGGTACAGCCAGTGGGGCGGAATGTCAGGCGCATCTGTCTCGAGCACGATCGCCTCTGGCGGGACACTTTGCGCCAGGCGGCGGATCTGCAGCGCACGATCAAAGGTCATGGCCCCGCCGAAGCCGAGCTTGAAGCCGAGGTCGACGAAGACGCGTGCCTGCTGCTCGCTGCCGTTGAACGCATGGGCGATGCCACGCACGCGGATGCGCCGCAGGTGCTTCAGCAGCGTGTCGGCCGAGCGTCGCACGTGCACCAGCACCGGCAGATCGAATTGCTGCGCGAGCTCGAGCTGGGCGACGTAGAAGCGTTCCTGCTTCGCGCGGTCCAGGCCCGGCACGAAGTGGTCGAGCCCGATCTCGCCGACCGCGACCAGGCGCGGATCGTCGCGATGCCGACCCAGCGCATCGTGCAGGGTGGCCAGGTCATCGTCGCTGGCCTGGTTCGTGCACATGGGATGGATCCCTAATCCGTAGGACAGTCTGTGGCGATGCGCGAGGTCGCGAACGGACTCCAGATTGCCGACGTTCACAGCGGGGATCACGATTTGCGCTACACCAGCACTTCGGGCGCGGCGAACCACGTCATCCCGGTCGGCGTCGAACTCCGGCGCGTCGAGGTGGCAGTGCGTGTCTATCCAGCGAGGCATTCATCGAATGATGCCCGCAATCGAGGGACTGTCCGCCGTGCGCAGGACGCGATCGCGTGGTAGTTTCAGGCACGAGGTTTGCCGCTGGCGAACCGAGGGGGTGCAGCGATGAAGAAGGCTCCGCTTTACAGCCGTTCCCGTCAGCGCGCGGGTGCTCCCATGCCCACGACGGACACGGCCGCGGCGGCTCGGCCCTCCACCGCCACCCCCTCGCCAACGACATCCGAGCCGGCCGCGCCGGCGCCGCTCGCCCAGCGGCCTTCGCGCTGGGGCGCCTTCGTCGCTCGCCATCGCATGCTCGTAGCGTCGTGTGCCGCGGTCGCGTTGCTGCTGGCCGGCGGCGTCGCCGGCCGTGCGCTCATCGCACCGCCCATCCAGCTCACGCAGAAGGACATCGACGCTGCGGTGCGTCATTCGCTCGAGAAGGAGCCCCTGCCGTCGGCCTACGCCAAGGCGCATGCGGCCGTCCGGCCGTCGGTGGTGCGCGTGGTCGGCCTGGACGACGAGAACGAGGAGCCGCCGAAGCCGGGCGATGATCCGCGCCAGCACACGCGCTCGACCGGCACCGGCGTCGTCATCGTCGACAACGGCACCATCCTGACCAACCTGCACGTCGTCGTCGGTTCCAAGCGCATCAAGGTCACCTTCGCCGACGGACACGAGTCCGACGCCTCGATGGTCGGCGCGCAGCCCGAAAACGATCTGGCCGTGCTGCGCGCCAAGAGCATTCCCGACGACCTGGTGGCCGCCACCATGCGCGGGACCGGCGACCTCATGCCGGGCGACGAGGTGATCGCGATCGGCTTTCCCTTCGGCATCGGGCCGTCGACTTCGGCCGGCGTCATCTCCGGCCTGAAGCGCAGCTTTCGCGCGCCGGAAGGCGAGCGCCTCACCAACCTGATCCAGTTCGATGCGGCTGCCAATCCCGGCAACTCGGGCGGCCCGCTGATCACGATGGACGGCGCGGTGGTGGGCATCGTCACCGCCATCCTCAATCCCGGCGAACAGGGCACCTTCATCGGCATCGGCTTCGCCGTGCCGATCGAGAACGCCGCCGCCGCGGTCGGATTGCCGCCGTTCTGAACGGCCGTCCGGCCGCCCTTCTTCCCCACTTCCCTTACGCCGCCATGGAATCAACCGACGCGCAGAGCACCGCCACGCTGATGGAGCGCATCCTTTACGAGGTAAAGCGCGTCGTCGTCGGCCAGGACAAGTTCCTCGAGCGGGTGATGGTCGCCATGCTCGCGCAAGGGCACTTGCTGGTCGAGGGCGTCCCGGGCCTCGCGAAGACGATCACCATCAAGACGCTGGCGACCACGCTGCGCGGCTCGTTCAAGCGCATCCAGTTCACGCCCGACCTGGTGCCGGCCGACCTGGTCGGCACGCGCATCTACAACCAGAGGACGGGTGACTTCAGCACCTCGCTGGGGCCGGTGTTCGCCAACCTGCTGCTCGCCGACGAGATCAACCGCGCGCCGGCCAAGGTGCAAAGCGCCCTCCTCGAGGTCATGCAGGAGCGACAGGTAACGATTGCAGGAGAAACGCACAAGGTCCCGTCGCCCTTTCTGGTAATGGCCACCCAAAACCCCATCGAGACCGAGGGCACCTACCCGCTGCCGGAGGCGCAGGTGGACCGCTTCATGATGAAGGTGCTGGTGGGCTATCCCAGCGAGGACGAGGAGTTCGTCATCGTCGAGCGGGTGACCGGCGACCCGGCGCTGGTCAGTCCGGTGGCCAGCACCGGCCAGCTCGCGGAGCTGCAGCGCGAGTGCCGCAAGGTGTACGTCGATCCGTCGCTGATGCAATACGCCGTCAAGCTGGTCAGCGCCACCCGCGATCCGGCCAGGCATGGCCTGCCCGACATGGCCAAGTACCTCACTTTCGGTGCCAGCCCGCGCGCCACCATCGGCCTGATCGAAGGCGCAAAGGCGCTGGCGATGATGCGCAACCGCGGCTACGCGCTGCCCGAGGACCTGGTGGACCTCGTCCCCGACGTGCTGCGCCATCGACTGGTGCTGAGCTACGAGGCGCTGGCCGACAACCTCACGCCCGATCAGCTGATCGCGCAGATCGTGCAAAAAGTGCCGAAGCCCGACAAGCCGCTGGCACACCATCCCGATGAGCGCGCCAAGCACTGACGCGATCCTGCGTCGGCTCGAATGGACGGTGATCCGCCGTCTCGACGGGCTGCTGCAAGGCGACTACCGCACGCTGTTCCGCGGCGCCGGCATCGACCTGGCCGACCTGCGCGAGTACCAGCTCCACGACGACGTGCGCCACATCGACTGGAACGTCACCGCACGCCTGCAAAGCCCCTACGTGCGCGAGTTCACCGAGGACCGCGAGCTCAACGCCTGGTTCGTGCTCGACCTGTCGGGCAGCGTCGACTTCGGCTCGCAGTCACGCACCAAGCGCCTCGTGTCGGCCGAATTCGTCGCCGTGCTCGCCCGCGTGCTGACGCGCCACGGCAACCGTGTGGGCGCCATGCTGTACGGCGATCAGGTGGATGCGGTGCTGCCGGCGCGCGGCGGGCGGCTGCATGTGCTCAACCTGCTGCAGCGCATGCGCGACTTCACCGCGCCGACCGGCGGCAGCGGCACGCAGCTGCACCGGCTGCTCGAGGCCGCGCACCGCATGATCCCGCGCCGCTCCGTGATCTTCGTCGTCTCCGACTTCATCAGCGCCCCCGGCTGGCAGGACGCGCTGGCGCGCCTGTCGCAGCGCCACGAGGCCCTGGCCGTGCGCCTGTACGACGCGGCGGAGCTGGAGCTCCCCGACCTGGGACTCGTGACCATCCAGGACGCCGAGACCGGCGAGCAGATGTTCGTCGACACCCACGACCCGGGCTTCCGCGAGCGTTTCGTCAAGGTCGCCGAGGAGCACGAGCAGCGCATGCGTGACGGTTTCGTCAAGGCAGGGGTGGACACGCTCGAACTGGCGACCGATGATGATCTCGTGGATGCAGTGCTGCGCTTTGCCGAGATGAGGCGGCAACGCAGCCGGCTGGCGGCCGGCGGCGGCCTGCCGGCGCACCTGGCGCCGCGCGCATCCTGGAATGCAACCGCAACGAGCGGAGGCCGACCATGACCTTCGTCTGGCCTGATTTCCTGTGGCTGCTGGCACTGGTGCCGGCGCTGGTCCTGCTGTATTTCTGGCTGCTGCACCGCCGCAAGAAAAACACGGTTCGCTATGCGAGCCTGGCCATGGTGAAGCAGGCGGCCGGCAAGGGTCCCGGCTGGCGGCGGCACGTGCCGCCCGCGCTCATGCTGCTGGCCATCACGGCGCTGCTGCTCGCGACCGCTCGGCCGCTGGCCGTCATCACGCTGCCCAGCCAGCAGGAGACGATCGTGCTGGCGATGGACGTGTCGGGCAGCATGCGCGCCACCGACGTGCATCCCAACCGCCTGGTGGCTTCGCAGGAGGCGGCCAAGGCCTTCATCAAGGATCTGCCGCGCACCGTCCGCGTGGGCATCGTTTCCTTCGCCGGCACCGCCGCCGTCGTGCAGCCCCCGACGCAAAGCCGCGAAGACCTGTTCGCCGCCATCGACCGCTTCCAGCTGCAGCGCGCCACCGCCATCGGCAGCGGCATCGTGCTGTCGCTGGCCACGCTGTTCCCGGACGCCGGCATCGACCTGTCGCAGATCACCGGGGCGCGCAGCATGCCGCTGGGTCCGAACGACTCGAAGAAGAAAGAGGCGCCGCCCGTGCCGCCCGGCTCGTACAACTCGGGCGCGATCATCCTGCTCACCGACGGCCAGCGCACCACCGGGCCCGATCCGATGGATGCGGCCAAGATGGCCGCCGACCGCGGCGTCAAGGTCTACACCGTGGGCATCGGCACCAAGGAAGGCGAGACGATCGGCTTCGAAGGCTGGAGCATGCGCGTGCGGCTGGACGAGGACACGCTGAAGGGCATCGCCAACCTGACGCGCGCCGAATACTTCTATGCCGGCACGGCCGGCGACCTGAAGAAGGTCTACGAATCGCTGAGCACGCGGCTGGTGGTCGAGCGCAAGGAAACCGAGATCAGCGCGCTGTTCGCCGCGGTGGCTGCCGGATTGGTCGTGATCGCGGCGGGGTTGTCGGTCGCCTGGTTCGGCCGGGTGATGTGACGTCGCCGGGTCGCGTGGGCTAGGCCAGCTTGCCGTTGCGCAGCCGGAACACCCGGTCGCACTTCTGCGCCAGCGTCTCGTCGTGCGTGACCATCACGTAGGCCATGCCTCGCCGGCTGGCGAGCTCCAGCATCAGCGAGAACACGCCGTCCGCCGTTTCCCGGTCGAGGTTGCCCGTGGGCTCGTCGGCCAGCACGCAGGCCGGCTCGCCGGCCAGCGCCCGCGCGATCGCGACGCGCTGTCGCTCCCCGCCGGACAATTGCGAGGGCCGGTGCATCACCCGCTGGGCCAGGCCCACCTGGCCCAGGACCTCACGGGCGCGCTCGCGCGCCTCGAGCACGGTCGCGCGGCGCACGCGCAGCGGCATCGCGACGTTGTCGAGGGCGGTGAATTCGGGCAGCAGATGGTGAAACTGGTAGACGAAGCCGAGGTGCCGGTTGCGCCACTCGCCCTGGTCGGCCGGGCTCATGTGGGAGAAGTCGCGGCTTTGCAGCAGCACGTTGCCGACATTGGGCGCCTCCAGGCCGCCGAGCAGGTGCAGCAGCGTGCTCTTGCCCGAGCCCGATGCACCGACCACCGCCAAGGTCTCGCCGCGCTGCACCGTGAGGTCGATGCCTTGCAGCACGCGCACGTCCAGCCCGCCTTCGGTGAAGGCCTTGTGCAGGCCGCGCGCCTCGATCACCGCCTCACTCATAGCGCAGTGCCTCCGCCGGCTGCACGCGGCTTGCCCGCCAGCTCGGGTACAGCGTCGCGACGAAAGCGAGCAGCAGCGAGATGACGACGATGGGCACGATGTCCTGGCTTTGCGGATCGCTCGGCATGCGGCTGATGAGGTAGACGCTGCCGGGCAGAAAGCTCACGTGCAGCAGGCGCTCGATGGCCGGCACGATGACGTCGATGTTGAAGGCGACCAGCAGGCCCAGCGCCACGCCGGCCAGCGTGCCGATGATGCCGGCCGCTGCGCCCTGCACCATGAAGATGCCCATGATCGAGCGCGGACTGGCACCCAGCGTGCGCAGGATGGCGATGTCGGCCTGCTTGTCGGTGACGGTCATCACCAGGGTCGACACGAGGTTGAAGGCGGCCACCGCGATGATCAGCGTGAGGATGATGAACATCAGCCGCTTCTCGATCTGCACCGCCTCGAACCAGTTGCGGTTGGTGCGCGTCCAGTCGCGCACGTTGACCCCCGGACCCAGCGTGCCGGCGAGCTGGTCGGCCACCTCGCGCGCGGCATGCACGTCCTTCAGGCGCAGCTGCACGCCGGTGGGGCCGTCCACGCGGAACAGGCGCTGCGCGTCCTCCACGTGGATGAGCGCAAGGCCGCTGTCGTATTCGTAGTGCCCGGCGTTGAAGCTGCCGACCACGGTGAGCTGCTTGAGCCGGGGCACGACGCCGGCGGGCGTGACCTGTCCCCCAGGCGCCACGATGGTGACCTTGTCGCCCTCGCGCACGCCCATGTTGCGCGCCAGCTCGCCGCCCAGCACGATGCCCCACTCGCCGGGCTTCAGCCGGGCCAGCGTGGTGTCGCGCAGCTGCCGGCCGATGTCGGTGACGGTCGCCTCGTCGGCCGGGGAGATGCCGCGGACGATGGCGCCGCGCATCTCGTCGCCGCGCGCGATGAGCGCCTGTGCCGCGACGAAAGGCGCTGCGCCGATCACCTGCGGGTTGTCGCGCGCCTTGGCCGCCAAGGCCTGCCAGTCGGGCAGGCCGGTGCCTTGCGCGTCGTAGATTTCCACATGGGCGATCACGCTCAGCATGCGGTCGCGCACCTCCTTCTGGAAGCCGTTCATCACCGACAGCACGATGATCAGCGCGGCCACGCCGAGCGCGATGCCGAGCATGGACACGCCGGAGATGAAGGAGATGAAGCGGTTGCGGCGGCCCGCGCGACCGGCTCGGGTGTAGCGCCAGCCGATCTGCAGTTCGTAGGGCCAGTTCATGGGGTGGCGATGCTAACCGAGGCAGCGCCGGGCTCGCCACGCGCCGCCGACGCGCTGCGCGCCGCGGACATGCCGCGGTTCATGTCGACCTTGGTCAGCAGCAGAAGGCCTCCGATGAAGAACAGGGCCGTCGACACGATTGCCATGCGGTGATTGCCTTGCGTCAACAGCGTGACCACGCCGTAGGTGACGGGACCGACGATCGCCGACAGCCGCGTCGCGAAGGTCCACAGTCCGTAGAACTCGGCACGCTGCCGGCTCGGCGCGAACAGCCCGATCATCGCGCGACCGGTCGACTGGCTGGAGCCCATGCACAGTCCGGCGACGACGGCCGCCGCCCAGAACAGCCCCGGCCCGGTGGCCAGCGCCGCCAGCACGATCATCACGATCCAGCCCACCAGCGTGAGCGCGAGCGCGGGCTTGGCGCCGAGCCGGTCCTGCCAGTAGCCGAAGCCGAAGGCACCCAGCGCGGCAGCGATGTTGACCAGGAACACCAGCATCATGGTCTGCGCCTGCTTGAAGCCCAGCACCTGCTCGGCATACACCGCGGCGAGCGCGATGACCACCGAGATGCCGGCCTGGTAGCACGCGCCGCAGGCCAGCATCCAGCTGAAGTCGCTGAAGCGGCGCGCGTTGCGCCAGGTCTGCTTCAGCTCGCGCAGCGACGCGACGACGCCGGAAGTGCCGGCCAGCGGCTGCGGCACCGCCCGCTCCCGCAGCAGCGCGAAGGTGGCCAGCGACGCGACGCCGTAGACCACGGCCGTGATGAGCATCGTCACCGGCACGAAGCGGGTCGCGGCTTCGCCGCGCGCCTGCGCCGCCAGCACGTAGGCCAGGCCGGCCCCCAGCGACAACATGCCCCCGAAGTAGCCGAAGCTCCAGCCCCAGCCCGACACCCGTCCGATCGCCTTCTCGCGCGCCAGCTCCGGCAGGAAGGCGGCCGAGAGGGACTCGCCGTACGAGTAGAAGGTGTTCGACAGCACCACCGCCACCACCGCCAGCGCCACGTCGCCGCGGCCCACCAGGGCCAGGGCGCAGGTGGCGACGATGCAGCCCGCGGTGCTGATGGCCAGCAGCCGCTTCTTCGCGGCGCGCAGGTCGGCGTAGGCGCCGATCGCCGGCATGGTGAGCATCACCAGCACGCTGGAGGCCGCGATCGCCAGCGTCCACGCCAGCGTGGCCCATGGCGCACCGCCGGCCACCGCGCCGACGAAGTAGGCGTTGAACACGGCCGTGAGGACCACGGTGGTGTAGCCCGAGTTGGCGAAGTCGTACATCGCCCAGCCGAACACCTCGCGCTTGCGCACGCCGTCGTTCAGGGCTTCTTGCGGAAAGAGGGCCATGTCGAGCCTTTCGTGCGGAACGCGACGGAGCGCTGCGTCAGTGCGCCACGTCCCAGTTTCGGCCGACACCGACCTCTGCCATCAGCGGCACCTTCAGCTGCGCCACCGACGCCATGATGCGCGGGATCTCGTCGCGCGCCCAGTCCACCTCGGCATCCGGCACCTCGAAGACCAGCTCGTCGTGCACCTGCATCACCATCTTGGTGGCGCGCCGCTGCTCGTCGAGTGCCTTCTGCACCGCGATCATCGCGAGCTTGATGATGTCGGCCGCCGTGCCCTGCATGGGCGCATTGATCGCCTGCCGCTCGGCGCCCGACTTGCGCGGACCGTTGGGGCTGTTGATCTCCGGCAGCCAGACGCGCCGGCCGAACAAGGTCTCGACGTAGCCGCGTGACTTGGCGAGCGCCTTGGTGCTGTCCATGTAGCGCTTGACCGCGGGATAGCGCGCGAAATAGCGTTCGATGTAGCCAGTGGCCGCGCTGCGCTCGATGCCGAGGTTGGCTGCGAGCCCGAACGCGCTCATGCCGTAGATGAGGCCGAAGTTGATCGTCTTCGCGTAGCGTCGCTGCTCGCTGGTGACCTGCAGCGGATCGACGCCGAAGACCTCGGCCGCGGTGGCGCGGTGCACGTCCATGCCTTCGGTGAAGGCGCGCAGCAGGTTGGCATCCTCGCTGATGTGCGCCATCAGCCGCAGCTCGATCTGCGAATAGTCCGCGCTCAGCACCACATGGCCGGGCGGGGCGATGAAGGCCTCTCGCACGCGGCGGCCTTCGACGGTGCGGATGGGGATGTTCTGCAGGTTCGGCTCGTTGCTCGACAGCCGGCCCGTCACCGCCACCGCCTGCGCGTAGTTGGTATGCACCCGGCCGGTCTGCGGATTCACCATCAGCGGCAGCTTGTCGGTGTAGGTGCCCTTCAGCTTGGCCAGGCTGCGGTGCTCCAGGATCTTCGCCGGCAGCGGATAGTCCTCGGCGAGCTTCTCCAGCACGTCTTCGTCGGTGCTGGGGGCGCCGCTCGCGGTACGCCGCAGCACCGGCATCTCGAGCTTGGTGAACAGCACGTCGCCGATCTGCTTGGGCGAGCCGATGTTGAACGGCTGCCCGGCCAGCTGGTGCGCGTCGCGCTCCAGCGCCATCATGCGTTCGCCGAGCTCGCGGCTCTGCGCGTTCAGCACGGCCGCGTCGATCAGCACGCCGTTGCGCTCCACGCGCTGCAGCACCGTCGAGATGGGCATCTCGATGCCGCGGTACACCTCGAGCAGGCCGTTCTCGGCTTCGAGCTTGGGCCACAGTGCGTGATGCACGTGCAGCGTCATCTCGCTGTCCTCGCCGGAGTACTCGGTGGCGCGGCCGAGCTCCACCTGCCAGAACGGGATCTGGTTGACACCCTTGCCGGTGACGTCCTCGTAGCTCAGCCCCCTGCGGCCGAGATGGCGCTGCGCGAGGCTGTCGAGGGCGTGCGGCCGGTGCGCTTCCAGCACGTAGCTCTGCAGCATGGTGTCGTGCGCATAGCCCCTGGCCGCGATGCCGGCGTTGGCGAACACGTGCACGTCGTACTTGACGTTCTGGCCCACCTTTGCCGCGTCGGGATTCTCCAGCCAGGGCTTCAGGCGCGCCAGCACCTCCTCGAGCGGCAGCTGCTCCGGTGCCCCGGCATAGTGATGGCCCACGGGGATGTAGGCGCCGTCGCCCGGGCCGACCGCGAGCGAGATGCCGATGATGCGAGCCTGCATCGGCTCCAGCGAATCGGTCTCGGTGTCGAGCGCGGTGATGGGGGCCGCTTGCACCTTCGCGACCCATGCATCGAGCGCTTCGCGTGTCAGCACCGTGTCGTAGCGGCGTTCCAGCGGCGGGGCGGGCGCGACCGGCTTGTCGCCGGGAAGACCGGCGCCGGCGATGGCCGCATCGGCGCGCATCTCGTTCTCCAGCTCGCGCTTGAGCGACTTGAATCCGTAACGCTCGTAGAAGGCGAGCAGCGCCTCACGGTCCACGTTGCGCAAGGCCAGCGACTGGAACTCGGGCCAGTCCATCACGTGGCCGCCCAGGTCGCAATCGGTCACCACCGTGACGAGGCGACGTCCTTGCGGCAGCCATTCGATCGCGCGCCGCAGGTTGTCGCCCGCCACGCCCTTGAAGCTCGCGGCGTTGGCGATCACGCCGTCGAGCGAACCATGCTCGGCGATCCACTTGGCCGCCGTCTTCGGCCCGACCTTGTCGACACCGGGAATGTTGTCGACGCTGTCGCCGATCAGCGTGAGGTAGTCGACGATGCGATCCGGCGAGACGCCGAACTTCGCGATGACGCCGTCGACGTCGAGCACCTCGGGCGGCTTGCTCATCGTGTTGATCAGCGTCACGTGCGGCGTGACGAGCTGGGCCAGGTCCTTGTCGCCGGTGGAGATGATCACCTTGTGGCCGCCCTTGGCCGCCGCGCAGGCCAGCGTGCCGATGACGTCGTCGGCCTCGACGCCGGGTACTTCCAGCACCGGCCAGCCGAGCAGCTTGACGACTTCGTGGATCGGGTCGATCTGCAGCGCCAGGTCCTCGGGCATGGTCTTGCGCGTGGCCTTGTAGTCGGCGTACCAGTCGTCGCGGAAGGTCCTGCCCTTGGCGTCGAACACGCAGGCCGCATGCTCGCAGGGAATGTCCTCGCGCAGCTTGCGCATCATGCCGACCATGCCGTGGATCGCGCCGACCGGAAAGCCGTCCGGTGCCCGCAGATCGGGCAGGGCATGGAACGCCCGGTACAGGTAGCTGGAACCATCGACCAGCAGCAGCGTGGTGGGATCGCTTTCGATGTTGTCGTCGCTCATCCACCGATTGTCTGCGAAGGCTAGGGCCTCTTGCTGGCCAGCGCCCGCTTGACTTCGCCCATGAAGCGGCCACCGTTGAAGCCGGCCTTGTCGACGATCTCGTGGATGTGGCCGTTCAGCCGCCGACGCATCTCCGGCGTGAGCTGCTGCGCCGTCACGATGACGACCGGGATGTTCGCCGTGGCCGGATGCGCGCTCAGCGTGTCGACGACGTCGAAGCCGTTCACGCCGGGCATCTCGAGGTCGAGCGCGATGAGGTCGGGCCGGTAGCGGCGCGCCAGCTCGATTCCCTCGGCGCCGCTGAGCGCTCGCAGCACGGTGTGCCCGGTCTGCCGCAAGTGCACGGCGAGCAACTCGACCGCCGCCGGATCATCGTCGATCACCAGCACTGTCACGTCGCGCTCGCTGCTCGGGACCAGGCCCAGGCGCGCCAGGCCTCGCGACAGCGCATCGCGAACGACCGGCTTCTGCAGCACCAGCGAGGCGCCCAGCGAGAAGCCGCGCCGATGGTCCGGCATCACCGACACGACCACGACCGGAATCTGCGCCCAGGCGGGCACACGCTGCAGGCGCTCGATGAGCTCCCAGCCGTCGATTCCGGGCAGCTGGATGTCGACGGAAATCACGTCGGGCATGAGCTCGCCGGTCCACTGCAGCGCCGCCTCCGCCGACCTGGCAATGCGCACGCGAAAGCCCTCGGCTTCGAGCTGCAGTCGCATCAGCGTCGCCGCTTCGTCGTCGTCCTCGACGACCAGTGCAAGCGGCCCGTCGCCGGTGTGGGCCCGCGACGCCGCGGGCGTGCCGCGCGCCGCGGGCAGCTCGGTTTCGCGCCACGGCAGCCACACGGTGAAGCAGCTGCCGCGCCCCGGCTCGCTGGTCACCGCCACCGTTCCGCCGTGCAGCTCGGCCAGCCGCTTGACCATCGCCAGCCCGAGCCCGGTGCCCTCGCTGCGACGGGTGAGCTGGTTGGCGATCTGCGTGAAGGGAGCGAACAGCTTGCGTGCGTCGTCCGCACCGATGCCGATGCCCGTGTCGGTGATCGTGATCTCCACGAAGGTGGTGAAGGTGTTCTCGGGGAGCGTCATGCGCACCCCGCCCCCCGCGCCCGGCATGCCGTTCGCCGCCTGCGCGCGGTCGACGAGCCGCTGCTGCAGCACCACCTGGCCGTGCTCGGGTGTGAACTTGATGGCGTTGGACAGCAGGTTCAGGACGATCTGCTGCAGCCGCCGCCGGTCGGCGAGCAGGCCTCCGATCGGCTCGTGCGACTCGCGCCGCAGCCGCACCTGTCCTGCCTTCGCCTTCTCGCTCAGCAGGGCGATGGCGTCGTCGAGCAGCGCGTCGAGGTCGACCGGCGACAGCTCGAGCTCGACGCGTCCGGCCTCGATCTTCGACAGGTCCAGGATGTCGTTGATCAGGGCGAGCAGGTGCTGCCCGCTCTGGAAGATGTGGCCGATGTAGCCGCCTTGCTGCGCCGTGAGCTGACCGGTCAGGCCGTCCTTCATGACCTCGGAGAAGCCGATCACCGCATTCAACGGAGTGCGCAGCTCGTGCGACATCGTTGACAGGAACTCGGACTTCAGCCGGCTCGCTTCTTCGAGCTGCTCGTTCTGCGCTGCCAGCGCCGCATTGGCCGCCTCCAGCTGCGCGCTCAGCCGCTGCGCATCGAGGGAGCGGACCTGCTCGCGCTCGTGGGCGCGCACGAGGCGCGCGTACAGGCGGCTGTTCTCCAGCAGCATCATCACCAGCACGAAGCTGGCGGCGAGCAGCCCGTAGATCCGGCCGGCGTAGAAGCCGAGGTCGAAGCGCCCGGCGTTGAACACGGCAGCGAGTCCGATGTCGAACAGCCACGCCGCCATCACGACCACGAGCCACAGGTCGAGCATCGAATGCGGTCGGCGTCGCCACAGCAGCAGCAGCGCCATCAGGCTGGCGGCCCACACCAGGCCGACGACGGCGGCGAACACCGGCCGGTAGCGGTTGCCCGCCATGATTTCCGGCAAGGTTTCCTGGCCCGCCGTGGCCACGGCAGTGAACGCAAGCGTGGCCGCAGCGGCGCCGCCCAGTGTGGCGGCGAGCGGCAGGTGCAGCGTCCGTGCAGCGGCGTGGGGCACGGAACGCTGCCTGTCCTTGAGCTGCGCATAGGCGATGACGAACAGCGGAAAGCCACCGTGCCAGAACATGTAGAGCCAGGCCGTGCTCTGAGGCCCCGCGCCCAGCAGCCCCTGGGGCGTGAACAGGCCGGGGAAGGTCATCGCGTGCGCCGCGGCCATCAGGGCCGTGAACACGTAGCCCCCGGCCAGCACCAGCAAGGCCCGCGAGCGCACGATGCTGAACTGGCCGAACAGGAGGACCGCGGTCATCAGGTCGGTGAGCACCAGTGCCGACTGGTAGATGGGGATGAACGCCCACACCCGCAGCAGCGGCAGCTTCGCGAATGGCAGCGCCGCCAGGAAGCCGGCGGCCGACACCAGCACCACGATCAGCGCGGTGCGGCGGTCGGCGGGGCCGGCGGGCGAGGTGGAGAGGATGACCGAGCTGTCGTCGTCGCGCCGTTCGACCGCCATCACGCTGTCCCGGCCCGCGGTCAGACCGGCTCGGCGCGCCGCTTCAGCACGTTGTCGACTTCGGCGAGGAATTCCTTGTAGCGGATCGGCTTGGTGACGTAGCCGTCGCAGCCCGCGGCTCGGGTGTCGTCCTCGTCGCCCTTCATCGCGAACGCCGTGAGCGCGATCACGGGGACCCCGGCGGTGCGCGGATCCGACTTCAGCATTCGCGTGGCCGTGAGGCCGTCGAGGTCCGGAAGCTGGATGTCCATCAGCACCAGGTCGGGCTGCTCGCGCCGGGCGACCTCGAGGCCTTCGACCGCATGATCGGCCTGCAGCACGGTGTGTCCGGCGTTCTCGAGAATCGCCACCGTCAAGGCCATGTTCACCGGCGAATCCTCGATGACCAGAATCCGAAGCATGTGGTTCATTCTTCCTGCGTGATGCTGCGCTGCAGTGGGCTGACTGGAGTGTGTCCCAACGCCGTCCCGTCGGCGTAGCTTCGGGCTCAAAAGGTCGTGCGTACATACGGTAACGTGGCCTTCCGGTCCGTCAACCTGTAAGGCTTGACAGCTTGTGGGGCCCAGCGACGGGCTGTTAGGGTTCGCTTGCTCAAAGACGCACTGCGGCTGGTTTACCCCTCGGACTCCCCTCGCCCGCCGCACCTGCTGGTCCCCGTGTCCACCGGTCAAAGGCAGGGCGTCTTTGGGCACCCCCCACCCTTCATCCGGGCCGGCGCCCGCCCCGCGGCGCCCTAGAATCGGCTGCATGAAAGCCACGCCCGTCCTCGTCGCCGTCGCGCTGCTGTGCAGCTTCAGCCCGCTGGCCGGTGCCGACGAAGCCGGGGATGCTCCTGCGCCCACCGGCCTGCGGTCCGAACCCAAGGTGCAGCACACCGTGATCGAGGACGACGGAGCCCGCATCGAAGAGCTGCGCGTGCGCGGCCAGACGCAGCGCATCACGGTAAAGCCCAAGGGCGCGATCAAGCAAGGCTACGAAATCATTCCCGCCGACGGCGCGCGAGAGATGTCCGAAGGCGCCGGCTCGAGCCGCGGCGCGGCCGGCAAGCGCGTCTGGCGCGTCTTCACGTTCTGACTCCCGCGTTCCTCCGATGGCCGTCTTCACCGAGGTCTCGTTCGACGAGGCCGCTGCCCTCGTGTCCCACCTGAGCATCGGCGAGCTGACCGCGCTCACCGGCATCGCTTCGGGGATCGAGAACACCAACTACTTCGCCGACACCACCGGCGGCCGCTACGTGCTGACGCTGTTCGAGCGCCTGACCTTCGAGCAGCTGCCGTTCTATCTGCACCTGATGAAGCACCTGGCCGGGCGCGGCATCCCGGTGCCCGATCCCCAGGCCGATGAAAGCGGCGAGATCCTGCACACGTTGAAGGGCAAGCCCGCCTCGGTGGTCAACCGTCTCCAGGGCCGCCACCACCTCGCGCCGGACACCGCGCATTGCGAAAGCGTCGGCGCGATGCTGGCGCGCATGCATCTCGCGGGGCGCGACTTTCCCCTGGTGCAGCCCAACCTGCGCGGGCTTGCCTGGTGGCGGGAGACCGTGCCGGTCGTGCGACCACACCTCACCGCGGCGCAGCGCGAGCTGATCGACGCCGAGCTGGCGTTCCAGGAGCACGTGGCCGGCTCGGCGCAATACGCCGAGCTGCCGCGCGGCGCCATCCACGCCGACCTGTTCCGCGACAACGTCATGTTCGAAGGCGACGAGCTCACCGGCTTCTTCGACTTCTACTTCGCCGGCGTGGACAGCCTGCTGTTCGACATCGCGGTCTGCCTCAACGACTGGTGCATCGACCTCGAGTCCGGCCGCCTCGACGAGGAACGCGCCAACGCGTTCGTCGCCGCCTACGACGCGGTGCGACCGCTCACCGGCGGAGAGCTGCGGCTGATGCCGGCGCTGCTGCGCGCGGGCGCCCTGCGCTTCTGGATCTCGCGGCTGTGGGACTTCCACCTGCCGCGCGATGCCACCATGCTCAAGGCGCACGATCCGGCGCACTTCGAGCGGGTGCTGCGCTGCCGCGTCGAGACGCCGTGGCATTTCACGCCGCAGCGGGCGGCGTCGCCATGAGGCTGAAGCTGGTGCCGCCGCGGCGCGGCATGGTGTGGGTGCGCGATGGCTTGAGGGTGTTCCTTCGCAAGCCGCTCGCGTTCTGCGTGCTGTTCCTCGTGTATCTGCTCGTCGGGCCCATGCTGATGCTGGCGGTGGCGCCGCTGGCGTCGCTGGGCTTCATGATCGCCACGCGCCAGGCGCTGGAGGGCCGCTTCCCGTTTCCCGGCGTCTTCCTCGAGCCGCTGCAGGCATCGCGAGCGCAGCGCTGGGCCCAGATCCGGCTCGGCATCACCTACGCGATCGCGGTCGGCCTGGTGTTCTGGCTGAGCGACAGCGTGGGCGGCGCGGCCTTCGACGCGCTGCGGCAGGCGGTCAGCGACGGCCGCACGGCGCCGCAGGAACTTCAGCCGCTGCTGTCCGACCCGAGCCTGCAATATGCGTGGCTGCTGCTGGCCGGCGGCGTCGCGCTGATCGCCATTCCGTTCTGGCACGCCCCCGCCCTCGTGCACTGGGACGGGCAGAGCGCGGTCAAGTCACTGTTCTTCAGCACCGTCGCCTGCTGGCGCAACAAGGGTGCGCTGACGGTGTTCGCGCTCGGCTGGGGGGCGGTGACCATGCTGCTGCTGATGCTCGCCATGACGGTGTTCGCCGTGCTCGGCATGCCACAGCTGGTGTTCGCCGCCGTCACGCCGCTCAGCCTGATGCTGTCGGCCGCGTTCTACGCCTCGATCTACTTCAGCTTCGTCGACAGCTTCGAGCCCCAGGCATCCACCACCCCGCAGGAGACGCCATGAACAGAGTCGCCATCGTCACCGGCGCAGGCAGCGGCATCGGCCGCGCCAGCGCCATCGCGCTGCTCAACGCCGGCTACCACGTCGTGCTCGCCGGCCGGCGGGAGGACGCGCTGAAGGAGAGCCTCACCGAGGCCGGCGAGGCCGGCCGGCGTGGCCTCGCGGTGCCCACCGACGTGCGCGATCCGGCGTCGGTAAAGGCGCTGTTCGCGAAGGTGCGCGACGCCTTCGGCCGGCTCGACGTGCTGTTCAACAACGCCGGCCGCGGCACGCCGGCGATGCCGCTCGAGGACATAAGCTTCGAGCAGTGGAAGGACGTGGTGGACATCAACCTGACCGGCGCGTTCCTGTGCACGCAGGAGGCCTTCCGCCTCATGAAGGACCAGACCCCGCGCGGCGGACGCATCATCAACAACGGCTCGATCTCGGCGCACGCGCCGCGGCCGTTCTCCGCGCCCTACACGGCCACCAAGCACGCCATCACGGGGCTCACCAAGGCCACGTCGCTGGACGGCCGCGCCTACGACATCGCCTGCGGCCAGATCGACATCGGCAACGCGGCCACCGACATGACGACGCGCATGGTCAACGGTGTCATCCAGCCGCGCGGCGACATGATGGTCGAGCCGCGCATGGACGTGCGCCATGTCGCCGACGCGATCGTGCAGATGGCCAACCTGCCGCTCGAGGCCAACGTGCAGTTCATGACCATCATGGCGACCAAGATGCCGTTCGTCGGCCGAGGATGAAAAAAGGCCGCCGGCAATGCACCGGCGGCCACTCCCTGAGCGCCGGGAAGGTCAGGTGCCGATGCGCCCGCCGTCGTTCTTGGTGATGGCGATGGTGGCCGAGCGCGGGCGCGCCGTCGCGCCGCCGGCGCCGTAGCCGGCATTGCCGGGCCAATGGCTCGGATACAGCGCCGGCGTGGCGATGTCGGCGACATTGGCCAGGATCTCGCCCGGATGCTGGATGTTGGCGAACAGCGTCTTGCCGTCAGGCGTCTCGGTGCAGCCGGTGAGCTCGCAGTCGACGGGGCCCACCAGGAAGCGCTTCAGCGTGTCGGCCGTCGGTTTCCTGCCCACGTAGGTGTCGACCGTCAGCGTGCTGCCGTCGCCCTTGGTGTACGTGAGCGTGGTCTTCGCGCCGTCGCCGACCTGGCCCGGCACGGCCGCCAGCATCATGCAGTTGGTGACGTCGGTGTAGGCGCCGTCGTCGGTCTGGATCCAGCACAGGCCGGTGTTGCGGCTGAACCAGAGCCCGTCGGGACTCGAGAAGTCCTGGTCCGCCGTCAGTGCCGACAGGTTCACCCTGGTGCCGTCGGCGTCGGACTGGGCACCGAACAGGTAGACGTCCCAGGTGAACGTGCTGGCCGCGGATTCGCCACCGGCTTCGTGCATGCGGATGATGTGGCCGTTGACATTGCCCGCCTGGGTGGCCGCGCCCTTCGGGTCCACGTACGTGCGCGGGTTGGCTGCATCGACCACCTGCTTGCCGCTGGCAGCATCCACCACCCGGTTGCTGTTGTTGGTCAGCGAGTAGTAGATCTCGCCGGTGAGGGGATGCACTGCACACCATTCGGGCCGGTCCATCCTCGTCGCGCCGAGCGCATCGGCGGCCAGGCGGGCGTTGACCAGTACGTCGGCCTGGTCGGCGAACGTGTAGGTCGCGTAGGCGGAGATGACGGGGTTCGTGTAGGCCAGCTCCAGCCACTCACCGGTGCCGTCGGCATTGAACTTCGCGACGTACAGCTTGCCGTCGTCGAGGTACTTGTCGCCCGTGGCAATGCGATCGGCGGGCGTCGCGTCGGCCGCGCTCCAGGCGGCGTTGGAGACGTACTTGTAGATGTACTCGCCGCGCGAGTCGTCGCCCATGTACACGGCCAGCGGCTTGCCGGCGACGACCTTGCCGTATGACGCGCTCTCGTGGGCGAAGCGGCCGAGCGCCGTGCGCTTCTTCACGGCGCGCGTCTTGTCGTATGGATCGATCTCGACGATGTAGCCGAAGCCGTTCATCTCGTGGCGGTAGTCGTCGGTGCCGTCGGCGCTCGCGCCCACCTTGCTGATGACCCACCGCGCGTACTTGTCGTCGGCGCCCGCGGTCTCCCAGCCGTGACGCGACGTGCTGCCCTGCGGGCGGCCGTAGCGGTTCAGCGAGACCACGGCTTTCGCGTCGATCGCGGCGTTGTCGGTGGCGCTGCGCGAGAAGTAGCCGGACCAGTTCTCCTCGCCGGTGAGGAAGCTGCCCCAGGGCGTGCAGCCGGTGCCGCAGTTGTTGAGCGTGCCGCGGGTGGCTGTTCCGTCGGTGGAGAACCTGGTCTTCAGCAGCGCGCTGCCGCGCGCCGGCCCGGACAGCTGGACCGGGGTGAGCGGGGTGATGCGCCGGTTGTAGCCCGAGGCCTGCACATAGCCCCAGGCGCCGGAGCTCCTGCGAACCTCCACGACGGACACGCCGTGCACGTCGACTTCCTTGTCGACCTCGCTCGCCGGCCGCGGCGCCAGCGTTCCGCCGTTGGCGTGCAGGTAATACGAGCGCAGATCGGGGCCCTTGTTGCTCGTCGCCTCGTGGTTAATCGCCAGCAGGCCGCGCTCGGAGCCCGAGGAGTCGACGGACAGGCCGTCGGCCGACAGCCCGAAGTACTCCATGCCGTCGTGGTGGTCGCCCGCACGATGGTCGAAGGCGTCATCGGTCCCGTCGTTCCGGTATGCGGCTGTCGCGGCATCGAGCGGATCGCCGAGCGCGTAGATCACGGTCGCGGTGTAGCCGGCCGGCACGCTGACCGCATCGGCCAGGCTCTTGGGCACGGCGGCGAAGGCCAGCGTCGTCAGCGGCGTCGGCGCCGCGGGCGCGGGGGGCGGCGCGTCGTCGTCGCTGCCGCCGCATCCAGCCAGGCTCCAGGCGCTCAGCACCGCGCCGGCCGCGCCCGCGAACCCGCCGCGCAGGAGCGACCGGCGGCTCAGGCGGGCATCGAGCACGTCGTGGAAGGTCTCGTTGCCGGAGGTGTTGTGGTCGACGTCGTCGGTGTCGATCACATGAACGGGAAGCTGATCTTTTGGATTCACTGGACTCGCCTCGGTGGTTGGACGCAAAACCGCGGGAGGTTAGGCAGCGGCGGCGAAAGCAACGTGACGGACACGTGACACTCGCGTGACGGCGTCTGTCGCGACGACAATGCGGGCCACCCCAAGGAGACCATTCCCATGGCGCAGATCCATTTCATCGGCGGCGAAAAAGGCGGAGTCGGCAAGTCGCTGATGGCGCGCGTGATCGCGCAATACCTGATCGACAAGAACCTTCCCTTTCTCGGCTTCGACACCGACCGCTCGCATGGCGCGCTGATGCGCTTCTATGCCGGGTACGCCTCGCCGGTGCTGGTCGACAAGTACGAATCGCTGGACGCGATCATGGAAGCCGCGGTCGAGCAGCCCGAGCGGCGGATCCTGGTGGACCTGGCGGCACAGACCAACGATCCGCTGCTGCAGTGGATGGACGATTCGGGCGTGCTGAACCTGGCCGACGAGATGGGCGTGCAGATCACCTACTGGCACGTGATGGACTCCGGCAAGGACTCGGTCGACCTGCTGAGGAAGCTGCTCGACCGCTTCGGCAAGGAACTGCGCTACGTCGTCGTGCGCAACCAGGTGCGCGGCAACAACTTCAGCGTGCTCGAGCAGTCGGGCGAGCAGGCCCGCGCCATCGACCTCGGGGCCAGGCTGATCTCCGTGCGACACCTGCACGACGGCGTCATCAACAAGATCGACGCGACCAACAGCAGTTTCTGGGCGGCTCGCCACGGCGCCGAGGTCGATGGCACGGCGCTCGGCCTGATGGACCGGCAGCGCGTGAAGATGTGGCTGCGCGACGTGTACCGCGAAATCGACGCGGTGGGCGTCTGAGCGACGGGCTCGGCCGCGGCCGGCGGGCTTGCAGCCGGCTTGGGTACCATTGGCCCGGCTTCCCCGCTTCTCCACCGGGCTCCACCATGCGTCCAGATGTCCGCCATCCCTTGCTGCGCCTGATCGCCATGCTTGCCTGTGCCCTTACGCTTTCGGGCTGCGCGGTCGCGACGGTGGCCGGTGCGGCTGCGGGCGCCGCCATCACGGTCACCGGCGCCGTGGTGAGCACGGGCATCAAGGTCACCGGCAAGGTGGTCGAGAAGACCATCGACGTCGTCACGCCAGACTCCGATTGAGCTTCGCCGGCCACGCATGAGGGAAGCGCTCCACACGCATGCAAATCAACCCCGCCGACCTGAACCGCGCCGCCGAAGTGCTGGCGGCACTGCGCAACGAGATCGGCAAGGCGGTCGTCGGGCAGCGTGAGGTGGTGGAGCAGGCGCTGATCGCGCTGCTCGCGTCGGGGCACGTGCTGATCGAGGGCCTGCCGGGACTGGGCAAGACGCTGCTCGCGCGCGCGCTGGCCAAGGCCCTGTCGCTGCACCATGCACGCATCCAGTTCACGCCGGACCTCATGCCGTCGGACATCACCGGACACGCGGTGCTCGACACGTCGCCCGGGGAAGGGGCTTCCCTGGGCAGCCTGCGCGTGCTGCGTGGACCGGTGTTCACCAACATCCTGCTGGCCGACGAGATCAACCGCGCGCCGGCGCGCACGCAGAGCGCCCTGCTCGAGGCGATGCAGGAATACCAGGTGACGCTCGACGGGCAGACCTTGCCGCTGGCCAGGCCGTTCATGGTCCTCGCCACGCAGAATCCGCTCGACAGCGAGGGCACCTATCCGCTGCCGGAGGCGCAGCTCGACCGCTTCCTGTTCAAGATCGAGATCAGCTACCCGCCGCTGGCCGACGAAGCGGCCATCGTCGTGCGCACCACCACCGGCCAGAGCGGCGACCAGCTGCCGCTCGCCGGCGTGACCCCGCGGCTGGACGAACGCAACGTGCAGGCGCTGCAGCGCATGGCGGCCCATGTGCGCGTCGATGCCAAGGTGGTCGACTATGCGGTCCACGTCACACGCGCCACCCGCGGCTGGCCGGGGCTGTCCATCGGGGCCGGCCCCCGAGCGGCGATCGGGCTGGTGCGCGCCGCGCGCGGTGCAGCACTGCTGGTGGCGCGCGACTTCGCCACGCCGGACGACGTCAAGCATTGCGCGCTGCCGGTCCTGCGACACCGCGTGCGGCTCGCCCCCGATGCGCAGCTCGACGGCCGCACGACCGACGAGCTGCTCGGCGCTCTGCTCGACAGCGTCGAGGCGCCGCGGGACTGAAGGATCACCGTGCGCCTGCCGCTGGTCCCGACCCGCGCGTCGATCTGGATCGCGCTGGGCATGGCCGCCGCGGCCATCGTTGCGCTGGTGGCGCAGATGGCCGCGGACACGGTCGAGCGCTTCGCCCTGGGCGCGCTGATCGCCGGCACCGCGTGGGTCATCGTGGACATCGCGCGCAGCGCGCTGGCGTGGCATCGCTCGCCGCTGCAGTGGCAGCGGCGCCTGCCGGCCGCGCTGGCTGTCGGCGTGCCACGCACGCTGGCGTGCTCGCTGGTCAACGACAGTGCCAACGACTGGTGGGTGGAGCTGTCCGATCACGCGGGCGACGACGTCGACATCGAGGGCCTCCCGCTGGACGTGTACGTGCCGGCGCATTCGCGCATCGAGGTGCATTACGGCATCGTGCCGCGCCGGCGCGGCACCATCCGGTTCACGCCGGCCCGGCTGCGCGTGCGAACGCTGCACGGCAGCTTCGACTGGATGCGCGCGGCGGGCGCCGCCGAGGCGCTGCATGTCTATCCCGACTTCGCCGCGGTGACCCGCTACGCGCATCTGGCCGCCGAGCGCCGGCTGGGCGACATCGGCATCCGCCAGGCGGTGCGACGCGGCGCGGGGACGGAGCACGGTCCGCTCGTTCCCTATGCCGGCGGCGAAGGCATCCGGCATGTCGACTGGAAGGCGACGCTCAAGCGGCATCGTCCCGTCGTGCGCCGGTTCCAGGACGCGAGCGATGAACGCGTGCTGTTCCTGCTCGACTGCGGCCGCCGCATGGCGTCCGGCAGCCACTTCGATGCGGCGCTGAACGCGCTGATGCTGCTGGCCCATGTCGCGTTGAACGAAGGCGACGCGGTGGGCGGGATGACCTTCGGCACCGAAGCTGCCCTGGCGCGCCGCTTCGCGCCGCGCAAAGGCGCGGCGACTTTCCCCGCCCTGATGGCCCTGCTGCGCGACGTGCAGCCGCAGGCAACGCCATCCGACTGCCGCGCCGCCGCGCAGGAGCTGATGCAACGGGAACCGAAGCGGGCCCTGGTCGTGCTGTTGACGAAGGCTCCCGCCGAGGACGCAGGCGACCTGGAGCGCGCGCTGATGCTGCTGCGCTCGCGCCATCGGGTGATGCTCGTCGACGCGCCGCCGCAGCAGCTCGCGCAGGCGCTGGTCAGCCGCTATCGCGCGATCAAGGCCGCCGGCCCGGTGTGACGGTCACTCCACCGGCGTCAGCTTGGCCACGCTGAGCGCCAGCCACTTCATGCCGTGGCGCCCGAAGTTCACCTGCGCGCGCGCGTCGTCGCCCTGCCCTTCTATCGTGAGGATGACGCCCTCGCCGAACTTGGTGTGGAACACGTTCTGTCCCGAGCGCAGGCCATGGCTGGGCGCCTTGGGTGCGAAGGGCGCGGTGCGCGCCTCGACCCGGCCCGCGCCGACGACGGAGCCCAGCCCCGATCCGCGCGACCACGCCTGCTGGTACTCGCGCGCATAGCCCGAGCCGAAGCCCTGGTTGCGCGGGGTGATCCACTTCAGCGCGCTCTCCGGCAGCTCGTCGAAGAACCGGCTCTTGATGTTGTAGCGGGTCTGGCCGTGCAGCATGCGCGTCTGGCTGAAGCTGAGGTACAGGCGCTTGCGCGCGCGCGTGATGGCCACGTACATCAGGCGGCGCTCTTCTTCGAGGCCGTCGATGTCGGCGATGCTGTTCTCGTGGGGAAACAGGCCTTCCTCCAGGCCGGTGATGAAGACGGCGTCGAACTCGAGGCCCTTGGCCGAGTGCACGGTCATGAGCTGGATCGCGTCCTGCCCGGCCTGGGCCTGGTTGTCACCGGCCTCGAGCGAGGCGTGCGTGAGGAAAGCGGCCAGCGGCGACATGATCTCGCCCGTCTGCGCATCGGGCACCTGCTCGGCTGCGGCCGCCACCGCGCCGGCGCCCGCGGCGAAGGTGCCGGCCTGCTCGTCGATGGGCAGCGCAACCGCATCCTTGCCGAAGCCTTCCTGCGTGACGAAGGCCTCCGCCGCGTTGACCAGTTCGTCGAGGTTTTCCAGCCGCTCCTTGCCTTCCCGGTCGGTCTTGTAGAAATCGACGAGGCCCGATGCGTGCAGCATGTGCTCGATGATCTGCCGCAGCGTGAGGCCTTGCGTGGCGCTGCGCATGCCGTCGATCAGCGCCACGAAGGCGGCGAGGTTGGCGCCACCCTTGCCCGTGACGGCGCCCGTGCTTTGCGCGAGGCTGCGCCCGGACACGCGTGCCGCGTCCTGCAGCTGCTCGAGCGTGCGCGCGCCGATGCCGCGCGCCGGGAAGTTGACGACGCGCAGAAAGCTGGTGTCGTCGTTGGGGTTCTCGATCAGCCGCAGGTAGGACAGCGCATGCTTGACCTCGGCGCGCTCGAAGAAGCGCAGGCCGCCGTAGACCTTGTAGGGAATGCCGGCGTTGAACAGCGCGCTCTCGACCACGCGGCTCTGCGCATTGCTGCGGTACAGAAAGGCGATGTCGCTGCGCGCCATGCCTTCGCGGTGCAGCTGCTGCGACTCCTCGACAAGCCACTGGGCCTCGCCGAAGTCGCTGGTCGATTCGATCACGCGCACCGGCTCGCCGGGACCGGCCTCGGTGCGCAGGTTCTTGCCCAGGCGCCGCTGGTTGCGGGAGATGAGCTCGTTGGCCGCATCGAGGATGTTGCCGAAGGAGCGGTAGTTGCGCTCGAGCTTGATGACCGCGGGCACGCGGAACTCGCGCTCGAACTGGGCCATGTTGCCGACCTGTGCCCCGCGGAACGCATAGATGCTCTGGTCGTCGTCGCCGACCGCGAACACGCTGGTCTGCGGCCCGGCGAACATCTTCAGCCACGCGTACTGCAGGCGGTTGGTGTCCTGGAACTCGTCGACCAGGAGGTGGCGGAAGCGCCGCTGGTAGTGCTCGCGCAGCGGATCGTTGTCGCGCATCAGCTCGTAGGTGCGCAGCAGCAGCTCGGCGAAGTCGACCACGCCCTCGCGCTGGCACTGCTCCTCGTACGCTTCATACACGCGCACCATGGTGCGCGTCTGCTCGTCGCGGATCTCGACATCCTTGGGGCGCAGGCCGTCCTCCTTGGCACCGGCGATGAACCAGGTGACCTGCTTGGGCACGAAGCGCTCCTCGTCGAGGTTCATCGCCTTGATGACCCGCTTGACCGCCGACAGCTGGTCGGCCGAATCGAGGATCTGGAACCCCTGCGGCAGCGCCGCCAGCTTCCAGTGCGCGCGCAGGAAGCGGTTGCACAGTCCATGGAAGGTGCCTACCCACATGCCGCGCACCGGCACGGGCAGCATCGCGCCCAGGCGCGTCAGCATTTCCTTCGCTGCCTTGTTGGTGAAGGTGACGGCCATCACGCCGCCGGGAGAGACCTGGCCCGTCTGGATCAGCCAGGCGATGCGCGTCGTCAGCACGCGCGTCTTGCCCGACCCCGCGCCGGCGAGGATCAGCGCCGGCTGCGCGGGCAGCGTCACCGCGGCCAGCTGCTCGGGATTCAGGTTCGCCAGCAGGCCGGGCGCTTGGTCAGAATGCGGACTCATGGGCCGATTCTAGGAGGCGGGTCTTGAGGTCACCCTTCGTTCATCGCGTGCTTGGCGCAGCGCTCGCGGCCCTCGGCGGCCATCTCGCAGCGGCCGCTTCGCCGTCGTGCGATGCCCCCGCGCCGCAGGTGTTTCTCGAGCGCTTCGTGCCCGCCGACTGCGAAGCCTGCTGGCAGCGCGCCACGCCGCGCGACCGGGGCGCGCGCCAGCTCGTGCTGGACTGGATCGTGCCCGCCGGCGACGCTGCGCCGCTGGCCAGCGCGGCACTGCCTGAAGCGGCCCGGCGCGTGGGCACGGCGGCGCGCGAGACGCAATGGCGCAGCACATCGCTGCGCCGCGCGGGCGCCCCGCAGCTGCGCATCGCCGATGGTCCCGGCTGGAACGGCTACGTCGGATTGCGGCTGGTCGTCACCAGGCGCGACGCAGTGCCCCCCGACGCGGTCGCGTATGCGGCCTTGGTGGAGCGGGTGCCCGCGGGCAGCGAAGGCACGCCGGTCGACCGTCAGCTCGTGCGCGCGGTGATCGGACCGCTTGGCCTCGGCGAGCTGGCCGCTTCATCGACCCTCGAGCACATGAGCGCCGTGCGCCTGCCCGACATCGAGCGGCCCGACCGGCTGGGCAGCGTCGCGTGGATAGAGACCGCGCAGGGCAAGGTCATCGCCGCGGCGCAATCGTGCGCCGCTCCGTAGTGCCGATCGGCGTAGAATTCGTCACCGGGCCCAAATTTTGGCGACCCGGTTTTTGTTGGCCGCACCACCCCTGCTGGTGGCGTTCGCGGCCCGCGCCGGGGATCCAAGTCAAGCGCTCGCAGCCTTCGGCCAGGCACTGCGTCAACGCCTGGCTTTCACAGGAGCGAAGCTCAGCATGGAAATCTTCGACTACGACAACGTCCTTCTGTTGCCGCGGCGCTGCCGCGTGGAAAGCCGCAGCCAGTGCGACGCCTCACAGGAGTTCGGCGGCCGCCGCTTCAAGCTGCCGGTGGTTCCGGCCAACATGAAGACCGTCATCGACGAGCCGATCAGCGAGTGGCTCGCCGCCAACGGCCACTTCTACGTGATGCACCGATTCGACCTCGACAACGTCGCCTACGCGAAGCGCATGCGCGACCGCGGGCTGTTCGTCTCGATCAGCTCGGGCGTCAAGGAGGCCGACTACGCCGTCATCGACCGGCTGGCCGCTGAAGGCGTCGGCGCCGACTACATCACGATCGACATCGCGCACGGCCACGCCGACACGGTGCGCCGCATGATCGAGCACATCAAGCAGAAGCTGCCGAGCACCTTCGTGATCGCGGGCAACGTGGCCACGCCGGAGGCGGTCATCGACCTGGAGAACTGGGGTGCCGACGCGACCAAGGTCGGCGTGGGTCCGGGCAAGGTGTGCATCACGCGGCTGAAGACCGGCTTCGGCACCGGCGGCTGGCAACTGTCGGCGCTGAAGTGGTGCGCCCGCGTGGCGACCAAGCCCATCATTGCCGACGGCGGCATCCGCGACCACGGCGACATCGCCAAGAGCGTGCGCTTCGGTGCCTGCATGGTGATGATCGGCTCGCTGTTCGCCGGCCACGAGGAATCCCCGGGGCAGACCGTCGAGGTCGACGGCAAGCTGTACAAGGAGTACTACGGCAGCGCGTCCGACTTCAACAAGGGCGAGTACAAGCACGTCGAGGGCAAGCGCATCCTCCAGCCCATCAAGGGCAAGCTGGCCGACACGCTGCGCGAGATGCGCGAGGACGTGCAGAGCTCCATCTCGTACGCCGGCGGCACCCGGCTCGCCGACATCCGCAAGGTGAACTACGTCATCCTGGGCGGCGACAACGCCGGCGAGCATCTGCTGATGTGACCCGGGCTAGGGCACCATGCCCTGCCGGTCGCCCGGCTCGACAGGCACCGGTCCCCGCCGGCGTGGGGCCGACAGCGGCTGCGCTCGCTGCGCCGACAGCGGGCACGCGCCGCTCTGCAGGTAGCTGGACGCGGCCGCGGTCAGCGTCTCGGCGGGATCACCGAGCTCGCCGATGAAATCGTCGGCTACGGCGCAGCGCGCAGCGATGCCGCCGTAGTAGCGTCCCTCGCCCGCGGCGTTGAACGCCTCGAAGTTCACCGCGCTGAAGCTGTTGCCGCACGACTGGACCGGATTGAAGCCGAATGGCTTGCCGCAGGTGGTGCCGCCGATGGTGACCACGTCGGCGAACGGCTTCAGGCCGTTGACCAGCAGCTCGCTGGCCGAGCAGGTGCGCGAGCCGGTCAGGATCACCACTCGCCCAAACACCGGGCCGGGCTGCGCCGCGAGGGAGAACACCGTGTTCGACGCCGTGTGCCGGGCGTTGTAGTGCAGCTGCGCAAACGTTCCTCCGCCGTGAGCGGCGCCGCTCACCAGGGAGGCCAGCACGTTGGACGTGGAGACACGACCACCGCCGTTGTAGCGCAGGTCCAGGATGAGCTCGGTGGCGCCGGCCTGGCGGAATTGCGCAAAGGCTTCGGCCAGCGGCGCTTCGGCCTGCGTGATGAAGTCCTTCAGCACCAGATAGCCCGCCCTGGCCCCGCCGGGCAAGGTCAACACCTTGGCCACCGACAGCGGCGTCAGCGCGTAAGTGGCCGCAGTGAGCACCAGGCTTCGGCGGCCGCTGCGACCGTCGATCTCCAGCGTCAGCGTGTCGCCTTCGCGCGCCGGGCTCAGCGCGGCGAAATCGTTGGCGGCCACGAGTTCGGCGGCGCTGCGACCGTTGACCGACACGATGGTGTCACCGCGCGCCACACCGGCCAGTCCGGACGGCGACAGCGGCTCGATGTAGCGAGCCTTCAACGGCAACGTTCCCTCGATGCCGTTGACGAAGAGGCCATAGCCGAGCGTGCGCCCTTCGCCGTAGAACTGCTCGTAGGCGGCGCTGCTGCCGAAATAGCTCCAGTGGTCGCGCGGCACGACGCCGTCGCCCGGATAGCGGCTGGCCTCGAAGTAGGCCTGCAGGCTGTCATAGCCCGCCGGATCCGGTCGGGGCGCCGCGCCGCTCCAGTAGTACCAGTCGTCGAGATAGGTGCGCAGCCATTCGTTCTGCGCCGACACTTCGCAGCTCGCGCTGCCCGTGGCGGTGCCGCCATCGCCATCACCGCCGCCGCATCCTGCGACGGCCATGGCCAGGGCGACGATCGTGCGGCGCCATCCTTGCGTTCGAAACCCCATTCCCGACCTCTGTCCCATCCCGGGCGGCCACCTTAGCAGGCGCAGGGCCGCCCCTACAATCGAAGCCATCCCGTTTTGCCACTTCCTGCGCAGCCTGCCACGCCGCGCATCAGCCGGTCTTTTTCATGAGCGAACTCGCCAAGTCTTTCGAACCTGCCGCCATCGAGGCCCGCTGGGCGCCGCTGTGGGAGAAGAGCGGGGTCTACGAGCCCGCGCTCGACGAGAGCAAGCCGTCCTTCGCCATCCAGCTGCCGCCGCCCAATGTGACGGGCACGCTGCACATGGGACATGGCTTCAACCAGACGATCATGGATTCGCTGACGCGCTACCACCGCATGCGCGGCTTCAACACGCTGTGGTTGCCGGGGACCGACCACGCGGGCATCGCCACGCAGATCGTCGTCGAGCGGCAGCTTCAGGAACAGGGACGCTCGCGCCACGACCTCGGGCGCAAGAACTTCGTCGCGCAGGTCTGGGAATGGAAGCAGCAGAGCGGCTCCACCATCACCAACCAGATGCGCCGCCTGGGCGCCAGCGTGAGCTGGGGTCACGAGTACTTCACGATGGACGAGAAGCTGTCGAAGGTCGTCACCGACACCTTCGTGCGGCTTTACGACGAGGGCCTCATCTACCGCGGCAAGCGGCTGGTGAGCTGGGATCCGGTGCTCAAGTCCGCGGTGTCCGACCTGGAGGTCGAGAGCGAAGAGGAAGACGGCTTCCTGTGGCACATCCGCTATCCCCTGGCCGACGGCTCGGGTGAGTTGGTCGTCGCCACCACCCGGCCGGAGACCATGCTCGGCGACACCGCGGTGATGGTGCATCCCGAGGACGAGCGCTACACCGCGCTGGTCGGCAAGGAGGTGCTGCTTCCGCTGGCGAATCGACGCATCCCGGTCATCGCCGACCACTACGTCGATCGCGACTTCGGCACGGGAGTAGTCAAGGTCACGCCGGCCCACGATTTCAACGACTATGCCGTCGGCCAACGGCACGGCCTGCCGACGATCGGCGTGCTGTCGCTCGACGCGAAGGTCAACGACCATGCGCCCGAGGCCTACCGCGGGCTCGACCGCTTCGTGGCACGCAAGAAGGTGGTCGCCGACCTCGAGGCGCAGGGTCTGCTGGTCGAGACGAAGAAGCACCGTCTGGTGGTGCCGCGCTGCGGCCGCACCGGGCAGGTGATCGAGCCGATGCTCACGGACCAGTGGTTCATGGCGATGAGCAAGCCCGGCCGCGACGGCAAGTCCATCGCCGAGAAGGCGGTCGAGGTCGTCCAGGACGGCCGCGTGCGCTTCGTGCCGGAGCAATGGGTCAACACCTACAACCAGTGGATGAGGAACATCCAGGACTGGTGCATCTCGCGCCAGCTGTGGTGGGGCCACCAGATCCCCGCGTGGTACGACGCCGAGGGCCAGGTGTTCGTCGGACGCGACGAACACGAAGCCCGGCAGCGGTGGCAACTCGACCTGGACAACCGCCTGGCCGCGGCGCGCGCCGCGGGCGACCAGGCACAGCTGCGGCTGCTGGACGACCGCCGCGCCGCCGGTCCCCAGCTCACCCGCGATGAGGACGTGCTCGACACCTGGTACTCGTCGGCGATGGTGCCGTTCTCCACGCTGGGCTGGCCGGAGCAGACCCGGGAGATGGCTCTGTTCCTGCCGTCCACCGTGCTCGTCACCGGCTTCGACATCATCTTCTTCTGGGTCGCGCGGATGATCATGATGACCGTGCACTTCACCGGCCACGTGCCCTTCCGCGACGTCTACATCCACGGCCTGGTGCGCGACTCGCACGGCGAGAAGATGAGCAAGAGCGAAGGCAACGTGCTCGATCCGGTCGACCTGATGCAGGGCATCGCACTGCCCGAGCTGGTGCGCAAGTCCACCACCGGGCTGCGCAAGCCGGAGACCGCGCCCAAGGTCGCCAAGCGCGTCGAGAAGGACTTCCCCGACGGCATTCCGGCCTACGGCGCCGATGCGCTGCGCTTCACCATGGCCAGCTATGCGAGCCTGGGGCGCGACATCAACTTCGACACCAAGCGCTGCGAGGGCTATCGCAACTTCTGCAACAAGCTCTGGAATGCGACCAAGTTCGTGCTCGCGAATTGCGAGGGACAGGATTGCGGACTGGTCGAGCACAGCAAGGCGGAATGCGCGCCCGGTGGCCCGTTCCACGGCTACATGAATTTTTCGTCCGCCGACCGCTGGATCAGCGGAGAGCTGCAGCGTGTGGAGGCCGCGGTCGAGAAGGGCTTCGCCGAATACCGTCTCGACAACGTCGCCAATGCGATCTACCAGTTCGTCTGGGACGAGTATTGCGACTGGTACATCGAGATTGCCAAGGCCCAGCTGCAGTCCGGTGACGATGCGCAGAAGCGAGCGACTCGCCGCACGCTGATCCGCGTGCTCGAGGCGACGCTGCGACTGCTTCATCCTCTCACGCCGTTCATCACCGCCGAGCTGTGGGAGCGGGTTGCACCCGTTGCCGGCCGCAAGGATGCGTCGACGCCTCACGGCATCGTGACGGCACCGTATCCAAAGGCCCAGCTCGACAAGATCGATGCGCAGGCCGATGCCTGGATGGCCCGCCTCAAGTCCGTCGTCGGCGCGACGCGCAGCCTGCGCAGCGAGATGAATCTGTCGCCTTCCAAGGACGTGCCGCTGTACGCCATCGGCGATGCCGAATTCCTGTCGGCAGCGGCGCCCCTGTTGAAGACGAAGATGCTCGCGAAAGCGTCGGAGGTGAAGCTGTTCGACACCGACGCCGAGTTCGAGCGCGCCGCGGGGAATTCACCGATCGCAGTCGTCGGCGACATCCGCATCGCCCTGCACGTCGAAATCGACGTGCCCGCCGAGATCGAGCGCTACAAGAAGGAGATCGCGCGCCTGGACGGCGAAATCGGCAAGGCGCACGCCAAGCTGTCGAACGAGAGCTTCGTCGCGCGTGCGCCGGCCGCGGTGGTGGATCAGGAAAAGCAGCGTGTCGCCGAATTCACGGCGACACGGGACCGGCTTCGAGATCAAATGCAACGCCTGGCGTCGTCGGCTTGAACTCGGCCTGCGCCGCCGGCGTGAGGCTCAGCAGCTCGTCGATGCGGCGCGCCACGGCCCAGGCGCTGCGCAGCCGCGACTCGCGGGTGGTACTCGCCACGCGCGGCGTGATCTGCAGGGTGTCCATGGTGGCGAGCGGGCGCCCTTCGTCGAGGGCACCCGGCTCCAGGCTGTCGAGCCAGGCCGCAGCGATGCGGCCGCTGGCCAACCCTGCCGCCAGCGCCTTCTCGTCGAACAGCCCCGAGTGCGCGATGCTGACGATCACCTGGTCGGGCTTGCAGAACGGCAGGAAGCGCTCGCCCAGCAGGCCGTGGTATCGGCTGAAGTAGTTGAGCTGCACGCACACGGCGTCCGATGTCTCCAGCAGCTCCCGCAGGCCCATCGCACGCACTTTCCAGCGCTCCCACACGGGATCGCTCGCATGCAGCGAAGGGTCGTAGCCGACGACCTTGGACCCGAAGGGCTCGAGCAGCTGCGACATCGAGCGCGCGGACGGCGCCATCCCGACGAGCCCGACCGTGCACGAGCCGAGCTCGCGTCCCACGCGCATGCCGTCTGAGCCGACGACGGGCACGCGCCGCAGCAGCGACAGCAGCGCACCGATCATGAACTCGGCCTCGGCTTGCGCGGTGGCGGTGAGACTGCGCACCACCTCCACGCCGGCGCGCGCACACGCTTCGAGGTCGATGTTCTCGGCGCCCGCGCTGACACGCCCGACCACGCGCAGCACCGGCGCATAGTGCAACGCTTTCGCGTCAATCGTGACCGAGGGAGGAACGATCAGGGACCGCACGTTGTAGAGCGCTTGCCGGAACGCGCGCGGATCATGCGCCAGCTCCGGTGCATAGCGCACCGAATGGCGAGACGACAGCCACTGAGTGACTTCGTCTTCCAGCGGTTCGACGATGAGCAAATCCATGCGGTTGGGTGGGCGCGAAGGGAGTGGAGCGTCAAAGGCTCATGCCAGAATGGTCTGCCATTGAGCCTCTTGTCTTGGAGATTGTAAGTAAATGTTGGTCAAGAAAGCGATCTTCCCAGTGGCCGGTCTGGGCACCCGATTTCTCCCCGCCACGAAAGCGCAGCCCAAGGAAATGCTGCCGGTGGTGGACAAGCCGCTGATCCAATATGCGGTGGAGGAGGCGTATGCGGCCGGCGTGCGGGAGATGATCTTCGTCACCGGTCGGCACAAGCGTCCGATCGAGGACCACTTTGACATGACTTTCGAGCTCGAGGTAGCCCTCGAACAAGCGGGTAAACAGGAACTGCTCGACGTCGTGCGAAGCGTGAAGCCTGACGACATGGAGTGCATCTACGTGCGCCAACCGCAGGCGCTGGGTCTGGGCCATGCGGTGATGTGCGCAGAGCGCCTCATCGGCAACAACCCCTTCGCCGTGCTGCTGGCCGATGACCTCATGGTCGGCGACCCGCCGGTGATGCAGCAGATGGTGGAGCAGTTCCGCGAGTGGCGCGCTTCCATCCTGGCGGTGCAGGAGGTGCCGGCCGAGCACACGCGGCGATATGGCATCGTCGCTGGAACGCAAGTGAACGATCACGTGATGGACGTCAATCGCATTGTCGAGAAGCCGGCGCCCGAGGCCGCGCCGTCACGGCTGGGCGTGGCCGGCCGCTACATCCTGACGCCCGGCGTCTTCCACGAGATCGCCAGCCAGCCGCGCGGCGTAGGCGGCGAGATCCAGCTGACCGACGGCATCGCCGGGTTGCTGCGCCGCGAGAAGGTGTTTGCCTACCGGTACGAGGGAAAGCGCTACGACTGCGGCAGCAAGGAAGGGTTCCTCGAGGCCAACGTCGAGCTGGCGCTGCAGCACCCGCAGCTCGGCAAGGGCTTCCGCGACTTCCTGAAGAACCTCGAGATCTGACGCGCCCGGCGCGGCTCAGCGGCGCCGCAGGAAGTGGATGAACTCGTCCTTGCTGCTGCTCTGCTCGAGCAGCTCGTTGCCCGTCTGGCGTGCGAAGGCCTGGAAGTCGCGCATCGATCCCGGGTCGGTGGCCACGACCTTCAGCACCTGTCCGCTGGCCATCTCGGCCAGCGCCTTCTTGGCCTTGAGGATCGGCAGCGGGCAGTTCAGCCCGCGGGTGTCGATTTCCTTGTGCGCGTCCATCGGAAGTGTCCTCATGCGCTTCAGGCCGCCGGGCGCGGCGGCAGTTCGAAGAATTGCGGCGAGTGGCCGCGCGACCTGAGCCAGTCGGCCAGCGCGTAGCCCGTGCCCGCGGGCCAGCAGCGCACTGCATCGGGGGCGTACAGCTTGTATTCGGCCAGCTCGGGAGACAGCCGGATCTCGCCGCGCGCCAGCGCGTGGTAGGCAATGATCACCTGGTTCATGCGCTGGAAGTCGTAGACGCCGATCAGCTTCAGCGCCTCGACCTGCAACGAGGTCTCCTCCGCCACCTCGCGCGCGATGCCGCCCTCTGGCGTTTCACCCGCTTCCATGAAGCCGGTGATCAGGCCGAACATGCGGCCGGTCCAGGCGGCATTGCGCGCCAGCAGCAGCTGGCCGTCGCGGTCCGCCAGCTCGATGACCGCCGCGAGCACCGGCGTCGGGTTGTTCCAGTGCGTCCAGCCGCAGGCCGCGCAGCGCAGTCGCGCCTTCGGGCCGCCGTCTTCCTGCGCCGACAGCATCTGCAGCGCGGTGGCGCACTGCGGACAGAACTTGTAGGCCCCGCCGCTCATGCCGGGAAGACGCCGGTGGACAGGTAGCGGTCGCCGCGGTCGCAGACGACGAAGACGATGGTCGCGTTTTCCACCTGCTGGGCCAGTTGCAGTGCGACCCAGAGGGCGCCCGCCGACGAGATGCCGGCAAACAGGCCCTCCACGCGGGCCATGCGCCGCGCCATCTCCTCGGCGTCGCTCTGGCTCACGTAGATCAGCTCGTCGACCCAGGTGGGGTCGTAGATCTTCGGCAGATAGGCCTCTGGCCACTTGCGGATGCCGGGAATGCGCGAGCCCTCGTTCGGCTGGGCGCCGATCACGCGCACGTGCTTGTTCTTTTCCTTCAGGTAGCGCGAGACGCCGGTGATGGTGCCGGTGGTGCCCATCGCGCTCACGAAGTGGGTGATCTGCCCATGCGTGTCGCGCCAGATCTCCGGGCCCGTGGTCTCGTAGTGCACACGCGGGTTGTCGGCATTGGCGAATTGGTCGAGCACGCGCCCTTTGCCGTCGCGCTGCATCTGCTCGGCGAGGTCGCGCGCGTATTCCATGCCGCCCGAGCGCGGCGTGAGGATCAGCTCGGCGCCGAATGCCTTCATCGTCTGGGCCCGCTCGACGCTCAGGTCCTCCGGCATGATCAGCAGCATGCGGTAGCCGCGGATCGCCGCGGCCATGGCAAGCGCGATGCCGGTGTTGCCCGACGTGGCTTCGATCAGCGTGTCGCCCGGCTTGATGTCGCCACGCTCCTCGGCTCGGCGGATCATGCTGATGGCGGGCCGGTCCTTCACCGAGCCGGCCGGGTTGTTGCCCTCGAGCTTGCCCAGGATCACGTTGCCGCGCTGCTCGTTCTCCACGCCCGGCAAGCGCGCCAGGCGCACCAGCGGCGTACTGCCGATCGTGTCTTCGACGGTCCGGTATTCGATCTTGCGTGAGGCCATGGGCGCATTGTCGCCCACCCGGATTCCGCATGGGTCGCGTGCCATAATCCGGACCCTTCAGCGCGTACCCACGCCCTTGCCTCGGCCGGAGTGGCGAAATCGGTAGACGCAGCAGACTCAAAATCTGCCGGTGGCAACACCGTGCCGGTTCGATTCCGGCCTCCGGCACCAACGACGAACACACCGCGGTGTTTGCCGCCAGGACGCGATGCCTCCCATCCCACCCATCACCAAGTGGCTGCTGATCGTCAATGTCGCGGCATTCTTCCTCGACGATCTGCTCAGGCTGGCGGCCGGCATGTCGTTCGCCGGATGGTTCGCGCTGTGGCCGCTCGGGCACGGGTTCATGCCGTGGCAGGTCGTCACCTATGCCTTCCTGCACGGCGACCTGCTGCACCTGCTGTTCAACATGTTCGCGCTGTGGACCTTCGGCTCGGAGCTCGAAAGGCTGTGGGGCGAGCAGCGCTACATCCGCTTCTACGCCGCCAGCGTGCTGGCCGCCGCGCTTTCGCAGCTCGTCGTCACCACGCTCAGCGGCTCGCCGCTGCCGACGGTCGGTGCGTCGGGCGGCATCTACGGGTTGCTGCTGGGCTTCGGGATGATGTTCCCCAATCGGCAGATCATGCTGCTGATCCCCCCGATCCCGATGAAGGCCAAGGTGTACGTGCTCATCTTCGGCCTGCTGGAGCTGTACCTGGGCGCCACCCGCACCATGGACGGCGTGGCGCACTTCGCCCACCTGGGCGGCATGCTGGGCGCCTTCCTGATGATCCGCTACTGGCGTGGCCTGCCGCCCTTCCGGGGCGGACGCCGACGCTGAAACCCGCACGCAGCCGCGGGTACCTGAAAACGCTCATGCTGGAGACCTCCGCGCGGAGGTCACCATGCCGGGTCGGATGTCGTGGATAGCTCGCCGCATGCTGCCGGTGCTGCTGCTGGGGGCGGCGCTCGCCGCGTCGGCCGCGGGTGACTCCAGGCCAACCGCCCCCGACATCGATGCACAGACGCAGGCGCTGGCACGCGCCAACGCCGCCGTGGTGGGAGTGCGCACCGTGGCCGTCGAGGACGCCCGCTCCATCGACACGTTGGGGCGCGAGCGACAAGGCTCCGGCGTGGTCATCGATGCCGACGGCCTCGTCGTCACGATCGGCTACCTGATTCTCGAAGCGGACCATGTGGACCTCGTGCTGGAGCGCGACCGGGTCGTGCCGGCGCGCGTCGTGGCCTACGACCTCGCCTCGGGCTTCGGCCTGCTGCAGGCGCTGGCACCGTTGCGCCTGCCGCCGGCGGGACTGGGCAATCCCGCCGCGTTGTCGACCGACGAGCCGTTGATGATCGCGAGCGGCGGTGCCGACGGCGACCTGAGCATCGCCCGAATGGTGTCGCGGCGCGCGTTCTCCGGCTACTGGGAGTACCACATCGACGGCGCGCTGTTCACCACGCCGCCGCGCACCGACCACAGCGGCGCGGCGCTGTTCAACGCACACGGCGAGCTGATGGGCATCGGCTCCCTGGTGGTGCTGGACGCACTGGGACCGGGCCATCCGCGCATGGCCGGCAACATGTTCGTGCCGACCGACTTGTTGAAGCGCATCCTGCCGGACCTGCGCGAGCGCGGCGCGACGCGTACCAGCACGCGCGCATGGCTGGGGCTCAACAGCGTGGAGCTCGAAGGAGACGTGCGCGTCGTGCGCATCACGCGCGACAGCCCGGCTGAAGCGGCCGGCATGCAGCCGGGGGACAAGATCGTCAAGATCGACGGCATGCCGGTGAAGAGCCTCGAGGGCTTCTACAAGCGGCTTTGGCGCGACGCTCCACCGGAGCGCGAAGTGGAGCTGGTCATCACGCGCGGCGGCGACGAGCGCACGGTGAAGCTGCAGGCGCAGGATCGGATGAAGACGCTGCGCCGGGCCAAGGGAATCTAGCCGGCCAAGCCTTCGCGCACCGTCGGGTACCGCAGCGCAAGCCGCAGCTCCTTCTTCAATCGGCAGTTGTCGAGGCGCCGCGATTCGCTCATGAAGCTGAGCAGCGTCGGCGGCAATCGCTCGCGCGCCTGCTCGAGGGTGATGCGCGGCGGGCGCGGCAGCCCGCAGAGGTCCGCGGCGAGATCGAAGTACTCGCCCATCTTCAGTTCGCTGTCGTCGCTGGCATGCACCACGCGCTGCGGCAGGCCGCGCACCAGCGCCGCGGCGCAGGCGCGCGCGAGGTCGTCGGCGTGGATGTGGTTGGTGTAGACGTCGTCGTTCGTGTCCAGCACCGGCGTGCCGCGGAGGAGGCGCTCGCGCGGATGTCCACCGGGACGGTCGAGGGCATAGATGCCGGGGATCCGCAGGATGCTGACGCGCGCGCCGAATGCGCGGCCGTACCAGCGCAGCCGCGCTTCTGCATCGACGCGCCGGCGCGCGCGGCCCGTGCGCGGCCCCGTGGCTCGCGTCTCGTCGAAACGCTGCCCGCCGCAATCGCCGTACACGCCGCTCGTGCTGCCATACACGATGCATTGCACGCGGTCCTTGCGCCCCAGCGCCTGCAGCAGGTGCGCGGTGCGCGGATCGCCGTCGCCCTCGGCCGGCGGCGGCGCCAGGTGCAACACCGCATCCGCCAATCCCGCCAGGCGGCCCAGCGTCGATGGCATGTCCAGATCCCCGATCAGCGGCAGCACGCCGGCGGCGCGCAATTGCAGTGCGCGCTCGGGGCGGCTCGTCAGCGCGAACACGCGATAGCGGCCGCCGAGCAGCCGCACCACACGCATGCCGACGTCACCGCATCCGACGATCAGCAGGCGCGGACGCTTGAAACGGGTGGGAAGGAAGGACATTCGGGGCGGTCCGCAGCCGCTTGGAGGGGCAGGGCAAAATTGCAAGTCAGTTTACGAGAGCCTTCCCACCATGACCTTCACCGTGACCGTTCAGCCGAGCGGCCGCAGCTTCACCGTCGAGCGCGACGAACCGATCCTGCAGGCCGCCATCCGCCAGGGGGTGGGCCTGCCCTATGGCTGCCGCGACGGCGCCTGCGGCTCCTGCAAGAGCCGCCTGCTCGAAGGCCGCGTGATCCACGGCGCCCACCAGCACAAGGCGCTGTCGGTGGAGGAGGAGGAAGGCGGCCTCACGCTGACCTGCTGCGCTGCCGCACAGACCGACGTGGTGATCGAGGCGCGCACCGTGCCCGGTGCAGGCGAGTTCCAGGTGCGCAAGATGCCGAGCCGCGTGACGACCATCGAGCGTCCTGCGCCCGACGTGGCGGTGGTGAAGATGCAGCTTCCTGCCAATGACCCGCTGCGCTACCACGCCGGCCAGTACATCGAATTCATCCTGCGCGACGGCTCGCGTCGCAGCTACTCGATGGCCAATGCGCCGCACACGCAAGGCGACAAGCCCTTCGTCGAGCTGCACATCCGCCACATGCCCGGCGGCAAGTTCACCGACCAGGTGTTCACGACGATGAAGGAGAAGGACATCCTGCGCATGGAAGGACCGTTCGGCAGCTTCTTCCTGCGCGAGGACTCCGACAAGCCGATGGTGCTGCTGGCTTCGGGCACCGGCTTCGCGCCGATCAAGGCGATCATCGAGCACATGCAGTTCAAGCACATCACGCGGCCGGCGGTGCTGTACTGGGGCTGCCGCAGCAAGGCCGACCTGTACCTGCACGACTGGGCGCTGCAGGCCGCCGAGCAGATGCCGAACCTGCGCTACATCCCTGTGCTGTCCGAGCCGAAGCCCGAGGACCATTGGACGGGCCGTACCGGCTTCGTCCACCACGCGGTGATGCACGACCAGCCCGACCTGTCGGGCCACCAGGTCTACGCTTGCGGCGCACCCGTCATGGTGGAGTCGGCGCAGCGCGATTTCGTCGCGCAGTGCGGATTGCCGGACGACGAGTTCCTCGCCGATTCGTTCACGTCCGAAGCCGACAAGCACGGCGACTGAGCGATGCGGCGCCGTCTCGTCCTGCAAACGCTCGCCGCCGCCGCGTTGCCGGCATTCGCCCAGGCCAGGCCGATCCGGCTCATCGTGCCCTATCCGCCCGGCGGTCCGCTGGACATCGTCGCGCGGGCGCTGGCCGACAAGGTGAAGGACAGCCTCGGGCCGGTCATCGTCGAGAACAAGGCCGGCGCGGGCGGCAACCTCGGCGCCGACGCGGTAGCGAAGTCGGCGCCCGACGGCACGACGATCGTGATGGGCGCCGTGGCCACGCACGCGATCAATCCATGGCTGTACGCGAAGCTGCCCTACGACCCGATCCGCGACTTCACGCCGATCACCGGCGTGGCGCAAGTGCCCAACGTGCTGGTCATGAACCCCGACACCGCGCAGCGTCTGGGCATTCAGCGCGTGGCCGATCTGGTGGCCTACGCCAGGCAGCACCCCGGGCGGCTCAACTATGGCTCGGGCGGAAATGGCAGCGCCGGCCACCTCGCCGGCGAGATGTTCAAGGCCCAGGCGGGCGTGTTCATGGTCCACATCCCGTACGCGGGCGGCAATCCGGCGCAGCTCGCGCTGCTGTCCGGTCAGGTGGACCTCAATTTCGACAACCTCGCGGCGGCGTCGGCCAACATCAAGGCCGGCAAGCTGAAGGCGCTGGCGGTGACGACCGCCAGAAGATCGACGGCGATGCCCGAGGTGCCGACGATCGCCGAGACCGGACCAGCCCTGTCGCGCTTCGATGTCAACACCTGGTTCGGGCTCTTCGGACCCGCGAAGCTGCCCGCCGACGTGACCCAGCGCCTGCACCAGGCCTTCGTCGATGCGTTGAACTCGCCCGAGCTGAAGGCGCGGCTCGCATCGCTGCTGGCCGAGCCGATCGGCGGCACGCCCGATCAGTTCGCCGCGTTCGTGAAGAGCGAGCTGGCGAAGTACGAGGCGGTGGTGAAGACGAGCGGCGCGAAGATCGACTGACGCATCAACACCCCGCCTTCCGCGCCACCCGCGTGGTCAGGACTCCACTTTCACGTCGGCGTCCTTGACGACGCGGCTCCACTTGGCGATCTCGGACTGGATGAAGCTGGCGAACTTGTCCGTCGTGCCGCCGCCGTCCTCGGCGCCGTAGGTGTCCAGCTTCTCCTGCACGTCGGGCATCGCGAGCACCGTGTTGACGTCCTGGTTGACCTTCTGCGCGATCGCCGCCGGCAGCTTGCCGGGGCCCACCAGGCCGTACCAGGTCGTGGCCTCGAAGCCCTCGTAGCCTTCCTCCTGCATCGTCGGCACGGTCGGATGGCCCTTCGCGCGCTTGGCGCGGGTCTGCGCGATGGCGACGACGCGCCCGCTCTTCACGTGCGGCGTCGCCGCGGTCATGGTCTCGAAGCTGTACTGGATCTGCCCGCCCATCAAGTCGGTCAGCAGCGGGCCGCTGCCCTTGTAAGGCACGTGCAGCGCATCGACCCTCGCCTGCAGCTTGAACAGCTCCAGTGCCAGATGCTGAGCCGAACCGGCGCCAGCCGAGCCGAAACTCACCTTGCCCGGCTGTGCCTTGCACAGTGCAACGACCTCCTTCAGCGTCTTCTCCTTCTGCGCCGGGCCTGCGATCAGCAGGTTGGGCGTCACGCCGACCAGCACGATGGGCACGAAGTCCCGGTCGACCCGATAGCTCAGCTTGCGCTGCAGCGCAGGCGCCAGCGCATGGCTGTTGATGTGCGCCATCAGCAGCGTGGTGCCGTCGCTCGGCTGCTGCGCGACGTACTCGGCGGCCAGCACGCCGGCGACGCCCGCCTTGGTCTCGACGATGACTTGCTGGTTCCACATCGGCGTCAGCTTCTGCGCGACGACCCGCGCCAGCGCATCGGTGCCGCCGCCGGGCGGGAAGCCGACCACGATGCGCACGGGTCCGTTCGGCCAGGCCTGCGAGAACACCTGCGGCGCGGCGAGCGTGGCCGCGGCCGCGCCGGCGGCGTGAATGAAGGAACGTCGTTGCATGGATCTGTCTCCTGTCGTCTTGTGTACTGCTCAGTCCGCGGATGCGGGCGTGGCTGGCGGCATCGGCGCCGGGTTCGAGGCGAAGAACGCCATGGCGGCCTGCACGCCGCTGCCTGCGATCGGCACGCCGGCCAGCTTCAGCCCCATTTCCACGCCGGACAGCGCCGCCATCAGCGTGAGGTCGTTGCAGTCGCCCAGGTGGCCGATGCGGAACATGCGGCCCTTGATCCTGCCCAGGCCAGTGCCGAGCGACAGATCGAAGCGCTGGTGGATGAGGCGGCGAAGCGCGTCGGCATCGACCCCCGCCGGCGTGACGATGCCGGTCAGCACCGGCGAGTACACCGCCGGGTCGGCGCACTGGATGGGCAGGCCCCAGGCACGCGCCGCGTTGCGCACCCCTTCGGCCCAGCGCTGGTGGCGGGCGAACACCGCGGGCAGGCCCTGAGCGAGCAACATCTCGAGCGATTCGGACAGCCCGTAGAGCAGGTTGGTGTTGGGCGTGTACGGCCAGTAGCCGCCGCGGTTCATGTCGATGATCTCGTCCCAGGCCCAGAACGATTTCGGCAACCGTGCGCTGCGGCTCGCTTCGATGGCCTTGGGCGAGACGGCGTTGAAGCTCATGCCGGGGGGAAGCATGAGCCCCTTCTGCGACCCGCTGATCGCGACGTCGACGCCCCACGCGTCGTGGCGGTAGTCGGCGCTGGCGAGCCCGGAGATCGTGTCGACCATGAGCAGCGCCGGATGGCCCGCATCGTCGATGGCGCGGCGCACGGCGGCAATGTCGGAGGTGACGCCGGTCGAGGTCTCGTTGTGCACCACGCAGACCGCGCGGATGCGATGGCCGCGGTCCTCGCGCAGGCGCTCGCCGATCATCTCGACCGGCACGCCGCGCCGCCATGCGTTGGGCAGGCCGGTCTCGGCATCGTTGCCGGGCCAGGCGATGAACTCGGGCTGCAGGCCGAGCCGCTCGGCCATCTTCTTCCACAGCGACGCGAAGTGGCCGGTCTCGGCCATCAGCACGGCGTCCCCGGGACTCAGCGTGTTGGCGAGCGCCGCCTCCCAAGCGCCGGTGCCCGAGGCGGGATACACGACGACCGGATGCCGCGTCTGGAAGATCTCGCGCAGACCCGCCAGGACCTTGAGGCCCAGCACGGCGAACTCGGGGCCCCGATGGTCGATGGTGGGCAGGCTCATCGCCCGCAAGATGCGATCGGGGACCGGACTCGGGCCCGGAATCTGCAAGAAGTGGCGGCCGGTGGGATGCTGGTCGAGGCTGATCATGATGGGATCCTTGTCGAACGATTTTTTGCATACAAAATTCGTTTGTCAAGGCTCTTCACCCTACAATTGCCTTCGGATCCCGTCATGTTTTGTATGCAAATGCGTTAAGAACGTATGGCCGACATCATCTCCATCCCCCGCCAGGTGCTGCACCAGGAAGTCGCCACGCGGCTGCGCCAGCGCATCGTGGAGGGCCACATCCCGCCCGGCGCCAAGCTCAACGAGCGCGAGCTCAGCGAATCGCTGAAGGTGTCGCGCACGCCGCTGCGCGAGGCCATCCGCATGCTGGCCGCCGAAGGACTGGTCGAGCTGCTGCCCAACCGCGGCGCCGTCGCCGTGCAGCTCTCCGAGCAGGACGTGGCCGACACCTTCGAGGTGATCGGCGGGCTCGAAGGCCAATCGGGCGAGCTCGCCGCGCAGCGCATCACCGACGACGAGCTGGCCGAGCTCAAAGCCTTGCACTACGAGATGCTGGCCGCGTACACGCGGCGTGACCTCTCCACGTACTACCGCCTCAACGCGCAGATCCACACGCTGATCAACCAGGCCGCTCGCAACGCGGTGCTCACGCGGACATGGCGCACGGTGAACGCGCGGCTGCAGTCGCTGCGCTTTCGCTCCAACTTCGACGCCGACAAGTGGCAGCGCGCGGTCAAGGAGCACGACCGCATGGTGGAGCTGCTGGCCGCGCGCGACGCGACCGGCATGCGCGCACTCATGGTCCAGCACCTGCACCACAAGCGCGAGGCGGTGCTCGAGCTGATGCGCAGCGGGCGACTGCAGGCCACCGGCGAGGCCCGATCATGAGCGCATCGCTGCCCCTGGACGCTGCCCGCCGGAAAGACACCGAACCGGCCGCCGCTCACGCCGCCACCCCCGAAGCCGACGAGCTCGCGCGCCGCTTGCGCCGCGAAACCGAGGGCGAGGTGATGTTCGACATCGCCGCCCGCGGGCGCTATGCGACCGACGCGTCGATCTACCAGATCATGCCGATCGGCGTGTTCGTGCCGAGCAGCACGCGCGACGTGCAGCTCGCCATCGACATCGCGCGCGACATGAAGGTGCCGCTGCTGCCGCGCGGCGGCGGCACGTCGCAGTGCGGGCAGACCACCGGTGCAGCGCTTGTCATCGACACCACCAAGCACCTGCGCGGCATCGGCGCGCTCGACCTGCACGCGGCCACCGTGGAGGTCGAGCCGGGACTGGTGCTGGACCACCTCAATGCCTACCTGAAGCCCCACGGGCTGTGGTTCCCCGTCGACGTGTCGACCAGCGCGCAGGCCACGCTGGGCGGCATGGCGGGCAACAACTCGTGCGGCAGCCGCAGCATCGCCTACGGCAACATGGTGCACAACGTACTCGGCATCGACGCCTGGCTGAGCGACGGCAGCAGCGTGTCCTTCGGTCCCGTGGCGAGGTTGGGCGCCCGAGAGCGCGCCTTCGCCGACTTCGTGAAGTCGCTGGCCGACAGGCATGCAGGCGACATCGACGCGAAGTGGCCCAGGCTGCTGCGCCGCGTCGGCGGCTACAACCTCGACATCTTCCGGCCGCGGAGCGAGCGTCCGTACACCGGCGACGGCAGCGTCAACCTGGCCCATCTGCTGGTGGGGGCCGAGGGCACGCTCGCGCTCACGCGGCGCATGAAGCTGCAGCTCTCCGCGCTGCCGCGTGCCAAGGTGCTGGGCGTCGTCAACTTCCCGACCTTCCACGCGGCCATGGACTCGGCCCAGCACATCGTCAAGCTGGGGCCGACCGCCGTGGAGCTGGTCGACCGCACGATGATCGAGCTGTCGCGCGCCAACCCGGCCTTCCGGCCGGTGATCGAGAAGGCGCTGATCGGCGGGCCGGCGGCCATCCTGCTGGTGGAGTTCAGCGGCGACGATCGTGCGGCGCTGCTGCGGCAGCTTCAGGCGCTCGTCGAGCTGATCGGCGATCTGGGCCTGGCCGGGCAGGTGGTGCAGATGCCCGACGAGGGACCGCAGAAGGCGCTGTGGGAAGTGCGCAAGGCCGGCCTCAACATCATGATGAGCCTCAAGGGCGACGGCAAGCCGGTGAGCTTCATCGAGGACTGCGCGGTGCCCCTGGAGCATCTGGCCGAATACACCGATGCGCTGACCGAGGTGTTCACGCGGCACGGCACGCGCGGCACCTGGTACGCGCATGCGTCGGTGGGCACGCTCCACGTGCGTCCCATCCTCGACATGCGACGCGACGGCGCGTCCCGGATGCGCGCCATCGCGGAGGAAGCGGCCGAGCTGGTGCGCCGCTACCGCGGCGCCTACAGCGGCGAGCATGGCGACGGGCTGTGCCGCGGCGAGTGGATCGCCTGGCAGTTCGGTCCCCGGCTGGTGGAGGCCTTCGGCGAGATCAAGCGCCAGCTCGATCCGCTGAACCTGATGAACCCCGGCAAGATCGTCGATCCGCCGAAGATGGACGAGTCACGGCTGTTTCGCTTCCCGCCGAACTACCGGACGATCACGCTGACCCCGGTCTTCGATTGGTCGCCGTGGAACGTGCAGAACGATCCCGCGACCGAGCAGACCACCGCGCCTGGCACCGGCGGCGACACCACTGGCGGGTTCGCCAAGGCCGTCGAGATGTGCAACAACAACGGCCACTGCCGCAAGTTCGACGCCGGCACCATGTGCCCGAGCTACCGCGTGACCCGTGACGAGCAGCACCTGACACGCGGCCGCGCCAACACGCTGCGCCTGGCCTTGTCGGGCCAGCTCGCGGAAGACCCCTTCGGCGGCGACGCGGTGGCCGAGGCGCTCGACCTGTGCGTCGGCTGCAAGGGCTGCAAGCGCGACTGCCCCACCGGCGTCGACATGGCGAAGATGAAGCTCGAGTTCCTCGCGCAGCGCCGGCTGCGGCGCGGCAGCTCGATGAAGGACCAGCTCATCGCACGGCTGCCCGACTACGCCCCGCTCGCGAGTCGCCTGCCGTGGTTGGCGAACCTGCGCAACCGCGTGCCGGCGCTCGCCCGCTGGAGCGAGCGCTGGTGGGGTCTGTCGGCGCAGCGCTCGCTGCCGGCGTTTCGACGCGACACCTTCGCGCGGATCGCACCCGGGTTGCCGCTGGCCTCGCGGCAAGAGGTGCTCGCGGCGGCGAAGCCCGTCGTGCTCTTCGTCGACACCTTCAACGGCAACTTCGAGACCGAGAACGCACGCGACGCGGTGCGCGTGCTGAAGGCGGCCGGCTACACCGTTCACGCGGCCGGCAGCACGGCCAACCCGCTGTGCTGCGGGCGCACCTACCTCGCCGCCGGCATGGCCGACATGGCGAAGGACAAGGCGAAGGCCTTGCTCGACGCGCTGCTGCCCTTTGCCGAGCGCGGCATCGCCGTCGTCGGTCTGGAACCCTCTTGCCTGCTGACGCTGCGCGACGAGATGCTCGCCATGGGATTCGGGGAGCGCGCGAAGACGCTCGCCGGCCACGCCTTGCTGCTCGAGGAGTTCCTGGCCCGCGAAGCTCGCGCAGGCCGCTTCGCGCCTTCCTGGCGCCCCGCCAGGCAGCCGATGCGCGTGCACGGCCACTGCCACCAGAAGGCCTTCGATGCCGTGCAGCCGGTGCTCGAGGTGCTGCGGCTGATTCCGGATGCGCAGCCCATGCTCATCGAGTCATCGTGTTGCGGCATGGCGGGCAGCTTCGGCTACGAAGCGCGGCATCACGAAGTCTCGATGCATATGGCCGAGCTCAGCCTGCTGCCCGCGGTGCGCGAAGCGCCCGATGCGCTGATCGTCGCCGACGGCACGAGCTGTCGCCACCAGATCGCCGACGGCGCGGGTCGCGAGGCGCTGCACGTGGCGCGCGTCCTGGCCGATCATCTGGCTTCCACCTAACGCCAAACAAGGAAGACCCATGCCCTCACAAGACCCGGTTCGAGCCGTCACCGATGCGCTGCTGCTCGCGCGACGCGAGTCACGCAGCGTCGACGCCGCGCCGCTGCGCGATGCCCTGCGGGACGCCGACGCGGCTTATGCGGTGCAGGCCGCGGTGGCCGAAGCGCTCGGCTGGTTCGACGGCACGCCGCGACATTGGAAGTCGGGCGGCGCGTCGCGCACCGCCGCGCTCGCCCACTCGCCCCTCCCTCCGTCGGGCGTGTGGACCAGCCCGGCGACGGCGAGGAGCTGGCCGTTCCGGCTGCGCATCATCGAAGCCGAGATCGCGCTGCGCCTGAAGCGCGACGTCGCGGCATCGAACGCCGCATCGCTCACGCCCGACGAGACCGCGGGCCTCGTCGATGCGATGGCGGTGTCCATCGAGATGGTCGACTCGCGCTTCACCGAAGGCGTGAGCGCACCGGCGCTGCTGCGCCTGGCGGACCTGCAGTCGCATGGCGCGCTGGTGCTGGGCGACTGGAGGCCGTATCAGCCGCGCGACTGGTCGGCGCAGACCTGCCGCGTGCGTGTCGACGGCAAGGTGGTGGACGAGAAGACCGGCACGCATCCGCTCGGGGACCCGGCCTGGCTGGTGCCCGGCTGGCTGCGGCACGTCGCACGCGCGGGCACCGCGGTGCCGGCGGGCAGCGTGGTCACCACCGGCGCCTGGATCGTCGTGCCGGACACGCCGGCCGGCAGCTTCGTCGAAGTCGAATTCGACGGCCTCGGACTCGCCTCGATCCAGCTGTGAGCCGCCGGTCGAAAGCTGCCCTTCACTCGCCGAGGTAGGCGGCCCGCACCTTGGGGTCGTTGAGCAGCGTCTTCGCGTCGCCGCTCATGGTGACTTCGCCCGAGTCCATCACGTAGCCGCGGGTGGCCAGCTGCAGCGCGCGGCTGGCGTTCTGCTCCACCAGCAGCACGGTCACGCCGCGGCCGTGGATGTCGTTCACCACCTCGAAGATCTTGTCGACCATGATGGGCGACAGGCCCATCGACGGCTCGTCCATCAGCAGCACCTTGGGGCGCGCCATCAGTGCGCGCCCCATCGCGAGCATCTGCTGCTCGCCCCCCGACATGGTGCCCGCGAGCTGGTGGCGGCGCTCCTTCAGGCGCGGGAAGATCGCGAACACCTTCTCGATGTCGTCGTCGATCTCGCGGTCCGCACGCACGAAGGCGCCCATCTGAAGGTTCTCGGTGATCGTCATCCGCGTGAAGGTGCCGCGCCCCTCGGGCACCATCACGAGGCCCTGCTTCACCAGGTCCCAGGCGCCCTGCCCCTTGACCGGCTTGCCGAGGTATTCGATGTCGCCGGCGGCCACCGGCTGAATGCCGGTCACCGCCTTCAGGGTGGTCGTCTTGCCGGCACCGTTGGCGCCGATCAGGCTGACCAGCTCGCCTTCGCGCACCTCGAACGAGATGCCCTTGACCGCCTGGATGCCGCCGTACGCCACCTTGAGTCCGGTGACCTTGAGCAATGTGTTTGCCATGTCCGTGATCCTTAGTGCGCGGTGTGGCTGGCGCCGAGGTAAGCCTCGATGACCTTGGGGTCGCGCTGCACGTCGTACGGCGTGCCTTCGGCGATCTGCTTGCCGTAGTCGAGCACCGTCACGCGGTCGCACAAGCCCATCACCAGCTTCACGTCGTGCTCGATCAGCAGGATGGTGCGGCCGTCCTTGCGGATGCGGTCGATCAGCTCGCGCAGCACCACCTTCTCGGTGGCGTTCATGCCCGCCGCCGGCTCGTCGAGCGCGATCAGCTTGGGATCGGTGGCCAGCGCACGCGCGATCTCCAGGCGCCGCTGGTCGCCGTAGCTCAGCGTGCGCGCCTTGAACTCGGCGTACTTGCCGATGCCGACGTAGTCGAGCAGCTCCTGCGCGCGCTTGGCGATCGCCGCCTCCTCGTGCCTGAACCCCGGGGTGCGGAACATCGCGCCCATCAGGCCCGAGCCGGTGCGGATGTGGCGGCCGACCATCACGTTCTCCAGGGCCGTCATCTCGGCGAACAGCCGGATGTTCTGGAAGGTGCGCGCGATGCCGGCCTTCGCGACCTCGTGCACCGCGGTGGGCTTGTACGCCTTGCCGCCCAGCTCGAAGCTGCCGGAGTCGGGCGTGTACAGGCCCGTGAGCACGTTGAAGAAGGTCGTCTTGCCGGCACCGTTGGGACCGATGAGACCGTAGACCTGCCCGGCGACGATGGTGATGCCCACATCGGACAAGGCCTGCAGGCCGCCGAAGCGCTTGGAGACACCGCTCACTTTCAGGATGGTTTCGCTCATGGCGCGCTCCTCGTGACGTCAGCCGGGATGCCGGGTGGAACGGGGGTGGGCGCCTGGGCTCCGGGCGCCGCCTTGCCATGCTCGGGCGAGGGCCACAGCCCGCGCGGTCGGGCCAGCATGATCGCGATCATGGCCAGCGCGATGAGCAGCTGCCGCAGGATGGCCGCGTCGAGCCGGCCTTCCGTCATGGACTGCAGGTCGCCGGCCACGTAACGCAGCACCTCGGGCAGCGAGGCGAGCAGCAGCGCGCCAAGAATCACGCCGGGGATGTGGCCCAGGCCGCCCAGCACCACCATCGCGACGACCATGACCGATTCGTTGAGGGCGAACGACTCGGGCGAGACGAAGTTCTGGAAGGCCGCGAACATCGTGCCGGACACGCCGCCGAACGTGGCCCCCATGCCGAAGGCGAGCAGCTTCATGTTGCGGGTGTTGATGCCCATCGCCTTGGCCGCGATCTCGTCCTCGCGGATGGCCATCCAGGCCCGGCCGATGCGCGAGCGCTCGAGCCGGTAGCACAGCACCACGCTGCCCAGCACCAGCAGCAGGAACAGGTAGTAGTACAGCGTGACGGGCGGGATGGTGAAGCCGAACACGTCGATCGCCTTGCCCATCGTCAGCTTGCCCAGGTGCATCGGGTCGATCTGGCTCAGCCCCTTGGGGCCGTTGGTGATGTTGACCGGCGCATCGAGGTTGTTGATGAACACGCGGATGATCTCGCCGAAGCCGAGCGTCACGATCGCCAGGTAGTCGCCGCGCAGCTTCAGCGTCGGGGCGCCGAGCAGCACGCCGACGGCGCCGGCGAGCCCCGCCGCCAGCGGGATGGCCAGGATGATCGGCGTGTGCAGCCCGTTGGGGAACATCGCGCCGATGGCCGGGAAGGTCTCGGTCAGGTGGGGCGACGACAGCAAGCCGAACATGTAGGCGCCGACCGCGTAAAACGCGATGTAGCCCAGGTCCAGCAGGCCGGCGTAGCCGACCACGATGTTCAGTCCGAGCGCGAGCAGCACGTACAGCAGCGCCGAGTCGATGATGCGCACCCAGGCGTTGCCGAAGTACTGCGCGATCAGCGGCGTGATGAACAGCGCGAGCCCGCAGAGGGCGAAGACGACCAGCTTGTTCTTCATCATGGTGTGGTCTCCTGCGTCAGGCGCGGTCCGCGACGCGCTCGCCGAGCAGGCCCTGCGGGCGCAGCGTGAGCACGAGGATCAGCACGATGAAGGCGAAGATGTCCTGGTAGTGGCTGCCCAGCACGCCGCCCGTGAGCACCCCGATGTAGCCGGCGCCCAGCGACTCGATGAGTCCCAGCAGCACGCCGCCGACCATCGCGCCCGGCAGATTGCCGATGCCGCCGAACACCGCCGCCGTGAACGCCTTCAGGCCGGGCAGGAAGCCCATGGTGTGCTGCACCGAGCCGTAGTTCGCCGCATACATCACGCCAGCCAGCGCGGCCAGCGCGGCTCCGATGACGAAGGTGGCCGAGATCACCATGTCGGGCTTGACGCCCATCAGGCCCGCGACGCGCGGGTTCTCGGCGGTGGCGCGCATCGCGCGGCCCAGCTTGGTCTTGTTGACCAGGTACATCAGGCCCGCGAGGGTGATCGCGGTGACCACCAGGATCAGGATCTGCGTCGTGTTGATCACCGCGCCGAAGACGTTGAACGGCTCGCTCGGCAGCAGGATCGGGTACGGCTTGTAGTTCGGCTTCCAGATGATCATGGCGAGCGTCTGCAGCAGCAGGCTCATGCCCATCGCCGTGATCAGCGGCGCCAGGCGCGGCGCGTTGCGCAGCGGCCGGTAGGCGATCTTCTCGATCGTGAAGTTCAGCGCTGCGCAGACCACGATGGCGGCGGCCAGCGACACGATCATCAGGAGCCAGTCGGGCATCGTGCCGCGCAGTTCCGTGACGACCGTCCAGCTCGTCAGCGCGCCCACCATCAACACCTCGCCGTGCGCGAAGTTGATCAGGTTGATGATGCCGTAGACCATCGTGTAGCCCAGCGCCACCAGCGCATACACGCTGCCGAGCACCAGACCATTGATGATCTGTTGGATGAAGATGTCCATTCGGTCTCCTCGGTTGTCGGTCGGGCCACGCATCCCTGCGAAGCCGCTTCAGCGGGGCGAGAGATGGTCTCTCAATCGCTGGTCTCTTTCTATTAGCAAAAAGCCCGCCGCAAATGTTTTGGGGCGGGCGTCGCTTCTTCGAAGCGCTGGTGACCGGGCGGAATTCTAGAGGCTGCGGCTTACGAAGGACATGCGGACTTTCCTAGTGGCTCCCGAACAAATCACCAAACCGACCGCACGTCACGTCCTTTTCTTCGCTTCCTCGTTCAGACGGCGCAATTCGACGAGGCGCTCGCCGATGCGGATCTCCAGCCCGCGCGGCACCGGCTCGTAGAACAGCGGTGCCTCCATGTCGTCGGGCCAGTAACGCTCGCCGGCCGCGAAGCCGCCTTGCTCGTCGTGCGCATAGCGATAGCCTTTGCCGTAGTCGAGGTTCTTCATGAGCCGAGTCGGCGCATTGCGCAGGCGCAGCGGCACCGCTCGGGTGCCATCCTGCGCGACGAAGGCGCGCGCGGCGTTGTAGGCGCTGTAGACCGCATTGGACTTGGGCGCCATCGCGAGATAGACCACCGCCTGGGCCAGCGCCAGCTCGCCTTCGGGCGAGCCCAGCCGCTCGTAGGTCTCGGCCGCGTCGAGCGCCATGCGCAGCGCGCGTGGATCGGCCAGGCCGATGTCTTCGCTGGCCATGCGCACCATGCGCCTTGCCGCATAACGCGGATCGACACCGCCGTCGATCATGCGCACGAACCAGTACAGCGACGCATCCGGGTCGGAGCCGCGCACCGCCTTGTGCAGGGCGGAGATCGTGTCGTAGAACTGCTCGCCGCCCTTGTCGTAGCGGCGCAGCTGCTCGCCGAGCGACTTCTCCAGGAGCGGCTCGTCGATCTGCGTGGCGTCGCCCGCCATGTTGACCAGGTTTTCGTAGGCGTTGAGCAGGCGGCGCGCATCGCCGTCGGCGTAGCCGACCAGGCGCACAGCCGCGGCATCGGTGAGCGCCGGCGCATCGAGCAGCTGCTGTGCGCGCCCGAGCAGCGTGCGCAGGTCGCCATCGGCCAGGCTCTTCAGCACGTGCACCGTGGCACGCGACAGCAGCGCCGAGTTGACCTCGAACGACGGGTTCTCGGTGGTCGCGCCGATGAAGGTGAACAGGCCCGATTCCACATGCGGCAGGAAGGCATCCTGCTGCGCCTTGTTGAAGCGGTGCACCTCGTCGACGAACACGACGGTGCGCCGCCCGCCGGCCGCCGCGGCCTGGGCACGCTCGACCGCCTCGCGGATGTCCTTCACGCCGCCGAGCACTGCGGAGATGGGGATGAACTGCGCGTCGAACGCATCGGCCATCAGGCGCGCGAGCGTGGTCTTGCCGGTGCCCGGCGGGCCCCACAGGATCATCGAATGCAGGCGGCCGGACTGGAACGCGGCCCGCAGCGGCTTGCCTTCGCCCAGCAGGTGCTGCTGGCCGATGACTTCATCGAGGGTCTTGGGGCGAAGGCGCTCGGCGAGCGGAGGCTCGGGAGGTTCGTCCAGCGGCAAGGGGAGCGTGCCCATCGCCGGATTGTGTCGCAGCCTACTGTTCGATCACGTCGGCGCCGGGCGGCGCGGTGAACTTGAACAGCTCGGGCGCCACCCCTGCATTCGCCGCGAACTGCGAGAACTGCAGCAGCGAGCGCTGGCCGAAGCTGTCGGTGATTTCGACTGCCGACAGGTCACGGCCCTTGAAGCCGATGCGCACCGACTGGAACGCCCCGTCCTTGACCTTGGGCGTCGCTTGCACCCATTCGAGGCCGTCCTTGGCGGGCAGCGGCGACAGGGTGAAGTCCTTTTCGAGCGAACCGCCTGCCAGGATGGCCGCCGGCGTGGCCCCCAGCGCCTGCGAGAACTTGCGCACGCTGACCTGGTTGAGATCGACGTCGTGGATCCAGACCTTCTGGCCGTCGGCGACGATCAGCTGCTCGAACGGCTTGGCATAGGCGAAGCGGAAACGGTTGGGACGCGCGAAATCGAAGCTGCCGCTCGAGGTCTTCTTCTTCGCGCCATCGGGCGAGACGACGGTCTGCGTGAAGCTGGCATGCCCCGACTTCACGTTGGTGACGAAGTCCTTCAGCGTGTCGACCGCATCGGCATGGACGGCGAAGCTGACGGCGCTGAGCAGCGCGGCGAAGAGAAGCTTGTTCATTCGGCGCGGGCCGGCACGATGATGTCCCGGTTGCCGTTGGTGGACATGGCCGATACGAGCCCGGATTTCTCCATTTGTTCCAGCAGCCGCGCCGCGCGGTTGTAGCCGATTCGTAAGTGGCGCTGCACCAGCGAGATGGAGGCCCGGCGGTGCTGCAGCACGATCGCGACCGCCTGGTCGTACATGGGATCCGATTCGCCGCTGCCGCCCCCCGGCATGTCCGACGTCATGACGTCGCCGCCTTCGCCGTCGAGCGTGCCGCCTTCGAGGATGCCGTCGATGTAGTTGGGCTCGCCCTGGCTTTTGAGGTAGTTCACGACTCGGTGCACCTCGTCGTCGCTGACGAATGCCCCGTGCACGCGCACGGGGATGCCGCCTCCGGGCGTGAGGTACAGCATGTCGCCCTGCCCGAGCAGCGCCTCGGCGCCCATCTGGTCGAGGATGGTGCGCGAGTCGATCTTGCTCGACACCTGGAACGACAGCCGCGTCGGGATGTTGGCCTTGATGAGGCCGGTGATCACGTCGACGCTGGGCCGCTGCGTGGCGAGGATGAGATGGATGCCGGCTGCGCGCGCCTTCTGCGCCAGGCGGGCGATCAGCTCCTCGATCTTCTTGCCGACCACCATCATCAGGTCGGCCAGCTCATCGATCACGACGACGACGAACGGCAGGCGCTCCAGCGGCTCGGGCTGCTCGGGCGTGAGGCTGAAGGGATTGGGCAGGGTCTGGCCCCTCTCCGCTGCGTCGGCGATCTTCTTGTTGTAGCCCGACAGGTTGCGCACGCCGAGCTTGCTCATCAGCTTGTAGCGCCGCTCCATCTCGCCGACGCACCAGTTGAGCGCGTTGGCGGCCTGCTTCATGTCGGTGACGACCGGCGCGAGCAGGTGCGGGATGCCCTCGTAGACGCTCATCTCGAGCATCTTCGGATCGATGAGGATCAGGCGCACGTCGCGCGCTTCGGCCTTGTAGAGCAGCGACAGGATCATGGCGTTGATCCCCACCGACTTGCCGGACCCGGTGGTGCCGGCCACGAGGCAGTGCGGCATCTTGGCGAGGTCGGCCACCACCGGGGCACCGACGATGTCCTTGCCGAGACCGATGGTGAGCTGCGAGGCCGCGTCGTTGTAGACCTGCGAGCCCAGGATCTCCGACAGGCGGATGGTCTGTCGCTTCGCATTGGGCAGCTCGAGCGCCATCGTCGTCTTGCCCGGAATGGTCTCGACGACGCGGATGCTGACCAGGCTCAGCGAGCGCGCCAGGTCCTTTGCCAGGTTGACGATCTGCGCGCCCTTCACGCCGGTGGCCGGCTCGATCTCGTAGCGCGTGATCACCGGCCCGGGCGACGCAGCGACCACGCGCACCTCGACACCGAAATCCTTCAGCTTCTTCTCGATGAGGCGAGAGGTCATCTCCAGCGTCTCGGGCGTCACGGTCTCCATGCGGCCGGGTGCCGCGTCGAGCAGGTCGACCTGCGGCAGCCTGGTGTCGGCCAGCTCGGTGAACAACGGCTTCTGCCGTTCCTTGACCACGCGCTCGCTCTTGGGCACCTCGACCACCGGCGCCTCGATGACGATGGGCACGTGGTCCTCCTGCAGCTGGTGCTCCGCCTCGACCACGTGCTCGCGCTCGCGCAAGGCCTGCTCGCCGAGACGAATGTCCTCGGCGCGTTCGATGCGCTCGACCCGGCGCTCGCGCAGGCTCTCGAACCAGGCGCCTATGCCTTCGGCCACGCTCACCCAGGAGAAGCGAAATGCCATCGCGAGTCCTGCGACCAGCGCGGCGATCCAGAGCACGCCAGAGCCTGCGAAGCCGAGGAGCTTCATGCTCAGCGGCCCCAGCGTATAGCCCAGCACGCCACCCGCATGGGCGCCGGGGAGACGGGCTTCCCACTGGTACATGCGCGTCCATTCGAGCGACGTACTCGCCGCCAGCAGCAGGACGACACCCAGCCAGAACAGCCAGCGAGGTCGTGCCGACGGCGATGTGTCGTCGCCGCGCAGCACGCGCGCGAGACCGCCCAGCCACGATCGCAGGCCGACGGCCATCAGCCACCAGGCCGAATAACCGAGCAGGAAGTACGCGAGGTCCGAGAACCAGGCGCCGAGCGCGCCGGCCTGGTTGTGCGGCAGCGGGGACTGGCCCGAGGTGGAAAAAGCCGGATCGGAAGCGTTGTGCGTGACCAACGCAAGCAGTGCCAGCAGCCACGCCACGCCGCCCACGAGCAGCATGAGCTGCGATCTCCAACCCACGTGGTGGCCGGTGTCGGCGGGCGCGGCGGCGCTGTCGCGAGCAGCCTTGCTGCGGGTGTACGTGCCACCGTGCGGGGCAGCCGACGAGGTGGACGAAGCCCCGGTGTCGGACCGGAGCGAACCGAGCGGAAACGTCATCCTTCGATTGTGGCCGAAGCGGCCTCAATCGCCTGCATCAGGTGACCAGGCGCTCCTTGATGATCACCGAGCCGTTCTCCTGCGTCTCGACCATGCCGCGCTCTTCCAGGTCTTTCATCACGCGGCTGACCATCTCGCGCGAGGCGCCGACCACCTTGGCCAGGTCCTGGCGCGAAACCTTGTTGCGGATGATCTTGATGTCGCCGTCGTTCTCGGCCATGTCGAGCAGCGTGCGTGCGACGCGTCCATAGACGTCGAGCAGAGCGAGCGATTCGATCTGGCGGTCGGCGTTGCGCAGGCGCTGCACCAGCCCTCGGAGGATGGCGTACGAGAGACTCGAGTTCTCGGGCAGGCAACGTGCGAATTCGGCACGGCCGAGGATCAGCATGTCGGTTTGCACCTCGGCGCGCACCGTGGCGGAGTGCGGCTCGTTGTCGATGAGACTCATCTCGCCCACGTAGTCTCCCGGCTGCAGCACCGCGAGGATGACCTCTCGGCCACGCGAGTCGGCGGTTAGCACGCGGGCCCGGCCAGTGAGCAGGATGAACAGCGCATTCGACTTCCGTCCGTGCTCGACGATGATCTCGCCCCTTCGGAAGCGCCGCTTGACGACGCTGTCGGCGATGCCCTGTGCCTGGTCGTTGGTGAGCATCGAAAACAAAGGCACACGGCGAATCAGATCGAGATTCGAAAGCATTGCCATACGAGGAGCTCCAGTCAGTCTTTATTGGGATTGCAGGGCGTGACCCAGGCAAATTTCACGTTTCCTACAATTTCGCTATTGTCACCATTGCCGGCGTTGACGCCAGCGCGAGAGAACCCCATGTCAGACTCGCGCCTCACTGATTTGCTTCCAACGGTTTCCATCCGCCCATGACGACCCCCACCACTCACGCGAAGGTCCTGATCCTCGGTTCGGGCCCGGCCGGCTACACCGCGGCGATCTACGCGGCGCGCGCCAATCTCAAGCCGATGCTCGTCACCGGCATCGCCCAGGGCGGCCAGCTGATGACCACCACCGATGTCGACAATTGGCCCGCCGATGTCGAAGGCGTGATGGGTCCCGATCTGATGGACCGCTTCCTCAAGCACGCGGAGCGCTTCAACACGCAGATCGTGTTCGATCACATCAACCACGTCGACCTCGGTCAGCGGCCCTTCACGCTCAAGGGCGACGCCGGCCAGTACACCTGCGACGCGCTGATCATCGCCACCGGGGCATCGGCGAAGTACATCGGATTGCCGTCGGAAGAGGCGTTCATGGGCCGCGGCGTCAGTGGCTGCGCCACGTGCGACGGCTTCTTCTATCGCGAACAGGATGTCTGCGTCGTCGGGGGCGGCAACACTGCGGTGGAGGAGGCGCTGTACCTGTCGAACATCGCCAGCAAGGTCCACCTCATCCATCGCCGCGACAAGTTTCGCGCCGAGCCCATCCTGGTCGACAAGCTGATGGAGAAGGTCAAGGCGGGCAAGATGCACCTGCACCTGTGGCACACACTCGACGAAGTGCTGGGCGACCAGAGCGGCGTGACCGGCGTGCGCATTCGCAGCACGCAGGGCGCCGGCACGCAGGACATCGCCCTGAAGGGCTGCTTCATCGCCATCGGCCACCAACCCAACACCGACATCTTCAAGGGCCAGCTCGAGATGAAGGACGGCTACATCGTCACCCGAAGCGGGCTCGACGGCTTCGCGACGATGACCAGCGTGCCGGGCGTGTTCGCCGCCGGCGATGTGCAAGACCACGTGTACCGCCAGGCGATCACAAGCGCCGGCACCGGCTGCATGGCCGCCCTGGACGCCCAGCGCTTCCTGGAGCAGTGATCCCGGGGGCGGTGGACCCACCCCGAAATCTGGCTATAATCGCGGTCTTTGCCGGATTGCTCCTGGGCAGCTTTGCCCCAGCCACACGCACCGGCGCTTTGGCAATCAGATTCACCGGAGAAGCGTCATGGCACGCGTCTGTCAAGTCACGGGCAAGCGCCCGATGGTGGGGAACAACGTCTCCCGCGCAAACAACAAAACGAAGCGCCGCTTCCTGCCCAACCTGCAGTACCGCCGCTTCTGGCTCGAAACCGAGAACCGCTGGGTGCGCCTTCGCATCAGCAACGCAGCGTTGCGCCTGATCGACAAGGTCGGCATCGACCAGGTCGTCGCCGATCTGCGTGCCAAGGGCGCGCTGTAAACCCTAGGAGCAGATCATGGCAAAAGGTGGACGCGAAAAGATCAAGCTGGAATCCAGCGCCGGCACCGGTCACTTCTACACGACCGACAAGAACAAGAAGACCACGCCGGAAAAGCTGGAGATGATGAAGTTCGACCCGAAGGCTCGAAAGCACGTGATGTACAAGGAAACCAAGCTGAAGTAATTCGGCCTGGTTTCGAGAAGGCCCGCCCGACCTTTCGTCCGGCGGGTTTTTTTGCGCCCGCCGTTCTCGCAAAGCAAAAGGCCCGCAGTGGCGGGCCTTTAGTGGGTGGGGCGAAACGCTCAGGCGTGCGCGGCGCGCAGCTTCAGCGCGAAGTCCTGCAGGGCAGCGATACCGCTCTCCTCGGCCTTCTTGCACCAGGCCTGCAGGTCGGCCACGAGTTGCTCGGCCGACACGTTGGTGCGCGTCCAGAGCAGGCGCAGCTCTTCGCGCATGGCGACCAGCTTGGCGAGCGCGGCGTTCTGCGCGCAGACGTTCTCCACGTGCTTCTTCACGTCCTGCGGGATCTTGTCCTCGTCGCGGTGCAGCCAGCGCTTGGCCAGGTGCATTTCCTTCCACTTCGCGGTGTTCTGCGCACCTTCGGCCTTGAGACGAGCCAGCTCGGCACCGCAGGCCTGCTTGAGGTGCTTGGCGTACTTGGCCATCACCTCGTAGCGATTGGCGATCACGGCTTCAAGCGTCTGCGAGTCGGCCACCGGCTTGATGCTGCCGAGCTTGAGCATCGGCGGCGTCTTGCGCACCTTGGCCCAGCCCAACATCTCGAGGCCGCGGATGTACGCCCAGCCGATGTCGAACTCGTACGGCTTGACCGACAGCTTGGCCGAGGTGGGATAGGTGTGATGGTTGTTGTGCAGCTCTTCGCCGCCGATGATGAGACCCCACGGCGACACGTTGCGTGAGGCATCGGGGGCTTCGAAGTTGCGATAGCCCCACCAGTGCCCGATGCCGTTGATGATGCCGGCCGCGGTGATCGGGATCCACAGCATCTGCACGGCCCATACGGCCAGGCCGATGGCGCCGAAAAGCATCACGTCGATGATCAGCGCGATGCCCACGCCTTGCCAGGTGTAGCGGCTGTACAGGTTGCGCTCGATCCAGTCGTCAGGGGTGCCGTGGCCGAACTTGCTCAGCGTCTCCTGGTTCTTCGCCTCGGTGCGATACAGCTCGCTGCCCTCGAGCAGGACCTTCTTGATGCCGTAAGTCTGCGGGCTGTGCGGATCGTCGACCGTTTCGCACTTGGCGTGATGCTTGCGGTGGATGGCGACCCACTCCTTGGTCACCATGCCGGTGGTCAGCCATAGCCACAGGCGGAAGAAGTGGGAAGGAATCGGGCCGAGATCCAGCGCCCGGTGCGCCTGGGCGCGGTGCAGGAAGATGGTGACCGAAGCGATCGTGAAGTGGGTGGTGACCAGCGTGAACAGCAGAACCTGCCACCACGACGCATCCACCAGGCCATAGGCCAGCCAATTGATCAGGCCGTCCCAAACCGACATCAAACCGTTCATTAATTTGCCTTCTGGCCGTCACACGGCGAATAGCGGATTGTAAGTGACACCCCTGTGAAATGCCCCTCGGAAACTACGGTGTTCCGGGTGGGAAATTCACCGGATTTGTGGTGGATCAGGAAAAGTTCAACGGCGTTCCCACACTGCGGCGAAGAATCCGTCGGTACCGTGACGGTGCGGCCACAAACGCAGGAATTCCTCACGAACCAAGGCATTCGGCGTGCCCACATGCGCCTTGGCCAGCGCGTCGGCGGCGGGCAGCGGCACGAACTCACGGGCGTGCTCGGCGGAAAAAGCGCGGGCGATCGCCTCGTCCTCGTCCTCGAGCAGGCTGCAGGTCGCGTACACGAGGCGTCCACCCGGCTTCACCAGGCGGCAGGCGCTGGCCAGAATGGCCGTCTGCTTCTCGCGCAATTCGGCCACGGCCTGGGGCGACTGGCGCCATTTCATGTCGGGGTTGCGGCGCAGGGTGCCCAGCCCGGAGCACGGCGCGTCGACCAGTACACGATCGATCTTGCCTGCCAGCCGCTTGATTCGCTCGTCGCGTTCGTGGGCGATCTGCACCGGGTACACGTTCGACAGCCCGCTGCGAGCCAGCCGCGGCTTGAGCGCCGCCAGCCGGTGGCCCGAGGTGTCGAAGGCGTACAGGCGCCCCGTGTTGCGCATCGCCGCGCCCAGGGCCAACGTCTTGCCGCCGGCGCCAGCGCAGAAGTCGACGACCATCTCCCCGCGCTTCGCGTCGGTCAGCAGGGCCAGAAGCTGGCTGCCTTCGTCCTGCACCTCCACGTCGCCTTTGGTAAAGACATCGAGCTTGTTCAGCGCGGGCTTGCCTTCGATGCGCAGTCCCCAGGGTGAATACGGCGTGGGCGTCGCGTCGATACGGGCGTCGGCAAGCGCCGCCTGGACGGCTTCGCGCTTGGACTTCATCGTGTTGACGCGCAGGTCGAGCGCCGCCGGGGCGTTGAGACTGTCCACCAGCGGCCAGAACTCTTCGCCCAGCTGCGCGTGCAGCGGCTCGGCCAGCCATTCCGGCAGGTTGTGACGCAGCTTCTCCGGCAGCGCCTCGCGATCGACTGCCTGCACCTTCTGCAGCCACTGCTGCTCCGCCTCGCTCAAAGCGGCGCGCAGGAAGCCCTCGTTGCCTTGCCAGCCCAGGATGGCCAGCCGGCGCTCCATCTCGCCCTTGCCCGACTGGGCGAGGTGCTGGAACAGCGCACGGTGGCGCAGCACGTGGTAGACCGTTTCGGCCAGCGTGTGCCTTTCGCGTGAGCCCAGCAGGCGGTGCTGGCGAAAGAAGTTCGAGACGACGCCGTCGGCCGGCGCGTCGAAGCGCATCACCTGGTGCAGCAGGTCGGTGGCGAGCTCCAGCAGCGCGTTGGGATGCATGGCCGCTCAGGTCAGCAGCTGCGACTCGCCGCCGATGTGCGTGACGACGCCGTTCTCCTCGCGCAGCAGGCCTTGGACGATCCACTGCACCGCCCGCGGGTACATCTGGTGCTCGCGCGACAGCACGCGCGCCGACAGCGTCGCCTCGGTGTCGCCGGGCAGCACCGGCACGATGGCCTGGGCGACGATCGGGCCGTTGTCGAGGTCCTCGGTCACGTAGTGCACGGTCGCGCCGGCCACCTTGCAGCCCGTCTCGATCGCGCGCCGGTGCGTGTCCAGCCCGGTGAATGCCGGCAGCAGGGAAGGATGGATGTTCACGATGCGGCGGTGAAAGCGCTGGATGAACGCCGGCGTCAACAACCGCATGAAGCCTGCCAGCACGATGAGATCCGGGGCGAAGCGGTCGATCGTCGCGGCCAGCTCCGCATCGAAGGCGTCGCGCGTGGGGTAGGCCTTGTGATCTACCACTGCAGTCGCGATGCCGCGCTCGTTGGCGAACGCGAGCCCGGCCGCTTGAGGACGGTTGCTCACGACCGCCGCGACTCGCGCATCCCAGCTTTCGGTCGTGCAGGCGCGCACGATGGCTTCCATGTTGGAGCCACGGCCGGAGATGAGGATCACGATGTTCTTCATGGCGGGCGAAAGTGTAGCGGCCACCTACAATTCGACCCTTCACCTGCGAGCCCACGATGAACCAGCGAGTCCTCTCAGGCATGCGCCCCACCGGCGCATTGCACCTCGGCCACTACCACGGCGCCCTGAAGAACTGGGTGCGTCTGCAGGCCGATTACGAGTGCTTCTATTTCGTGGCCGACTGGCACGCGCTGACCACCCACTACGAAGAGCGCGACACCATCGAGAAGTCCGTCTACGACATGGTCGTCGACTGGCTGGCCGCGGGCCTCGACCCTGAGAAGTCCACCATCTTCATCCAGAGCCGGCTGCCCGAGCACGCCGAGCTCTTCACGCTGCTTGCCATGGGAACGCCGCTCGGCTGGCTGGAGCGCGTGCCGACCTACAAGGACCAGATCGAAAAGCTGAAGGACCGCGACCTCGCGACCTACGGTTTCCTGGGCTATCCGCTGCTGCAGGCCGCCGACATCCTCATCTACAAGGCTGCCTACGTGCCGGTGGGCGAGGACCAGGCCTCGCACGTCGAGCTCACGCGCGAGGTGGCCCGCCGCTTCAACCACCTGTACGGCCGCATGCCCGGCTTCGAGGCAAAGGTCGCGGCGGCGCTCGCCAAGCTGCCCAAGGACGACGCCCGCTACCTCGAGAAGCAGCGCCGTGACTACCAGCAAGCCGGCAAGGCGGAAGCGCTCGCCAAGGGCGAGGCGATGGTGCAAAAGGCCGCGTCAAGCGCGCCCGGGTGGACGCCGGACGACAGCGAGCTTCTGCTCGGCCACCTCAAGGGCACCGGCAAGACAGTCCTCACCGAGCCGGCCGCGCTGCACACCGAGGTCACCAAGCTGCCGGGCCTCGACGGCACCAAGATGAGCAAGAGCTACGGCAACGCCATCGCCATGCGCGAAGAGCCGGCCGAGGTCGAGCGCAAGATCCGCCGCATGCCCACCGATCCGGCGCGGGTGCATCGCACCGACAAGGGCAACCCGGAGCGCTGCCCGGTGTGGCAGTTCCATCAGGTGTTCACTGACGAGCCGACTCGCCAGTGGGCGTGGCAGGGCTGCACCACCGCCGGCATCGGCTGCCTGGATTGCAAGCAGCCGGTGATCGACGCGATCAAGAAGCAGCAGGAGCCGTGGCGCGAGCGTGCCGAGGCTTACCTGAGCAACCCGAAGCAGGTGCACTGGATCGTCGAGGTCGGCACCGAGCGGGCCCGCACGGTGGCGCGCGAGACCATGCGCGACGTGCGCGAGGCGATGGGGCTGGTGTACTGACCCTACGCGGCCTTGCGCGTCGGGGTGCGATGGGCCTTCTTGATGGCGTCCACTTCGTCGTTCACCCGCCGGCACTGCGGACCCGAGAACGAGGCCTCGATCGCGTCGAGGAAGACGCGCGTGCGCGCCGGCATCAGCCGGCGTCCCGGAAAAACCGCCCACGCCGACGCAGCCGGCAAGGTCCACTCGTCGAGCACCGGCATCAGCTCGCCACTGCGCACATAAGGCATCGCGAAATGGTCGTTCACCGTCGCGATGCCGGCTCCCGCCCGCGCGAGGCGGCCCAGCAGTTCGGGTGAATTGACGGTCGCGCGGCCGGGCGGGATGCCTTCCCAGCGCTCGTCGCCTCGATGCAACTGCCACGGCAGCGGGTCGCCGTTGCGCTGGAGCAGGCGCAGGGCATCGTGCTCCATCAGGGCTTCGGGCTCCGTCGGCATGCCTCGCCGCTTCAGGTAGCCCGGCGATGCATACAGGCCCACCGACATGGTCGCGAACTTGCGGGCGGTGAGCGACGAATCGTCGGCCAGCTCGCCCATGCGAAGTGCCAGGTCGAAGTTCTCGCCGATCAGGTCGACGCGCCGCGGGGTGAGATCGAGCTCCAGCGAGATGGCCGGATGCCGCTCGATAAAGTCGGCCAGCATCTGGCTCAGCACGACATTGGCGAAATCCGCGGGCATCGAAATGCGCAGCCGACCGCTGGGCTCGATCTGCCGATGCTGGGCGAGCGACGCCGCCGCCTCCACTTCGGCTGCCACTTGGCGCGCATGGTCGAGCACGCTGTGGCCGAAGTCGGTCACGGTGAGCTTGCGCGTCGTGCGCAGCAGAAGACGCTCGCCGAGCTGCGACTCGAGCGTGGCAATACGCCGCGACACCGTCGATTTGGGCAGGCCGACGCGGGCGGCGGCACGGCTGAAGCTGCCTTCGTCGGCGACGCGCGCGAACAGCATCAGGTCATTGGGCTCCAGGTTCATGGCGGCGCCTCCACTGTCTCACAGACGGAACAATGTAATCCGTTTGATCGTCTTCCGGACTGATATCGGGACAACTAGATTTGTCTGGTCAGCCCACCACATCACCCGAGGACCCCATGAACATCCTGCAACTCAACTCCAGCGCCCGCGCCGAGAACTCGCAATCCAGCCGCCTGGCGACCTCCATCGTCGAGCGCGTGCGCGCCGCCCATCCCGACGCCACCCTGACCGTGCGCGATTTGTCGCGCACGCCGCATCCGGCGCTCGACGAGGCCGCGCTGGGCGCCCTGTTCACGCCGGCCGGCCAGCGCACTCCCGAGCAGCAGGCTCGCGTCGCGCTCGACGATGCGCTGATCGCCGAACTGATGGCCGCCGACGTCATCGTGCTGGGCGTACCGATGTACAACTTCGGCGTCCCCGTGCAGTTGAAGCACTGGATCGACGCCGTCGCCCGCGCCGGCGTGACCTTCCGCTACACCGACACCGGCCCGGTTGGCCTGGTGCAGGGCAAGAAGGTCTATGTCGCGCTGACCCGCGGCGGGCTGTACCGAAACACGCCGGCCGACTCGCAGACGCCGTATCTCAAGACCTTCCTGGCCTTCATCGGCATGACCGACGTGCAGTTCATTTTCGCCGAAGGCCTGGCGATGGGTCCGGAAGCGGAGCAGAAGGCGCTCGCCTCGGCGCAGTCACAGATCGAAGAGGCTCTGCCGGCCTGAGCTTGTCGAAGGAGCCTGATCCTCGCACCACGTTCGATCCAAAATTACCAAGGAGCACTGACATGACCACCACCACTCTCGACCTGACCCCGGAAACGGTTGCCCGGCCGCGCGCGGTCGAGCGGCTGGTGGCCGGCACGCCCACCTCCGACGGCGCCGGCGTCAAGCTCACCCGCGTGCTGACGCAGACGCTGCAGCGCCGGCTGGATCCGTACCTGATGCTTGACGCCTTCGGCACCGACCGGCCGGAGGACTACATCGGTGGCTTTCCTGATCATCCGCACCGCGGCTTCGAGACGATCACCTACATGATTGCCGGCCGCATGCGTCACCGCGACAGCGCCGGTCATGAAGGGCTGCTGCAGAACGGGGGCGTGCAGTGGATGACCGCCGGCCGCGGCGTGATCCACTCCGAACTGCCCGAGCAGGAGGAAGGCCGGATGGAGGGCTTCCAGCTCTGGCTCAACCTCGCGGCGGGCGACAAGATGCAGGCGCCGTGGTATCGCGACATCCAGGCCACGGAGATCCCGCAGTTCGTCACGCCCGACGGCGTGACCGCGAGCGTCATTGCCGGCGCCAGCCATGGCGTGGCCGGCGCGGTTCAGCGCGCGACCACCCAGCCGCTGTACCTCGACCTGCATTTCGATGCCGGGTCGCACTTCGCCCAGGCGCTGCCGGACCTGCACAACGCTTTCGTCTACGTGTACCGCGGCGAGCTGCGCGTCGGGGACACGCCGGTGCCGGCGCAGCGCATGGCGATCCTGCGAAACGAGGGCGACGGCCTCGTGCTCCATGCGGATGCACCGGCGCGCGCCCTGCTGATCGCCGGTCGACCGCTCAACGAGCCGATCGTGCAGTACGGCCCGTTCGTGATGAACAGCAAGGACGAGATCTTCCAGGCGGTGCAGGACTTCCAGGCGGGACGTTTCGCCGCGACTTGACACATCCTCGGGGCGAAGCGAAGGGCGCTATCCTTGGCGCCCTTTTCCCTTCGCATGGCCGGCATCCACATCACCGACATCGAGTCCGCCATCAACTGGTGGCGCGACCGGCATCCCTCGCCTGACGGCATCACGGCGTGCGCCGAGGTGCGCGCGCTTGCCGAGGTGTACGCGCTGATGGTGTATTACCACGAGAGCATCTGCGACGAGGAGTCCATGCCCGCCAAGGCGCGCGATGCGTGGCTCGCCTGGTACGCCACCACACCCGACGCGCCATGCATCGCGATCTGCTCCACCAGCCAGGGCGACAACGTTTGCAAGGGCTGCGGTCGCACCTTCGATGAAGTGCAGCATTGGCCCGTGATGACGCCGGCCGAGAAGCGCGCCACCTGGCGCCGCATCACGATGGAGGGCACCGCCTGGCGCTTCAACCGCTATGCCGAGCGGGCGCGCGAAGCCACCGGCGTCGACCACCCGCCCCCCGAAAGCCTGGAGAAACACCCGGCGGAGCGCACGGCTTGAGCGCAGTCGTCCCCCTCGCGGCGCGGCCCGGTCTGCTGCGCGATGCCCGACGCATCGCCGCGCTCGCCTGGCCGCTGTTCTTCGGACAGCTCGCGGTATTGGCCTTCAGCACCGTCGACACCGTGATGACGGCGCGCCATTCCGCCGTCGACCTGGCGGCCCTGGCCGTCGGCGGCGCTGTCTACATCTCGGTGTTCGTCGGCTTCATGGGTGTGGTGCTGGCGGTCGGTCCGATCGCCGGGCAGCTGTTCGGCGCGGGCAAGCTGATCGACGCCGGCCGCCAGCTGCACCAGGCGATGTGGCTGGCGCTCGGCCTGTCGGTGCTGGGCTGTTCGCTGCTGCTGTTTCCGCAACCGTTCCTCGTGCTGTCGCATGCCGAAGGCCAGGTGGCCGACAAGGTGCGCGACTACCTCTTCGCGCTGGCCTTCGCGCTGCCGTCGGCTCTGCTGTTCACCGCCTTCCGGGGCTTCAACACTGCCGTCTCGCGGCCCAAGATCGTCATGGCGCTGCAGTTCGGCGCGCTGCTGCTGAAAGTGCCGCTGAACGCGCTGCTCGTCTTCGGCTTCGAGGCCCGTGCGATCAGCATCCCGGCCTTCGGCGCCGCCGGCTGCGGCATCGCCACCGCGATCGTCATGGGGGTGCAGTTGGTGGCCGCATGGACGCTGCTGCGCCGCGATCCGCTGTACCGGCGCTTCGGCCTGCACGAGCGGCACATCAGCCCGCCCGACCGCGCCAGCCTCGCCGGCCTGCTGCGGCTCGGCATCCCGATGGGTCTGTCGATCGGCATCGAGGTCACCGGCTTCACGTTCATGGCGTTCTTCATCGCACGCCTGGGCGCGACGCCGGTCGCCGGCCACCAGATCGCGGTCAACATCGTCTCGGTGCTGTTCATGATGCCGCTAGCACTGGCCAACGCGACGAGCACGCTGGTCGCGCAGCGCTTGGGCGCGGAGGACTGGCGCGACGCGCGACGCATCGGCTGGCACGGTTTGCAGCTGGCGGTCGCGATCGCCGCAGCGATGGGCGCAGCCGTGTACCTGACGCGCGAGGGCCTGATGCGCGCGTACACCCACGACACGGTGATCATCGCGGCCGCGATGCCGCTGCTCGCCTGGGTGATGCTCTTTCACATCGCCGATGCGGCGCAGACCGTCGCGTCGTTCACCCTGCGCGCCTACAAGATCGCCACCGTGCCGGTCATCATCTATGCCTCGGCCATCTGGGGCGTGGGGCTCGGCGGCGGCTACCTGGTCGCCTTCGACGTGGCCGGGCTCACGCCCGACTGGCTGCTCGGCGCGCCCGGCTTCTGGGCGGCGTCGACCGCGGGCCTGACGGTCGCAGCGGTGGCGCTGGTCGGTTTTCTGACCTGGACGCTGAAGGCGCTGAAGCACGCCTGATCACTAGACCAGGCTGAAGGTGATGCCCGCTTCGCGCAGTGCGCCCACGGCCTCCAGCCCCAATCCGCTGGCCGGCGTGACGATGCCGTAGTGCGAGGTGTGACCCAGTGTGCCGCGGGCCAATCCGACCGCCGCGGTCACCGCCATCTCGGGCGTCGAGCGGTAGCCCGGATGGCCTTGCGCCTCCATGCGCGCGCGCAGCTTCCGCCCGCTGGCCGACAACGCGAAGATGTCGAACGCATAGCCGGTGTTGACCAGCGCCTCGTCGCTCGGACCCTGGCCGGACTTCGGCGCGATCCAGTCGACCAGCTTTCGCAGTGGCTGCCGCTCGAACTTGAGCGGTCCGGCCAGCGCTGCGCTCAGGTTGGCCAGAGGTGCAGCCAGCGAGGCAGCGGCAGCCCACTGCAGCGGCAAGGTCGATGCATCGGGCAGGAAGGACACGCTGGGCACCAGGCTCTTCATGTTCATCGCCTCGCTGTAGCGGAAGTCGCCGGTGAACCAGCCCGACCCCGCCATCAGCGCCTGCGAGCGCAGCACGATGGGCGGATTGACGAAGGGCGCCGGAATGGTCGGTGCGGTGACGGCCTGCACGTCGTCGTCGTAGTGCGGGACGAAGCGGTAGGCGTTGCGCTGTGCCGTCTCGGTGGCGGTGAGCGCATCGGCGGGCAGCAGGCAAGCGGGGTTCTTCACGCAGTCGGTGGTGTCGTATTCGAGCAGGCTGCGCAGCGACGCGACCGTGCCGCCACTCACGGCATCGGCGATGCTGGTGATGCGCTTGCCGGTGAAGCTGACGATGATCTTCACTTCGCGGCAGGGCTCGCCGAAGCGCTCGTGCACCTGCTGGGCGATCCACGCGGTGCCCAGGTCGAACGGCATGGCCTCGTAGCCGCACGAAGCGATGACCTTCACCTGCGCCGCCTTCGCCGCGCGGTGATGTCGCGCGATGAGCTGCTGCACCCAGAAGGTCTCGCCGGTGAGATCGAGGTGGTGCGTGTTGTTGGCGATGCAGGCCTGGACCACGCTCTCGCCGTTCAGCGCATACGGCCCGGCGAGGTTGAGCACCACGGTGGCCTGCGCCGCCATCGCGTGCAGGGACTCGACATTGTTGGCATCGGCGACCACCACGCCCGGCTGCTCGCTCATCGCGGGCACCTGCTCGGCGACCATGGACTTGAGCTTGTCGCCGTGACGTCCCGCCACTGCCCAGCGCAGGGGCTGGGTCGCCGCCCGGTGCACCATCGCCTGCACCGCCTGGCGTCCGGTGTAGCCGGTGGCGCCGAACACGATCACGTCAAAGGGCTTGTCGGCCATGGCGCCTCACCTCCGGTTGTCGCGGGCGCCCTAGCTTATCCCCAACCGCTTGCGCGAAGCGGCCGGCACCCTCACGCACTGTCGACGGCCCGCAGTCGGGGCTGGGACCGCATGTCGTCCGGCATCTCGAAGTCATAGCGCGCAGCGCCGCGCATCTCCTGCACCGGCAGCGGAAAGCCTCGGCGCCCGCTGTAGTCGCGCACCGGATGCAGCGCCCTGTGATGCCGCTGCCGCGAGCGCACCGCCATGCGCAGCGCGACGACGCCGGCGATCGCGGCGAGCCCGATGCCCATCCACAGCAAGCCCTGGGTGCGCCGCGTATTGGATCCGAATCCGTGCATGTCCATCGCGGGCTCCTCAGGGCTTCATGACGACCTTGACGCAGCCGTCTTCCTTGTCGCGAAACGTCTTGTACATCTGCGGCCCCTGCTCGAGCTTGACGCTGTGCGTGACGACGAACGAGGGGTCGATCTGCCCTTCGATGATCCGCCGCAGGAGATCGTCGGCCCAGCGGTTGACGTGCGTCTGGCCGGTGCGCACCGTCAGGCCCTTGTTCATCAGCGCCCCGAACGGGATCTTGTCGACCACGCCGCCGTACACGCCAGGCACCGACAGCACCCCGCACGGACGGCAGGCGTAGATCATTTCGCGCAGCACGTGCGGCCGATCCGTCTCGAGCATCACCGCCTGCTTGGCGCGGTCATAGGCCGAATCGATGGAGCGGGTGGCATGCGCCTCCATGCCCACGGCGTCTATGCATTTTTCGGGACCCTTGCCGCGCGTGAGCTGCTTCAGGCGCTCGAGCACGCTCTCCTCGTCGAAGTTGATGGCCGTGGCCCCGCCGGCCTTGGCCATCGAAAGCCGTTCCGGGACGTTGTCGATGACGATCACCTGCGCGGCGCCGAGCAGCACGGCGCTGCGCACGCAGAACTGGCCGACCGGGCCGGCACCCCATATCGCCACGGTATCGGTGGGCTGGATGTCGCACTGCACGACCGCCTGCCAGCCGGTCGGAAAGATGTCACCGAGGAACAGCGCTTGCTCATCGGTCAGCTCTTCAGGAATCTTGACAGGGGCGACGTCAGCGAAGGGAACTCGCACGTATTCGGCCTGCCCCCCGGCATAGCCGCCCGACAGATGCGTGTAGCCGAACAAGCCTGCGGTCGTGTGCCCGAAGGCCTTCTGCGCGAGGTCCTTGTTGCGATTGGTCGTTTCGCACACCGACCAGTTGCCGCGCCGGCATTGCTCGCACTCGCCGCAGCAGATGGTGAACGGCACCACGACCCGGTCACCAACGCGCAGCTTCTTGTTGCCCGCGCCGACTTCCATCACCTCGCCCATGAACTCGTGGCCGACGATGTCGCCGGACTTCATGCCGGGCATGGCGCCGTCGAAGAGGTGCAGGTCGGAGCCGCAGATGGCGCAGCTGGTCACCCTGATCACCGCATCACGCGGGTCCTCGATCTTCGGGTCCGGCACCGTGTCGTAACGAATGTCTTTCTTGCCGTGCCAGCAAAGGGCTTTCATGCGCAGCTCCGTGAATGCGGATCGCCACGGACGGCAATCCGCGTTCCTGCGCGGGTCAGGATGCGGCGGGAAGCGCCAGCACGAAGCAGCTGCCGCCGCCTTCGCGTGGCTCGCACCGCACGCGCCCGCCGTGTCGCTCGGCGATCTGCCTGACCAGGCTCAGCCCGAGGCCGACTCCGCCCGCCTGCTCGGCATGGCCGGGCAGACGGTAGAACGGCTCGAAGATGCGCTCGCGCTGCCCGGCCGGCACCCCGGGACCGCGGTCGCACACCCGCAGCAGCACCCGGCCGGACTCGCGCCGCGCGTCCACCGTGACCTCGTCGCCGCCATAGCGCTTGGCGTTTTCGAGCAGGTTGCGCAAGGCCCGCCGCAGCAGCCTTTCGTCGCCGGTGACCGCGATCGGCATGCCGTCCTGGGTAGGCTCGAGCGCGGCATCGACCCGTGCCGCTTCCTCCGCGGCCAGGCCCAGCACATCGACCCGCTCGGGCCGCTCGAGGTCGCGCAGCGCGTCGAGCCGGCTGGCCAGCAGCACCTCTTCGACCAGCGCGTCGAGCTCGGCAATGTTGGTGTCGATCTCGCGCTTCAGCCGCTCCCGCTGCGCCGGCGGTGCGTCCTCGATCAGGGACACCGCCATCTTCATGCGAGCCAGCGGGGAGCGCAGCTCGTGGCTGGCATTGGCCAGCAGCGACTGGTGCGAGCGCACAAGCGCCTCGATGCGCGCGGCCGCCTGGTTGAAGCTGCCCGCCACCGCCGCGACCTCGTCGCGACCGTTGACCTCCACGCGATGGCTGAGCTGGCCCGCGCCGAAGGTCTCCATGCCCTTTTGCAGCGCCTGGAGCCGCCGCGTGAGACGGCGCACCACCGGCCAGGCGCCCACCGCGACGGCAACGAAGAGCACGACGAGAGCGACGGCCAAGCCAACACCGCGCTGCCAGCCGGCCGGCACGAACGGCAGCACCGGCGCACCGGGCGGCCCCGCGCCATCGCCGCGTGGACCGCCCGGGGGACGCAGCATGCCGGGGCGCATCACCCACAGCGTGCGGCCATCTTCCAGGCGCACCGGCAGACCGCGCGCCACGCCTTCGGCCTGGCGGCGCAAAAAGGAGTCGGACGCCGCGACACGCTCGCCCGACGGGCTGTCCAGCGCCAGCGGCAGCCGCAGGCGCTGCGACCACTCGCGCAGCGCTGCGGCCTGATCGGCGACCGGCGCATCGGCACCGGGCAGCGAACGCTGGATCAGCTCGCCCCACGCAGCCATGCGGTCCGAGATGACCGACTCGGCACGCGTACGCTCCTGCTCGATGCTGCGCTGGAAGACCCACCCGGACGCGAAGGCGAAAAAGGCCAGGACCGCGACGACGGTCAGGTAGATGCGCAGGGTGAGGGTCTTCACTCCTGATCGGCGTCCTGCTTCTTGGCGAACACGTAGCCCGCGCCGCGCACGGTCAGCACGCGGCGCGGCATCTTGGGATCGTCCTCGATCACCGCGCGGATGCGCGAGATGTGCACATCGATCGAGCGGTCGAAGGCCTCCAGCGGATGGCCCTTCAGCGAGTCCATGATCTGATCGCGCGACAGCACGCGTCCGGGACTCTGCGCCAGCACCACCAGCAGGTCGAACTGATGGCTGGTCAGGTCGCAGGGCTTGCCGTCGAGGCGGGCGACCCGCTCGCCCAGATCGATTTCCAGACGACCGAAGCGCATGACCTCGTCGTCGTTCGGCGTCGGGGATGCGCGGCGCAGCAAGGCCTTCACGCGCGCCAGCAGCTCGCGTGGTTCGAACGGCTTGGGCAGGTAGTCGTCGGCGCCGAGCTCCAGGCCGACGATGCGGTCCAGAGGCTCGCCGCGCGCGGTGAGCATCAGCAGCGGCAGGTGACGGGTGCGTGGCTGGGAACGCAGCTCCCGGCACAGGTCCAGACCGTCGCCGTCGGGCAGCATCAGGTCGAGCACCAGCGCCTCGTACTGGCCGCCGGCCAGTCGTTCGCGGCCCGCCGCGAGCGTGCCCGCGGTGTCAACCTCGAAGCCTCCCGAGCGCAGGTAGTCGCCCACCATCGCGGAAAGGCGGGCATCGTCATCGATCAGCAGGACGCGGGAAGAGGACATGGCGGTGGGGATTGAACACCAAAAAGAACGCCCCGCGGCCAGGGGGCGCGGGGCGAAGGCCGTTGATCGCGATCCATGCTGGCCGCAGGGGGTGAAGCAGGCATCGCTACAGAGTAAAGATATGTGTCGGCGGCACGGGCCTCATCCCCGCCGAGGGAAGACGACCTGCGCATCGAGCCCGTTCGGATCCCGTGCCCGCAGCGTCAGGCGCGCGCCGAGCGCATCGCAGATGCTGCGGCAGATCGCCAGGCCCAGCCCGCTGCCTTCGGTCGGATGGCCCGTGTGAAACGGCTCGAACAGCTGCTCTGCCTGCTCCGGCGCGATGCCGGGACCACTGTCTGAAACACGCAGCACCGGCGCGCCGTTGTCGATGCCGACGAACACCAGCAGCCATCCGCCCGCGGGCGTCTCGCGCACGGCGTTGGCCATCAGGTTGCGCGTGAGCTCACGCAGCATCCAGTCGTGTGCCAGCACGTCCAGGGGCGCCGCCTGCAGCTCGAAGTCGAGCCCTTTGGCGGCGATGAGCGGCGACAGATCCAGGGCGACCTGGCTCACCGCGTCGGCCAGCGCGACCGGCGCCAGCGGCCCTTGCGCCTGCACCTGCTCCACCTTGGCCAGGGCGAGCATCTGGTTGGCCAGCTGGGTGGCGCGTTCGACCGTGATGCTGATCTCCTGCAGCGCCTGCTGCGAGGGCACGTCGCCGCGCAGCGCCGACTGCACCTGCGTCTTCAGCACGGCGAGCGGCGTGCGCAGCTGATGCGAGGCGTCACGCACGAAGCGCTTCTGGTGCTCCAGCAGGCGCGACAGCCGCGCCATGACCTGATTGGTCGCATCGACCAGCGGCAGCAGCTCGCGCGGCGCATCGGGCGCAGCGATGGCTGCGAGATCGCTCTCGCGGCGCGTGCCGAGCTGATGGCTGAGCCGGCGTACCGGCTGCGTGGCGCGCTGCACCACCCACACGACGACGATCACGATCACGATCACCAGCGCGACCTGCCGCCACAGCGTGGCCAGCAGGATCTGCTGGGCCAGCGTGCGGCGCAGCTCGAGCGTCTCGGCCACCTGGATCGTGGCAATGCCCTGCCCCGCGACGCCGGCCACCGGCTGCAACAGCACTGCCACGCGCACCGGCTCGTCGCGGTAGCGGTCGTCGTAGAAGTCGACCAGCGCGGCATAAGGCCCCTTGGCCGGCACCTTGCCGCGCCACACCGGCAGGTCGGCGAAACCGGAAACCATCTCGCCGGCGAATCCGGTCACGCGGTAGAAGATGCGGCTGCGGTTGTCGGCCTCGAAGGCCTCGAGCGCCGAATACGGCACCGCGGCCCGCAGCTGAGCCTGGTCGCCGGCGCCGGAGACCTCGAGCTGCTCGCCGATCGACTTGGCCGAAGCCAGCAAGGTGCGGTCGTAGGCGGTGTCGGCAGCGCGCAGTGCCTGCCGGTAGAGGCTGACGGTGTTGATCGAGACGATGGCAACCACCGGCACCAGGATGCCCAGCATGAGCTGGCGGCGCATCGACCGTCGGCGCGGACCGCTCATGCAGCCTGCGCCTTCAGCAGGTAGCCGAGTCCGCGCAGGGTGACGAGCTGCGCACCCGTGTCGGCGAGCTTCTTGCGCAGGCGGTACACCACGACTTCGATCGCTTCGTACTGAACATCCGATTCGCCGGGAAAGACGAGCTCGAAGAGGCGCTCCTTGGCGACGGCGTGGCCCGGTTTGGCGAGCAGCGCGCGCAGCAACGCACCCTCGCGGGGCGCCAGCTCCATCGGCTGCCCGTTGAAATAGACCGCGCCGCTGTCATGGTCGCAACGCATGCCGCAAAAGATGGCCGTTTCGCCGGGCATCTCGTTCGGCGCCCCGCGGCGCGCGAGAGCGCGGATGCGTGCTTCGAGCTCATCCAGGTCGAACGGCTTGGCCAGGTAATCGTCAGCCCCGGTGTTCAGCCCGAGGATGCGGTCGCCCACCGCGCCGCGCGCGGTGAGGATGAGAACCGGCGCGTGCAGCTGCTCGGCCCGCGCCTGCTCCAGCACCTGCAGGCCGTCGAGGCCCGGCAGGCTGAGGTCGAGCACGACCACGTCGGGGACCGTGGCGCGCCAGCGGTCCAGCGCCCGGGCACCGTCTGCGCAGGCCACGACCTGCATGCCGCGGCGGGTCAGCGTACGCTGCAACGTCGTCTGCATCGCGGGATCGTCCTCGACCAGCAACAGTTTCATGCCGATGACATTAGCATTTGTCCTGATGAGTTGGACAGCCGACTGACAGCCAGGGCACGGAAGATGCCGGTAGCAGTTCCAGGCATAACAGGAGACAAGCCATGCGTCGCGACACGTTCCTGAAGTCCCTCGCCGCTCTCGCCGCCGCGGGAGCCCTGCCGCTCGATGTACTCGCTGCGGCCAACATCAAGATGATGATCCCCGCCAACCCCGGCGGAGGCTGGGACACCACCGGCCGCGCCCTCGGCAAGGCGCTGCAGGAGTCCGGGGCCGCTTCGTCGGTCACCTTCGACAACAAGGGCGGCGCCGCCGGCGCCATCGGCCTCGCGCAGTTCGTCAACGCCAGCAAGGGCGATCCCAACGCAATGATGGTGATGGGCGCGGTGATGCTGGGCGGCATCATCACCGGCAAGCCGCCGGTCACGCTGTCACAGGCAACGCCGCTCGCACGCCTGACCAGTGAGTACAACGTCTTCGTGCTGCCGGCCACCTCGCCGCTGAAGACGATGAAGGACGTGGTCGAGCAGATGAAGAAGGATCCCGGCAGCGTGAAGTGGGGCGGCGGCTCGCGCGGCGCCACCGAGCACATCGCCGCGGCCATGATCGCGCGTGAAGTCGGCGTTGACCCCGCCAAGATCAACTACGTGCCGTTCCGCGGAGGCGGCGAAGCCACCGCAGCCATCCTGGGCGGCAACGTGACCGTCGGCGGAAGCGGCTACAGCGAGTTCGCGCAGTACATCGAGAGCGGAAAGATGAGGCCGATCGCCGTCACGTCGGCCACGCGCCTCAAGGGCATCGACGTGCCAACGCTCAAGGAGCAGGGCATCAATGTCGAGATCGGCAACTGGCGGGGCGTGTACGGCGCCCCCGGCATCACGCCCGACCAGCGCAAGGCGCTGACCGACATGGTGCTGAAGGCGCTGAAGACCAAGTCGTGGGCCGAGGCGATGGAGAAGAACGCCTGGACGCCGGCGGTGATGGCAGGCAAGGAATTCGAGGAGTTCGTGGACCGCGAATTCGCCAGCCTGCGCGCCACCATGGTCAAGGCCGGGATGGTCTGAGCTTTCGCAACACGACAAGCCAGGGCGGGAGGCGCGACCTCCACGCCCTCTTTCCGCTTCGGAGGGGATCCATGTCCGACTCACCTGCTTCGTCTCTTCACCAGACGCTGATCGGCATCGGCGCGATCGTCCTCGCCGTTGCCATGGCCTGGGGCGCCTCCTCGATCTCGTCGACGGCCGGGTATTCCGGCGTCGGCCCCAACTTCCTGCCGTGGGTCGTGGCGATCGTCCTCGCGGTCTGTGGCGCCTGGCTGGTGTGGGAAGCACGCAGCGGCGGCTTCCGTGAAGTGGAGCCGCCGTCGGGCGCGGAACGCGCCGACTGGACCGCCTTCGCGTGGCTGTCGGCGGGCGTGCTGGCAAACGCCGCGCTGATCACGACGATCGGCTTCGTGCTGAGCTGCACCCTGCTGTTCGCGCTGGCGGTTCGCGGCCTGCGCTACTCCGAGGGCAAGCCCTCGGGCGGCGCGCGCCAGACGCTGCTCGATGTCGTCACCGGCATGCTGATCTCGGCGCCGGTGTTCTGGCTGTTCACCAAGCTGCTTGCGATCAACCTGCCGGGACTCACCGGCACCGGCTGGCTCTGACGGGAGAACACGAATGGACCTCTGGACCCAGCTTCTGAACGGCTTCGCGACGGCCGGCACGCCGATCAACCTGTTGTGGGCCTTCCTCGGCTGCGCGATCGGCACGGCGATCGGCGTGCTGCCCGGCCTCGGCCCGGCCGTCACGGTGGCGATGCTCCTGCCGATCACGGCGCAGGTGGAGCCCACCGCCTCGATGATCTTCTTCGCCGGCATCTACTACGGCGCGATGTACGGCGGCTCGACCACCTCGATCCTGCTCAACACGCCGGGGGAGACCGGCACGATGGTGACCGCGCTCGAAGGCTTCAAGATGGCCAAGAACGGCCGCGCCGGCGCGGCGCTGGCCACGTCGGCCATCGGATCCTTCGTCGCGGGCACGCTGGCCACGGTGCTGGTGACGACTTTCGCGCCGCTGGTCGCCGACTTCGCGGTGAAGCTCGGGCCGCCGGAGTATTTCTGCCTGATGCTGCTTGCCTTCACCACCGTCAGCGCGGTGCTCGGCAAGAGCACCCTGCGCGGAATGACGGCGCTGTTCCTCGGCCTGGCGATGGGCTGCGTCGGACTCGACCAGATCAGCGGCCAGGCACGCTACAACATCGGCGTCCCGGAGCTGCTCGACGGCATCGAGGTGGTGCTGATCGCAGTCGGCCTGTTCGCCGTCGGCGAGGCCTTCTACACCGGGATGTACGAAGGCCGCAGCGAAGCGTCGATGAACCGCATGGACAAGGTCCACATGACCCGCGAGGAGTTCCGCCGCTCCTGGCCAGCGTGGCTGCGCGGCACCGCGCTCGGCTTTCCGTTCGGCACCATTCCCGCCGGCGGCTCGGAGATTCCGACCTTCCTCAGCTACGGCGTCGAGCGCAAGCTCTCCAAGCACAAGGAAGAATTCGGCACCGTCGGTGCGATCGAAGGCGTCGCCGGCCCGGAGGCGGCCAACAACGCGGCGGTGACGGCGACGCTGGTGCCGCTGCTCACGCTCGGCATCCCGACCTCGGTCACGGCGGCCATCCTGCTCTCGGCGCTTCAGAACTACGGCATCCAGGCCGGGCCGCAACTGTTCCAGACCTCGTCGACACTGGTGTGGGCGCTGATCGCGTCGCTGTACATCGGCAACGTGATGCTGCTCATCCTCAACCTGCCGCTGGTCGGCCTGTGGGTGAAGCTGCTGAAGATTCCGCGCGCCCAGCTCTACGCCGGCATCCTCATCTTCGCCACGGTCGGCGTCTATGGCATGCGCCAGAGCGCCTTCGATCTGTTCCTGCTGTACGGTGTCGGCCTGCTCGGCGTGCTGATGCGGCGCTTCGACTTCCCGACCGCGCCTGTCATCGTCGGCCTCATCCTCGGGCCGCTCGCGGAAGCGCAACTGCGCAACGCGCTGTCCATCGGCGAAGGGCGCTGGACCGTGTTCATCGAGCGTCCGATGGCGATGGTTCTGCTCGCCATCGTGCTGCTGATCCTGATCCTGCCGCGCGTGCTGAAGCTCAAGAAAGAACCGGCGCTGCCGCAGGCGGCAGCGCCGGGGAACGGCGTTCGGTGAAGGGTCCTACTTCTGCGGATGCTCGCGCTGCATGCGTTCCTGCATGCGCTGCTGGCGCTGTTTCACGTGCTCGGCGACTTTCGCGCGCTGCTCGGGGGTCAGCACGCGGCTGATGTCGAGCATGGCCTGCAGCATGCGACGGCTGGAAGCGTCGTGCTGGGCCAGCATCTGCTGGCGCACCGACTCGGCGGCCGCGGCGTCGACCGTCGGCGCCGTGAAGATCTGCATCGACTTGTCGCGCAGCGTGCGAGCCGTCTCGCGCTGTCCCTTGAGGTCGTCGGCCGCCTGACGCGCGATCTGCTTGATCTGCGAGCGCTGCGCGTCGGTCGCGTTGAGCCCGTCGAGCAGGTGATCGACGCCCCGGTCGATGCGCTCGGGCGAGCCCATGAACAGGCCGGGGCCGCCCATTGCGCCACCATGGTGTCCGCGCGGCTGCGCCCAGGCCGACAGGGCGACGGTCGCCGAGACCGCCAGCACCACGCCCGCCATCATCAGGCGGAGCCCGCGGCGCGTCGCGCCCGCCATCTTCTCGTCCACCGTCATCGTGCTACTGCTCATCACATGCTCCTGTTGAACACGGGGTTTGGCCCCGCTGGAAAGCATGGTCGCGAGTCGCGGTGAAGGCGGCTTGGCGCAGGGGTAAAGATCTGTGAATGCCCGAGTCGGCGGGTCGATGTGGGCGGCCCCGTGAACCGCCGTTGAGAAAGCTCAGGACTTGCGGCGCGACCGCGTCAACCAGGCGACCAGGCCGAATCCGCTCAAGAGCATCGCAAAGGACGCGGGTTCGGGAACCGGCGTCATCACGCTCGTGCTGCTGATCAGGCTGGCAGCATCGGTGCTCAAGCTGCGCACATGGATGCCGGCCGCAAGGGCGCCGTCGTCGATCGAATTCATGTTGGCACCGAGGATGCGAAACGTGGCGGTCTCGCCCTGGTTGATGCCGTATTGCGTGCTGCCGCGGGCGTCCGAGTCGAAGCTTGCGTCGGACGTGAATCCGGCGCTGTTCCCGCCAGGAAGCGCGCCGGGTTGAGCGCCTTCGCTGAAGAGGACGGTGCCGGTGCCGCCCAGGAAGCTGGCCGACATGCCGCTTCCCAGATTGAAATAGACCTCGGCCACATACCCGCTGCCGGCGTTGAAGACGGTGAAGTCGAGCCCGTTCCAATCCCAGGACAGCGTCGACGCGGCGAGCGCACAGTCGCCGGACGTACCGGAGATGCAGCTGAACGTGCCCGCCTGCGCGAAGGCCGACGCACCCGCCAGCGCTGCCGCGAGGAAAACGCGCGGCAACGCCCTCGTCCCCACGGACGTACGAGACCCTCGTGCGATGGCCGGACGATACCCGGCAGCGCGGCAGAGGAGGCTGGTTTTCTTCACGTCACGCGCAGTCGACGCGGACGCTGCGGGCGTCGCTCGAAAAGCGTCTTCGTCCATGCCGGCCCCTCCCAACTCGTGCATGAGGAAGTAGTCGAGGATCTCCTGGTCGGAAGGCAGGTGGTACTTCGTGCTGGGCATGTGCGGACCCCTCGTTGGACATGGAGCCCACTGTAAAAACTTCGCTGTGCACTGCCATGGGAACACGAGGTCATCCGGGGTAGTCAGCTGCTCCCTGGTGATCCGGGATGAAGCGCCCCCCGCAATCCGGGGATGGCCCGCGGGTTTCCGATCGTCTTGGCGTGGGTCGAACCGTCTTGCACGTGATCGCAGTGCAGACTGGCTGGCGGAGAGGGTCGGATTCGAACCGACGGTACGGTATGACCGTACACCGGATTTCGAGTCCGGCGCATTCGACCACTCTGCCACCTCTCCGGAATTCTGCGGCTTCGGCAGGTCGCTGCCGAGCCCGGAATTCTAGCGCAGCTCGCAGCGGCCGCCCATGTAGGGACGCAGCACCTCGGGCACGGTGATGGAGCCGTCGGCGTTCTGTCCGTTCTCGAGCACGGCCACCAGCGCGCGGCCCACGGCCAGGCCCGATCCGTTGAGCGTGTGCACCAGCTCGTTCTTGCCCTGCGGCGTCTTGAAGCGCGCCTGCATGCGCCGCGCCTGGAAAGCCTCGCAGTTGGAGCACGAGCTGATCTCGCGATAGGCGTTCTGCGCCGGCAGCCACACCTCGAGGTCGTAGGTCTTGGTCGAGCCGAAGCCGAGATCGCCGCTGCACAGCTCGACCACGCGGTAGGGCAGTCCCAGCTTCTGCAGGATCGCCTCGGCGTGGCGCGTCATCTCTTCGAGCACCTCGTAGCTGCTGTCCGGATGAACGACCTGCACCATCTCGACCTTGTCGAACTGATGCTGGCGGATCATGCCGCGGGTGTCGCGGCCGGCGCTGCCCGCCTCGCTGCGGAAGCACGGGCTGTGCGCCGTGAGCTTGATGGGCAGCGCGTCGGCGGCCAGGACCCTTTCGCGCACGGTGTTGGTCAGCGAAATCTCGGAGGTCGAGATGAGGTACTGCTCGCTGCCCGACGCGGCGATCGCCTCGCCGCCTTCGCCCTGCTCGCCGCGGTAGACCCAGAACGCCTGGTCCTTGAACTTGGGCAGCTGGCCGGTGCCTTCCAGGATCTCGCGGTTGACGATGTAGGGCGTGTAGCACTCGACGTAGCCGTGCTCCTGCGTCTGCGTGTCGAGCATGAACTGCGCCAGTGCCCGGTGCAGCCGCGCGGCGGACCCACGCAGGAAGGTGAAACGCGAGCCCGACAGCAGCGCACCGGTGTCGAGGTCGAGGCCCAGCGGGGCACCGAGGTCCACGTGGTCCTTCGGCGTGAAATCGAAGCTTCGCGGCGTCCCCCAGCGGCGGACTTCGACGTTGTCCGTCTCGTTCGCTCCGACCGGCACGCTGTCGTGCGGCAGGTTGGGCACGGCCATCAGCATCGTGTGCAGCTCCAACTGGATGTGCTCCAGCCGCTCCGCGGACGACTTCAGCGCGTCGCCGATGCCGCTCACTTCGGCCATCAGCGCCGAGGTGTCCTCGCCCTTGCCCTTGAGTTGGCCGATCTGCTTGGACATGCTGTTGCGCCGCGCCTGGAGCTCCTCGGTGCGCGTCTGGATCGTCTTGCGCTCGGACTCCAGCGACTGGAACCGATCGACGTCGAGGAAGGGCTGCGGCGACTGGCGCTGTTCCAGCTTGGCGATCACGCCCGGCAGATCGCGGCGAAGCATGTTGATGTCGAGCATGGCGGGAGGGCCGCGGGCGCGGCCATCGACGAGAGTGCGTGAGCCCGCGATTGTAGGCAGCGGGCCGCTGCCCTTACGCCATCTGCGCTTGGCGCGCCTGCTCGGGCGCGTGCGAGGCACCCGCCTGCCCGGACCGCGCATCGCAGAGCACCTTGGATGCGCAGTCCGCGCACCGACCGCATTGCGTGGCCACGCCCAGATCGAACTGCAGGCATTCGAGGCTCACCGCCCCGTCGGCGACGGCCTGGCGGATCTGGTGGTCGGACACCCGGCGGCACACGCAAACAATCATTTCTACAACCTCGTCACTGCGCTAACTGATGTCGCCGATCTGCGACTGCAGGTAGTTCTCGAGACCCACCTTGCCCAGCAGATCGATCTGCGTTTCCAGGAAATCGATGTGTTCCTCGGTGTCGTCGAGGATGTCCTGCAGGATGTCGCGCGACACGTAGTCGCGCACCGACTCGCAATACGCGATCCCGTCCTTGATGGTGCCCTGCGCGCCGCGCTCGGACTGCAGATCGCAGTCGAGCACCTCGGGCACGTTCTCGCCGATCAGCAGCTTGCCCAGGTCCTGCAAATTGGGCAGCCCGTCGAGCATGAAGATGCGCTCCATGAGCCGGTCGGCGTGCTTCATCTCGCCGATCGATTCCTCGTATTCCTTCTTCGCCAGCCGCTGAAAGCCCCAGTGCTTGAGCATGCGGTAGTGCAGGAAGTACTGGTTGGTCGCGGTGAGCTCGTTCTTGAGCTGCGCATTCAGGTGCGCAATGACTTGCGGGTCGCTCTTCATGGTGATGCTCCTCTGGCTGCTCGTTCAATGGCGACGACCGCATCGGGAGTGACGCGGCGGGCGGCAGCCATTGTGGGCGAAGCGACAGCGTTTGCATCGGATGAGCAACCGGCGGATTGCGCGCGGTCTGTGGCTGCGATTATGATTGAAAACCGTTCTCATTTGCAATACTTCGATCCGAGGCCTTTTTCACGGTGTCTTGCCGTGGCCTTCCCACCCGCTCATCCCATGAAACTCGAAAAAATAGTCCTGATCACCGGCTTGGCCCTGGCCGCCGGCACCCCGGCTCTCGCAGACGAGAACCTCTTCGGCTACGTGCGCGGCGCCGAGACGCTGCCGCAGGGCAGCAAGGAGGTCTACCAGTGGCTCACCGTGCGCCGCGACAAGGGCACGGGCAGCTACCGCGCGGTCGACTCCCAGACCGAGTTCGAATACGGCCTCACCGACCGCCTGTCGCTGTCGGCAGAGGTCAAGGCCATGTCGCTGAACACCAGCGGCCTCGTGATCGACGGCTACCTGCCCGGCGACAACAAGTTCGGGCTCAAGTTCTCGGGTGTGGGCTTCGAGGCCAAGTACAACTTCCTGAGCCCGGCCAAGGACGACTTCGGCCTGTCGGGCACCGCCGGCTTCGACTACCAGACCATCGATCCGCACTCGGGCCGCAAGAAGAACACCACCAGCTTCGAGTTCGGCCTGCAGGCGCAGAAGTACTTCCTCGACGGCCAGCTCGTCGTGGTGGGCAACGCCGCCCTCGAAGCCACCTATGCCAAGCGCAAGCCGCTGGCCACCCTGCCGACGCCCGAATTCGACTGGCCGCTGGGCGCCGAGATGGAGATCGAGCCGACGCTGGGCGCCGGTGTGAGCTATCGCTTCGCACCGGGCTGGTTCCTCGGCGCCGAAACCGTCTACCAGACCGAGTTCGAGACCGAGGTCGGCCAGGAGCGCTGGTCGCTGTTCGGTGGCCCCACGCTGCACTACGCCAGCAAGGACTGGTGGGCGACGCTGACCTACTTCCACCAGATCCGCGGCGGCGGCGAGAAGTACGACGGGCAGCCGGACCACCTGCACCTGATCGAGAAGACGCGCAACGAGCTGCGCCTGAAGGTCGGCTTCAACTTCTGAGCATCGCCATGCGCCGTCCCCTCGACCTGTCCGCCTTCCTGCTGCCGGCGATCGCCTGCGTCAGTCCCGCCCATGCGGTCGACTACCTGACGGTGCAGCAGGCGCAGACGCTGCTGTTCCCCGCGGCCAAGACCTTCGCGGAGCGGCCGCTGCAGTTCAGCAGCGAGCAGCGCGATCGCATCAAGGAGCTGTCCGGCGTGCGCCAGCGCGCCGAGCGGCAGGAGGTGTGGCGCGCCGAGCGCGACGGCCAGCTGCAGGGCTGGTTCTTCGTCGACGAGGTGGTGGGCAAGCACGAGTTCATCACCTACGCCGTCGGCGTGTCGCCGCAAGGCGAAGTGCTCGGCGTCGAGGTGATGAGCTACCGCGAGACGCATGGCGGCCAGATCCGGGATGCCGCCTGGCGCAAGCGCTTCGTCGGCAAGACGCTGGCCGACCCGTTCAAGCTCGACAAGGACGTGCCCAACATCAGCGGCGCCACGCTGTCGTGCCGCAATGTGCTCGACGGCGTCAAGCGGCTTCTGGTGCAGCACCAGCTGTTCCTCGCCCACGGCTGAGCGACGCCATGATCCTGGTCAAGCGCATGCGTCCCCTGCTGGGCACCTATGTCGAGGTGGGGGCGCGCGCCGGGTCGGGGGCGGCCGCCGAACGGGCCGTCGACGCCGCGTTCGAGGCGGTCCGGACCGTGCACGGGCGGCTCAGCTTCCACGCCCTCGACAGCGACTTGACGCGCCTCAATCGCGCCGGCGGCGAAGCCGTCGAGCTGCAGCCGCTCAGCCTGCGCGTGCTGCGGCTCGCACAGGCGATGATGGTCGCGACCGCAGGCCTGTTCGACATGACCGTCGGCGGCGCGCTGGTGCGCCGTGGCGCCTTGCCCGACCTGGGCGGCCCGGCCCCGCTGGCGCGCGGCGAAGCGGGCGATCTGCAGCTCGGGCGCGGCTGGGCGCGCCTGCTTCGCCCCGTGCGCATCACGCTCGACGGCATCGCCAAGGGGTATGCAGTCGATCTGGCGGTGAGCGCGATGCGCGCGCATGGCGCCACTTCCGGATGGGTCAATGCGGGCGGCGACCTTCGCGCGTTTGGACGGCATGCCGTGCCGGTGCACCGGCGCGAAGCGGACGACACGCTGGTGCCGCTGGGCGCGCTGCGCGACGCCGCCATTGCCACCTCGCACGCACGCGCCCCCGACGCCGCCTGGGATGCCGGCCGGCCTGCGCTGATCGTTCCCCTGTCCCCTGCGCAGCCGATGGCCGGAGTGTTCAGCGTGCTGGCGCGCAAGGCCTGGCGCGCCGACGCGCTGACCAAGGTCGCCTGCCAGATGGCCGGCGCGCCGCGCGAGGCGATGCTGCGCCGCCTGGGCGGCGTGCTGGTGCTGCCCGCAGCGGCCGACGCGGGAGCGCCAGCATGAAGGGTTATCCGCCGCGCTTTCCGGCGCTGCTCTGGACGGCCTGCGCGACAGCGTTCGCCAGCGGGCTGCTGCTGGCGCCCACCACGCTTGCGATGCGCGTCGGCTGGCCCGTGCCGTGGCGCCTGCCGTCCGACGCGCGGCTGCTCGCCGCCGCGTCGCACGCCGCCGCCTCGTTCGTGCTGCTGATGGTCGTGGGCGCCCTGTGGACCATCCACATGCGGGTGGGCTGGCGGCGCGGCCGCCAGCGGGTCACCGGCGCCACGCTCGTGAGCGGTGTCGCCGGCCTGGTGTTGAGCGCACTTGGCGTCTATTACCTCGGCGACTCGGAGCTGGCCGGCGACGTGGCGCTGGTGCATGTGTCGCTGGGCGTCCTGCTCGCGCTACCGCTCGCGGTCCACGCCACGATCGGCAAGCAGCAGCGCCTGCAACGCAGCGCCGGAGCAGGTCCCGACCCGCAGCCGCGGTTCGCGGGCACGGTGCTGCTCGCCGATCTGCCCGAAGGCGCCTGCGCCACTGTCGCTGCCGTGGCCGCCGCCTCGCCCGACGTCGATGCGCTCGTGCTGCGCCGCCTCGGCGAGCTCGGCTTCATCCCCGGCGAGCCCGTCGAGCTGCTGCGCCGAGGTCCCGGCGGACGCGAGCCGATCGCCGTGCTGGTCGGCGAGACGCTGTTCGCGCTGCGGCTGCTCGAAGCCCAATGCATCGCGGTGCACCCGCTCTGAGACATCCATGGCTTCCGCCCACATCCTGCCCGCCCCGCCTGCCACGTCGTGGAGCGTCGCGCTGGTCGGCAATCCGAACTGCGGCAAGACGGCGCTGTTCAACCTGCTGACCGGCGCACGCCAGAAGGTCGCCAACTACGCCGGCGTCACCGTCGAGCGCAAGGTCGGCATCGCACGCCTGTCCGGCGGCCGCACGCTGTCGGTGGTCGACCTGCCCGGCGCCTACAGCCTTACGCCTGCCACGCCGGACGAGCAGGTGACGCTCGAGGTCATCGAAGGGCGCCGACCCGGCGAAGCCGCACCTGACGCGATCGTCGCGGTCGTCGACGCGACCAATCTGCGCATGAACCTGCGCCTGGTGCTGGAGCTGCGCCGCCTGGGGCGGCCGATGATCGTCGCGCTGAACCTGGCCGACGTCGCCCGCTCGCAGGGCCTGGCGATCGATGCGACGCGCCTCTCGCGCGAGCTCGGCTGCCCGGTGGTGGAGACGGTGGCCGTGCGGCACGACGGACATGCGCAGCTGCTGGCCCAGCTGGAAAGCGGCTTCGGCCCGGGACCGGCCACCGCGGGCGGCCTCGCACCGCACGAGCCGGCGACGCCGTCCGAGCTGCAACGCGAAGTGCGGCGCATCCTCGCGGCCGCTGCGCCGGCGGCCCTCAGTGGCGCGTTCGCAGCCAGGCGCTTCCAGCGCCGCATCGACGCGGTCGCCATGCATCCGGTTTGGGGCCTGGTCGTGCTGGCCGCGCTGCTGTTCCTGATCTTCCAGGCGGTGTTCACCTGGGCGGTCGTTCCGATGGACGCGATCAAGGCCGCCATGGCCGGCCTCGGCGACTGGGTGACGGCGCACATGGCCGAAGGGCCGCTGCGCAGCCTGCTGGTCGACGGTGTCATCGCCGGCGCCGGCGGTGTCATCGTCTTCCTGCCCCAGATCCTCATCCTGTTCTTCTTCATCCTGCTGCTCGAGGACTCGGGCTACCTGCCGCGCGCGGCCTTCCTGCTCGACCGGGTGATGGGCCGCGTCGGACTGTCGGGGCGTGCCTTCATCCCGCTGCTGTCGAGCTTCGCCTGCGCGGTGCCGGGCATCATGGCCACGCGCACCATCGCGAACTGGAAGGACCGGCTGGCCACCATCATGGTGGCGCCCCTGATGACATGCTCGGCGCGGCTGCCGGTCTATGCGCTGCTCATCGGCGCCTTCGTGCCGGCGCGCGAAGTCGGGCCGTTCAACCTGCAGGGCCTGACGCTGTTCGTGCTGTATGCGGCGGGCGTGCTGGCGGCAATGGGCGTGGCATGGGTCTTCAAGCGCGCCTGGATGAAGAGCGCCTACCAGCCGCTGATGCTCGAACTGCCGCCGTACCGCATGCCGGGCGTGCGCAACCTGCTGCTCGGCCTGTGGGAACGCGCGCGGATCTTCCTGCGCCGTGTCGGCACGATCATCTTCTCGCTGATGGTGCTGCTGTGGTTCCTCTCGAGCTATCCGGCCCCGCCGGAGGGCGCGACCGGACCGGCCATCCAGTACAGCATCGCCGGCTGGCTGGGACAAGGCCTGCAGCACCTCTTCGCGCCGATCGGCTTCAACTGGCAGATCTCCATCGCGCTGGTGCCGGGCCTGGCCGCACGCGAAGTGGCGGTCGGCGCGCTGGGCACCGTGTATTCGCTGTCGGCGGCAGGCGATGCGGTGGCCGACACGCTCGCCCCGGTCATCGCGCAAGGCTGGTCGCTCGCCACCGCCTTCGCGCTGCTGGCCTGGTATGTGTTCGCTCCGCAGTGCATCTCCACGCTGGCGGTGGTGAAGCGCGAGACCAATTCGTGGCGCTATCCGGTGGCGATGGCGACGTATCTCTTCGTGCTGGCGTACGTCGCCGCGTTCGTCACCTACCGCGTGACGCTGTGGCTGGGAGGATGAGCATGCAGGCGTTCATCGTGGCCCTCATCGTGATCGGCTGCACCGCTTATGCGGTGTGGACCCTGATGCCCTCGGCAGCGCGCCGCGCGCTGGCGCAGCTGCTGCTGCGGGTCCGCTGGCCGGACCGCATCGCCAGGGTGTGGCGCCGCGAGGCGGCCTCCACGGGCGGATGCGGCGGCTGCGACAGCTGCGGCGACGCCGTGCCGCGCGACTCGCACACGATCAAGGTGCACCGCCGCCTGCCGCGCTAGCGCCGGCGTCCGCTACTTGAGCCCCTTCGGCAGCGGGAAGTGCGTGGTCTCCTCCACGCCCTTCATCTTGCGCACGGACACGGCCCCCAGAGCGCGCAGGCGCTCGATCACCTGCTGCACCAGCACGTCGGGCGCCGACGCGCCCGCAGTGAGCCCGACGCGCTTCTTGCCCTCGAACCAGGCGGGGCGCAGATCCTCGGGCGCGTCCACCATGTAGGCCTCGGTGCCCAGCCGCTGTGCGAGCTCGCGCAGCCGGTTGCTGTTGGAGCTGGTGGGGCTGCCGACGACGACCAGGACGTCGACCTGCGGCGCCAGCACCTTGACCGCGTCCTGGCGGTTCTGCGTGGCGTAGCAGATGTCCTGCTGCTTGGGCTCGCGCACGCGGGGGAAGCGGCGCTTGACCGCCGCCAGGATCTCGGCCGCATCGTCGACCGACAGCGTGGTCTGCGTGACCACGGCCAGCCGCTCGTCCTGCGCCACCTGCAGGTGCTCGACGTCCTGAACGTCCTCCACGAGGTGGATGCCCTCGCTGAGCTGCCCCATCGTGCCCTCGACCTCCGGATGACCCTTGTGGCCGATCATGATGAAGTCGTAGCCCTCCTTGTGCAGCTTGGCCACCTCGACATGGACCTTGGTGACCAGCGGGCAGGTGGCGTCGAACACACTGAAGCCGCGCTGCGCGGCTTCCCGGCGCACTGCCTGCGACACGCCATGCGCGCTGAACACCAGCGTCGCGCCGGGCGGCACGTCGGCCAGGTCCTCGATGAAGATCGCGCCCTTGGCCTTCAGGTCGTTGACGACATAGGTGTTGTGCACGATCTCGTGGCGCACGTAGATCGGCGCGCCGAACTTCTCGAGCGCACGCTCCACGATCTCGATCGCGCGATCGACGCCGGCGCAGAAGCCCCGCGGCTCGGCCAGAACGACCTCGTCCAGCGGGCCGCTCATAACACGCCGATCACGTGGACTTCGAACGTCACCGGCTGGCCCGCCAGCGGATGATTGAAGTCGAACAGCAGCGACTCGTCGGCGATCTCGCGCACGACGCCGGCATACGCGCCCTGCCCGTCGGGCGTCGGGAACTGCACGACGTCGCCGACGTGGTACTGCTCGTCCGGGTCGCCCAGCTCGTCGAGGAGGCCGCGCTTCACCCGCTGCAGCAGCTCGGGATTGCGTGCGCCGAACGCTTCGCCGGGGGCCAGCTCGAAGGTGGTGCGGGTGCCTTCGGGCAGACCCATCAGCCGCGACTCCATCGCCGGCGCGAGCTCGCCGGTGCCCAGCGACAGCGTGGCCGGCTTGTCGGCGAAGGTGTTGATGATGTCCGCGCCGTCGGGCCCGGCGAGGCGGTAGTGCAGGGTCAGGAACGACCCTCTTTGGACGGAATTCACGACAGATGCCCGTTGCTAGACTGGTCCTCGATTTTACGAGCCGGCACCCTGCCCGCCCGCCCACCTCCGACATGGCCCTGAAGGACATCCCGGCCGCCGCCCGGCCCCGCGAAAAGCTGCTCGCCCACGGCCCGTCCGCGCTCGCCGACGCAGAGCTCGTCGCGCTGCTGCTGCGCACCGGCCTCAAGGGCACGTCGGTGCTGCAGCTGGCCGAGCGCACGCTGCATGGCTTCGGCGGGCTGGCGGGCCTGCTGCAGGCGCAGGCGGCCGACCTCGCGTGCATCAAGGGGCTCGGTCCGGCCAAGCGGGCCGAGCTCGGGGCGGTGATGGAGCTCGCGCGCCGCTCGCTGGCGCAGCAGCTGGCCGAGCGGCCGGTGTTCGATTCGCCGCAGCGGGTCAAGGACTACCTGCGCCTGAAGCTGGCGGCGCACGAGCACGAGGTCTTCGCGGTGCTGTTCCTCGATGCGCAGCACCACCTGATCCGGCTGGAGGAAATGTTCCGCGGCACCTTGTCGCAAACGAGTGTCTACCCGCGCGAAGTGGTCAAGCGTGCTCTGCAGCTGCATGCGGGAGCGGTGATCCTCGCCCACAACCATCCGTCCGGCGTCGCCGAGCCCTCGCGCGCCGACGAGTTCCTCACCCGCACGCTGGCCGCTGCGCTGCAGATGATCGATGTGCGCGTGCTCGACCACCTGGTGGTCGGCAAGGCAGAGGTCGTCTCCTTCGCCGAACGGGGGCTGCTGTGACCCGCCGCGCGAACAGCCTGCAGGACCTCGCTGCACTCAAGCAGGCGCTGCAGGAGCACGCCGCCGAAACGGCGCGCCGCGAGGCGCAGGCGCGCGAGGCGGCTGCGCGCGACCAGCGCGAGCGGGAACTCTTCGCCCGTACGGTAGGCCCCGTGGTGCCGCTGCGCCACGCGGTGAAGGCAGCGGTGGAGCGCCCGCGGCCGCACCCGCTGCCACGTCAGCGCGAGCGGGACGAAGCGGCAGTGCTGCACGAGGCCATCTCCGACGAATTCGATGTCGAGACCCTGCTCGAGACCGACGACGCCCTCTCGTTCCGCCGTCACGACATCGGCCCCGAGGTCGTGCGCAAGCTGCGCCGCGGCGCTTGGGCCATCCAGGCTCAGATCGACCTTCATGGGCTGCGCCGTGAACAGGCGCGCGAGCAGCTCGCCGCCTTCCTGCGCGAAGCCGATCGGCACGGCTTGCGCTGCGTGCGGGTGGTGCACGGCAAGGGCAACGGCTCGCCGGGCAAGGAGCCGGTGCTCAAGTCCAGGGTGAAGAGCTGGCTGGTGCAAAAGCGCGAGGTGATTGCCTTTGCGCAGGCGCGCGCGTCCGACGGCGGCCACGGTGCGCTGCTGGTGCTGCTGCGGCCGCGTCACGCGCCGCGTTGACAGGCCCTAGCCTCGTTCCCCGGACTCGACCGGCAGCGAGACCGTGAACTCGGTGCCCAGGCCCGCGCCGGCGCTGGTGGCCGTGACGGTGCCGCCGTGCAGCTGCACGATGCGCTTGACGAGCGTGAGCCCGATGCCGAGGCCGCCCTGCGAGCGGTCCAGCGTGCGGTCGCCCTGCACGAACAGGTCGAAGGCCGAGTCGATGAGCTGCTTGGACATGCCGACGCCGTTGTCGACGACATGCAGGTGCGCGGCGGCGCCCCGCTGCTCCAGCCACACGCGCACCAGTCCGCCGTGCGGCGTGTACTTCGCTGCGTTGGTCACGAGGTTCACCACCACCTGGGTGAGGCGCGTCGGATCGCCTTCGAGCCTTACCGGCTCCTCGGGCAGCGACACCTCCAGCGCATGGCCGGCATCGGCCACCAGGGGACGCACCGATTCCAGCGCGTGGGCCACCAGCCCGCCCAGCTCGATGGGCTCGTGGCGCACCTGGATCTTGCCGCTGGTGATGCGGCTCACATCGAGCAGGTCGTCCACCAGCCGCGCCAGGTGCTTCACCTGGCGGCCGATGAGCTTGGCGCACCAGTCCAGCTCGGGAGTGGTGCCCAGCCGCTCGAGCAGCCCCACCGCATTGCCGATGGGCGCGAGCGGATTGCGCAGCTCGTGCGCCAGCATCGCGATGAATTCGTTGATGCGCTGGCCCTCGGTCTCGAGCTCCTGCACGCGCCGGCGCTCCGAGAGGTCGCGGGTGACCTGCGCGAAGCCGCGCGGCAAGCCGTCGCGGTCGCGCAGCGCGGTGATGGTCACGTCAGCCCAGAAGCGCGTACCGTCGCGCCGCATGCGCCATCCGACGTCTTCGGAGGAGCCGGTGGAGCGGGCGATGGCGAGCTCGGTGAGCGGCTTGTTGGCGGCGTTGTCCTCCTCCGTGTGGAACATCGCCGCGCTGCGGCCGATGACCTCGTCGGCGCTGAAGCCATGCATGCGCTCGGCGCCGGCGTTCCAGCTCAGCACGATGCCGTCGGTGTCGAGCAGGAAGATCGCATGGTCCTTCACGCCCTCGACCATCAGGCGGAAGTTCTCCTCGCTTTCCTTGAGCTGCTGCTCGCGGCGGCGCTGGTCGGTGAGGTCGCGCGTGATCTTGGAGTAGCCGCGCAACACCCCGCTCTTGTCGCGCACGGCCGTGATGAGAACGTTGGCCCACAGCAGCGAGCCGTCCTTGCGCACGCGCCACCCCTCGTCCTCGAAGCGGCCGTTCTTGGCGGCGGTGAGCAACTCGTATTGCGGCCAGCCGCGCAGCACGTCCACCTTGCGATAGAAGACCGAGAAGTGCTGGCCGATGATCTCGGTGGCGCTGTAGCCTTTGATGCGCTGCGCGCCGACGTTCCAGCTGCTGACGATGCCGTCCGGATCGAGCATGAAGATCGCGTAGTCCTGCACGCCCTCGACGAGCTGGCGAAAGACCTCCTCGCTGCGCCGCAGTTCCTCCTCGTGCTGGCGCCGCTCGGTGAGGTCGCGCGTGATCTTCGAGTAGCCGGCCAGGTCCCCGCCGGACGAGCGCAGCGCGGTGATGATCACGTTCGCCCAGAAGCGCGTGCCGTCCTTGCGCAGCCGCCATCCTTCGTCCTCGAAGCGCCCGTCCCGGGCAGCGCGTCGCAGCTCTTCCTGGGGCCAGCCGCGGTCGCGTGCGTCCTGCGCGTAGAAGACCGAGAAGTGCTGGCCGATGATCTCGGCCGCTCGGTAGCCCTTGATGCGCTCCGCGCCCGTGTTCCAGGTCGCGATGTGGCCGTCCGGCGTGAGCATGAAGATCGCGTAGTCGCGCACGCCTTCGACCAGCGCGCGAAAGGCTTCGTCGCGGTGCAGATCGAGCGGCGCCGAGGCGCCGCTCGGTGGAGCGGGCTTCGCACTCAAGGCTGGAGCCTGTCGGGATTCGTGCGGGTTTGCATGCTGCCTGGTGACTTTCGCTGTGCGTTCGCGAGGCCGCTTGCCCGGCGTGCCGACGCCATGTTACTGTCGATCCATACAGCCTTCCCTCGGCACCGCGCAAGCCCCTGTACAGCATAGCCGTTCGGGTTGGTGCGCCCCAGAGACCGCTTTGGCGAAACGTCCATTGCCGATCGACCGCGACCTCGCCATGTCCTGTCCGCCGCCACGCCTGATCGCCCATCTCGACATGGATGCGTTCTATGCCTCGGTGGAGCTGTTGCGCTATCCCGATCTGCGCGGCCACGCCGTGGTCATCGGCGGCGGGCGTGCGCACGCGCCGGTGCGGCTCGCCGACGGCACGCGCCGCTACGCGCGGCTGCGCGAGTACACCGGTCGTGGCGTGATCACCACCGCCACCTATGAGGCGCGCGCCCTGGGCGCGCACTCCGGCATGGGCGTGATGAAGGCCGCGCAGCTCGCGCCCGACGCCGTGCTGCTGCCGGTGGATTTCGACGAGTACCGCAAGTACTCACGCCTGTTCAAGGCCGCGGTGCGGACGGTCGCGCCGCTCGTCGAAGACCGGGGCATCGACGAGATCTACATCGACCTCACCGATGTGCCGGGCGCGCAGGCCGATGCCGGCCTGGCTGCGGCGCGGGCGCTCAAGAGCGCCGTGCGCGACGCCACGGGGCTCGCCTGCTCCATCGGCGTCACGCCGAACAAGCTGCTGTCCAAGATCTGCTCCGACCTCGACAAGCCCGATGGCCTCACGCTGCTCTCGATGGCGGACATCCCCACGCGCATCTGGCCTCTGCCGGCGAAGAAGATCAACGGCATCGGTCCCAAGGCCACCGAGAAGCTGTCCGGTCTCGGCATTCACACCATCGGCGACCTCGCCGCCGCCGATCCGTCCTTCCTGGTCGCGCAGTTCGGCAAGAGCTACGGCGCGTGGATGCACGAGGCCGCGCACGGACGCGACGACCGTCCGGTGGTCACCTACAGCGAGCCCAAGTCCATCAGCCGCGAGACGACGTTCGAGCGCGACCTGCACGCGGTGCGCGACCGTGCCGCGCTCGGGGCCATCTTCACCGAGCTGTGCGTGGAGCTGGCCGGCGACCTGTCGCGCAAGGGCTATGCGAGCAAGACCATCGGCATCAAGCTGCGCTTCGACGACTTCAGGATCGTCACGCGCGACCTGACCCTCGCGGCGCACACCATGGACGCCCGCACCATCCGGCGCGCCGCCGGCGAGTGCCTCAAGCGGGTCGACCTCTCGCGCCGTCTGCGCCTTCTGGGCGTACGCGCCGGCACGCTTGCGCGGCTGGCCGACCTGGTGGCGCCCCACCCGCAGGAAGAGCCGCCCGCTGCACAGGCGCAGGAGGAACCGCCGCTGTACGGGCTGCCGCTGTTCGATGCGCCGCCCGAACCGGGTTCGTGACATATCCCCGAAAGCGGACAGCGGCCCGCATCCGAGGCCGCGCGGCGTGCGTACACCGCAGCGGATCGCCTTGATCATCGCGAACAACCAGAACGAGGGAACCGATGCGCCACCCGCGACGACGAGCCGCCATCGCCTGCGTGTGGGCCCTGGCGGCCGGGACTGTATGTGCCCAGGCAGGACCGGCGCCTGCGCCTTTCGGCCATGGCAGCGGCAAGCTGCTGCTCACCGGCGGGGTCGGCAGCATCGACGGCGCGGCCGGCGGCGGGCTCACGCCCTGGGCGGTGATCGGCAGCTACGCCACCGAGCGCCAGGTCGGCGCCACAGCACACCTGACGCGCGCGAGGACGAAGGACTATGCCCTGACGGCCGGCGGCGCCGTGGTGGGCATCGCCGATCGCGTGGAGCTGTCGCTGGCTCGCCAGGAGCTCGACACCGGCCCGGCCGGCGCGGCGCTGGGCCTGCCCGGCCTGCGCCTGAAGCAGGACATTGCCGGCGTGAAGTGGCGTGTCGCGGGCGACGCCGTGCTCGACAGCGACAGCCCGATGCCACAGATCGCGCTGGGCCTGCAGCACAAGCGCACCGGCGCGGGCGATCTCGCGCCGACGCTTGCCCTGCTGGGCGCGAAGACGCACGGCACCGATGTCCATGTCAGCGCAACCAAGTTGCTGCTGGCGCAAGCCCTGCTGCTCAACGGCACGCTGCGCGCGACCCGGGCCAACCAGAACGGCCTGCTGGGCTTCGGCGGAACCGTCCGCACGGGCTACTCGTTCCAGCCCGAGCTCTCGGTGGCGTGGCTGCTGCGCAGAGACATCGCGATCGGCGCCGAGTACCGCGCCAAGCCCGACAACCTCAACCCGTCGGTGCTCGGCGATGCGCTGAAAGAAGACGACTGGGCTGATGTGTTCGTCGCCTGGGCGCCGTCCAAATACCTGTCGCTGACGCTGGCGTACGTGGACCTCGGGCGCGTCGTGCCGGGCATCGTCGCGCGGCGCCAGACCGGCACCTATGCGTCGTTGCAGCTCGCGTACTGACCAGGCCGTTGCAAGGAGCCGCATGAAACCGAAGACCTTCCTCTGCGCCTGCGCCGTCAGCCTGGGCGTGCTGACGACGACACCGGCCTGCGCGCAGGCCCTGTACAAGCCGGCAGTTCCCGCCGACGACTCGCTGTACCGCCAGCTCGGCGGCCAGCCGGGCCTGGTCAGGCTGATGGACGACTTCATGCAGCGCCTTCTTGCCGACGCGCGCATGCGACCCTTCTTCAAGGACGTCGACCAGGCGCATGTGAAGGAGCAGCTCGTGACGCAGTTCTGCGAGGTGTCCGGCGGTCCCTGCAAGCTGCAGGGACCCGACATGAAGCAGGTGCACGACGGCTTCGACATCGACCGTGCCGGCTTCAACGCGCTCGTCGAGGTGCTGCAGCAGGCGATGGACGCGCAAGGGATCGCCTTCAGCGCGCAGAACCGCCTGCTGGCGCAACTCGCGCCCATGCACCGCGACATCGTCAACGTGAAGTAACCCACCCCTTCCAGCGACATCGGACCACCATGATCAAGCCTCTGCTCCTCCTCCTGGCCAGCGGCCTCGCCGCCGGCGCCGCTCACGCCGGCCAGATGAACGTCAGCGTCACCGACAAGGACGGCAAGCCGACGCCCGACGTCGTCGTGCTGATCGACACCGCCAGCAAGGTGGCGCCCAGGCCGGCCGCGGCCCCGGTCGTCATCGCGCAGGAGAGCCTGAAATTCGCGCCCTTCCTGACCATCGTGCCGGTGGGCAGCACGCTGCGCTTCGTCAACAAGGACGGCTATGACCACCACGTGCGGTCGACGCCGAGCGGACCGCTGGGCAGCATGCCGGCGGTGAAGAGCTTCGAGCTGCGGCTGGACGCCGCGGAAGGCGCCGCGCCGACCGTGGTCGACGACTACAAGGTGACGCCCTACCGCAAGAAGTCGGGCACGACCTCGGTCGACGTCAAGGTCGACCAGCCCGGCCCGATCGGCCTAGGCTGCCACATCCACTCGTCGATGCGGGGACAGGTCTACGTGAGCGCCACGCCCTTCTTCGCGAAGACCGACGCCAACGGCATCGCGACCATCGACGGCGTGCCCGACGGCGCGATCGAGCTGAACCTGTGGCATCCCGACCAGTTGCAGGAGCAGGCCACCCAGCGCTTGCAAATGGGTGCCGCGCCCGTGAATGCGAGCGCGCAGCTCAACTTCACGCCTCGGCGGCGGCGCAGCTAGGGACTCACCGCGCCGGGCAAGGTCGACAGGTAGCCCCGCAGCGCCTCGATCGCCACCTTCACCTTTGCCGGCTGCGCGTCGCGCTGCGGCGTGACGGCCCAGACATCGAGCAGCGGAAGCCGCCAGTCGGGCAGCAGCGCCACCAGCCGCCCGGCGGCGAGCTCGTCGGCCACGTCGACGCGCGCGAGGCGCGCCAGCCCCAGTCCCGCCATGCACATCTGCTGGATCGAAAGCTGGTTGTTGCTGGTGATGCGCGCCTCCAGGCGCAGGCTGCGGCTTTCATGTTGCGGGCCGGCGAGCTCGAGGTGAAGCTGGCGGCCCTCGCGGGCGAAACCGAGCCAGGGCGCCGACAGCAGATCGTCCGGGCGGTGGGGCTCGCCATGCGCGGCCAGCCAATCGGGCGACGCGCACAGCAGCCACTCGAAGCCGCACAGGCGCCGCGCCGCCCACGATGAATCAGGCAGCCGGCCGAAACGCACAGCCAGATCGATGCGCGCCTCGATCAGATCGATGCGGGCATCGTCCACCAGCAGCGTCAGCAGGAGCGCCGGATGGGCACCGAGCACGCCGCCCAGTGCCGGCGCCACATGGCGCGCGAAGCCGACCGGCGCGGACAGCCGCAGCTCGCCGGATGGCGAGTCGCGGGACTGGGCCAGCTGCTGCTGGGCGCGACGCGCCGCCGCGACCATGGCGGCGCAGCCGTCGTAGAACTGCTCGCCCGCCGCGGTCAGCGTCAGCTTGCGCGTCGAGCGGTGCAGCAGGGTCACGCCGCTCGCCCGCTCGAGCTGGCGCACCTGCTGGCTGACGGCGGAGGTGCTCATCGCCAGCAGGCGGGCCGCCGCGCTCATCGAGCGCTGCTCGACGACCGTGGCGAACACGGCCATGCGCTTGAGTTCGTCCATTGTGAAGGTCTGCTTAACAGTGTTGCCGCCGTCTGCCAGCTAGTCGGTCCATTGTGAAGCCCCTATCGTCACCAGCCTCCCATCAACGAGAAACGCTTCATGAAGATCGCACTCATCGGCGCCACCGGCTTCGTCGGCTCCAAGGTCCTGGGCGAAGCCCTCCAGCGCCGGCACCAGGTCACCGCTCTCGCGCGCACGCCGGGCAAGCTTGCGGCCCGACCGGGTCTCGAGGTGCTCGAGGCAGACGCAGGCGATGTGGACCAGGTGGCGCACGCCATCGAAGGGCATGACGCGGTGGTGAGCGCCTACAACGCGCGCGGCACGCCCGACTTTCGCGCACGCTATCTGGCCGGTCTGCGTGCCCTGCTCGACGGTGCCAAGCGCGCGGGCGTCAAGCGCGTGCTGTGGGTCGGCGGCGCGGGCAGCCTGTACGTGGCGCCGGGCGTGCAGCTCGTCGACACCCCGCAGTTCCCGGCCGAATACAAGACCGAGGCACAGATCGCGCGCGACGCACTCGACCTGATCCGCGAGGAGCAGGCGCTCGACTGGACCTTCGTGTCGCCCGCTCCGCTGCTGCAGCCGGGGCCGCGCACCGGGCGCTTCCGGCTCGGGGGCGACGAGGTGCTCATGGACGGCGCCCAACCCGGCCGCATCTCCGTGGACGATCTGGCCGTGGCCATCGTCGACGAGCTGGAGAAGCCCCGGCACGTGCGGCAGCGCTTCACGCTGGCCTATTGATCGTCAGGCGGCGAGGCGGCTGGTGCAACCAAGCGAAACAGCCGGGCCGACCGGCATCCATGGGGTTTTCGAAACCTGACGCCAAGCTTACAGTGGAGCACCGCTCGCACCGGAGGCTCCACATGACGCTCCATCAGTTCCATGCCCTCAAGTTGTGGCACACGCGTCATCGCGAGCACCCGCTGGAGAGCACCGTCTGGGACGCCGTGCTCACCCTCTGGATGATCGGCTGGGTCGGTCTTCCGGCAGCCCTGCTGGTCGGCGGATTCTGGTCTCCGCTGGTGTGCCTGAGCCTGGTCTTCGTGCCCGGCGCCTATGTGTCATGGCGCAAGCGCATGCACCGCAGGGGCCGGCTGCGCTGCGACTGGATCACTGCTCTTCGGTGAGCGCCCCGGGCGCCGTGCGCGGCACCTGTTCCATCAGCTCGACGCACGCCTGCACGGCCTGCTGCACGAGTTCCTCGTCCACCGGATACCGATAGCGAAACCGCAAGTGGCGCACGCCGCGGCCGGTGCCCTCGAGTTCGGGAAAGCGGTCGATCAAGGCCGCGCCGTTGAAGATCTGCAGGTTGGCGTGGTCCTTGTGCATCACGATGGCCACTGCGTGGGTGCCTTCGTAGGTGAACATCAGGTTTCCCCACTTCACCGAGCTCTGCAGCTCCGGCGCAGCTGACGTGACCAGCTCGCGAAGGCGTCGCGCCAAGTCCTTCTGCTCGGGACGCAGGGTGTCGAACCAGGTCTCGATCAGGGCTGCGGGGCGAAGAATGGAACGCATGGCAGGCTCACAGATCGCGCGCCTCGAAGGTGTTGCACTGGTTCACGCTGCCACTCTGGAGGCCCCGCTTGAACCAGCTCACGCGCTGCGCGCTGCTTCCATGGGTGAAGCTTTCCGGCACGATGGTTCCCTGCGAGCGGCGCTGCAGGGTGTCGTCGCCGATCTGCGAGGCGGCGTTCAGCGCCTCCTCCACGTCGCCCTGCTCGAGAATCTGGCGCGTCGCCTGCGCGTCGTGGGCCCACACGCCGGCGAAGCAATCGGCCTGCAGCTCCAGCCGCACGCTCAGCGCGTTGCCCTGGGCCTGGCTGACGCGGCCCCGCATGCCCTCGACCTTGTCGGTGATGCCCATCAGCCGCTGCACGTGATGCCCCACTTCGTGAGCGATCACATAGGCCTGCGCAAAGTCGCCCGGCGCGCCGAGCCGAGACTTCATCGTTTCGTAGAAGCGCAGGTCGATGTAGACCTTTTCGTCGACCGGGCAATAGAACGGTCCCATCGCCGACTGTCCCTGCCCGCACGCGGTGGGCGTGGCGCCGCGAAAGATCACCAGCTTGGGTTCACGGTAAGTCTGACCGGACTGTCGGAACTTCGCGCGCCAGACGTCCTCGGTGTCGGCCAGCACGGTGGACACGAAACGCGCCATCTCGTCGTCGGCCGGCGGCTTGTGGCCGACCGGCGCTTCCTGCGTCGTGCCCCCGCTCATCAAGCCGAGGATGGTCAGCGGGTTGATGCCGAAAAGCCAGCCCGCGACGACGGCAATGGCCACCGAGCCGAGGCCGATGCTTCCGCCGCCCAGGCGAAAGCCGCCACCGCCTCCGGCGTCTCGCACGTCCTCGACGTTGTCACTCTGGCGGTTGCCTTGCCATCGCATGACAGTCTCCTCACGGGCGTCGAAGAAATCTCCGGCCCGAACGCTCAGGATGGACCGGCAACCGGCGTGCCCGCCCGGCTCAGGTCTTGGGCAGGGTGACGCCGCGCTGGCCCTGGTATTTGCCGCCGCGGTCCTTGTAGCTGGTCTCGCAGACCTCGTCGCTCTCGAAGAAAAGCACTTGGGCGCAGCCTTCGCCCGCATAGATCTTGGCCGGCAGCGGCGTCGTGTTGCTGAACTCGAGCGTCACGTAGCCCTCCCACTCGGGCTCGAACGGCGTCACGTTGACGATGATCCCGCAGCGGGCGTATGTGCTCTTGCCGAGGCAGATCGTGAGCACGTTGCGCGGAATGCGGAAGTACTCCACCGTTCGCGCCAGCGCGAAGCTGTTCGGCGGAATGATGCAGACGTCGGACTCGATGTCGACGAAGCTCTTCTCGTCGAACGCCTTGGGGTCGACGACCGTGCTGTAGATGTTGGTGAAGACCTTGAATTCGGGCGCGCAGCGGATGTCGTAGCCGTAGCTCGACGTGCCGTAGCTGACGATGCGATGGCCGTCGGCCGCGTGACGAACCTGGCCCGGCTCGAACGGCTCGATCATCCCGTGCTGCTCGGCCATTCGGCGGATCCACCTGTCGCTCTTGATCGTCATGCGTCGTTCCTCGGAAGTTCCGGCGATTCTAGGTACCGACGAAGCCGGTGCCTCCTCGGAGTCTCGGTGGTGTCCGCATTTTGACAGCGGCCATCGCCTGTGCTGCACTAGCATCGAGACAACTCCCAAGAGGATTCCTGCAAGGAGCTGAGCCATGCGCAACGCCACCGAACTGATGGTGCAGTACGCGGCCTATCACCGCGACCGCCGCAACATCACCACCCACTTCATCGGCATTCCGCTGATCGTCTTCGCGATCGGCATCCTGCTGTCGCGGCCCGAGTTCGCCGTCGGCGGCCGCACGCTCACACCGGCGTGGCTGGTCTGGGGCGCGGCGACGCTGTGGTACCTGACGCGCGGCAATTTCGTGCTCGGCGCCGCCGTCAGCTTCGTCAATTTCGTGCTGATCCTGCTGGCCCACCAGGTGCCCGCGGCCAGCACCGGCGCATGGCTGAGCTGGGGCGTCGGCGTGTTCGTCGTCGGCTGGATCCTGCAGTTCATCGGCCACTACTACGAAGGGCGCAAGCCCGCCTTCGTCGACGATCTCGTCGGGCTGCTGGTCGGGCCGATGTTCGTGACCGGCGAGTTCCTGTTCGGCCTGGGCTGGGGCAAGAGCCTGCTCGACGAGATCGAGCGCCGCGTCGGCCCGACGATGCTGCGCGACCTCGCCCATCCCTGAACGATGCGCCGCGCCGTCCTGGCGCTGCTGGCGCTCATCGCGCTGGCGGTGCTGTATGTCGCGGTGCAGGCCAGCCGTCATCCCTCGCTCGATCCCTATCGCCACCTCATATTGCCGCCAGCGCCCGCGACGGCGCGTGGCGTGCGCGTCACCTTCGCGGGCAACACGACCTTGCTGTTCGACGACGGCGAGACGGCGTGGATGACCGACGGGTTCTTCACCCGACCGCCGGTGTCGTCGCTCATCGGCCGCATCGCCCCCGATCCGGCAACCGTCGATCGCATGCTGAGGCGGCTCGAAGTCACGCGGCTCGCCGCCGTCGTGCCGGTGCATTCGCACTACGACCACGCGATGGACGCGCCCGTCGTTGCCGATCGGACCGGCGCCCTGCTCGTGGGCTCGGCCTCCACGCTGAACATCGGCCGCGGTGCGGGGCTCGCCGAGAAGCAGATGCGCGAAGTGAAGCCCGGCGATACCTTGCCACTGGGCCGCTTCACGCTCAGCTTCGTCGCATCGCGCCACAGCCCCACGCCGTTCACCGATGGCATGACGCCCGACCCGGTCGCCGCCCCGCTGGTGCCGCCGGCCCGCGCCACCGCCTGGCGGGAAGGCCAGACGTGGTCGATCTTCGTGGAGCACCCCAGCGGATTCAGGGCTTTGGTGCAAGGCAGCGCGGGCTTCATTCCCGGCGCGCTGTCGGGCCGGCGCGCCGACATCGTGTTCCTCGGCGTCGCGACGCTGGGCAAGAAGGACGAGGCCTACCGGACCGACTACTGGAACGAGGTGGTCAAGCGGGTCGGCGCCAAGCGCGTCATCCCCATCCACTGGGACACGTTCTGGCGCTCGCTCGACGAGCCTCTGGTCCCCATGCCGCTGCTGGCGGACAACTTCGGCGTCGCGATGGACGACCTGCTGAAGCGCGCGGGGCCCGACCATGTGGAGGTGCGGCTGCCGCCGCCGCTCACGCCGTTCGTTCCGTAGGGGCAACGGCGGACGGCAGCGGCTGCGCGTCGAAGCGCTCGAAGCCGCAATAGCAGATGAAGTGCTTGTTCGTTGCCCGGCCGAACAGGCAAAGTCCCAACTTGCTCGCCACCTCGTAGCCCATCTGCGTGATGCCGCTGCGCGAGACGATGATGGGCACGCCGATCTGCGCCGACTTGATGACCATCTCGCTGGTCAGCCGCCCGGTGGTGTAGAAGATCTTGTCGGCGCCTTCCATCCCGTGCAGCCACATCCAGCCGGCGATGGTGTCGATCGCGTTGTGGCGGCCGACGTCCTCGACGAACATCAGCAGCTCGTCCTGGCGGAACAGCGCGCAGCCGTGCACCGAGCCGGCCGACTTGTACGTGCTCTCCTGCAGACGCATCGCGTTGAGCAGCCCGTAGAGCGTGGCCTGCGAGAGGCGCGCATGGGGCTCGTCGACGCGCGGCAGGCGCAGCGTCTCGAGCTCGCTCATCATGTCGCCGAACACCGTGCCCTGGCCGCAGCCGGTGGTGACGACCCGCCTGGCGGTCTTCTCGTCGAAGCGCTCGATCCCGGCGCGGGTCTTCACCGCCGCCGCCTCGACGTCCCAGTCGACGGTGATCGAATCGATGTCGGTCACCGAGTCGACCAGGCGTTGGTTGCGCAGGTAGCCCAGCACCAGCAGCTCGGGCGCCGCGCCCAGCGTCATCAGCGTGACCAGCTCGCGGTTGTCGACGAACACGGTCAGCGAGCGCTCGGCCGGGATGGTGATGGTGCGGCGCGCGCCGAACTCGTCGAGGACCTCGACGTCGCGGGTCAGCGGGGCACGGGCTTCGGTGAGGCGCGGGACGAGAGACATGGAAGCGATTGTCTCGCCTCCCGGTGCGGCCTACTTCTTGGCGCCCTGCAGCTGGGTCTGCGTGGCCGGGCTCACGCTCGGCGGCGTGGCCGCCGTCGACGGCGGCGAATGCGCGCCGGAGGCTTCGATCGGCTTGCTGCCGGCCGGCGCGGCCGCCACGAAGGCACCCGGTTCGGCGCACGGCGGCGTCGGCGTCGCCGGCTTCGTCTCCTTGCCGGCGGCCTTGGCGCTCTGGCGGTACGACTCGGCGACCTTGTCCATCGATCGGCACAGCTGGAAGGCGGCCACCTTGTCGCTCCAGGCGGCCTTGGCCTTGGCTTCGTCGGCCTTGGCCTGCGCGTCGGGCGACAGCGGCGGCAGCTTGGCCTGCGCGAACGGCGTGATCAGCATCAGCACGAGCAGCGTCGGGGCAAGCGGCTTCATTCGGACGATTCCTCTCAAGGTTGGATGACGGGCTCGGCCGGCGGCGCCTGGCGCGAGCGCTGCGCCGGGATCTTGCCGGCTTCGATGTCCTGGTGCCACAGGGCGTGGTGCTCGCGTGCCCACTCGTCGTCGACATAGCCGTCGCGCATGGCGCGGTAGGCGCCGCGCATGCCGGCCGTGCCCAGGTAGATGTGCCCCAGCAGCAGCACGATCATGAACACGGCAGCGACGGCATGGACCATGTGCGCCACCTGCATGTCGCTGCGCAGGTAGTCCAGGCCGGGAAGCAGCTTGTCGAGCACCAGCCCCGAGCCGACGACGATGAGGCCCAGCAGCACCGCGCCGCCCCAGAACAGCAGCTTCTCGCCGGCGTTGAAGCGGTGCGATGGCACTTCCTCGCCGCCCAGCATGCCGCCGCCCTTCTTGATCCACGTGAGGTCGCCGCGCCGCGGCAGCTCGTCACGCACGAAGGTGACGATGACGATCACCAGCGACACCGCGAACAGCGGTCCGAAGAAGTTGTGCGCCGTCTTCAGGAGATAGCTGATCCAGCCGAACAGCAGGTGGCCGGTGATCGGCAGCAGGAAGAACTTGCCGAAGGCCATCACGATGCCGGAGATGCCCAGCACGCAGAAGGCGACGGCGTTGGTCCAGTGCGCGGCGCGCTCGAAATACGTGAAGCGCTCGATCGTCCCGCCGCGGTTCTCGGCGTGGCCGATCGGCCCCTTGCGCCAGTGGAACAGCGCGATGGCGACCAGCACGATGACCAACAGCGCGCTGCCGTAGGGGATGATCCAATCGTTGCGCACCTGGCGCCACGCCTCGCCGGCGTTGGTGTAGCGCGAGCCCGGGTACTGGACGAAAGGCTGCACCAGCACGCCTTTCTCGGCTCCCGGCAGCGACGTGATGCCCGCCTTGGTGCCCGACTCATGCACCTGGCGCCAGAACGGCGCGTTGTTGCCGGGCTGGCTCTTCGCGCGCAGGGCATTTGTGTCGTCGGGCTTGGGCTCGGGCGCGGCGACCGTGCTGGCCGGCGCGGCGAAGCGCGGTGCCGTCGGTTCCTGCTGCGCCGACGCGGCGCCGCCGAAGGCGAGCGCGAGGCCCAGCAAGACGATTCGGATCAGGCCATGATGCATGCGCACTCCTCGGACGTCACTTCGTCTTCGCGTACTCGTTCTGCGTCTGCGCGCGGGTGCGGATCTGCTCTTCCCAGCTCGTCTTGTCGCCGGCCTTCCAGCCCGGAGCGACATACGGATCATTGGCGCCCTGCCAGGCCAGCGTGTCCGACCTGCGCGGATTGGCGGTCTGCGGGCGCTCCGAGCAGGCGGCGAGCCCCATCACCACGGCGATCAGCATCAGGCGCCTCATGACTTGGTGGGCTCCTTGGCTTGCGGCGCGGCCGGCGCGCCCTGCGTCGGCTTGCCGTAGGCGGTGCCCCAGCCCCAGACCTCGCTGCCCTTGCCACGGTTGAGCACGCGGGTGCGGAAGATGTCGGCCACCACGTCCCCGTCGCCGCCCAGCAGCGCCTTGGTCGAGCACATCTCGGCGCAGGCCGGCAGCTTGCCTTCGGACAGGCGGTTGCGGCCGTACTTCTCGAACTCCGTCTGGCTGCCGTTGGCCTCGGGACCTCCGGCGCAGAAGGTGCACTTGTCCATCTTGCCCCGCAGCCCGAAGGTGCCGTTGGTCGGGAACTGCGGCGCGCCGAACGGGCATGCGTAGGAACAGTAGCCGCAGCCGATGCAGACGTCCTTGTCGTGCAGCACCACGCCTTCCTCGGTGCGGTAGAAGCAGTCGACCGGGCAAACCGCCATGCACGGCGCGTCGCTGCAGTGCATGCAGGCCACCGAGATGCTGCGCTCGCCCGGCACCCCGTCGTTCAGCGTGACGACGCGGCGGCGATTGACGCCCCACGGCACCTCGTTCTCCTGCTTGCAGGCGGTGACGCAACCGTTGCACTCGATGCAGCGCTCGGCGTCGCAGATGAATTTCATTCGTGCCATGTCAGGCTCCTGAGGATGCTTAGGCGGTCTTCTCGACCTGGCACAGCGTGGTCTTGGTCTCTTGCATCATCGTCACGCTGTCGTAGCCGTAGGTGGTCGCCGTGTTGATCGCCTCGCCGCGGATCACCGGTGCGGACCCTTCGGGGTAGTAGGGCTTCAGGTCGACCCCCTGCCAGCGACCCGAGAAGTGGAACGGCAGGAACACCGTGCCGCGGTCGACCCGCTCCGTGACCAGCGCGCGCACGTTCAGCTTGGCGCCCGTGGGCGTCTTCACCCACACCATCTCGCCGTTGCGGATGCCGCGGTCGTTGGCGGCCGCCGGGTTGATCTCGACGAACATGTCCTGCTGCAGCTCGGCCAGCCAGGGATTGGAGCGCGTCTCCTCGCCGCCGCCTTCGTACTCGACCAGGCGTCCCGAAGTCATCACCAGCGGGAACTGCTTGGAGATCTCCTTGTTCTTCTCCTGCACGCTCTTGTACAGCGTGGGCAGTCGCCAGAAGGCCTTCTTGTCGTCGTGCGTCGGGTACTTGTCGACGAGGTCGGGGCGCGGCGAATAAAGCGGCTCGCGGTGCTGCGGCACCGGATCGGGGAAGTTCCACACCACGGCACGCGCCCTGGCGTTGCCCCAGAAGTGGCAGTTGCGCGCCATGGCCACGCGCTGGATGCCGCCGGACAGGTCGGTCTTCCAGTTCTTGCCCTCGGCCGCCGTCTTCTCGGCCTCGGTGAGATCGTCCCACCAGCCCAGCTTCTTGAGCAGGATGTGGTCGAACTCCGGATAGCCGGTCGTCAGCTCCGAACCCTTGGGGAAGGAGCCGTCGGCGGCCAGCAGGCTGACGCCGTCGCGCTCGACCCCGAAGTTCGCGCGGAAGCAGCCACCGCCCTCCATCATCGTCTTGGAGGTGTCGTAGAGGTTGGGGCTGCCGGGGTGCTTGATCTCGGGCGTGCCGTAGCACGGCCACGGCAAGCCGTAGTAGTCGCCGTCGAGCTTGTAGCCGGTCTCCTTGTCGACGCCGCCCTTGGCCCGCAGCGTCTTCACGTCGAAGACGTTCATGTTGCGCATGTGCGCCTTGAGCCGTTCGGGGCTCTGGCCGGTGTAGCCGATCGTCCAGTTGCTGCGGTTGATCTCCCGCAGCATCGACTCCGGCTCCGGCTCCATCATCCCGCCCTTGGCCGCGACCACCTTCAGGCTCTTGACCAGCTCCTTGCCGAAGCCGAGCTTGTCGGCGAGCTGGTACATGATCATGTGGTCGGTCCGCGCCTCGAACAGCGGCTCGATCACCTTCTCGCGCCACTGCAGCGACCGATTGGACGCGGTCACCGAGCCGGACGTCTCGAACTGCGTTGCGGCCGGCAGCAGATAGACGGCGCGGTTCGCGTTCAGGTCCTCCGGCTTGCCGGGCATCGCAGCCATGGCGGCGGTGGCAGACGGGTACGGGTCGATCACGACCAGCAGGTCCAGCTTGTCCATCGCCTTCTTCATCTCGAGGCCACGGCTCTGCGAGTTGGGCGCGTGGCCCCAGAAGAACAGGCCGCGCAGGTTGCTGTCCTGGTCGATCAGCTCGTTCTTCTCGAGGACGCCGTCGATCCAGCGCGACACCGTCATGCCCGACTTGGTCATCATGCCGGGAGCGAACTGCTTCTTGATCCACTCGAAGTCGACGTCCCAGACCTTGGCGTAGTGCTTCCACGCGCCTTCGGCCACGCCGTAGTAGCCGGGCAGCGAATCCGGATTCGGCCCGACGTCGGTCGCCCCCTGCACGTTGTCGTGGCCGCGGAAGATGTTGGCGCCGCCACCCGACACGCCGATGTTGCCCAGCGCGAGCTGCAGGATGCACGAGGCCCGCACGATGGCGTTGCCGATGGTGTGCTGGGTCTGGCCCATGCACCACACGACGGTGCTGGGCCGGTTGTCGGCCATCAGCTTGGCGACCTTGTAGACGGTGGCCTCGTCGACGCCGCAGACCTCCTGGACCTTGTCGGGGGTCCATTTGGCGAGGACTTCGTCGCGCACCTTGTCCATGCCGTAGACGCGATCGGCGATGTACTTCTTGTCCTCCCAGCCGTTCTTGAAGATGTGGTGCAGCATCCCGAACAGGAAGGCGATGTCGGTGCCCGAGCGGATGCGCACGTACTCGTCGGCCTTCGCCGCCGTGCGCGTGAAGCGCGGGTCGACGACGATCATCTTCGTGCCGGTCTCCTTGGCATGCAGCATGTGCAGCAGCGACACCGGGTGCGCCTCGGCGGCATTCGACCCGATGTACATGGCGCACTTCGAGTTCTGCATGTCGTTGTAGGAGTTCGTCATCGCGCCATACCCCCACGTGTTCGCCACGCCGGCGACGGTGGTGGAGTGGCAGATGCGCGCCTGGTGATCGCAGTTGTTGCTGCCCCACAGGCTGACCCACTTGCGCAGCAGGTACGCCTGCTCGTTGTTGTGCTTGCTCGAGCCGACGATGAAGATCGAGTCGGGGCCGCTCTGCTTGCGCAGATCGAGCATCCTGGCGCTGATCTCGTTGAGCGCCTGGTCCCAGGAGATGCGCTGGTACTTGCCGTCGACCAGCTTCATCGGGTACTTGAGGCGGTACTCGCCGTGCCCGTGCTCGCGCAGCGCCGCACCCTTGGCGCAGTGCGCGCCGAGGTTGATCGGCGAGTCGAACACCGGCTCCTGGCGTACCCAGACGCCGTTCTCGACCACCGCGTCGACGGCACAGCCGACGGAGCAGTGGCCGCACACGGTGCGGCGGACTTCGATCTTCGACGACTTGTCACCCTTGGGCGCGTCGGCCGCATGGGCCTTGCGCACGAGCGTGAGCTGCGAGGCGGCCAGGCCGGCGCCGACCCCCAGCCCCGAGCGGCGCAGGAAGGCGCGCCGGTCCATCGTGGGAATGGCCCGCGAGACACCGCGTGCCAGGCTGGAGACGAGCGAAGACGACGGCGACGCGGCCTGCGCGTCGGACGATTTGCGCGTGAGCAACATGATTCCTCCTCGGGCTGGAGCGTGCCGCCCGGAATCAGACTTTGGTGGTCTCGTAGTAGCGCAGCACGTGCTGCGTCAGGCGATAGCCTTGTTGGGGATCGGCGGCGGCCGGCTGGTTCGCCTGGGCCACGGCTTGCTCGGGGGCGACGGGAAGCGTCTTGGCGGCAATCGCCGCCGCGCCTGCCACCCCCGCGCCGAGCAGGAGGCTGCGGCGTCGGGTGGGGGGCGTACCCCCCGTATCGGCATTCCGATCCAAAGCGCTCGACTTCATGATCTTTTCTCCAGGAGTTGTGTCCTGCCCGCTGACATCAGGACTTTATGCACCATGTTGCATGCGGTCATTAGGGTCTGTCCCAACGGGAAACCCGCCTCCCGTGCGCTCTACGCATCGAGCATGTCGAACGCCTGGGACTCCACCGCAAAAAAGGCCTGCGCGAAGAGAGCCACGGTCCGATAGAAGTCCGCCGCCGGATGCGCGGCGATCTGCTCGCACATCGCCCCGGCCCATGCGCGCAGGTGCGTGTCGAAGAAGCGGCGCTGCGTCGCCAGGTTGCTCACCGCCACGTCGTCGCCGGCGATCAGGAAGCGCATCGCCTCGCACAGGTAGGCGATGTGGTCCTCGGTCTCGGTCACCGTCTCGGCGCGCTCGAGTCCCAGCTCGGCCAAGGTGTCGCGCAGCGCGACCAGAGGCTTCTCATTCAGCGCGCCGGCCAGGTGATGCGACCCGTACAGGAACACCTCGGGCTTGCCGATGCCCAGGAACAGCGCGTCGTATTCAGCGGCCGCCTGCTCGCGCCCGAGGCGCCGCGACGCGCCGACGACGTCGGTCCAGCTCGATTCGAGAAAGGCGCCCGCCACGGGCGCGACAGTAGGGGCCACCTGGAGCTGCTCGTACAGCTCGTGCGAGGGCGGCGCGTAGAAGAGCTGCGCCAGCAGCCCGTAGACCTCGGCGCGCGCCAGCTCGTCGCTGTCGTCGGTGGTGCTCAGGCGAAGGGGCTGGTTCATCGGATGTCGGTGATCTTCAACTCGTCGGTGCTGGTGTGGATGTCGATCACGCGGCAGTCGCTGCACATGCGCAGACGCTCGGCGGCGGCGCCCTGGAACATGGCGTGACCGGCCAGCTTGACGATCATCGCCTCGATGGCCTTCAGCGTGCCGAAGGGCTTGCCGCAGCGGATGCAGCGGTAAGGCTCGACCTCGTTCAGCACCCGCGGCTGCTTGCGCGCCTTGCCCTCGTCGGCCAGCCACAGGCGCGGCTGCAGGCGGATCGCCTGCTCCGGACAGGTGATCTCGCACAAGCCGCACTGCACGCAGTTCTTCTCGATGAAGCGCAGCTGCGGCCGCTCGGGGTTGTCGCCCAGCGCGCTTTCCGGACAGGCGCCGACGCACGCGAGGCACAGGGTGCACTTGCCGGTATCGACCGTGATGCTGCCGAACGGACTGCCGGCCGCCGGCAGCGCGATGGCATCGGCGCGCGCGGGCGCCTGCGAGAGCAGGTGATCGATGGCCAGCTCCAGCGTGGCGCGCTTGTCGGCCTGCACCGCGAAGCTGGCCGGCGGCACCGTGGCCGCGGCGGCCGGCGGCGCCTGCAGCGCCGCATCGAGGCGGGCCAGGTCGTCGTCGTCGCGCGACAACAGCAGGCGCACGCGCCCGGCCGCGCCCAGGCCTTCCATCAGCGCATTGGCCACTTCGGCCTGCGCCGCCAGCGCCTTGCGGTAGTCCGGCGCCTCCTCGTCGGTCAGCAGCAGCCAGACGTCGGACGCGCCATAGGCGAAGGCGGCCAGCCACAGATCGAGGCCGACGCTCGCCGTGTGCCAGACGTCGACCGGCAGCACCCGCGCCGGCACGCCGCGCACGGACGGGCTCACGCGTGCCGCGCGGCCCAGCGCGTTGAGCCGCCGGCTGCCGGCGCCCTGGCTGTGCAGCAGCAGCGCCGGCGCGGCGCCGCCGGCGCGTCGGTAGGTTTGCAGCAAGGTGCGCAGCCGCCTTCCCTGGTGATCCGGCGACGGCGTCGCATAGGTCAGCGCGCCGCTCGGGCACACGGTGGTGCAGGCGCCGCAGCCGACGCAGAGGTGCGGCTCGACGCGGATGCCGCCGCCTTCGGTCGCCAGGCTGCTGATGGCCTGGGCCGAGCACACCTCGACGCAGGCGTTGCAGCCCACTCGCTCGTTGCGGCTGTGCGCGCACAGCTTGCTGCGGTACTGGAAGAAGGTGGGCTTCTCGAACTCGCCGCTCATCTCGCGCAGCTGCAGCACGGCGTCGACCAGCCGATCCGGATCGGTGCCCGCACGGAAATAGCCTTGCGGCGGCTGGTGCAGGGCGAGCACCGGTGTCGCGCCCAGATCGAGCACCAGGTCGAAGGTCTCCGACATCGTCTGCGGGCCCCGCTCGAAGTCGATGGCGCCGGCGGCTTCGCACACGCGCACGCAGTCGCGGTGGCTGCGGCAGCGACCGAGGTCGATCTGGTAGCTGAAGTCGATTGCCGATTCCGGACAGGCCTCGATGCAGGCATTGCAGCGAGTGCACAGGTCGAGATCGATGGGGTTGCCGCTGTCCCATTCGACTTCGAACTGCCCCAGCCAGCCGCGCAGCGACTTCACGGTGCCGGCGTGCACCGGCCAGTCGCGCTGCTGCGTGACTTCGCCGCCGGGACGGGTGAGCAGCAGGCTCACCTCCAGCTTGTCGGCGAGCATCGCGGCGGCGCGCTGCGCGGCGGCCGCGTCGCCGATGATCAGCACCCGGCCGCCGCTGCGGTAGCTCACCGTCGGCACCGGATCGGGTGGCGGGAGCTGCGCGGCAGCGATCAGCGCGGCAATCTTGGGCGTGGCCTGCTTCGCGTCCTTGGACCAGCCGCCGCTCTCGCGGATGTTGACGAAGCGGATCGGCCGCTCCTGCACGCCGGGCGCGCCTTCGGTCTCGGCGTTCAGCTCCAGGAACAGCCGGCTTTCCTGCGTGCAGGCGACCAGCAGGTCATCGCCGCTCTTGGCGGCGCGCTGGAAGGCGCCGGCTTCGCGTCGGCACAGCGTGCTGTGCAGCGTCTGCAGCCCGTCCCCGGCGTCAGGCGGGAGGGCCTTTGCCAGGGCCGCCGGGTCCAGCGGCATCGTCTTGTTGCAGTCGCAGATCAGTGTCTTCATCGGGGGGTACTGCGGAAGGGTCAACCGAAGACTGTGTCACCAGCGGGGCCCCGGCGCCATCGGGGGATGCCTTGGGAGGCGGCGGCTGCGCCTCCTCTTCGAACAGCCCGAGGAACTGCGCCTGCGCCATGTTGCGCAGCATGGACGCAGGTATCGGGTCGGGCTTGCCGTAGTCGTCGATGTAGATGTCGAGGCCGTCCATCATGTTGAAGCGCGGATCGGCGAACAGCTTCTTCAGCGCGGCGTTCTTGACGGCGGGGTCGACGTCGCGGGTGACGAAGCGCGTGAAGTCGGAGCCGGGGGTGAGATCGGCCACGTCCTGCATCGTCGGCGGCGGATCCTTCGGGGGCGGCTCGGGCGCCTCGGGCGCCTCGGCGGGCAGCGTTGCGGCGGAGGGCGGCACGGCCGCAGGGTCGGCCGGCACCGGCTCGGCCGGCAGCTCGACGCCGGCCTTCACCTCGGCCTTGCGGCGGGACCATCTCGACAGGAAACCTTCGTCGCTCATCGGGCGCCTCGCTTGTCCGGCGGCAGGAAGGACGCCGGCCGCTTGCGCTGCTTGGGCTCGGGCCGGTAGTGCTCGTCGGTGTAGGCCTGCAGCCAGCCGCACAGCGGCAGCGGCAGCGGCACGTTGTCGACGCGCTCCTGGGCGTCCAGCCAGCGCCCGGCTTCGTTGTAGGACACGCTGACCGCCTCGGGACGCGCCTGCGAGGGATCCTCGTCGTCGACCCGCCACATGACGAACCACACCGGTGCGCCCGAGCTGAGGTTCAGGTAGTAGCCCTCGCCCTCGTCGTCGAACAGCTCCACGCTGAACGCAGGATGAAGCGTGCGGCGCAGCTTGCCGTCGTCGCGCAGCACCCGGGCCTCGGTGCCGAAGCCTTCGTCGATCACCACGTCGACGATGCGAAAGCGCCAGTCTTCCCAGCGGTTGGGCTGGGCTTCGCGCTCCATCACCACCGCCACCTGCACCGCGGGGCGATCGGTTGTCATCTAGGTGTTCTTGGAAATGCTGATGGTCGGGAACTTCGACGAAAAGTCCTTGGCGCGCTGCGCGATCTTCACCGCGACCTGGCGCGCGACGCCCTTGTACAGCCCGGCGATCTCGCCGTCGGGGTCGCTGACGACGCTGGGCCGCCCGCCGTCGGCCTGAACGCGGATCGACAGGTTGAGCGGCAGCGCGCCGAGGTAGTCCATGCCGTACTCGGCAGCCAGCTTCTTTCCGCCCTCGGCCCCGAAGATGTGCTCCACATGGCCGCACTTCTCGCACACGTGCACCGCCATGTTCTCCACGATGCCGAGGATGGGCACGCCGACCTTCTCGAACATCTTGATGCCCTTCTTCGCGTCGAGCAGGGCGATGTCCTGGGGCGTGGTGACGATCACCGCGCCGGTGAGCGGCACGCGCTGGCTCAGCGTCAGCTGGATGTCCCCGGTGCCGGGCGGCATGTCGACGATCAGGTAGTCGAGATCGCCCCAGTTGGTCTGCCGCAGAAGCTGCTCCAGCGCCTGGGTGGCCATGGGACCGCGCCAGATCATCGGGTTGTCGGCGTCGACCAGGAACCCGATCGACATCACCTGCACGCCGTAGTTCTCGAGCGGCTCCATCGTCTTGCCGTCGTTCGACTCGGGGCGGCCTTCGATGCCCATCATCATGGGCTGGCTGGGACCGTAGATGTCGGCATCGAGGATGCCGACGGCCGCGCCTTCTGCTGCCAGCGCCAGCGCCAGGTTGACCGCCGTGGTGCTCTTGCCGACGCCGCCCTTGCCCGACGCGACGGCGACGATGTTCTTCACGTTGGGCAGCAGCTGCACGCCGCGCTGCACCGCGTGCGGAATGATCCTGGTGGCGAGGTTGACGCTCACGTTCTCCACCCCGGGCAGGCTGCGCGCCGCCGCGATCAGCTCCTTGCGCAGCGCGGCGACCTGGCTTTTCGCGGGGTAGCCGAGCTCGACGTCGAAGGCCACGTCGCCGCCGTCGATGCGCAGGTTCTTCAGCTGCTTGGCCGAGACGAAGTCGCGGCCGGTGTTGGGGTCGGTGACGGACTTCAGCGCTTCGAGCAGCGCGGATTCGGTGACGGGCATGGGGGGCGCAAGGGCGGGTGCTGGAGGACGAATGGACCAGTCTACGACAGCCGGCGCCCGGCCGCCGGCGACACGCCGGCATGCCGCCATCCGCAGGCGGCCACTGCGTCACGGCGCCTAGAATCCGGGCTTTCCCCGGATTTCCCGCGCCATCCCGGCTGCCGCACCATGCCGCGCAAGCTCTTCGTCACCACCGCCCTGCCCTACGCCAACGCGCCGTTCCACGTCGGCCACATGATGGAGTACATCCAGGCCGACATCTGGGTGCGGGTGCTGCGCATGCAGGGCCACGAGGTGCACTTCGTCTGCGCCGACGACGCCCACGGCGCGCCGATCATGATCGCCGCCGAGAAGGCCGGCAAGACGCCACAGGAGTTCGTCGCGGAGATCGCCGCAGGACGCAGGCAATACCTCGACGGCTTTCACATCGGCTTCGACAACTGGCATTCCACCGACGGCCCGGAGAACCACGAGCTCGCGAAGGACATCTACCGCGCGCTTCGCAAGGAGGGCCTGATCGCGGTGCGCTCGATCGAGCAGTTCTTCGATCCGGTCAAGGGCATGTTCCTGCCCGATCGCTACATCAAGGGCGAATGCCCGCGCTGCGGCGCGAAGGACCAGTACGGCGACTCGTGCGAGGTGTGCGGCGCGGTCTATGCGCCCACCGAGCTGAAGAACCCGTACTCCACGCTGACCGGCGCCACGCCGGTCATGAAGTCCAGCGAGCACTACTTCTTCCAGCTGTCCTCGCAGCGCTGCATCGACTACCTGAGGCAGTGGACGGGCCATGCCGGCCGGCTGCAGCCCGAGGTGCTGAACAAGATCAAGGAGTGGTTCGCCGTCGACGAGCAGGGGCACGGCGGGCTGTCCGACTGGGACATCAGCCGCGACGCGCCCTACTTCGGCATCGACATTCCCGATGCGCCCGGCAAGTACTTCTATGTCTGGCTCGATGCACCGATCGGCTACCTGGCCTCGCTGAAGAACTACTTCGCCAAGACCGGTCGCGACTTCGACGCCTTCATGGCCGACCCGGCGGTCGAGCAGGTGCACTTCATCGGCAAGGACATCACCTACTTCCACACCCTGTTCTGGCCCGCGATGCTGCACTTCTCCGGCCGCAAGGCGCCGGACAAGGTCTTCGTGCACGGCTTCATCACGGTCAGCGGCGAGAAGATGAGCAAGAGCCGCGGCACCGGCATCTCGCCGCTGAAGTACCTCGAGCTCGGGATGAACGCCGAATGGCTGCGCTACTACATCGCCGCCAAGCTCAACGCCAAGGTCGAGGACGTCGACTTCAATCCCGACGACTTCGTCGCGCGGGTCAACAGCGACCTCGTCGGCAAGTACATCAACATCGCCAGCCGCGCCGCCGGATTCCTCAGCAAGCGCTTCGGCGGCACGCTGACGGCGCAGCACGCGGCCGACGGGCAGAAGCTGATCGATGCGGTGATGTCGCAGTCGCGCGAGATCCAGCGGCTGTACGAGGAGCGCGAGTACGGCAAGGCGCTGCGCGAGGTGATGCTGCTGGCCGATCGCGTCAACGAATACGTCGACCAGAACAAGCCCTGGGAGCTCGCCAAGCAGGCCGGCCAGGATGCGCGACTGCACGAGGTGTGCTCGGTCTGCATCGAGACCTTCCGCCTGCTCACGGTCTACCTGAAGCCCGTGCTGCCGGCGCTCGCCGCGCAGGTCGAAGCTTTCCTGCGCGTCGCGCCGCTCGCCTTCGCCGACGTCGATCGGCCGCTCGGTCAGCACACCATCGGCGAGTACAAGCACCTGATGCAGCGTGTCGACCCGACGCTGCTCGACGCCTTGTTCGAGCCGCCGCCTGCGCCCGTCGACGCGACGGCGGTCGACGAGCCCGGCGGCGAGGCGATCGCCGAGACCATCGCGATCGGCGACTTCTCGAAGATCGACCTGCGCATCGCGAAGATCGTCGGCGCCGAGTACGTGACCGGCTCCGACAAGCTGCTTCGGCTGACGCTCGACGTGGGCGAACCCAAGCCGCGCAACGTCTTCAGCGGCATCCGCAGCGCCTACGAGCCGCAGGACCTGGTGGGCAAGTACACCGTGATGGTTGCCAACCTCGCCCCGCGCAAGATGAAGTTCGGCGTCAGCGAAGGCATGGTGCTGGCCGCCAGCCACGCCGACGAGAAGGCCAACCCCGGGCTCTACATCCTGGAGGCCTGGCCGGGCGCCACGCCGGGTCTGCGCGTCCGCTAGCCGGGGATCGCCCTCATGCCGCTCGCCACCTCCGCCGCGTCCCGGAAGGCGCGCGCGCGGTGGGCGAGATGGTCGACCAGCGTGTTCGCCAAACCCGACGGCTGGTCGGAATCGCACCAGACCAGCGGCGCCGACTGGCCGGCCGCCAGCGTCACGCCGGTGCATCGCTTTGCCGACACGCAGTGGGACGCCGGGCCGACCAGCGGGGTCGAAGAGCTGCTCGAGGACGGCGCGCTGCTCGGCTTTGCCAGCCTGCCGTTCACCCTCGCCGAGTCCGAAGCCCGCCGGCTGCTGGACGGGCCCGCGCCGGCCGCGCTGCTCGCGCGCTACGCCGAGCACAGCGAGGCGCTGGCGCTGCGCCTGTTTCCGCACTACCGCGGCTGCCTGCGCCGGGGTCCCGTCTCGCTGCGGTCCTGCGGTGTGACCGCCGGCGAAGCGAGCTGGCGCCGCGACGACACACGGTTGCACGTGGCGGCCGACCCCGCCCGGCCGACGCGCGGCACACGGCAGCTGCTGGTGTGCTGCAACCTGGATCCGGCCGGCGGCACGCATGCGTGGCGCGTCGGCGAGCCCTTCGCCGCCCATGCGCGCCGCTACCTCGCCTCGCTGACCCGGCCACTGCCCGGATCGGCCGCGTTGCTGCGGGCACTGGCCGTCACGCGCGGCCGCCGCACGGAGTTCGACCACCTGATGCTGCAGCTGCACGACCACGCGAAGGCCGATCTGGACTTCCAGCGCAACAGCCCCCAGGCGGAGGTCGTCTTCCCGGCGGGCTCGACCTGGATCGTCTATGGCGACCAGGTACCGCACGCCGCCATGACCGGACGGCATCTGATCGAGCAGACCTTCCACTTGCGCGTCGACGACATGCAGCGGCCCGAGACCGCTCCGCTTCGCACGCTGGAGCGCCTGCTGCACCGTCCCCTCGGATAGACTTCGCGACGTGACGATCGCCCGCCACTCCCGCATCTGGCAGCTCTCGCGGCGACGCCGCTTCATGGCCCGGGCGCACCACTGCGGCCCGCCCTGCGCATCGAACGACCCCGTGTCCTTCGATACCAGGAGCTTCCATGGCCTTGCCTCGTCTGCCGATCCAGCTTCATCCCTTCCGCCCGCGGCTGCTTGAGCACCTGCGCGGCTATCGGCGCAGCGACTTCTTCCACGACCTGGGCGCCGGCGTCACCGTCGGCGTCGTCGCGCTGCCGCTTGCGATGGCTTTCGCGATCGCCTCGGGCGTCAAGCCGGAGCAGGGCATCTTCACCGCCATCGTTGCCGGCTTCCTGATCTCGGCGCTGGGCGGCTCCAGCGTGCAGATCGGCGGACCGGCGGGTGCGTTCATCGTCATCGTGTTCGGCATCGTGCAGCGGTACGGCCTGACCAACCTGCTGATCTCCACCGCGCTCGCCGGCGTGCTGCTGTTTGCCATGGGCGCGCTGAAGCTGGGCGCGCTGGTGCGCTACATGCCGGTGCCCATCATCATCGGATTCACCAATGGCATCGCCGTGCTGATCGCGCTGTCGCAGGTGCGCGACCTGCTCGGCCTGCGCATCGACAAGCTGCCGGGCGACTTCTTCTCCCAGATCCACGCGTATGCGACGCACCTCGACACCTTCAACCCGCATGCGCTCGCGATCGGCGGCCTGTGCGCCGCGGGGTTGTTCGTCTGGCCGCGGCTGTTCTCGCCCGGCGCGCTGGTGCCGCAGAAGGCGCTGGAAGGCATCACGTTGCGCACTGCGGCGCGCATGCCCGGGCCCATCCTCGCGCTGGTGACGCTCACCATCGCCGCCGCGGTGCTGAAGCTGCCGGTGGAGACCATCGGCTCGCGCTTCGGCGGCATCCCGCAGGGCCTGCCGTCGCTCGCATTGCCGCCGTTCAGCTGGGACAGCGCCCGCCAGCTGTTCATTCCCACGCTGACCATCGCGCTGCTCGGGGCGGTCGAGTCGCTGCTGTGCGCGCGCGTCGCCGACAACCTGACGACGCAGCCTCGCCACGATCCCAACCAGGAGCTGATGGCCCAGGGACTCGCCAACATGGTGGTGCCGGCCTTCGGCGGCATTCCCGCCACCGGCACCATCGCACGCACCGTCACCAACGTGCGGGCCGGCGCGCGCTCCCCCGTGGCCGGCATCGTGCATGCGCTGACGCTGCTGGCGGTGGTGCTGGTCGCGGCACCGCTGGCCGAATACGTGCCGCTCGCCGCGCTCGCCGGCATCCTGCTCTTCGTCGCGTGGAACATGGGCGAGTGGCACGAGTTCGCACGGCTGCGTCATTTCAGCGTGCCCTACCGCACCATCCTGGTCGGCACTTTCCTGCTGACGGTGATCTTCGACCTCACCGTCGCGGTCGAGGTGGGCCTGGCGCTCGCCTGCGTGTTCTTCATCTACCGGATGAGCACGCTGTTCCGCCTCGAGCCCCATGCCGCGCCGGCCGGCGTGCACGTGCTGCGGCTGTACGGCGCGCTGTTCTTCGGGGCCGTCTCGAAGATGGAGGCGGTCGCGGAGTCGCTGCCGCCTGGCACGCATGCCGTCGTGCTGGAGATGCACCGCCTGGTGCTGATCGACACCTCGGGCCTCGACTCGCTGCGCCAGCTTCAGCGCGCGCTGGAGCGGCAAGGCGTTCGGCTGCTGCTGTGCGACGTCAACGAGCAGCCGCGCAGCCTGATCCAGCGGTCGGGCTTCGAGAAGGAGATCGGTGCCGGGCATCTGCTGCCCGACCTGCCGTCGGCGCTGGCTGCCGTCGGCGGCGCAACGCACTCACCTACCAGAACGCCTCGGCCTTGAGGAACCTTCGCACCGGCTTGTCGCCTCGCGCGATCAGCTCCTGCTTGCGTCCAGCCAGCCAGCCGAGCGCGAACAGCGCATGCGGATCCTCGCTGCTGCGGTTGCGATAGGCGTCCAGCGCCACCATCACGTCCACGATCTCGCCCAGGCATTCCTGCAGCTTGCGCAACGGCTTGAGGTAGCGTTCGACCGCACGCGGCTTGAACAGGCTCGCCGCGAACTCGATGGCGTAGCGCAGTGTCTTCGCTCGCTTGCGAAGCGTGTGGCGACCGACGTCGTCGAGCTCGTGGAAGCGCTTGGCGTCGGCGCGGACCTTGTGGTGCCAGCGGCCGATCCGATGGGCCAGCGCGGCGCGAAGTTCCGGCGCATCGTCGGCCGCGCTCTCGGCGGCCTGCCGGGTCTGCGCGAACAGCTCCAGCAGCAAGGCCTGCGCCGGTCCCAGGCGCATCAGCTCTGCCGGATCGGCCGCGTCGTCCGGCGCAGGCATCGCCGGTGCCTCGAAGCCGAGTCCTGCGGCCGCCAAGGCCTCGCTCAGCGCCACGGCCAGCGGCGCGGCGACGGCGGCTCGGTCGCGCGCCGCCCCGAGACGGCGAAACAGCACCGCGGCCTCCAACGGCAGAGCGGCGGGAGTGGCCTCGGCGGGAAACACGCGCAGCGCGGTGCGCATGCGCCGCAGGCCGATGCGCAGCTGATGCACGTGCTCGTCCTCGAAGGTGCCGCTCGCCACCTGGCTGCCGTTGGCGACGATCTGTTGCAGGCAGGATCCCAGCACGGCGCGCCGTCCCTCGGCCAGCGACATCTCGCGCATCAGCTCGACGGCAGCGGCCTTGCACGGCGGCGTCATCGTCTCGCCGCGTGCCAGCAGGTCGCCCCGCGCGGCCTTGCTGCGGGTGTCCAGCCACAGCCGGTGGCGCAGCACCCAGCGCCGCGCGGCGGCGATCACCGCTTGCGGCGACCCGGCGAGCAGCTCGATCTCGAGCTCGCACACCGGAAGGCGGCGCGGCCCGGCCACGATCTCGCCTTCGTCGAACGCCAGCTCCAGCGTGCCGTGCGCGGTGCGCACCCGGCGGCTGCGGCGTCGGATGTCGGTGCGGTACAGGCATTGCAGCGCCGGCGATGGCGCGCCGCGCAGCACCTCCAGCAGGCGATCGCCCGCCGGCGTGCCGGCATGCAGTTGCGGATCGGCGAACGTGTCGGTCGAGGTCGTCGCCGGCAGGCCCACGTTGTGCTCGAACCGCGTCATGCCGTCGACCGCGTCGGCTTTCAGCGTCTGCATCCACCGGCGTCCCTCGCGCCGCACGCGCAGCGCCATGCCGGCGCGAGCCAGCGCTCGGTCGGCGGTGTCGAAGTAGGCCGCCTGCAGGCGTTGGCGCTGCGCCGCATGGCGCCCGGCCACTTCGGCGTCGACGGCGCTTCGGCAGGCCGCCGGAACCTGCAACTTCAGCTCGACCTCGTGCACCCCTGCGCTCCCCGTAAAATCCTCGGTTTCACCTTCTGTCGGGCCGACTCGCCATGCCGCTGTTCTGGAAACCGTACAAGTCCGATGTCACGCAGTTCATCGAGGAGCTGAAGGCCATGAAGCCGACGCTCGAGGACGAGCAGCGCGCCGGGCGGGCCCTGCTGTGGGACAAGCGCATCGACCGCGACGCGCAGCAAGAGTACCGCGAAGCCCGCGTGGCGCAGCAGCCCTACGTCTACCAGACCAAGGTCTGAGCACCGCGGACGTTCTGCCGTGAAAGACGACGCGAACACCACGCAGGCCTACCCGCCTGCCGTGCCCGACATGCCGCCGCCCCCCGCGCCGGTGCTGCCCGAGGAGGTGGACCGCGTCGCGATGGCGCGCCTGTACGGCGAGCCGCTGTTCACGCTGCCGCAGGACCTGTACATCCCGCCCGACGCGCTGGAGGTCTTCCTCGAGGCCTTCGAAGGTCCGCTGGACCTGCTGCTGTACCTGATCCGCAAGCAGAACTTCAACATCCTCGACATCCCGATGGCCGACGTGACGCGGCAGTACCTGGCGTATGTCGAGCAGATCCGCAAGACCAACCTCGAGCTGGCCAGCGAATATCTGCTGATGGCGGCGATGCTGATCGAGATCAAGTCGCGCATGCTGCTGCCGCCGAAGAAGACGGCCGACGGCCAGGAGCCGGAAGACCCGCGCGCCGAGCTGGTGCGCCGCCTCATCGAATACGAGCAGATCAAGCTGGCCGCCGCGCGGCTGGATGCCCTGCCGGTGCTGGGCCGCGATTTCCTGCGCGCGCAGGTCGTCATCGAGCAGTCGCTGACGCCGCGCTTTCCCGACGTGCATCCCGACGAACTGCGCGCGGCCTGGGCCGACATCCTGCGCCGCGCGAAGCTGACGCAGCACCACACGATCACGCGAGAGCAGCTTTCGGTGCGCGAGCACATGAGCATCGTGTTGCGCACGCTGCAAGGGCGCCGCTTCGTCGAGTTCGAAGACCTGTTCGACGTTCGCCGCGGCACGCCGGTGCTGGTGGTCACCTTCATCGCGCTGCTGGAGCTGGCGCGCGAGCACCTGCTGGAGATCACCCAGGCGGAAGCCTTCGCGCCGATCTACGTGCGGCTGGCCTACCAGCCGTCCTGACCCCTCTCCCATCCCTGCGGCCGCCATCGCATGGCGGGACCCTGAACATGCAAACCACGCCTGTCCAGTTTCATCGCCCCGCCCTGTGCTCCGGCACTGCCCGCTGGCGAACCGACGATGTCGAGGCGCTGTTCGAGCTGCCCTTCAACGAGCTGCTGTTTCGCGCGCAGACGGTGCACCGGGAGCACTTCGATCCGTCGGCGGTGCAGCTGTCGACGCTGCTGTCGATCAAGACCGGCGGCTGCCCCGAGAACTGCGCCTACTGTCCGCAGTCGGCGCACTTCGACACCGGCGTCGACGCCACGGCGCTGATGGCGCTCGACGAAGTGCTCGAGGCCGCGCGTCGCGCCAGGCAGGCTGGCGCGACACGCTTCTGCATGGGCGCCGCCTGGCGCGGCCCCAAGGACCGCGACATCGAGAAGGTCGCCGCGCTGGTCGCCGGGGTGAAGTCGCTGGGGCTGGAGACCTGCGCCACGCTGGGCATGCTGGGCGAAGGCCACGCCGAGGCCTGCGCGACGCGGGCCTGGACTACTACAACCACAACATCGACAGCGCGCCGGACAAGTACGCCGACATCGTCGGCACGCGGCAATTCGAAGACCGCCTCGATACGCTGCGCAAGGTGCGCGGCGCCGGCGTGAAGGTGTGCTGCGGCGGCATCGTCGGCATGGGCGAGTCGCGCCGGCAGCGCGCGGCGCTGATCGCCGAGCTGGCCAACATGGAGCCGTATCCGGAGTCGGTGCCGATCAACCACCTGGTGCAGGTCGCGGGCACGCCGCTGCACGGGCTCGATCCGCTGGATCCGTTCGAATTCGTGCGCACCATCGCGGCGGCGCGCATCACGATGCCGCGGGCGATGGTCCGGCTGTCCGCCGGTCGGCAGCAGATGGGCGAGGCGGTGCAGGCGCTGTGCTTCCTGGCCGGCGCGAACTCCATCTTCTACGGCGACAAGCTGCTGACCACCGGCAATCCCGACGTCCAGGCCGACCAGATGCTGCTCGGCAAGCTGGGCATGAGAGCGACCGCATGAGCGTGCGCAAGCCGGTCACGCTGCATCGACTGCGCGAGATGCACGCCCAGGGCGAGCCGATCGCCATGCTCACCTGCTACGACGCGTCGTTCGGCCGCGTGCTGGACGAGGCCGGCGTCGACTGCCTGCTGGTCGGCGACTCCCTCGGCATGGTGCTGCAAGGCCACGCGAGCACGGTGCCCGTGACGCTGGCCGACATGGCGTACCACGTGCGCTGCGTGGCGCAGGGCCGTCCCGCGGCGTGGCTCATCGGCGACCTGCCTTTCGGCAGCTACCAGTCGTCGCCCGAGCAGGCGATGGCGTCGAGCGTGGCTCTGATGCAGGCCGGCGCGCAGATGGTCAAGCTGGAGGGCGGCGGCTGGACGGCCGATACGGTTCGCTTCCTCACCGAGCGCGGCGTGCCGGTGTGTGCGCACCTGGGCCTCACGCCGCAATCGGTGCATGCGCTGGGCGGCTACCGCGTGCAGGGACGCGACGAGGAGGCCGCCGCCACCTTGAAGCGCCAGGCGCGCGAGCTCGCCGATGCCGGCGCCGGCATGCTGGTGCTCGAGCTGGTGCCCGGCACGCTCGCCGCGGAGGTGACGAAGGCGCTGCGGGTGCCGGTCATCGGCATCGGCGCGGGCAACGGGTGTTCTGGGCAGGTGCTGGTGCTGCACGACCTGCTGGGGGTCACGCGCGGCAAGCTGCCGCGCTTCGTGCGCAACTTCATGGAAGGGGCGCCGTCCATCGATGCGGCCGTGGCCCGCTATGTCGCCGACGTCAAGGCGCGGCGCTTCCCCGACGACAACCTGCACGCATACTGAGATGAACCTCGTTCACACCATCGCCGAGCTGCGCGCCCTGCTGCCCGAGGCCGGCCGCTGCGCCTTCGTGCCGACCATGGGCAACCTGCATGAAGGCCATCTGAGCCTCACGCGCCAGGCCGCCCGCCACGGCCTGCCGGTGGTGGCCAGCATCTTCGTCAACCGGCTGCAATTCGCGCCGCACGAGGACTTCGACCGCTACCCGCGCACGCTGCAGCGTGACTGCGAGCTGCTCGAGGCCGCGCAATGCGACATCGTCTTCGCGCCCGACGAGCGCGAGCTCTATCCGCAGCCCCAGGCGTTCAAGGTGCAGCCCGATCCGGCGCTGGGCGACATCCTCGAAGGGCACTTCCGTCCCGGCTTCTTCACCGGCGTGTGCACGGTCGTGATGAAGCTTTTCGGCTGCGTGCGGCCGAAGGTGGCGGTGTTCGGCAAGAAGGACTACCAGCAGCTGATGGTGATCCGCCGCATGGTCGAGCAGCTCGCGATGGACGTGGCCATCGAAGCCGGCGAGACCCGGCGTGCCGACAGCGGGCTCGCGCTCTCTTCGCGCAACGGCTACCTCAGCGATGCCCAGCGCGCGAAGGCGGTGGAGCTGGTGGGCGCGCTTCGCTCCCTGGGGGTGCGTTACCGCGAGGCGCCGCACCAGCGCGATCGCCTGGAAGCGCAGGCGATCGAATCGCTGGCTTCGCGGGGATGGGCACCCGACTACCTCACGGTCCGCCGGCGCAGCGATCTGGGCGTCCCGACCGATGCGGGCGAGCCGCTGGTGGTGCTGGGGGCAGCCAGGCTGGCGACGACGCGGCTGATCGACAACGTCGAGGTGTGACTTCGGGGATCAGCGCGTGGCGCGCCGGCGCACGCACTCGATGTACTTCTCCCCGTCCGGCGGCAAACCGCTTCGCTGCGACGCCCACATCATCTCGCCCAGGCATTCCATCACCTCGTGCTGCGCCTCGTGCGCGGAGCCGCGCCGGGCGGCGAGCAGTTCGAAGGCCTGCTTGATGCCGCGCGGCTGGTCGATGCTGACCTGCTCGCTGATCGACAAGTGCATCGACAGGTGAAGAAACGGATTGGTGCGCCCGGCCTCGACGTCGAACACCGCCGCCAGCGCGGCGTCCGCGTCGGCCAGGTCGGCGTGGTATTCGGGATGCGCGGCGATCCAGTCGGACGCCATCGCCTCCAACGGTGTCATCGGCACAGCGTCGCGTTGCTTGCGAAAGGCGTCGCAGAAGAATCGCCTCACGTCGGTCTGGGAAGGGGCAAACATCGCAGAATTGTCGCCTTCCCTCGATCCCCTTGCCCTTGTCCAACCTGCCGCTGATCGACGACCCGGCCTTTTACGCGCTCGCGGTGCCGGCCGTGTTGCTGATGGGACTGGCCAAGAGCGGCTTCCTCGGCGGCTTCGGCTCGCTCGCGACGCCGCTGCTGGCCCTCGTCGTGCCGGTGCCGCAGGCCGCCGCCATCATGCTGCCGCTGCTGCTGGTGATGGACGCGACCGGCCTGCAGCAGCTGTGGCGGGATCGCGATAGCGCGCTGCTTCGCCTGCTGCTGCCGGCGGGCCTGATCGGCACCGTGGTCGGCACGGTGCTCTTCGGCGTGCTGTCGACGAAGACCGTGGCGGGGCTGGTCGGCGGACTCACGCTTCTGTTCCTGGCGCAGCGCCTGGTGTTTCCGCCGCGCGCCGACGCACCGCCGCCGCCGCGCGCGCTGGGCTTCGTGCTCGGCATCGCTTCGGGCTTCACCAGCTTCGTGGCGCATGCCGGCAGCCCGCCGATCAGCGCCTACGTGCTGCCGCTGCGACTGCCGCCGGTCACCTTCGCTGCCACGATGGCGGTGTTCTTCGGGGCGGTGAACCTGTCCAAGTGGATCCCGTATGCCTGGCTCGGTCTCATCGACATGCGCAACCTGTCGACCTCGCTGGTGCTGCTGCCGCTGGCACCGGTGGGGGTGTGGCTGGGCGTGTGGCTCACCAGGCGGATCGCGTCCGCCTGGTTCTATCGACTGGCCTATGCCGGGATGTTCCTCACCGGCGCAAAGCTTCTGTGGGACGGGTTGAAGTGAGGCTGCTCAAGGCCCTTCGTTGCCGATGGTCGGATCGAGCACGAGCACCCGCTTGCCGTCGGTCACCTTGACGTCGTACTTGTAGTTCTTGGTGTTGGTGTTCGCATCGACGCACGAGAACACCTTGCCGCCGCCGTTCACCTTGAAGTCGGTGAACTGCCCGTCGTTGTCGTGGATGACGATGCCGTCGCTCGGGAACGTCCACCCCTGGGTCTGCAGGTTCCACTTGATGGTCTCGTTCTTCAGCTTGCCCATCTTCAGGTCATCGATGTCGACGCTGACCTGATCGCCGTTGACCCTGACTGCGACTTGACTCATGGCTTTTTCCTTGGATTGATGTGCCGCCGTGGCCCCGGTCCATCGGCGAGCTCGTTGACAAGTGCGGCAAGGTCGGGGTGCCGGTAGGGAGAGGCTTGAATTCGGGTGGCCAGTGCGGCGGCCGCGTCGCTGGCGCCGAGGCGCAGCTCGGCCCGGGCCAGCAGGGTCAACGCCGGCGCGCTCGCCTTCGCGGCGACGGGGCGAAGGCGCTCGGCCACGGCGCGCCACTGCGCCTCGGCCGCCTCGGGCCGGCCTTCGCGGGACATCCAGTCGCCCAGGAGCAGGTTGAGCGCCGACAGCTGGCGCGCCTGCACGGCGTCGAGCGGGGTGCCCGAGGCCTGCTGCGCGGCGATCGCCGCCAGGTAGGACGTCACCGGCGCCGTGGGCAGCGCAGCACCGCCGGCCAGCGCCACGCCGGCCCGCAGCTCGTACAGCCAGGCGAGCAGGAGCATCTGCCGGCGGGTGTAGGGCGGACCTGCGGCCACGATGCGCCCGATGTCGGACGCCACGCGATCGAGCTCGGCCTGCGCTGCGTCGCGATGGCGCAGTGCGAGCTCGATGCCGGCCAGGCTGAGCCGCGCGAAGCAGCCCTGATCCAGCCACAGCAGGTTCGTCGAGTCGAGCGCCACCAGCGCGTCCAGCTGCTCCACCGCGCTGCGCGCTTCTCGCAGCGCGAGTGGCGCATCGCCGAGCGACAGGTGCAGTCGCCCCAGCTCGAACGCGGCGTTGCCCAGCAGCCGCTGCACCTCGCGATTCAGGCGCGCGTCGGGCACCGCGCGCAGGACGTCGACCTTGGCCTGCTCGGCCGCGATGGCTGCCGCGAAATCGCCACGTGCGTCATGGGCACGGGCGATCCAGCCGTGCGAATTGGCCAGCTCGAGCCGGTGCTCGGGCCGCGCCTGCACGATGCTCTCCATGGCACGCTGTGCATCGACGAAGGAACGCAGCGCCTGCTCGGCCTGGCCGGTGTCGAGGTAGACGATGCCGACGTTCTGGCCGGCGTAGAAGGTTTCGAGTCGCCAGTCGAGGTTGCGCGGATCCAGGCGGCTGAGGCGCTGCGCCAGGTCGAGATAGCGGCCGAACGAATCCTCCGCCTGCTTCAGCTGGCCGCGCCGCCGCGCGATGTAGCCCACCCAGTACACGCTCTGGGCATGGTCGAAGATGCGCTGCCCGTCGTTCGGCGCCCGCTCGAGCAGTTGCCCGGTGGTGCGCACGGCGGCTTCGAAGGCGGCCTGCGCATCGTCGAGCCGTCCGCGCTTCTCATGGATCTCGCCGATCAGGTGCAGCGCGCGCGAACGGCGGCCGAGCGAATCGGCATCGAGCCGCCCGCTGCCCTGGGTCGCGTAGTACGCCAGCGCCTTTTCTCCGACGGCGTCGAGCACGTCCAGGCGTCCCACCGGCTGCAGCTTGCGGCGCAGGTCGCCCAGCATGAATTCGATGAGGCCTTCGGCCTGGATCTGCTGGCGGCGCGCCTCCCCCGCCTGCCACAGCGCCACCCCGATGCCGCCGGCGATGGTCGCGACGACGACGCACGCCGCCGCGACGCCCGCGCGATGCCGGCGAACGAACTTCGCGGTCCGGTACGACAGCGCGTCGCGGCGCGCCGCCACGGGCTCGTCAGCGAGGTAGCGACGCAGGTCGTCGGCGAAGGCTGCCGCGTTGGCGTAGCGCTCGGCGGGAGACTTCTTCAAGGCCTTGGCGACGATGTTGTCGAGGTCGCCGCGGAGCTGGCGCGCGAACCTGCGGCCGGCGGGGTCGCCGTGAAGCCGCCGGCCCACCGCATCCGACAGGCGCCGCGGCTCGATCTCGACCACCGCCCGCATCTGGTCCACCGGTGTGCCCGACGGGCTGGGCGTCGGATGGCTGCCGCCGAGCAGCACGTACAGCAGCACGCCCAGCGCGTAGACGTCGGTGGCCGTGGTCACGTCGCCGCCCTGCACCTGCTCGGGCGCCGCGAACTGCGGCGTGAAGGCATTGCCGTCCAGCCGCGTCAGCTCGGTGGCCGACGTCGGTACAGAGGCGTCGTCCATCAGCTTGGCGATGCCGAAGTCGAGCAGCTTCACTTCGCCCGCCGGCGTCACGAGGATGTTCGACGGCTTGATGTCGCGGTGCAGGATCAGCCGGTTGTGGGCATGCGCCACCGCGGCCAGCACATCGAGGAAGACGCGAACGCGGGCGGCGACGTCCAGCGAGCGGGCTTCGCAGTAGCGGTCGATCGGCTCGCCGTCGATGTACTCGAGCACCAGGTAGGGACGCCCGCGCGGCTCGACGCCGGCGTCGATCAGCCGAGCGATGTTGGGATGCGCCAGGCGGGCCAGGATGCTGCCTTCGCGCGAGAAGCGCTCGGCCAGGCCGCGCGAGCGCAGTCCGAGGTTGAGGAACTTGATGGCGACGCTGCCTTCGTAGCGGCCGTCGGTGCGGCGCGCCAGCCAGACGCTGCCCATGCCGCCTTGCCCCAGCTCGCGAACGATCGTGTAGGCGCCGACCGTCTCGCCGGCCAGGCCCGCGGTCTCGGGCAGGGAGGGGGGTCGGCTGAGGAAGTCGCTGCGCTCGACGGCATCGAGCTGTCCGAGCAGCATCGCAAGCGCCTGTGCGCTCTGCGGATCCTCGCGGCGCAACGCCTCCTGGCGGTGCTCGCGCTCGGAGGTCGGCAGGTCGAGCAGCTCGTCGAGCAAGGGACTGAGCCGCGCCCACTCGGTCTTGCCGACGACGAAGCGGCGCGCCTGTCCGCCGCCCAGCGTCAGCGCCGGATCGCCAGCGTCACCGATGCCGGGAACGGCGGCCGTTCCGGCTTGGGGTGACTGCTGCGGCATAGGGCTCCTCCGTTGGCGGGCGAAACCATATACGAAAGGCCACCCCCTGGGTAGGACAGCGGCGGCATCAAGTTCGATCTGCGCGTGACATCGTTCCGGCCGGCTCGGTTCGTCCGGCCCATCCCGCCTGCAGCTTGCGCCGTTGCGCCTGCTCGCGTTCCTGGGCGAACTGTTCCTCGAGCTGACGGCGGCCCTGCTTGGCGGCGGTGATCAGCTTGGCCTCGTCCTTCCAGTGCGGTGCCATGGCCAGCACCTGCGTGACGTTGTGGCGGCGAAAGCGCAGGGCCAGCGTGCGCGCGTGGTGCGCCTCCCAGCCGAGCAGCTCGAGCGCGCTGCGCCCGGTCATCAGCGCCGAGTCGAGCGTCTCGCGCTCGATCAGCTCGACGCCGGCATCGCGCAGCGCGTAGAAGTGCTGGACGTTGCGCGCGCGGGCGACGAGGGCGAGCTGCGAGAAGTGCTGGCGGGCCATCCTGGCGATCTCGATGCTCTGGTCGACGTCGTCGATCGCCAGCACCAGCACCCGCGCCTTGTCGGCCCCGGCGATGCGCAGCAGGTCCAGCCGCGTCGCGTCGCCGTAGAACACCGGCCAGCCGAAGCGGCGCATCGCCTCGATCTGCTCGGCGTCGTGGTCGAGCACGGTCGGCGTGATGCCGTTGGCGTAGAGCAGGCGGCCGACGATCTGGCCGTAGCGGCCGAAGCCGGCGATGATTACCGCCTCGTGCTGCGGTTCGCTGATCTCCGGCAGGTCGGTGCGCCGCGAGCCGGCCAGGCGCGGGATCCACCAGCGGTCGGCGGCCTTCAGCACCAGCGGCGTCAGCAGCATCGAGATCGCCACCACCGCGACCAGCAGCGAGCTTGCCGGTGCATCGATGACGCCCGCCTGCGCCGCGGTCTGGAACACGACGAACCCGAATTCGCCGCCTTGGGCGAGCAGGATGATGAACACCGGCCGCTCCTGCCGCGGCAGCGGCATCACCCGCGCCATCGTCCACAGCACCGCGGCCTTCAGCAGCAGGAAGCCCGCCACCAGCAGCGCGACCAGTCCCGGTCGCGCCAGGACCACGGCGAAGTCGATGGTCATGCCGACGGCGATGAAGAACAGCCCCAGCAGCAGTCCCTTGAACGGCTCCAGGTCGGTTTCGAGCTCGCGCCGGTATTCGCTCTCGGCGAGCAGCACGCCGGCGAGGAAGGCGCCCAGCGCCATCGACAGGCCGACTGCCTGCATGAGCGCCGCCGTGGCGATGACCAGCAGCAGCGATGCTGCTGTGAAGATCTCCGGCGTCTCGCTGCGCGCGATCCAGCGCAGGGCCGGGCGCAGCAGCAGACGGCCGCCGAGCACGATCGCGGCGATGACGCCGACGACCTTGGCCGCATCCCACCAGCCACCCGTGTCGGCCGCTTGCGCCGCGTGCACGCCGACTGCCAGCAGCGGCACCAGTGCCAGGATCGGGATGGCTGCGACGTCCTGCAACAGGGCGACGCTGAGGATGCTCTGCCCCGAGGTCGTCGGCATCAGGTTGCGCTCGGCCAGAACGCCCAGCCCGATCGCCGTGGACGACATCGCCAGTCCCACGCCGGCCACCAGTGCGAGACGCCAGTCGGCGCCGGCCAGCACGCCGGCGCCTGTCATCAGCGCTGCCGAGCCGAACAGCTGCACGCTGCCCCAGCCGAAGATCGGACGGCGCAGCGCCCAGAGCCGGCGCGGCTCGAGCTCGAGGCCGACGAGGAACAGCATGAGCACCACGCCGAATTCGGCGAAGTGCAGCATGTCCTGAGCATCGGTGACCAGCTTGAGGCCCCACGGCCCGATGAGGATGCCGGCGCCCAGGTACCCGATGATCGAGCTCAGTCCCACCACCCGTGCGAGCGGAACAGCGATGACGGCCGCCGCCAGGTAGACCAGCGTGCCGTGCAGCCAGGTGCCGTGTTCCATCACGCGGCCTCCATCGCCGGCCGTGCGCTGGCCGGTACCTCGCATTCCGGGCAGCTGCCCATCTCCTCGATCTCGGGCCAGTCGGGATAGGCGGCCAGGCGCTGCGCATACACGTCGGCATGGGCGGCCAGCTCCTCCTCGCCGACGCGATGCGCCCCGTGGAGCATCAGCGGCGGCAGGAAGCGCAGCCCGCACAGCGCGGCGCTCTGTTCGTAGGGCGGCAGGAAGGCGTCGAAGAAGTAGCGGTTGTAGCTGTCGGGCCGGTACGAATCCTGGGGACCGCCGGTGGAGCCGACCAGCCAGACGTCCTTGCCATGCAGCGCGTCGCCTCCCGGACCGTATGCCCAGCCGAACGACAGCACCTCGTCCAGCCAGAGCTTCATGAGCGGCGGTGGGCCGTACCAGTGGATCGGGTGCTGCCACACGATGAGCCGGGCGGCGGCCAGCCGCGCCTGCTCGGCCTCGGCATCGATCAGGTAGTCGGGATACAGCGCGTACAGGTCGCGCACCTGCACCCGCGGCCCGGCGCTGCGCGCAGCCTTCAGCAGCCGGCGGTTCACGCGCGACTGCTCCATCGCCGGATGTGCCAGCAGCACCAGCACGTCGGCACGCGTGTCTTGGGGTTCGTTCATGGCGGGGTTCGTCTCGATATCCCCGGGACGGGGGTCGCCGCTAACATAACCCGAAACCCCATAGCAAACCTCCCGGGAGCCCAACATGCCGGTGATCGTGGTCGCCAACCCGAAGGGCGGCGTCGGCAAGAGCACGCTGGCCACGCAGGTCGCCGGCTACTTCGCGTCGAAGGGACATGCGGTGATGCTGGGCGACGTCGACCGGCAGCAGTCGTCGCGGATGTGGCTGAAGCTGAGGCCCGCGGGGGTGCCCGCCATCCAGGCCTGGGAGGTCTCGCAGGATGACATCGTGCGCCCGCCCAAGGGCACGACGCACGTGGTGCTCGACACGCCGGCCGGCCTGCACGACAAGCGCCTCGAAGCCGTGATGCGGCATGCCGACAAGGTGCTGGTGCCGCTGCAGCCGAGCATCTTCGACATCCATGCCACGCACGACTTCCTGCGCGAGATCCTGGCGCGCAAGAAGCACGGGGGCGTGCAGGTCGGCATCGTGGGCATGCGCTTCAAGGAAGGCACCATCTCGGCCGACCAGCTGCGTCACTTCCTGGGCACGCTCGACGTGCCGGTGATCGGCTACCTGCGCGACACGCAGAACTACGTGCACCTCGCCGCGCGCGGACTCACGCTGTGGGACGTCGCGCCCAGCCGCGTGCAGCGCGACCTGGAGCAATGGCAGTCGATCGGCGAATGGCTCGATCGCTGACGCATCGCCGGTTCGTGTCTCCCCCGCGAAAGCGCGCCGCGCACGTTTGCGCCATCCTTGCCCTCTCCCCGCTTTCTTCACCCCCATGAAGCACTTCGACAAGCTCGCCGACCTGCAAGCCCTGGTCGGCCACGAGATCGGCACCAGCGACTGGATCACCGTCGACCAGAAGCGCATCGATCTCTTCGCCGATGCGACCGGCGATCACCAATGGATTCACGTCGACGTGGCGCGCGCCAAGGCGGGCCCTTTCGGCGCCCCGGTCGCGCACGGCTTCCTCACGCTCAGCCTGCTGCCCGAGATGGCCGCCTCGGCCATCGAGATCGCGGATGTCCGCATGGGCGTCAACTACGGACTCAACCGCGTGCGCTTCCCGGCTCCGGTGCCGGTGGACAGCCGCCTGCGCGGGCGCTTCAAGCTGCTGGCCTACGAACCGCTCGACGGCGGCGCGCAGCTCACGATGGAAGCGACCATGGAGCGCGAAGGCTCGCCCAAGCCGGTGTGCGTCGCCGAGTCCGTGACGCGTCGCTTCGTCTGAATCCCCCTTCCCACGACCACGCGTCCCCCTCCCGGGGTGCTGTGCCGCCGCCAGCGCTCTTATACGATCCACGCTGGACGGCCAGAGGGGAATGCGATGAAGGTGCTGCTGATCGACGACCATCCGCTGATCCTGTCGGCGTTGCAATCGGTCATCCAGGGACTGGGTGATCACGTCACGGTGGTCGGCGCCGCCAGCGCGCGCGCCGCGCGCGAAACGCTGCAGCGCACGCCCGATTTCGATCTGGTGCTGCTCGATCTGCAGCTGGGCGATGCCGACGGCTTCGACGTGCTCACCGAGTTCCGCGGCGCCTACCCCGCGCTGCCGGTCGTCGTGGTGTCGGCCAGCGACCGCGCCAGCGACGTCATCCGTGCCATCGACCTGGGTGCCATGGGCTTCGTGCCCAAGCGGGCGTCCAATGAAACACTGTTCGAGGCGCTGCGCATGGTCATGTCCGGGGGCATCTACGTGCCGCCGATGACCATGGGCAGCGAGCGGCCCGGCGAGCGCGGCGACGCGCCCGGCGTGCTGCGCGAGGTCGGTCGCGGCGCCCACGAGGCCGGCTTCCAGAAGCCACTGGCCATCGAGTCGCTCGGGCTCACGCCGCGCCAGACCGATGTGCTGGGGCTGCTGCTGCAGGGGCAGCCCAACAAGCTCATCGCCCGCGAGCTGGGCCTGTCCGTGGAGACCGTCAAGGACCACGTCGCCGCCGTGCTGCGCGCGCTCAACGTCAGCTCACGCACGCAGGCGGTGCTGGCCGTCAGCCAGATGGCGCAGCAGCCCGGCGGCTTCCACCCGCTGCGCCGATCGCACTAGCATCTGCCCAGGCCCACCATGCCGAAGCACGCAACCCCCGCCCGCATGCTCGGCGCCCTGGTCGCGCCGCTGCCGGCCGACGCCGAGCGCGACGCTCCGTCGGCAGCGCCGCCGCCTTCGTCCACGCTGACCGAGGTGGTGCGCAGCGTCTACGACTACATGCCGGCCACGCTGCTCGGCTACATCGCGGGCATCGGCGTGATCTGCATGCTGTTCTGGAGCGCCACGCCGGCCAGCGTGATGCTGCCGTGGCTGGCCGCCTTCACGGCGATGTGGCTGGCGCGCGTCTTCGTGTGGCAGCGGTTCCGCTCGGCCCAGCCGCAGACGCCGGCCGAGTGGAAACGCTGGCTGCTGTACTGGAACGCCGGCACCCTGACCTCCGGCGCGCTGTGGGGGTCGACCGCATGGATCTTCTTCTTCCGCGGCGAGAGCGCCCAGCAGATCGGCCTCATCGTCACCGTGTACACGTTCTGTGCCGCCGCCGTGCCGGTGCTGGCCACCCAGCCGCGCGTGTTCCTTGTCTACGCCGCGCTGTGCTTCGTGCCGATGGCGGCCCGCATCGCGAGCGAGGGCAGCGTGCAGAGCTGGCAGCTTGCCGGCATCCTGTTCCTCATCTTCGGCCTCACGGCGGTGCTGGCGCGCAACTACCGGCAGGCGCTGCAGCGAGAGATCGATCTCAAGGTCCACGCCGACGAACTGCTCGCCCAGCTGCGCACCGAGAAGCAAGCCGCCGACGACGCGCGCCATGAAGCCGAGGTGGCCAACCGCGCGAAGACGCAGTTCTTCACCGCTGCCAGCCACGACCTGCGCCAGCCGCTGCACGCGATGGGCCTGTTCGCCGAGGCACTGCGCAACAAGAGCCACGACGAGGAGGTGGCACAACTGGTCAACAGCATCAACGGCTCGGTCGATGCGCTCGAGGGCTTGTTCTCGGAGCTGCTCGACATCACGCGCATCGACACCGGCGGGGTCGAGGTGAATCCGCGCTCCTTCGAGGTCGGCGACATCTTTCGCAAGCTGCGGCTGCACTTCGAGCCCACCGCGTTCGAAAAGGGCCTCGGACTGCGACTGCGCGGCGGCCACCACGTGGCCAACGCCGACCCCCTGCTCGTCGAGCGCATCCTGCGCAACCTGGTGTCCAACGCCATCCGCTACACCAACGACGGCACCGTACTGGTCGGCTGCCGGCGCCGCGGCGACAAGCTGCTGGTGCAGGTGTGGGACACCGGCGTCGGCATCCCGGAGCAGGAGCTGTCGCGCATCTTCGAAGAGTTCTACCAGGTGCCCGGCAACGGCGCGCCGCAGCAGCGCAAGGGTCTCGGGCTCGGGTTGGCCATCGTCAAGCGCCTGGCCGACCTGATCGGCGCGCCGCTCACACTGCGGTCGCAGCCTGGCCGCGGCACGGTGTTCTCGCTGGAGCTTCCGGTGGGGCGGCTGGTCAAGGCGACGCCCGCGGCGCTGACCAGCAAGACGCCCGCCGGCCTCACGCTCGACGGCCGCACCATCGTGGTGGTCGAAGACGAGCCGGCCGTGCGCAGCGGACTGGAGGCGCTGCTGCGCGGCTGGGGCGCGAGCCTCGTGTCCTTCGACAGCGTCGCGGCCACCAGTGCGTGGGCGCGGCAGGCCGATGCGTCCGCCCGGCCCGATCTGCTGATCGTCGACTACCGGCTGGAAAACGGCTCCAACGGCGTCGACGCCATCGTCGCCCTGCGCGAACGCTTCGGCCCTCTGCCGGCCATCGTGGTGACGGGCAGCACGATGAGCACGCTCGACCGTGAAGCGCAGGAAAAGGACTTCCACCTGCTGATCAAGCCGGTGGTGCCCAACAAGCTGCGCGCGATGATCGCGTTCAAGCTGAAGGTGAAGGCTGGCGCCTCGACGTGAATTCCAGCAGCGCGTGTCCGGCGGGCCGTCCTGCCGACGGCCCGTCCCGTCACTTCGGCGACTGCATCTTCACCCACTGGATTTCGAGCCAGTTGTCGGCGCGGTGCACCACCTCCACGCCGCCGCGCGCGGCCCACGGGATGAACTGGCGGTGCAGCGGGATGTGGTGGACCTGGTCGTTGTGGCGCAGAAAGGCCTTCTTGATCAGCGCCTTGCGCTTGGCCGGATCCACCTCCTCGGTCGACGCGGCGCACAACGCGTCCAGCTCGTCGTCCTTGTAGTTGCCGCGGTTGTAGAACCCGATCCCGCCCGGCGCTCGATTGCGGTACACCGGCGTGAACGTGGTCTCCGCATCGGTGACCGAGCCGCCCCACCCCAGCATGTACAGCGAGGTGTCGAGCTTTTCCTGCTTCGGGAAGTAGGTGCTCTTGGGCATCGCGTTCACCTTGACCTTCATCTTGATCTGCGCCCACATGTTGGCCAGCGCGATACAGATGCGTTCATCGTTGATGTAGCGGTTGTTCGGGCAGTCGAGCGTCACTTCGAAGCCGTCCGCGTAGCCCGCGTCGGCCATCAGCTTGCGCGCGGCCTTGAGGTCGTACGGCAGGCGCTTCTCGATCTCCGGGTCATTGAAGCTGCCCAGCGGCGAAGGCACCACCGCGCCGGTGGGCACGGCCTTGCCGTTCATCAGCTTGGTGCGGATGGAATCGATGTCGATCGCCTGGTACATCGCGCGGCGCACGCGCACGTCCTTGAACGGGTTCTTGCCCTTCACGTTGCTGTAGAGCAGTTCGTCTCGCGCCTGGTCCAGCCCGATGAAGATGACGCGGTTCTCCATGCCGTCGATGACCTTCACGCCGGGCGTGGCGCGCAGGCGCTCGAGATCCGTCGAGGGCGGATCGAGGATGAAATCGAGCTCGCCGGAGATCAGGGCAGCCACCCGCGTGGCCGCGCTGGCGATCGGCGTATAGACCACCTCCTGCACGTTGCCCTCTATCTTTCCCCAGTAGTTGGGGTTGCGCTTGTAGACCGTCTTCACGTCGGGCTGGCGGCTCACGAGCATGTAGGGGCCGGTGCCGTTGGCATTGCGCGCGGCGTAGGTCTCTTCCTTGTTGGTGAAGTCCTGCGGCTTGGTGACCTTGTGCTCCTCGCTCCACGACTTGCTCATGATGAACACCGAATTCAGGTGCTCGAGGAAGATCGGATTGAACTTCTGCAGGTTGAACTCGACGGTGTAGTCGTCGATCTTCTTGGGATCGCCCAGCGCGCCGGCGTAGTTGGCGATCTGAGAGGTCGGCTCCTTGGCGCGGTTCACCGAGAACACCACGTCGTCCGCGGTGAAGGGGCGGCCGTCGTGGAACTTCACGTCGCGACGCAGCTTGAAGGTCCATTTCAGCGGGCCATCCTGCTTCCACTCGGTGGCAAGCGAAGGAACGATGTTCAGCTTCTTGTCGCGCGCCACCAGGTAGTCGTACACCTGGCCGTTCATGGCGTTGGTGAACGACTCGTTCTGCGACACCGGATCGAGCGTCTGCACGTCGCCCTGGCTGGCCCAGCGCAGGGTCTGAGATTGCACGGTGCCGCTCGCCAACGCGGCAGTGCACAGCGCCAATAACCAAGCTTTCATGGCCACTCCCAAGAGGTGAGGAAGCGACGAGTGTAGGAGTCCCCCACCGGGGCGGACTCCGGGAAATCGCGGGGCGCGCAGGCAGCCCGCTCGCGGGCCCGGCCAAGGCGAAAAAAAGCCGCTGGTTCGCAGCGGCTTCTCGGGAATGCGGCGACTTCAGCGGAAGCGCGGCTGCGGCACCACCTGCATCTCGCCCGGCAGCGACCCGATGTACTCGGCGAGCTGCTTGAGCTCATGCGGCTTGAAGCCGGCGGCCATGCCGCTCATCACCGGATTGGCCCGGCCGACCTGCGCGTTGCGCTGCACCTGGTAGGCCTTCAGCGCGACATACAGGTAGTCGCTGTGCTGCCCCGCCAGCTTGGGAAAGGAGGGGTCGGTAGGCTTGCTGAAGTTCTCGCCGTGGCAGGACGCGCAGTTGCCCCGTTGCAGCAGCGCGGCCACTTCGCGCGACGGCTGGACCGATGGCTTGGCCTCGACCGTGACCTTGGTCTTGGGCAGCGACTCGTAGTAGGCGGCGAGATCGGCCATGTCCTGGTCGGACAGCGAGGCGGCGATCGCCTTCATCGTGGGGTGCTTGCGGTCGCCCGACTTGTACGCGGCGAGCGCGCCCTGCATGTACTTGGCGTTCTGGCCCGCGAGCATCGGCACCTTGTGGACCTCGGGGAAGCTGGCCTGGTAGCCCGGAATGCTGTGGCAGCCGATGCACATCGCGGCCTTTTTCTCGCCTGCCAGGGCGTTGGCTTTGACATCTTCCGCGAAGGCGCCGCAGGTGCCTGCGACGAGGGTGATGAAGACCAGGGCGGGAGCAAGCAGCGTTCTCATGGGATCGGGCAAGCGGGGTTCAGGGCAACGCGGGATTATAGGGGGGGCACTTATACTGGCCTGACACCTCCCGAGTCGGACGCTTCATGAAGTTCAAAGGCACAGACAACTACGTCGCCACCCAGGATCTGATGCTCGCGGTGAACGCCGCCATCACGCTGAAGCGCCCTCTGCTGGTGAAGGGCGAACCCGGCACCGGCAAGACGATGCTCGCCGAGGAGGTGGCCCAGGCGCTCGAGATGCCGCTGCTGCAGTGGCACGTGAAGAGCACCACCAAGGCACAGCAGGGGTTGTACGAATACGACGCGGTGAGTCGCCTGCGCGACAGCCAGCTGGGCGACGCGCGCGTGAAGGACATCCACAACTACATCGTCAAGGGTGTGCTGTGGCAGGCCTTCACCTCCGAGCACCCGGTCGCGTTGCTGATCGACGAGATCGACAAGGCGGACATCGAGTTTCCGAACGACCTGCTGCGCGAGATCGATCGCATGGAGTTCTACGTCTACGAGACGCGCGAGCTCATCCGTGCGAAACACCGACCGCTGGTGTTCATCACCTCCAACAACGAGAAGGAGCTGCCCGACGCGTTCTTGCGCCGCTGCTTCTTCCACTACATCCGCTTCCCGGACGCCGACACGATGAAGAGCATCGTCGGTGTGCACTTCCCCGGTCTGAAGAAAGAACTGCTCGGCGCCGCGCTGAAGAACTTCTACGAGGTGCGCAACCTGCCGGGCCTGAAGAAGAAGCCGTCGACCTCGGAACTGCTGGACTGGCTCAAGCTGCTGGTCGCCGAAGACATCCCGCTCGAGGCGCTGCAGAGCAAGGACGACAAGGTCGCCGTGCCGCCGCTGGTCGGCGCGCTGCTGAAGAACGAGCAGGACGTGTCGCTGTTCGAGAAGCTGGTGTTCATGCAGCGGCACAACCGCTGATCCCATGGCCTCGGACGGATCGCGTGCCCTGATCGAAGGCCTGACCGACGCGGCGGGCTTCTTCATCGGCGGCCTTGCCGGCGCATGGCTCGCGCGCATGCTCGGATTCGACTTCCTCGCGCCCGGCTACGGCGGGTCGGTCATGGTCGGATTGCTGATGGTCGGCATCGGCGGCGGCATCGGCCTGCGCGCGGCGCGCGCGTTCAGGGCCCGCCTTGCGGCCCGCGAGGAGGAGCACAAGCCATGAAGCCCGTAGAGCCCGTCAGCCTTGCCGACGAACGCGTGCGCCTCGAGCCGCTCGGCATGCACCACGTCGAGGGCCTGTTGCAGGCGGCGGCCGACGGCGAGCTGTGGAACCTGCGCTTCACGAGCGTGCCGGAGCCGGAAAACACCGCCGCGTACGTCGAGACCGCGCTGAAGCACCACGGCGAAGGGCACCGCCTCGCTTTCGCGGTGATCGAGGTCGCGAGCGGACGTGTCATCGGCAGCTCGAGCTATCACGACATCGTTCCCGCCGTCTCGCGCCTGGAGATCGGCTACACCTGGTACGCCGCGAGCATGCAGCGCACGCACGTCAACACCAGCGCCAAGCTGCTCCTGCTGACGCATGCCTTCGAGACGCTGGGAGCGCAGCTCGTCGGCTGGCGCACCGACAACTACAACTTCGCCAGCCAGCGCGCCATCGAGCGCCTGGGCGCCAAGCGCGACGGCGTGATCCGGCATCACCATCCGCGCCGCGACGGCACCGTGCGCGACACGGTCATGTACAGCATGACCGCCGGCGAATGGCCCGAGGCGAAGGCCCACCTGCGCTGGCTGCTGACCCGCCCGCGCTAGGAGCCCGCCGGCCGACGGCAACCCGCATTCCGCAGGGGTGCGCCCCACGCCGGCCGGCGCATAGGCGTGTATCCTCGTGAGCCTTCGCGCCAATGACGTCCCGGTCATGCTGATCAACTTCTTCTTCACGCTGCGCGCGGCCAAGCTCAAGGTCTCGGTCAAGGAATACCTGACGCTGCTCGAGGCGATCAAGTCGGGCGTGATCGACGACGATGCCGGCCCGACGGTGGACAAGTTCTACTACCTCGCGCGCACTTCCCTGGTGAAGGACGAGGCGCAGTTCGACAAGTTCGACCGGGCCTTCGCCGCCTACTTCAAGGGCGTCGAGATGCTGGCCGACTTCACGCAGGACATCCCGCTCGAATGGCTGCAGAAGAAGCTCGAGCTGGAGCTCAGCGCCGAGGAGAAGGCCGCCATCGAGAAGATGGGCTGGGAGCAGCTCATGGAAGAGCTGAAGAAGCGCTTCGAGGAGCAGAAGGAGCGCCACCAGGGCGGCAACCGGATGATCGGCACTGCGGGCACCTCGCCCTTCGGCGCCTACGGCTACAACCCGCAGGGCATTCGCGTCGGCCAGGACAAGGGGCGCAACAAGAGCGCGGTGAAGGTGTGGGACCAGCGCGCCTACAAGGACTACGACGACACGCTCGAGCTCGGCACGCGCAACATCAAGGTCGCGCTGCGCCGCCTGCGCCGCTTCGCGCGCGAAGGCTCCGAGGAGGAGCTCGACCTCGACGACACCATCCGCTCCACCGCCGCCAATGCCGGCTACCTCGACATCAAGATGGTCCCGGAGCGCCACAACAAGGTGAAGGTGCTGCTGCTGATGGACGTGGGCGGCACGATGGACGAGCACATCCACCGCGTCGAGGAGCTCTTCTCCGCCTGCAAGAGCGAGTTCAAGCACCTCGAGTTCTACTACTTCCACAACTGCGTCTACGACTTCATGTGGAAGAACAATCGCCGCCGCTACAGCGAGAAGTTCCCCACCTGGGACGTCATCCGCAAGTACAACAAGGACTACAAGCTCGTCTTCGTCGGCGACGCGACGATGAGCCCGTACGAGATCCTGCAGCCCGGCGGCAGCGTCGAATACAACAACGAGGAAGCCGGTGCCGAATGGCTGCAGCGGCTCACGCATGCGTTCCCGAAGTTCGCCTGGATCAACCCGGAGCCGCAGGGTGTGTGGGGCTACCGGCAGAGCATCGCGGTCATCCAGCAGTTGATGAACCAGCGCATGTTTCCCCTGACCTTGCAGGGGCTCGAGGGAGCGATGCGGCTGCTCAGCAAATGAGCTGGCGCGCGCTGCGGTTCGCGGCGCTGGTCGCTCTCCTCACCTGGCTGCTGGCCGGCTGCTCCAGCCTGCCCTTCTGGTCGAAGAAGTCCGGCGAGGCCGCAGCCAGGCCCGCGCCACCGACCTACCAGCTCGAGGTGGAAGCGCCCGGCAACCTGCGTCAGCTGCTCCAGACCTACCTCGACCTGGCGCGCTTCCAGAGCGCACCGGAGACCGAGACGATCACCGGCGTCGAGCTGGACCGGCTGGTCGCCGCCTCGCCCTCGCAGGTGCGTTCGCTGCTCGAGACCGAGGGCTACTTCAACGCCGACGTCCGCGTGAGCCGCAGCGCCGGTGCTTCCGGCCTCGATGTCATCCGCGTCAGCGTCGTCCCCGGTCCGCGCGCGACGATCGAGAAGTGGCAGGTCGACGTGACCGGCGAGTTGCAGAAGTCGGTGCAGGCCGACAACGAGGACGCTGTGGTCGAGCTGGCCGCGCTGCGCCGACGTTGGCCGCTGAAGGGGGACGAGCCGTTTCGCCAGGCCGCCTGGAACGAGGCGAAGAACGTCACCATCGCGCGGCTGCGCGCCGAGGGATACCCCGCGGCAACCTGGTTGTCCACCACGGCGCGGGTCGATGCCCAGACGAATTCCGTGCAGCTTCAGGTCGTGGCCGACAGCGGCCCGCTGTACAAGCTGGGGCCCATCACCATCGAAGGTCTGCAGCGCTACGACGAGCGGGACGTGCGCCGCCTCACCACGTTCCATCCCGGGCAGCCGTACAGCGAGCAGTTGCTGCTCGACTATCAGGAGCGGCTGCAGAAGGTGGGCCTGTTCGAGGGCGCCGTCGTCGAGATCGATCCGGACCCCGCCACCCACCAGGCCGCGCCGGTGCGCATCCGCGTGAAGGAGCTTCCGCTGCAGCAGGCGACCGCGGGCGTGGGCTACAGCGCCAATGTCGGGCCGCGGCTCACCTTGGAACATGTGCACCGAAGGGTGTTCGGCCAGCGCATGAGCGCGAAGAACAAGTTCGAGCTGGGCCCGTCGCTGAAGTCGTGGCAGGGCGAGCTCACGTCGCACCCGCTGGTCGGCCTGTACCGCAACCTGCTCTCGGGCAGCGCTGAGCACCTCGAGGCCGCGGACGAGGTGCGCAACAGCTGGACGGCGCGTGTCGGCCGCACGCAGGAAACACCGCACATCGAGCGGCTGTACTTCGCCGAGCTCACGCATGCGCGCCTGGACACCGCCGCCGGTTCGGCCAGCAGCGAAGCCGTCTCGCTGAACTACCACTGGATCTGGCGCCGCGTGGACAGCGTGCTGCTGCCGACCAAGGGCATCACCTTGTCGTTGCAGGGCGCCGGCGGCTATGCGATCGGCCGCGACATCCAGGAGGGCGGCATCACCGAGGGCCGCGGCCCGTTCACGCGGGCCTTCGGACGCTTCACCTGGTACCGGCCGATACCGAACGACGAGGACCAGCCGCCGCGCTGGTACCTCACCGCACGCGCCGAAGCCGGCCAGGTATTCGCCGCCGACCACGTGGGGGTGCCGGACACGCTGCTGTTTCGTGCGGGCGGCGACGAATCGGTGCGCGGCTACGCGTATCGCACGCTCGGGCCCATCGTCAACGGCGTCATCACCAGCGGCCGCGTGATGGCCACCGGCAGTGTCGAGGTCGCGCGTCCCATCTCGCCGAAGCGGCCGCAGTTCCTCTGGGCCGTCTTCGTCGATGCGGGGCAGGCAGCCGACCACTGGCCGGACCTGGATCCCGTCGTGGGATACGGCGTGGGCTTGCGCTGGCGCAGTCCCGTGGGCCCGCTGCGAGTGGACCTGGCTTACGGTCAGGAGATCCGCAAGCTGCGCCTGCACCTCAGCGTGGGCATCGCGTTCTGAGGCCCTCCAGATGACGATCGACGACGCACCCGCTTCCGCCGCTCCGGCGCTGCCGCCGCGATTTCGCTGGCGCCGGCGCGTCGCCTGGCTGGTGGGCGCCCTGCTGGTCGCCGTCCTGCTGATCGTCGTGTCGGCCGGCAGCGGCCTCTGGTGGGCCGTGCGCAGCGACAGCGGCACGGCCTGGCTGTTCTCGCGGGTGCCGGGACTCAAGATCAGCGGCGGCAAGGGGACGCTGTGGGGAGACTTCGAAGCCGCGCAGGTCGAGTTCCGACTTCCCGGCGGCGGCAAGGTATTGCTCGACGACGTGGCCTGGCGCGGGCTGCGCGTCGAGCATGCGCCGTGGATGGCCTACCGGGCGCGGGTGGTCATCGACGCGCTGAGCGCACGCCGTGTCGAGGTGCAGCTTCCGTCGGACAGCAAGAAGGAGCCAGCCCGGCAACCGGCTCATCTGCGCGCGCCGGTGGAGCTCGACGTCGCCGCGCTGCGCATCGGCGAATTGCATCTCGCGGCCTTGGGGGACAAGCCGCTGCGCGATCTGCAGGCACGCGTTCACTTCGGCGCGCAGCGCGGCTCGCGCCACCAGGTCGAGGACCTCCGCCTCGCCTGGGACAAGCTCAAGGCACGCGGCTCCGCAGGGATCGCGACCGATGCACCGTTCGGGCTGCAGGTCCAAACCGAACTCACACAGGACGCCGCCGCCGACGCCACCGCCTGGCGCGCGCAGGCAGCGCTCGCCGGCCCGCTTGCCCAGCCGCTGCTCACGGCGACGGTGCGCGCGCAGCCTGCCGGTGGGCGTCCCGCGCAGTCCCTTGATCTGCGCGCCGGGCTGCGGCCGTTCGCCGCCTGGCCGCTCGGCGAGCTGCAGGCGCGCACGCAGGCGCTCGACCTGTCGGCGCTGCTGGCGAACGCTCCGGTGACCTCTCTGAGCGGCGACGCGCAGGCGCAGACCACCGCCCTCGACCAGCCTGCCACGCTGAGCGCTCGCCTGGCCAACGCCGAAGCGGGCCGCTGGAACGAAGGCCGCCTGCCGCTGCGCACGCTGTCGCTCGATGCGCGGGCGCGGCCCAACGATCCCCGCACGCTGGATCTCCAGACTTTCGCCGCCGAGCTCGGCACGAAGCAACAGGCGGCTGGTCGCCTTCAGGGCCACGGCCGCTGGACCCCGGGGCGCTGGGATCTCGACCTGCACCTGGAAGAGCTGCAGCCTTCGCAGCTCGACGCCCGCGCGCCCACGATGCGGCTGAGCGGGCCTTTGACGGCGCACGGCACCGACTTCGACCGCGGCATCGACGCCGCCACCCTCGAGCTGAAGGCGGATTTCGCGGGGCAATTCACCGCTGCCGGTGCAGCGCGCAGCGCGACGGTCAAGCTGGATGCGGCGGGCTCCCTCAAGCGAATCGATCTGCGCGAGGCGCGCGCGGCAGCCGGCAGCGCACGCGCCACGCTCACCGCGCTCGCGACGCGCGACACCGCCACCGCGCCCTGGCAGCTGAAGGGCAGCGGCACGCTGGTCGATTTCGACCCGGCCCCCTGGTGGCCCGGCCGCGAAGGCACGCCCTTGCGCAAGGGCCCGAACCGCCTCAATGCGAGCAGCGAGTTCGACCTGAGCGTGCCGATCGCGCAAGCCGGCGTGCCGTGGGTCGACCAGCTGGCCGCCATCCGCGGCAAGGCCCACGTCGGCATCGCGAAGAGCGTGCTGGCCGGCGTGCCGCTGACCGCCGATGCCGCGCTGCGCGGAGACGGCGGCGGCGTGCAGGCCTCGCTGAAGCTCGATGCCGCCGGCAACAGCGTGAGCGCCGACGGGCGCCTCGGCACCGGCCGGCAGGCGGCGTCCGACCAATGGAAGCTCGTGCTGACGGCTCCCGCGCTCGACCAGCTCGCGCCGCTGTGGCAGACGGCACCCACCCCGGCCGGCGAAGCTGCGCTCGCCGGCAGCGCGAAGGGCAGCGCCACCATCGCCGGGCGCTGGCCCGCCATCGCGACGCAGGGCGAGCTCGAGGCCAGCGGGCTGCGCGTCGGCCAGACGCGCGTGCAGCAGGCACAGGCACGCTGGCAGGTCGACGCGCGCGGCAGCGGCGCGGCCGATGCGGTGGTCGACGTGCAGGCCTCGCTGGCGCAGCTGGCGTTCTCGCAGGCGCTGTTCAAGGGCACGCCGCCCATCGAATCGGCGACGCTGCAGGCCCGGGGAACGATGCGCGCCCACAGTGTCGAGCTGCACGCCGAGACGAAGGCGCTGCCGCCGGCGTGGACCGACGCGTTCCAGCCCCGGCCAGCCGGACCGGCCGCGGCGGCGAGCGCGCCGGCACCCGCCTCGCGCAGCGTCGGCGTCTTCAGCGCCCGCGGCGCAGCCATCGGCGGACCGACGGCGCGCGACGCGCCCGCGCCATGGACCGGCTGGCGCGGGCAGATCCAGCAGATCGAGCTGCGCAGCACGCTCCCGGACGCGCTGCCCTGGCTGCGCACCCGCGACGTCGGTCTCGAGCTCCAGTGGGCCGGCGGTCCGATGCGGCTGGCCGTGCAGCCGGGCCGGGCCGAGGTGCTGGGCGCCGCATTGCGCTGGAACCGCGTCGCGTGGCAGGCAGGAGCGGACAACCGGCCGGCGCAGATCGAGGCGCAGGCCGAGCTGGAGCCGCTTCCGGTCGCGCCGCTGCTCGCGCGCTTCCAGCCGGATTTCGGTTGGGGCGGCGACTTGACCGTGGTGGGCCGGCTCGACCTGCGCAGCGCACCGGCCTTCAGCGCCGACGTGGTGCTGGAGCGCCAGCGCGGCGATCTCGTGGTCACCGACGAGACCGGCAAGACGCAGGCGCTCGGACTGAGCGACCTTCGGCTGGGGCTGCATGTGGACAACGGCGTGTGGAGCTTCACCCAGGGCCTGGCCGGCAGCACGCTGGGCGTCGCGGCCGGCGCCGTCATCGCGCGCACGTCGCCGCAGAACACCTGGCCGCCGCCGGACACGCCGATCCAGGGCGTGCTGGAGGTGCAGGTCGCCAATCTCGGCACCTGGGGTCCCTGGCTTCCCGCGGGCTGGCGGCTCAACGGGGCGTTGCGCACGAGCGCCGGCATCGCCGGGCGCTTCAACGCCCCCGAATACACCGGCGAGGTACGCGGCAGCGGCATCGGCGTGCGCAACTTCCTGCTCGGCGTCAACGTCAGCGACGGCGACGTGGCGGTGCTGCTGCAAGGTCCTACGGCGCGCATCGAGCGCTTCAGCGCGCGGGCCGGCGCGGGCACCGTCAGGCTCGAAGGCAATGCGTCGCTCGGCGAGGCCCCCAAGGCGGTGCTGAAGCTGCAGGCCGACAGGTTCCAGCTCCTGGGACGTGTGGACCGGCGCATCGTCACCACGGGCCGGGCCGAGATGCAGCTCGACCGCGAGACGCTGGCGCTGGACGGAAAGTTCGTCATCGACGAAGGGCTGATCGACTTCAGCCGTTCCGACGCACCTCGGCTGTCCGACGACGTGGTCGTGGTGCGCCGAAACAGCAACGGCAGCGGCACGTCGCCGACGGCCGAGCCGCAGGCACCTTCGCCGAACCCGGCGCCGGAGCACACCGTCAAGCTCAACCTCGAGGTCGACCTCGGCAGCGCGCTGCATTTGCGCGGACGCGGCATCGACACCGACCTGCGCGGCGCCCTGCACATCACGTCGCCGGGCAACCACCTGGCGCTCAACGGCACCGTCGCGGCCGTGAACGGCACCTACGCTGCCTACGGCCAGAAGCTGAGCATCGACCGCGGCAGGATCATCTTCAACGGACCGGCGGAGAACCCGCGGCTGGACATCGAGGCCACCCGTCCCAACCTCGACGTGCGCGTCGGCGTGATCGTCAGCGGCACGGCGCTGGACCCGAGGGTGCGCCTGTTCTCCGAGCCCGAGATGGCCGAGATGGACAAGCTGTCGTGGCTGGTGCTGGGCCGCGGCGGCGACAGCCTGGGCCGCACCGACACCGCGCTGTTGCAGCGCGCCGCCATGGCCCTGCTGGCCGGCGAAGGCGGGGGCGCCACCGACCAGTTCACCAAGGCGCTCGGACTCGACGAGGTGTCGTTGCGGCAGACCGATGGCGAGGTGCGTGAGACCGTCATCTCGCTCGGCAAGCAGATCTCGCAACGCTGGTACGTCGGCTACGAGCGCAGCCTCACCGCCACCACCGGCAACTGGCAGCTCATCTACCGCATCGCCCGACGCTTCACGTTGCGCGCGCAGGCCGGCGCCGACAGCTCTCTGGACGTCATCTGGACCTGGCGCTGGCAGTGAGCCGCAAGGCGGGGCGCCTCGGGCCGCATGCCAAAATCCGCGTCGCCTCGCCGTAGTTCAATGGACAGAACGGCCGCCTCCTAAGCGGCAAATACAGGTTCGATTCCTGTCGGCGGGACCAGGCACTTCCGTCGGCCCCGCCCGGTCATTTCGCTCGATGTGTAAATGCCGGGCGATGCAGGAAAACCCGTGAACTTCCGCGCAGTTGCGCGGCTCCAAGCCGGCCTTTGTGGTTTTATACTGGGTCGCGAGTGAAGTTTTTATCTCAAGCAGGAAGCGGGAAAGTCATGGGTGCCAAGCTGAGGGTTGCCGGTTGGATTGCACTCGGTACCGTGGCGGGGGCGTTGGCGACGATGCAATTGCAGGCCATCGCCCGCAGTTCCGTCTCCCAGCTTCCCTACGAGGAGCTGCAGCAGCTCGCCAACGTCTTCGACATGGTCAAGAAGGACTACGTCGAAGCGGTCGACGAGAAGAAGCTCATCACCGACGCGATCACCGGCATGGTGGCCGGCCTCGATCCCCACTCCCAATACTTCGACAAGAAGACCTTCAAGGAATTTCGTGAAGGCACGACCGGCAAGTTCGTCGGCGTCGGCATCGAGATCGGCATGGAAGACGGCCTGGTCAAGGTAGTCTCGCCGATCGAAGGCTCGCCCGCCTTCCGCGCCGGCCTGAAAAGCGGCGACCTGATCACCAAGATCGACGACACCGTCGTCAAGGGCCTCACGATGGACCAGGCCGTCAAGCGCATGCGCGGCGAGCCGAGCACCAAGGTGGTCCTGACCATCTTCCGCAAGGCCGAAAACCGCAGCTTCCCGGTCACCATCACCCGCGAAGAGATCCGCGTGCAAAGCGTTCGCGCCAAGCTCGTCGAGCCGGGCTACGGCTGGATCCGCGTCAGCCAGTTCCAGGACCGCACCGTCGACGACTTCGTGCGCAAGGTGGACGAAATCTACAAGCAGGAGCCCAACCTGAAGGGTCTGGTGCTCGACCTGCGCAACGACCCGGGCGGCCTGCTCGAAGCCTCGGTGGCGATTTCGGCCGCCTTCCTGCCCAACGACGCGGTGGTGGTCACGACGAACGGCCAGATCGCCGAGTCGAAGGCGGTCTTCAAGGCCTCGCCCGAGTTCTATCTGCGCCGCGGCGGCGCAGACCCGCTGCGCAAGCTGCCCGAAGCGCTGAAGACGGTGCCGCTGGTCGTGCTGGTCAACGAAGGCTCCGCATCCGCCAGCGAAATCGTCGCCGGCGCCCTGCAGGACCACAAGCGTGCCACCGTGATGGGCGCGCAGACCTTCGGCAAGGGCTCGGTGCAAACCGTCCGCCAGCTGTCGCCCGAGACGGCGCTGAAGATCACGACGGCGCGCTACTACACCCCGACCGGCAAGTCGATCCAGGCCAAGGGCATCGTGCCCGACGTCATGCTCGACGAGACCGCCGAGGGCAACCTGTTTGCCGCGCTGCGCGTGCGCGAAGCCGACCTCGAGAAGCACCTCATCAGCGGCCAGGGCGCCGAGCAGAAGGATGCGGCCCGCGACAAGGCGCGCGAGGATGCCCGCAAGCGCCTCGAGGAAGAAGCGGCCAAGAGCACCACGCCGCCCAAGCCGCTGCCCGAGTTCGGCAGCACCGAGGACTTCCAGCTCGCCCAGGCGCTGAATCGCCTGAAAGGCAAGACGGTGGCCGTCAGCAAGACGCTGACCGAGCGCAAGCCCGAAGTCGAGACGAACTGATCTTCGCCGACATGAAAAAACGCCCGCTGACGCGGGCGTTTTGCTTTGTGCCTGCCGGCCGATCAGCGCCGGCGCGCCCGCTCGATGGCCTCCTTGGCCCGGAGTTCCGCCCCCAGGGCGTGCTCCAGCGGCGAGCGACACAGCCCGGCGTGCCGGTAGTTCAGGTTCTCGTACAGCTGCGAGGCGGCTGGATGTGCATCCAGCACCGCACGCAGCGCGCTGTCGGCGGGAACTGAAGCCAGTTCGTCAGCCAGGCGCCGCACCACCGACCGGTACTGGTCGGCGCCGACCGACGTGCGGCTGGCTTCGAGCTGCTCCAGCACGTGGGCGAGCGTGACCACCACCGCGAGGCGGTCGGGAATTGCTTTCGACGGGGTCGCGTTCATGTCACTCCTTTGCAGCACGACATCGTTGCCTACGTAGGGGCGATTCGCCGGTGCTCAAGGCCGGGCTTGGGTATGCTGGTCCCATGAACGACGACCAGCTGCTGCGCTATTCGCGCCACATCCTGCTCGACGAGCTGGGGGTCGAGGGACAGCAGCGGCTGCTGGCCTCCCACGCGCTGGTGATCGGTGCCGGCGGGCTCGGCTCGCCGGTGCTGCTGTACCTCGGCACGGCCGGGGTGGGCACCATCACCGTCATCGACCACGACACCGTGGACCTGACCAACCTGCAGCGGCAGATCGCCCATGACCTGTCGCGGATCGGCACGCCGAAGGCAGCGTCCGCGGCGCAGACGGTGCGCGCCATCAACCCGGAAATCCGGTTGGTGCCCCTGCACGAGCGCGCCGACGCCGTTCGCCTCGAAACGCTGGTGGCGGCCGCCGACGTGGTCATCGACTGCACCGACAACTTCAAGACCCGCCATGCCGTCAACGCAGCCTGCGTGCGCCACCACAAGCCGCTGGTCTCCGGCGCGGCAATCGGCTTCGACGGGCAGATCTCGGTGTACGACACGCGCTCGCCGGACAAGCCCTGCTACGCCTGCCTGTTCCCGCCTGACGCAGCGTTCGAGGAGGTGCGCTGCGCGACCATGGGCGTGTTCGCGCCGCTGGTCGGCATTGTCGGCACGATGCAGGCCGCCGAGGCGCTCAAGCTGCTCGCCGGCGTCGGCGCGTCGCTGGCCGGACGGCTGCAGATGCTGGATGGCCGCACGATGGAGTGGAGCGAGATTCGGGTCGCGCGCCAGCCGCATTGCCCGGTCTGCGCGGGGCACCGATGAACGGCCACCACCACCGCCTTGTGGACACGAGCTGGGGTTAAGCTGCCGCCTATGGCTAAAGAGAAAAACAACGGGCCGGCACAGCGCGGCGAACTGACCGCCCGCAACTTCCCGACCGCTCAGCAGGACGCGACGATCCAGGCGCCTCCGTCACGCTATGACGGCCCCGAAAGCGCCTACCGCCTGGCCTTCACCGACACGGAGTTCCTGCTGCGCGAAGAGCTGCGCCCGGTGCGCATGCAGCTGGAGCTGCTGAAGCCCGAGCTGGTGCAAAGCGAGCAGAATATCGAGTCGACCATCGTCATCTTCGGCAGCGCGCGCATCGTGCCGTCCGACGTGGCGCAGCGCCTGCTGGACGACGCTCAGGCGGCGCAGAACGCGACCGCCCTGCGCATCGCCGAGGCGCACATGGGCATGGCGCGCTACTACGACGAGGCGCGGCGCTTCGCTGCCATCGTCACCGAGAAGTCGCGCGGGCTGGCGACGCCGATCTATGTCGTCACCGGCGGCGGTCCCGGCATCATGGAAGCCGGCAACCGCGGCGCCCACGAAGCCGGCGGCAAGAGCATCGGGCTCAACATCGTGCTGCCGCACGAGCAGGCACCCAATCCGTACATCACGCCGGAGCTGTGCTTCCAGTTCCACTACTTCGGCCTGCGCAAGATGCACTTCCTGATGCGCTCGATCGGGCTGGTGTGCTTCCCCGGCGGCTTCGGCACGCTCGACGAGATGTTCGAGGCGCTCACCCTCATCCAGACCGGGAAGTGCCGGCGCCGGCCCGTCCTGCTGTTCGGGCGCGATTTCTGGACGCGGCTCGTCAATTTCGAACTGCTGGTCGACACCGGCATGATCAGCGCGATGGACCTCGAGCTGTTCCGCTTCGTCGAGACCGCGGAGCAGGCGTGGGAGATCCTGGAAGCGCACTACGGCTTCGAGCTGCGCGATACAAGCACGAAGGGCGATCTGGCCAGCAACGTCTGAATCCAAAGGCTCCATGAACAAGCAGATCAGCATCATCGGCGCGCCCACCGACATCGGCGCGGGCAGCCGCGGCGCCAGCATGGGACCCGAGGCGCTGCGTGTCGCCGACATCGTGCCGGTGCTGCAGGGCCACGGCCTCGAGGTGGTCGACCGTGGGAACCTGTCCGGCCCGGCCAACCCGTGGCTGCCGCCATCCGACGGCTACCGCCACCTGGCGGAGGTCGTCGCCTGGAACAAGGCGGTGCACAACGCCGTGCATGCCGAGCTCGCACTGGGCCGCCTGCCGATCCTGCTGGGCGGGGACCATTCGCTCGGGCTCGGCTCCATCAGCGCGGTGGCGCGCCACTGCCGCGAGACCAACCGCAAGCTGCGCATCCTCTGGCTGGACGCGCACGCCGACTTCAACACCAACATCCTCACACCGAGCGGCAATCTGCACGGCATGCCGGTCGCCTGCCTGTGCGGCCACGGTCCGCAGGAGCTCATCGAGATCGGCGGCCATGTCCCGGCGATCAGCCCGAAGTGGATCCGCCAGATCGGCATCCGCAGCGTCGACGCCGGCGAGAAGCGGTTCGTGCACGAGATGGACCTCGAGGTCTTCGACATGCGCTACATCGACGAGATGGGCATGCGCCACGCGATGGAACTGGCGCTGGCGACGCTGGACGCGCACACCCACCTGCACGTGAGCTTCGACGTGGACTTCCTCGACCCCGACGTGGCGCCGGGCGTCGGCACCACCGTCAAGGGCGGCCCGACCTACCGCGAGGCGCAGCTGTGCATGGAGATGATCGCCGACACCGGCCGGCTCGCCTCGCTCGACGTGATGGAGCTGAACCCGGCGCTGGACGTGCGCAACGCCACCGCCGAGGTGGCGGTCGACCTCATCGAGAGCCTGTTCGGCAAGAGCACGCTGATGCGCAAGTAAGCGCAGCGGCCTCGCCGCGGGGCCGTGATTTCGTTCACGCGAGGGCCGCCGATCCCACGTCAAAATGCGCCCCACGCGAGGGGGATGCGCATGCTCAAGTGGGTGGGGAAGCTGCTCGGGGGAACGTCGGTCGATCTGCCGCCCGATGTGCCATCCGGCTGGGTGCGGTGCCTGGAAGAAGCACTCGAGCCGCTGCGCGCCGCGGACGCCGACCTGGCCCGGCAGATCCTCGATTTCGTGTGCCGCGGCGAGCCGATCGGCGTGCTGCACACCGCCGCGAAGGGCCCCACCTGCGCCGAAAAGCTGGGCCTCACCTGGCAGGGACGCAGCGATGCATGGAAGAAGCTGTACCGCGACATCGCGAAGGTTACGCCGCGGGTGCTGCTGCGCTGGGCGCAGCTTCTGGAGGCCGCGGGGCAATCTCAGTCGCCCGGCTACCAGCTCACGTTCGCCAATGGCGTGCACTGGCCCGAGACGCTGCTGGTCCATGCCAGCGGTGCCGCATTCAACGCCTGGGGCAGCCATGAGGATCCGCACGCCGACCTGAGCGCCGACGCGATCGAGGCGCTGCTCGTCGAAGGCGGCCTGGCGCCGCACGCGCTGCTCGCGGCCGCCTTCACAACGAACGTCAAGCAGGGCTACTGGGGTGGCGGCAATGCCATGAAGGTCGCCAAGCTCACCGGCTACGCCGACTGGCTGGCCAGGCATGTCGGGGATGTCCGGCCGCTGCTGTCGGCGGCCGGAGCGCAGGAACGCCTGCACATGGTCAAGATGCTCGAGCCCGCCCCGCCGCACGCGCTCGCCGCGCTGGCCAGCGAGCTGGCAGATTGGGCCACCAGCTCGAGCAAGCAGGTGCGCGCGGCGGCCGAGCCGCTGCTGCGCAAGGTCGCGGCCGAGGGCGTCGTGGCGCTGAAGCATCTGGCCGCGCAGGCCAAGCCCGAGCAGCGTGTCAACGCGCTGCGGCTGCTCTGGCAGCTGGCCCGCGTGTCCGACGACGAGGCCCTGCGCGCCTTCGCGCGCAGCACCGCGGAAGCGGACAACGCACCGAGCGCGCAGGCGCTGCTCGCCGAATGGGCAGGCGCCGCATCCCCCACCGTCGAGGCGACCCGCTACGAGTACACGCTGCCCACGATCGACTGGCGCGACACGCTCACCGATGCGGTCTCGCAGGCACTCGACCGGCTGTGGGAAGACATGAACGCCGGCGTGGAAGAGGTCAACCGGCAGGGACGCGAGTTCGAGAGGCGCTCGCAGTCCAGCACCTACAAGCACCGTCACACCGACCGGAAGCCTTTCTCGCCGTCCGAGCGGCAGCGCGTGCGCGACCACCTGGCCGACGACGTCCCGCGAAGCCCCAGGGAACGGGTGCGCGTCGATCGCCTCAGCTACCACGCGCCGCTCATGCCGATGCTGGAGCGCTTCGCGGCGGCGCCCGGTGTCACGCCTCAGGCGCTGGTGAAGCTGCTGGACGTGCTGGGCCAGCTCGACGCGAGCCATGGCCGCTTCGGCGGCTCGCTCGCCGTTGCGTTCAACGCGATGCACCGCGCGAGCGGACGTCCCACGCTGCTCGAGCTGCAGCTGCTGCTGGAGCCGCTGGGCCACGGCGCCGAGATGCTCCTGCGCGAGTGCTGCAACACCTGGGGCCACTCGCTGGCACGCGACTGGAGCGATGCGGCGCAGTGGCCGTTCTTCGCGCACAACGTCGAGCTGCTGCTGCGCTACATGAACCCGACGCTGATGCGCGAGCACTACTGGTTCGACCGCAGCGGGCTGTTCCGCGCCATCGCGACGCTGCCGGCGCCGCCCGATGCCATCGTCAACGTGCTGTTCGACCTCGCGCTGGGATCGGCCAAGACCGAGCGCGCCCCGGCACAGCAGGCGCTGTCGAACCTCGCGGGCAAGGAGCTTCGCATCACCAACGCGCTGGCCGACGGCAAGGCCGAGGCGCGCACCGTGGCCGCGCAGTGGCTCGGCGCGCTGAAGCACGCGGCGGCCCAGCCGGCGCTGGAGAAGGCGCTGCTCAAGGAGAAGAACGACGTCGCCAAGGGCGCCATGCTCGACGCGCTGGAGGCGCTCGGCCAGCCGGTCGAGAAGTACCTCGACCGCAGCGCTCTGCTCAAGGACGCCGCCGCCTCGCTCGCCAAGGGACTGCCCAAGGACATCGAGTGGTTTCCCTTCGCCGCGATGCCGCGCGTGCGCTGGGCCGACGATGAGTCGGAAGTCGACCCCGACGTGCTGCGCGCCTTCGTCGTGCAGGCGACGAAGCAGAAGTCGCCGGAGCCCAATGCGGTGCTGCGCAAGTATTGCCGCATGTTCCACCCGCGCGACCGCGAGGCCTTCGGCCAGTTCGTGCTCGAGGCGTGGCTGCGCGAGGACGTGAAGCCGATCTCCGCCGAGGAGGCGATGCGGCAGGCGCGGGCTTCCGCGCAAGGCACGCATGCGGCGATGCAGCGCTATCCGCAGTACTACAAGGACGACGCCAACTTCGGCAAGTCGGTGGAGGAGCTGTACGCGGCCTGCCGGCCCGGCTTCCTGCGCATGCCGGTGGGTTCGGCGGCGGCGAGCAAGGGCCTGCTGGCGCTGGCCGCGGCCTGCGCCCACGAGCGCGCGGCCCCGGCGGTCGCACGCTACCTGAAGGAGTACTACGGCACGCGGGCATCGCAGGGCAAGTCGCTGATCGCGATGCTGGCGTGGGTCGAGCATCCCTCGGCAACGCAGCTGATGCTGTCCATCGGCAACCGCTTCCGCACCAAGAGCTTCCAGGAAGAGGCGATGAAGCAGGCCGAGGCGCTGGCCGAGCGGCGCGGCTGGTCGGTGGCCGAGCTGGCCGACCGCACCATCCCCAGCGCCGGCTTCGACGAGACCGGCACGCAGGAGCTGAGCTACGGCCCGCGCACGTTCGTCGTGCGCCTGCTGCCCGACTTCAAGCTCGAGCTGCTCAACCCCGACGGCAGGAAGATCGCCGCGCTGCCCGAACCCCGCCAGGACGACGATGCGGACCTCGCCAAGGCGGCGAAGAAGGCCTTCTCGTCAGCGCGCAAGGAGATCAAGGGAATCGTCGACCAGCAGACCGAGCGCCTGTACGAGGCGCTGTGCACCGAGCGCGACTGGCGCTACGAGGACTGGGAGCTGTACCTCAACCAGCATCCGATCGTGCGGCGGCTGGTCCAGCGCCTGGTGTGGGCGGTGACGCGGGACGGCGGCGTGGTACAGACCTTCCGACCGCTGGACGACGGCACGCTGACCGACTGCGACGACAACCCGGTGCACGTCGCCCCCGACGCGCGGGTTCGTGTCGCGCACGACTCGATCCTGAGCGCCGAAGCGGTCGGGCAATGGCAGCAGCACCTCGCCGACTACGAGATCGCGCCGCTGTTCCAGCAGCTCGGCAAGGGCATCTATGCGCTGCCCGAAGGAAAGTCGCAGGCCGAGGAGATCGGCGACTTCGAGGGCCATCTGCTGGAGACGTTCGCGCTGCGCGGCCGCGCGCTGAAGCTCGGCTATACCCGCGGCAGCACCGAGGACGGCGGGTGGTTCACGACCTACGAGAAGCGCTTTCCCACGCTGGGCCTGCAGGCCCTGCTCGAGTTCACCGGCAACCCGCTGCCCGAGCAGAACCGCACCGTCGCGCTGCTGAGCCTCTCGTTCGCCAGCCTGCAGCCTGACAGCCATCGCAGCGGCAAGCTCAAGCTCGCCAAGGTGCCCAAGGTGCTGCTGTCCGAGTGCTACAACGACCTTCGCCTGATCGCCGCCGAGGGCACGGGCTTTCACGCCGACTGGCGCAAGAAGAGCGAGTACTGAGCCATGAGCCAACCCCAGACCGGCGTGCTGCGCGCGCCCGCCGAGCAGGTGCATGCCGAGGAGCTCGCCCGCCTCGCCGAACGCGACGGCAATGCGCGCCCGCCGGGCTGGCGGCTGTCGCCCCGCGCGGTGCGCAGCTTCATCCTCGGCGACGACAAGCTGGGCGTGCGCCGCAAGTTCTTCGGCGACGATCCGCTGATCGACCGCTGCATCGTCACGCTGATGAGCAACCGCGGGCTGCTGCTGGTCGGAGAGCCGGGCACCGCGAAGTCGATGCTGTCGGAGCTGCTGGCCGCGGCCATCTCGCACGATTCGGGCTGCACCATCCAGGGCACGGCGGGCACCACCGAGGACCAGATCAAGTACTCGTGGAACTACGCATTGCTGCTCAACGAGGGACCCACGCCACGCGCGCTGGTGCGCGGCCCGCTGTACGAGGCCATGCGCACCGGCCGCGTCTGCCGCTTCGAGGAGATCACGCGCGTGCAGCCGGAGATCCAGGACTGCCTGATCAGCCTGCTGTCCGACAAGGTGCTGCATGTGCCGGAGCTGACCGGTGCCGACGCCAACGTCTTCGCCGCCCGCGGATTCAACGTGCTGGCCACGGCCAACATCCGCGACCGCGGCGTGCACGAGATGTCCAGCGCCCTGAAGCGGCGCTTCAACTTCGAGACCGTCAAGCCGATCGCCGACCGCAAGCTCGAGACGCAGCTCGTGCGCGAGCAGACCGAACAGCTGCTGCGGCACGCGCAGGTCGACGTGGAGCTCGCGCCCGACGTGGTGGACCTGCTGGTGACCGCGTTCAACGACCTGCGCCAGGGTGTCACCGGCGAGGGCACGGTGGTGGAGAAGCCCACCGCCGTCATGTCGTCCGCGGAGGCGGTGGCCGTCGGCTATGCGGCCTGCCTGGACGCGCACTACCTCGGCAACGGCACGGTGGGCGGCGAGCATGTCGCGCGCCAGCTGATCGGCACGGTGCTGAAGGACAACCCCGACGACGGCAAGAAGCTGCGCCACTACTTCGACGTCGTCGTGCGGCCGCGCGCGCAGCGCCACAAGCAGTGGCAGCGCGTGCTGGAGGCGCGCAAGGAACTCGAGCGCTGAGCCCGCGATGCAGAACGCAGCCGAGCTGCGCACCGCCTTCCGGCAGCTCGTCGGCGACGCGCTGATCCTGTTCCCGGTGCGCCACCACAGTCCCGCCTGCGCGCACCACCTGCTGCACATCTTCGAGCAGCGCCGCCCGAGCGTCGTGCTGGTGGAGGGCCCGCGCTCCTTCACGCCGCTGGTGCCGCTGCTGGCGCATGCGCAGGCGCGGGCGCCCTTCGCCGTCTACGCCTATGCGGTGCAGCGTGCCGCCGGCGACACGCCGGAGCGCCGCAGGGCCGCCTACTACCCGTTCTGCGACTACTCGCCCGAGCTGGTGGCCCTGCGCGAGTCGGCGCGGCGCGGCATCCCCGCGAGCTTCATCGACCTCGACTTCGCCGAGCAGTTCGTGCTCGACCGCGACGACGCCGGCGAAGAGCAGGGCTCACTGCTGGCCGAGCATCACCTGAGACGCAGCGACTACCTGAAGGCGCTGGCGCAGCAGCTCGGCTGCCGCGACCACGAGGAGTTGTGGGAGCACCTGTTCGAGCTGCCGCACCGCGACACGTCCACGGAGGACTTCGTCGCGCGCATCGCCACCTATTGCCACCTCGCCCGTCAGGACGCGACCGAGGACGGGCATGCGAGGGACGGCACCCACGAACGCGAGGCCGAGATGGCCTGGCACATTCGCACCGCGCTGGCGCAGCGCGCGCCGCAAGCCGGTCCGGTGCTGGTGGTGCTCGGCGGCTATCACGCCGTCGCGATGCCGCGGCTCATCCAGGCCGAGGTCGCGCGCCCGGCCGTTTCGCGCGACACGCTGGCCGACCACCACGCGTCGGTGATCCGCTACAGCTTCGACCGCCTCGAGCGGCTCAACGGCTACGCCTCCGGCATGACCGCGCCGGCGTGGCACCAGGCGCTGTGGGAGCGCGCCCAGGCGATGGATCGCGCCGGCATCGCCGGCAGCGAGCGCCTGCGCCGCGAAGTGGCGCTGACGATGCTGTTCGACATCGCGCTCGAGCTGCGCCAGCGCCATCAGCTGGCGCTGCCGGTGCCTGCGCTGTCGGCCGCCTACGAGCAGGCGCTGCGCCTCGCGCAGCTGCGCGGACGCTGCGGGCCCGCCCGCGACGACGTGCTCGATGCGGTGACGAGCTGCTTCATCAAGGGGCAGGCCGATGCCGATGGCGTGCTGGTGCAGCGCGCCGCGCAGCGTGTGCTCGGCGGCGTCGCACTCGGCAAGGTTCCCGCGGGGGCCGGCGTGCCGCCGCTGGTGCGCGACTTCGAAGCACGCGCGCGGCGCCAGCGGTTGAGGATGGACGACACCGAACGCCGCCGCGCGACGCTGGACCTCTACCGGCGTCCCGAGCACCGCGTGACCAGCCGGCTGTTCCACGGCCTCGTGCTGCTCGAGGTGCCCTTCGGCGTGCGCACCGCGGGACCCGACTTCGTGAACGGCATCGGGCTCGAGCGGCTGCAGGAACACTGGGAGTACGACTACTCGCCGCTCACCGAGGCCGCGCTGGTCGAGGCGTCGGTGTACGGCGTGACGCTGCCGCTGGCGGTGGCCAGCCGCTTCGCCCAGCGCATGCAGCAGCTGGAGGCCGACGGCCAGGCGCGCAACGCCCGCGTCGCGGCGTCCAGCGCCGTGCAGGCCTGCGTGCTCGGCCTGCACGACCACCTGCCGCGCGTGCTCCAGGCCTTGCGCGTGGCGATCAACGAAGACGCCGCCTTCGATGCGGTGGCCGCCGCCGCCGGCACGCTGGGGTTGCTGTGGGAGTCGCGCGAGCCGCTGGAGGCGCGCGACGTGCCCGAGGTCATGCCGCTGCTGCAGGCGGCCTACGAACGGTCGATCTACCTGGGCCGCGACCTGCGCGGCGTGGCCGACGACCGCGCCGGCGACATCGTGCAGGCGCTGCAGCAATTGCGCGAGCTGCTGGTCGGCGCGTGCGGGCAGTCGCTGGATGCCGGCCTGTACTGGGACATGGTCGGCGCGCTGCGGCATGCCAACGACTCGGCGCTGCTGCGCGGCGCATCGGCCGGCCTGCTGTACAGCGCCGGCCGGCTGGGCGAAGACGCGCTGGGCGCCGAGCTGAACGGCCACCTGAGCGGCATGGCGCAGCCGCGCGACGCGGTCGCCTACCTGCGCGGGCTCACGCAGACCGCCCGCGAGGCGACGTGGCAGCAGCCGGCCCTGCTGCAGGTGCTCGACGTCCTGCTCGCGCAATGGGACGAGCCGGCCTTCGTCGCCGTACTGCCGGAGTTGCGGCTGGCCTTCGCGGCGATGACCCCGAACGAGACCGACCGCATCGCCGGCGCCGTGGCCGGGCTGCATGGCATGGGCGATCTCGGCCCGCTGGTCCACCGCGACCTCGCGGAGGACGAGGTGCGCGCGCACCTGGCGCTCAGCGAGACGCTGCGCGAGGTGCTCGCGGCGGACGGCCTTTCCGACTGGCTGGTGGCATGAAGACGCTGCAGCGCTGGCGCCTCGTGCTCGGCAAGTACGCCGACCGCCGGTTCGCGCCGGGCGCGGGCGGTCTGGGCGCGGCGTACAGCCGCATGGACCGCGCGCTCGACTACCTGTACGGGCGCGAGTACCAGGGCCGCGGCCTGCGCAAGGACATCGGGCCCGGCTCGCTCGACGCGTCGCAGCTCACGCTGACCACATGGCTCGGCGAGGTGCGGGAGCTGTTCCCCAACGACACCGCCGAGGTCATCGAGAAGCACGCGCTCGACCGCTACGGCATGACGGAGCTGGTCACCGACCCCAGGACGCTGGAGCGCCTGCAACCCAGCCAGGACCTGCTGCGAACCCTGCTCGGACTGCGCGGCCACCTCCGGGGCGAGGTGCTGCACGTGGCGCGGCGAATCGTCCGCCAGGTGGTCGAGGAGCTCAAGCGCAAGCTGGAATCCGAAGTGCGCCAGGCGCTCGCCGGCCGCCTGAACCGCTTTCGCCACTCGCCGCTCGCGCTGTCGCAGAACTTCGACGCGCACGGCACCGTGCGCCGCAACCTGAAGCACTACGACCGGGACCGGCGGCAGCTCGTCGTCGAGCAGGCGCTGTTCTTCGAGCGCAACAGCCGCCGCCTGCCGTGGGACATCATCCTGTGCGTGGACCAGAGCGGCAGCATGGCCGACTCGGTGATCCACAGCGCGGTGATGGCCGGCATCCTGGCGGCGCTGCCGGCGTTTCGCGTGAAGATCGTCGTCTTCGACACCAGCATCGTCGACCTGTCCGGGCATGCCGACGACCCGGTCGAGATCCTGATGAGCGTGCAGCTCGGCGGGGGCACCGACATCGCGCAGGCGGTGCGCTACTGCACGCAGCTGGTCGAGAACCCGCACCGGACCGTGCTCGTGCTCGTCACCGACTTCTGCGAAGGCGCCCCGCCCGGGGAGCTGGTGCGCGCGGTGAAGGCGCTGGCCGAAGCTCGCGTCAAGCTCCTGGGACTGGCCGCGCTCGACGGGCAGGCGAACCCGGTGTACGACAAGGCGATGGCGGAGCGTCTGGCCGCCTGCGGCATGGAGATCGCGGCGCTCACGCCGCAGCGTCTCGCGCATTGGCTGGTGAAGGTGGTGTCGTGACGGCGGGTCTGAAGGACCGCCTGCTCGAGCAGCTGCGCCGCTTCGACGAGGATGCGTTCGTCGCGCTGGCCAACAAGGGCCTGCTGCGGCGCGCGCAGAAGGACCTGGAGAAGCAGGCCGCCACCATCAGCGCCGAAGCGCAGGACCGGCTGGAACTCCGGTTCGGCGAGCACACCATCCGCTTCGATGCGCGCGGTCCGGCGCAGGCGAGCTGCAGCTGCCCGGCGGCGGGCGTCTGCCAGCACATCCTCGCCGCCATGATCAGCCTGCAGCGCATGGCGGCGCCGGCCGCGGCCGACGACGATGCGCCGTCCGCAGCGGGCGGGAGCAACGCGCAGGCCGACCTGTCGGCCGCGCTCCTGGCCATTCCGCAGGCCGCACTGGAGCGCCATGCCGGCGCGGCCGGCTACCGCTGGGCGTGGCAGTTCGTGCAGGACCTCGACCTGCCGGACGACCTCGGGCTCGGCGGCGACACGCACCTGGTCATCGACCTCAAGCGGCCACGACTGCGCCTGCGCTACATGGGCGGCGGCGTGGACGCGCTGATCCCCGACACCGAAACGAAGCAGCTCGCGAAGTACCAGGTGGCCGCCGTGCTGGCGTGTCGCCAGGCGCTCGGCGCCGACGTGATGCCTCCGCCGGCGCGGGCCAAGCCGAAGACCGCGGCGCTGGACCTCGGCAAGGACCACGCGCTGCCGGAGGACGTCGACAACGCCGAAGCCGCGTCGCGGGTCAGGCTGCGTGCCAGCGTCCAGCAGGTGCTGCAGGACTGCCTCCAGCTCGGCTTGTCGCACCTGTCGCCGGCCATGCGCGATCGCTTCGCGACGCTCGCGGTATGGGCGCAAGGCGCCCAGTACCACCGTCTCGCGCTGCTGCTGCGACGGGTCGCCGACCACGTCGAGCTGCTGCTCGAGCGCGCGGCCGGCGCGGACGAGCATCGCCTGTTCGACGAGCTCGCCCTGGTCCACGGACTGCTGGGGGCACTGGCCAGCGCCGACGCGAAAGGCGCCGCGCCGGCGCACCTCGTGGGCCGTTCGCGCAGCGAGTACGCCGCCGCGTCGACGCTGGAGCTGATCGGTGTGGGCGCCAGCGCCTGGCGATCCGCCTCCGGCTACGTCGGGCTGACGATGATGTTCTGGTCGCCCGAGGAGCAGCGCTTCTTCTCGTGCACCGACGCGCGGGCCGAGCTGCAGCGCGGGTTCGATCCCCTTGCCCGCTACAAGGCGCCCGGGCCCTGGAGCGGCCTGGGCGCCCCGCAGCAGGCCACCGGCCGCCGTGTGCGACTGGTGTCGGCGCAAGTCAATGCGCAAGGCCGCCTGTCGGGCAGCGACACGACGCACGTCACGCTGCAGCCGGCCGGCGCGCTGGCAACGCACCTGCAGCCGATCGCCGACTGGGCCGATCTCCTCGAGCGCCGCGCACACGCACGTCGCAGCCTGCTCGCCGAGCCGCAGCCGCTGCAGGACTGGGTGACGCTGGCGCCGGCGCGCTTCGGCGCCGCCCGCTTCGACCCGATCCGACAGACGCTCGCATGGCCGCTCGTCGACGCGGCCGATCGGGTGCTGCACGCCGAGCTCGTGTACTCGCCGTTCACCGAGCACGCCATCCAGCGCATCGAACGCCTGCAGGCGGATTCGCTCCCGCCGGGCACGCTGCTGATCGGGCGGCTGCGGCCCGCGGACGGTGCGCCGGTGCTGGAGCCGTTGAGCCTGGTGCGAGGCGGGTCCGACAACCAGATCGATGCCCTTCAGTTCGACGACGCGCCCGCGAGCTCCTGGGCTTCCAAGTGGCGGCAGCTGATGGGCCGCGGCGCAGAGGCCCCGGCGTTGGACGCGATGGCGAGCGCGGCGGCAGCGCCTCGCGACCTGCTGGCCCTGCGCCACTGGCTGCGCGAACGGGCCGAACGTGGCCTGGCGGAGGATGCCGTTGCCGCCCTCGACCGCGACCGGGAGGCGCACCGACAGCGCTGCGAGGCCGCCGGCCTGACGGCGCTGGCGCAGGTGCTGGGCCGGCCGGTGTGCGCTTCCCAGTGGCTGGCCGCGAACTACGTCTGCCTGCAGACGGAGCGCCTGCTCGGCCGCGGCGACGACGCGCCGGCGTGAGGCGCGACGCCGCCGCTGCCGGCGGCTTGCCCACCGTCAGGTGCAGCTCACGCTCACGTCGTGCGTGTGACCGGCGTTCGAGGACGTCACCGTGACGGTGGCTCCCGCCGTCTTCAGCGACGCCAGCTGCGCAGGCGTGAGGGTGATGGTGTGGTTGTGGTCCGAGACGCCCTGGATGTTGTAGGTCATGCTCACCGTCGAATCACGATCGGCCGGCGGGATGGTGACCGAATGCCCATGGTTGCCGGTGATCACGGTGTCGCGACAGCTCACCATGGGCGCCGGAGCCGGCGGCGTGGGAGCAGGCGGTGTCGGCGCGGGCGGTGTCGGCGCGGGCGTCGGGGTCGGTGACGGCGGCGGTGAGTCGCCGCCCCCGCCCCCGCAGCCTTGGATGCTGACCGCGGCGGCGCTGCCCGCAAGGCTCGCCAAGGTGGCCAGGAACTGCTTGCGCGTCATCGACATCGTCGTCTCCTTCGGCCTTCGGGCCTGTGGTGCGCACCCTGACGTGGCGGTCTTCCGCCTGGGGCTCGATGTGTTTACGGCCGCGCGCTGCGGGCCATTCCATCGACCGCGGTGTTTCGGGTTGTGACCGCATGACCACGGCAAGCCACCCTGCGCCGTTCACTCCTCACACGCCATCGCAGGAGACTCCCATGGGTGCGCTTCACCGGCTCGTTTCCATATGCGGCCTGGTCATGCTCGCTGCCTGCGGGGGCGGCGGCTCCGACGACGGCGGGGTCATGCCGCCCGCCGACAACTTCGCCGTCCGCACCGCCTGGGCCAACTTCCTGACAGCCTCGCGCACCTGGTCGGCGGCCGGCGTCGCCAGCAACGGCCTCGGCTACGACATCACCATCGGCGTGCAGCCGGGCGCCGCGTCCGTCATGCCGATCAGCGGGATCGCGGCCGCACGCAGCGACACCGCACTGCGAGTGCGCGAGAACGGCGTGATCGTGAGCGATGCCCTCAGCGAGACCTTCTTCGATGCAGCCACCTTGCAGCTGGTAGGCGTGCGGCTCACGGCCACCGGCGGGTCCGGCGTGTGCAGCCTGGCCAGCACGGCGGCGGTGCCGCCGACGACCGCGCAGATCGGCACCGGCGGCACGCTGGCCACGCTGGACGAGCGCAACGGCTGCCTCGCCGGCTCGGCCACTCTCGGCACCGCGACCATCGGCTGGTCACTGGAGTTCGAGGCTGGAACGAGCTACTTCTGCATCAACTCGACCGAGCACGACCTCGGCGGCAGCGTGCTCTCCACCGAGTCCGACTGCGTGCAGGTGAGCCCCGACGGCTCGCTGGGCGCACGGGCGCGGATCACCATCACGCAGCCTGGCAGCGGCTTCACGCTGACGGCGCGCGGCTGATCGCTGGAGCTGCCCTCAGAAGAACACCAGCCAGGCGATCAGCGCGAGCAGCGCGACCCAGACCAGCGCAATGCCGACCGCGCCCATCCACAGGCGCGGCAGCTTCTGCGCCGACTGCTCCGCCTCGTGCAAGCAGGCCTCCCAGAGGGGCTTGGGCGTGAGTCGCACCACGAGCGCGATGCCCAGCGGCACGATGACGATGTCGTCCAGCATCCCCAGCACCGGCACGAAGTCCGGGATGAGGTCGATCGGGCTGGCCGCGTAGGCCACCACGGCGATCGCCGTCCATTTGGCGAGCCGCGGCGTCTGCGGATGCTTGAAGAGCTTCCACAGCGCGACGAGGTAGGTGAGCATCCGCGCGCGCGCACCGGCGACGACCAGCTTGCTCATCGGTCGGCCGCCTTCTCGGCATCGCGAAGGATGCGGGCGAGCCGGTCCTTCAGCTTCTCGGTGGACAGCTTCTCGCGAAAGCGCTCCACCATCAGCGGCAGCGCGAACGGACTCGGAGCGGGCAGGCGCACCGATTCGATCTGTTGTGAACGCATGCGCGACAGTGTCGCGGCCAGCCGGCGAATCTCCAACTCCTGGCTCAGCACCTCGGCCTGCGCCTGGCCCAGCAGCAGATTCGCGGCGTCGTACTTGCGGAACACCTCGTAGAACAGCGCGCTCGAGGCCTGCAGCTGGCGGGTGCTTTTGGGCGCGCCTGGATAGCCGGTGAAGATCAGGCCCGCCACGCGCGCGATCTCGCGAAATCGGCGCCTGGCGAGCTCCGTGGCGTTCAGGCTCGCCAGCACGTCGTGCAGCAGCTCGCCTTCATCGAACAGGCGCTGGTCGAGCAGCGGGGCCAGGTCCACCGGCATCGCGCTCAGCAGCTCCAGCCCATAGTCGTTGATCGACAGGCTGAAGGTGTTCGGCGCGTCGCGCGCGAGGCGCCAGGCGAGCAGGCTGGCCAGTCCGATGTGCACGTAGCGGCCGGCGAAGGGGTACAGGAACACGTGGTGCCCTTCACGCGAGCGGTACTGCTCCACCAGCAGCGTCTGCGGTGTGGGCAGCTTCGACAGGCGGGCCTGGGTCTGCAGCATGGGCCGTGCGGCCTGCAGCTCGGGCTCGCCGAAGTCGCCTCGTCCCGCACCGGCGATGACCTCGAGCACCGCGTCGGCCAGCTCGCTGGACAACGGCATCTTGCTGCCGGCCCAGGTGGTGACCACGCCCTTGCCGGTCGCGGCCCGTCGCACATAGGCCGTCATCTCCTGGGTGCGCACGTACTCCAGCAGGCGGCCGGCGAACAGGAAGCAGTCACCCGGCTTCAGCCGCGCGATGAAGCCCTCCTCCACCGTGCCGATGCGCCCGCCGCTGACGTAGCTCACCTGCATCGCGGCATCGGACACGATGGTGCCGACTTGAAGCTTGTGGCGCCGTCCGATCGCGCGGTCCGGCACGCGGTACACGCCGTCGACCCGCTTCACGCGGTGGTATTCGGGATAGGCGGCGAGGCTCGCGCCGCCCTTCTCGACGAAGTCGACGGCCCACTGGAACTCGTCGCGCGTCAGGTCCCGATAGGCGAAGGCGCTGCGCACCTCGTCGAACAGCTCGTCGGGCCGGAAGCCGCCGCCGAGCGCCACCGTCACCAGGTGCTGCACCAGCACGTCGAGCGGCTTCTCGGGCGTCGCGCGCTTCTCGATCCGGCCGGCCTGCGCCGCGCGGCGCGCGCCCACGGCCTCGATGAGCTCCAGCGTGTTGGTGGGCACCAGCGTGACGCGGCTGGGCCTGCCCGGCGCGTGGCCGCTGCGGCCGGCGCGCTGCAGCAGGCGCGCGATGCCCTTGGGCGAGCCGATCTGCAGCACGCGCTCCACCGGCAGGAAGTCGACGCCCAGGTCCAGCGACGAGGTCGCGACGACTGCCTTCAGCCGCCCCTCCTTCAGCCCCAACTCCACCCACTCGCGCGTCTGGCGGTCGAGCGAGCCATGGTGCAACGCGACGCTGCCCGCCCACTCGGGACGGCGCTCCAGCAGCAATTGGTACCAGACCTCGGCCTGCGTGCGCATGTTGACGAACACCAGCGTGGTCGACGAGCGCTCGATCTCGTCGACCACCGGCTGCTGCATCTGCACGCCGAGGTGGCCGCCCCAGGAGAAGCGCCCGGGGTCGTGCGGGATCAGCGTGTCGATCACCAGCGTCTTGTCGACGCGGCCTTGCACCAGCATCCCGGACGCGTCGCCGAGCAGCACCTGCATCGCCTGGTCGAGATTGCCCAGGGTCGCGCTCAGGCCCCACACCACGAGCTGCGGATTCCGTCGACGCAGCCGCGCGAGCGCGAGCTGCACCTGCACGCCGCGCTTGTTGCCCATCAGCTCGTGCCATTCGTCGACGATGACCGCCTGCACCTGCGCCAGCTCGTCGCATGCGTGCTCGCGGGTCAGCATGAGGCTCAGGCTTTCCGGCGTGGTGACCAGCGCGCTCGGCAGCCGCTTGTCCTGTTGCGCCCGTTCGGCGCTCGGCGTGTCGCCGCTGCGCGCGCCCACCGTCCAGTTCGGCGCCACCCGCGGCAGCGGGGCCGTGATCGCGCGCGTGGTGTCGGCGGCCAGCGCTCGCATCGGTGTGATCCACAGCACCCGAAGCGGCGGCGTCGATGCGCCTTGCGGGTCGCTGCGCCGCGCGTGCAGCAAGGCGCCGAACCACACGGCGTAGGTCTTGCCCGCGCCGGTGGTGGCGTGCAGCAGGCCGCTGCGGCCGTGCGCCATCGCGGCCCACACCTCGCGCTGGAACGCGAACGGCTGCCAGCCCTGGGCGGCGAACCAGTCCTCGGGGCTCATCCCGCGCGCGGCGCGAGCGTCACCACGACTCGCACGATGCGACCGTCCTTCAGCGCGGCGACGCGAAAGTGCGCACCGTGCCACTCGAGCCCGTCGCCTTCGGCATGGTCGCGCGCCAGGGTCTGGGTGAGCCAGTCGCCGAGGGTGGCCGCGGTGTGCGGCGGCAGCGGCAGCTGGAAGAAACCGAACACGTCATCCAGCGGCAGGTCCGCATCCAGGGTCAGCCGTCCCTTCACCGTGCCTTCGCCGGGCGGCGGCTGCTCCGGCGGCTCGACCACCTTCAGGCGGCGTGCCGCCCAGCCCAGCGTCGTGCCTTGCAGCAGCAGCGAGGCCAGGACGACCGCGAAGGCGACGTTGAAGAACCGGTTGCTGTCGGGCACCTGGGCCAGCACGGGGAACAGCGCAAGCACGATGGGCACGGCGCCGCGCAAGCCGACCCAGCCGATGAACAGGACCGCGCGTGGCGGAAAGCGCAGCGGCGCCAGGCACAGCGCAACGGCGAGCGGGCGCGCGACGAAGATCAGCGTCGCCGCGATGCCGAACGTGGGACCCGCGGTGGCGAGCACCTGGTGCGGCGAGACGAACAGGCCGAGCAGCAGGAACATCGTCGCCTGCGCCGCCCATGCGAAGCCGTCGAGCGCCGACGAGGCGATGTGCGCAGCCTCTTCGGCGCGTGCCCGCAGTTGCAGCCCCACCAGGTAGACCGCCAGGAAACCCGAGCCTTCGAGCACGCCGGCCAGGGCGAACAGCGCCATGCCCGCCGACACGATCAGCAGCGACAGCACGCCGCCATGTTCCGCGGTCAGCGGCAGCCGGCGCAGCAGCGCGGCGGCAGCAGCACCGCCGAGCCAGCCGACGGCCGTCCCCAGGCCGGCCTGCCGCAGCAGCAGCCAGCCGACCTCCGCGGCGCCGGCGTCGGCGCGGATCATCTCGATCAGCGCGAGAACGAGGCACACGGCCATCGGGTCGTTGAGGCCGGACTCCAGCTCCAGCGTGGCGTCCACGCGTTCGTGCAGGCGCAGCCCGAGGTGGCGCAGCAGCGAGAACACCGCCGCCGCATCGGTCGAGCCGACGATGGCGCCGAGCAGCAGTCCGTAGCGCCAGTCGAGATCCAGCAGCCGCATCGCCACGGCGCCGACGACGGCGGCCGTCGTGACGACGCCCACCGTGGCAAGCAGCGCCGCTGGCACGAAGGCGCCCCGGAAGGTGCTCATCCGGGTGTTGAGCCCGCCTTCGAGCAGGATGATCGCCAGCGCCGCGTTGCCGACCCAGGCGCTCAGCAGCGGGCTGTCGAAGCGCACGCCGCCGGGACCTTCCTCGCCCGCGAGCATGCCGGCGACGAGGAACACGAGCAGGTACGACAGGCCGAAGCGCGCGGAATACACGCCCGCGAAGAGGCTGACGAACACCAGAAGCCCGCCCGCGAGTAACAGCAGGTTCAGCGCATGCATCGCGGGCCACCTTAGCAGAGGCCCGTGTGCCCGCTACTCGAACCGGTGATTCGCCGCGGGGTTCAGCGCCGCCACGCGCGGGACAGCCGACGTGCGCCGGTCCGCGTTCCGCGGCATGCCCGCCCGTGCCGCGTCGACCGCGTGGTTGCGTTGCGCCATCCACAACACCATCACCAGTCCGAGCAGCGGCAGGTTCTTCACCAGCGGTCCGCAGTGGTCAATCGTGAGCTCGGGCATGTTGATCGCGGCGGTGGCGGTGTAGCCGATCACGGCGGCGCACTGGAGCGCATGCAGCCATGGCCGCGGCCGCACCAGCGTGAGCGTGCCCAGGGCGATGTTCAACGCGCACGACACCACCAGCACCGCGACGCCCGCGCGCCCCTCGAAGCCGCAGCGCGCGAGCAGCTTCAGCACGCCCGACTGCTGCGGCAGCAGTGCGCTGATCAGCGCGGTGTAGAGCCACATGAAGGCGAGCGCCGCCCGCAGCAGGCGATCGATCCCGGGACTGAGCTGCACGCGCAGATCGAACAGCGGCTCGGGCGGCGTGATCGCCAGGCCGTGCGCCATCGCCGTCGGCGTGCGGCCCAGCAGGGCCGGCGCTGCGTTGTCCCGGGGGACGCTGCCGCGCTCGAGCATCGCGATGGTGTCGCGGCACAGCACCTTCTGCGGCAGCCATTCGGCCAGCCATGCGGTGAGCCGCATCAGCGGAATGGGCAGCGGCAGCCACAGCGCTGCGCCGAGTCCCTGCTGGCTGCGGTAGTGCGCCAGCATCTCGCGGTAGGCGAGCACTTGCGGCCCGCCGATCTCGTGAATCGCCCGCAGCGCGCCGTCATGTTCGACCAGGCGCGCGATGGCTTCGGCCAGCTCGTAGACATGGATCGGCTGCACCCGCTGCCGGCCGCGTCCGGGCAACGCGATCAACGGCAGCGAGGCGAGCGTGGCGAACAGAGCGCCGCCGTGGCTGCGCGGTCCGTAGACCAGCGATGGACGCAGCACCGCCCAATCGAGCGGCAGCGAGGCAAGCGCATCGTCCGCGCGCAGCTTGCTGTGCAGGTAAGGCATGGCCAGGCTCTGTGGATCAGCGCCCACGCCGAGCGCCGACACCTGCACCACCCGCCGCACGCCGGCCAGGACCGCACCGCGGAAAAGCTCGATCGGGCCGTCGGCATGCACGCGCTCGAAGCTTTGTCGCCGCGTGGGCATGAGGATGCCGACACAGTTCACCAGCGCCTCGATACGTGCGGCGCCCAGCACCTCGGCCCAGGCCTGCGGCGTGCGCGGCTGCATGAAGTCGATGGGCATCGTCGAGCGGCCGTCGGCTGCGCCGCGAGCGCCTTCAATGACGTGATGGCCGCGCGACCGCAAGGCATGCACCACGGCGGCACCGACACAGCCGGTGGCGCCACAGACCAGCACTCTCATGAGGGCCTCCCGTCGCGCGTGGAGTCGCTGCTGCAGGCGCCGCCTCGGCAGTCCCGCATGCGCCGGGCCGTCCGCTGTGCCCGGGCGGCGCGCATGGCGGCGATCAGCGGGGCCGCGGCGCGCGAGATGGCGTGCCGGTGCCGCGCGAACAGGCGATAGCCCGCGTCGGCGAGCGGCTTCAGCGGCGCCCAGCCGGTGGCGCGCAGCACCCATCCCAGGCCGACCGCGTCATACGCCAGACGCAGCACCTGAACGCCGCGCAGCATCGCGCCGCCGGCCGTCAGCCCGTGGATTTCCGCCTCCATCGCGGCTTCGCTGGTGCCGTACTGGTCGGCGCCGAAGCCCGGCGCCGAGATGTCGACGAACACCAGCCGGCCCGCGCGGTTGCGCTCGCGCAGATGGTCCATCTCGAGGGCGCAGACCGGGCATCCGGCGTCGTAGAAGAGCGTCAGCGGATAGATCGCGCGGTCCATGTTCCCTCCAGTCATTTCAGTCAAAACAGAAACAATTCGGCAAAAAAAAGGCCCCTCTCAGGGCCCGAGCAGGTGTGCGGCCGGCAGTTCGGACGCCTTGCCGCGCGCGCCGCGCGGACCCGCGCCGTCGAGCAGCTTCTTGATCCGGGCGCCGAGCCTGAGCACCTTGGTCAGGGTGTCGGTGTCGAGCTTGAGCATCTCGTCGCTCCACGCGGTGAGCGTTTCCAGCAGCTCCAGCGTCTCGCGCATGCGACGCTTCGCATCGGCCGGATCCTTGCTGATGGCCGGATCGGCGAGCAGCTCTGACAGCACCTGGATGGTGGGCGCGATCTCGCGCCGCTGACGCTCGCGCACGACGGTGCGCAGCAGCTCCCACACGTCGGTGGACGTCTCGAAGTGATCGCGCCGGTCGCCGGACAGGTGCACCAGCCGGACCAGGTTCCAGCCCTGCAGCTCGCGCAGGCTGGTGCTGACGTTGGAGCGCGCGACGCCCAGCGTGTCGGCGATCTCCTCGGCATGCATGGGGCGGCCGGTGATGTACAGCAGGGCGTGGATCTGAGCCACGGTGCGGTTCACGCCCCAGCGGGTCCCCATCTCGCCCCAGTGGAGAACGAAGCGCGAGAGGGTCGGCGAAAGGTCCATGACTGCACTCTAAAAGTGGCTGATATTTCTGTCAAGACAGAAATATCCAACCATCCGCGGTTACGCCGAGGTGATCCATCCCTCCAGTGGATCCACCCCTGAGGGCACGCCGTGCCCTGGCTGTCCGCTCGCCCACGCCGCCTGCAGCATGCACAGCACCGCGTCCAGGCGATCGCCCGACGCGTCGGCCAGCAGCGACTCGCGCTGCGGCTCGCTCAAGCGCAGCTCCAGGCCGAGCCGAGTGCGTCCGGCCTCCAGGAAATCGACGAGCTCCCGTCGCGCAGCGAGCCGCTGTGCCGTCTGCCGCGCCGTCTCATCGCTCTTGTACGAGCGCCGGCCCAGGATCTCGCGCGCCAGCAGCCCGGGATAGGCCTCAAGGGCCACCCGCAACGGGTCGCCGGCGTGCACCGCCGGCAGGTGCACGCCGGCCTCGATGAGCAGCGGGACGCCCGCGTGCAGCATGTAGGCCACCGGCGGATTGACCCACTTCATCGACGGCGACGAACCTGCCGGCGCGTCGCACGCCCGGTGGGCAAACTTGCCGCCCACCGGACGCGCGGCGCAGAACGCGGCGAACTGCGTGCGGATCTGCGGCCGGCTGAGCGCCGTGTAGTGGCGCATCAAGGGCAACCACTCAGTGGGCCAGCCGAGCGTCGTCACCAGCTCGCGCGGCAGGCCGAACGGCATGTCGATGGCGGCGATCCACGGCCCCGGCGTGCGCAGCCAGGTTCCGAAACCCTCGAACGAGTCATGTGCCGCCAGCCGCTGGAGATGGACCACCCGGCCCTCGCGGTGGCCCAGCGCGACGGTGATCGGCTTGCGCTGCGTCGGCCGGCTGGTGAAATCGACGCCGGCCACGGCATGGGTGGGATGGAAAAACTTGCTCACCGCGAGACGCCCTCCGGCGACCCCTGGCATTCGCCTTGCCCGTCTCCACATGGGAGGAACCGGTCGCTTCGGCATCGGGTCCATACTGTTCGCCTTGTCATCGAGGAGTGTCGCGTGAAATCCATCCTCTTGAGTGTCTTCATCGGCCTGCTGGGGCTTACCTTCAGCGCAACCGATGTCGAAGCCAAACGCCTCGGCGGAGGCATCTCGCAAGGCATGAAGCGCCAAGCGCCGCCGCCTCGCCAGACCCCGGACAACACGACGACGCCGCAGCAGGCGCCCACCCAGCAGGCCACCGCGCCCACGGCCGGCGCTGCAACCGCTGCCGCGGCCACGCCCAAGCGCTCGTGGCTCGGTCCGGTGGCGGGTCTCGCCGCCGGCCTGGGCATCGCGGCGCTGATGAGCCACCTGGGCTTCGGCGAAGCCTTCGGCAACATCCTGACCCTGCTGCTCGTGGCCATCGTCGCGGTGTGGCTGGTGCGCTTCCTGCTGCGTCGATTCGCTCCCGGCGCACAACGCTCGCCGCGGTTGCAGCCCGCTGGCGCACACGCGGGCGGCATGGAAACGCCCGTCTGGCGTGACAGCGCGGTGCAGCGCAGCGACGTCGCCGCGCTGCCGGCCGATCGCCCGCTGGCTGCCGCCGGCGGCGCCAGCCGCGTTCTTCCCGCCCATGTCGATGCCGGCGAGCTGGAGCGTGCGGCCAAGATGATCTTCCTGCGCATGCAGGCCGCCAACGATGCCGGCGACCTTGCCGATCTGCGCCAGTTTTCCACACCCGAGATGTTCGCGGCCTTCCGCCTCGACCTTCAGGACCGGCAGGGCAAGCCGCAGCGCACCGACGTGGTCAAGCTCGACGCCGAAGCCGTGGACTGGGCGGTCGAAAAAGGCCAGCAGATCGTCAGCGTGCGCTTCCACGGCCTGATCCGCGAAGAGGACGAAGGCGTCGCGGCGCCGTTCGACGAGGTGTGGCACCTGGCGAGGCCGGAAGACGGCAGCCAGCCTTGGGCGATCGCAGGCATCCAGCAACTGGCGCCGCTCTGATGCGATGACGCCGGTGCTGGTCGAGGCCTGGCGCGGCGACGCGGTCGAATCGGAGCACTTCGGCTCGCTGGCCATCGTCGATGCCGACGCCGGCGTTCGGGCGGCGATCGGCGACATCGACCGCCCGGTGTTCCCGCGCTCCGCGGTCAAGGCCCTGCAGGCGCTGCCGCTGGTCGAGAGCGATGCAGCCGATCGGCTGAAGCTCACCGACGACGAGCTCGCCATCGCCTGTGCCTCGCACAACGGTGAGCCGGTGCATGTGCGCACCGCCGCCGGCATGCTGGAGAAGGCGGGCGTCGATGCCGGCGTCCTCGAGTGCGGTGCCCACTGGCCGTACGACGACGGCGCGTCGCGCGAGCTGGCCGCCCGGGGGGCTTTGCCCACCGCCCTCAACAACAACTGCTCGGGCAAGCACGCCGGGTTCGTCTGCCTGGCCTGCGCGCTGATGGGATGGACCGACAGCGGCATCGACCTGCGGCGCTTCGTCAAGGGCTATGTCAGGCCGGAGCACGCGGTCATGCGCGAGGTCAGCGAAGCGCTGCATTCGACCACCGGCTTCGACCTGTCGCGCGCGCCGCGCGGCACCGACGGCTGCTCCATCCCCACCTACGGCATTCCGCTGCGCCATCTGGCGCACGCGTTTGCGCGCTTCGGCACCGGCATCGGTCTGCGGGCCGGACAGGCACGCGCCGCGCAACGATTGCGCCGCGCGGTCGCCGCATCGCCGTACATGGTCGGCGGCGCCGCTCGCATGGACACGCTCGTCATGCAACGCCTGGGCGAGCGCGTCTTCTGCAAGGTCGGCGCCGAAGGCATGTACTGCGCGGCGCTGCCGCATCGCGGCCTCGGGGTCGCCATCAAGATGCGCGACGGCAACAACGCACGCGCCGCCGAGGTCGTGATGGCCGCGGTCATCGAGGCACTGGTGACGCTGGACGACGACGAGCGCGACTTCATCGGCGCCTTCAGCGACGTCACGCTGAAGAACTGGAACGGCATCGAAGTGGGCGCATTGCGCGCGACGCCGGCCTTGCGGCAGGCGCTGCTGCAGGCGTCGGCCGGGTAGCGCATCCCCCTCCTGGCGACACAGGTCAGGAACGCGGGCGCGCGCCGCTCCATCTATGCGGCGAACCCCTCGAGGAGCGCCGATGAAAGCCCTGATCCTGTGGACCGCAGCCGCGATGCTGGCCGGCTGCGGCGGTGACGACGACGGACCCACGCCCGAGCAACTGGCCGCCGAAGGAAAGCAGATCTTCCGCTACGACACCTTCGGCGACGAGGCACAGTGGACCGACACGCTGCGCATGCACGAGGTGATTGCCGCCGCGGTCGACCCCACCACCGCCCTCTCGGTGGGCCTCAAGGTCGACGCCGATGCGTTGCCGCAGTCGGTGAAGGACGGCATCGCCAACGGCAGCGTGGACCTCGCCAGTCCGGCCACGACGATCGCGCTGCTCAAGCTGGACGCGGTGGTGGGCCTGAAGGGCACCGTCGAGACGGTGAACGGCGCGGACCGCCTCACCCGCGTGGGCACCACCTGCGCGCTGTGCCATTCGACGGTCGACGACTCCTTCGCCCCGGGCATCGGCAAGCGACTGGACGGTTGGGCCAACCGCGACCTGAACCCGGGCGCCATCATCGCCTTGTCGCCGGCGCTCGACGCCGCGACGAAAGCGATCTACCAGAGCTGGGGTCCCGGCAAGTACGACCCGCGCTTCAACATCGACGGCATCAGCAAGCCGGTCGTCATTCCGCCGGCCTACGGGCTGGCCGGGGTGAACAAGATCACCTTCACCGGCGACGGCGACGAGATCGCGTACTGGAACCGGTATGTCGCGGTGACGCAGATGGGCGGCCTGGGCACCTTCAGCGATGCGCGCCTGCCGCTCACGGTGACACACGGCACCGAGGACCGGGTCAGCGGCAAGTTGCCCGCGTTGCAGGCCTATCAGCTCAGCCTCGCCGCCCCGGCGGCCCCGGCCGGCTCCTTCGACACCACCGCCGCGGCGCGCGGAAAGCCGGTGTTCGACGGCGCAGGCCGCTGCGCCACCTGCCACAGCGGGGCCACCTTCACCGATGCGAACACGACGCTGCATCCGCCGGCCGACTCGGTGGCCGAGCCCGAGACCCCGAGCTATGCGTCGCGCTCGGCGACCAAGCAGTACCGCACCACGCCCCTGCGCGGGGTGTGGCAGCACGCTCCGTATTTCCACGACGGCTCGGCCGCCACGCTGGAGGATGTCGCGGCACGCTACAACACCGAGCTCTCGCTGGGGCTGAGCGCGCAGCAGCTGAGCGACCTGGCGGCGTACCTGACGTCGCTGTGAGGCCGCGCCCGCGCTCCCTCGTTTGAAGGGCCACGTCCCGCTTTCCCGGCACTAAGCTGGGGAGGCGAGGCGCGGCCCCATGAAGATTGAACTCGACGACAAATCGCTTTTCGGCAACGACGCGGGGGAGGACGAAGACGAGTCGGTGCTCATCTCCTACTTCGTCGACCAGCTGGCCTTCGCCGACTTCCTCGATCCGGCACATCGCCTGTGGATCGCCAACGGCCGCAAGGGCACCGGCAAATCGGCGCTGCTCGTGCGCTTTGCCCACAACCTGCGCACCGCGCCGGGCAGGAAGCCGATCGTGCTGCACCTGGTGCCGTCCAACCTGGTCGCGCTGAAAGAGCCGCCGCAGACCGACAATCACGCCCTGCTCGAGAACTACTGGAAGCAGGTGATCTGCGGCGCGATCAACATGGAGCTCGCGCGCGACATCGGCTTCGCGTGGTCGGACAACCAGATGGCGCTCGTCGAGACCGCCGAGGTGGCGGGCTTCACCGGACGCAACCTCGTCAGCGCGCTGCTGTCGCGACTGATCGGCAAGGTGAGCCTGGGCGGCGTGCTGGAGCTGGCGCCCACGCCACGGCCGACGCCCAACCACGAGCAGCTGCTCGCGCGCATCGACCGCGAGGGCGGGCTGCACCGGCAGGTGTGGTTCCTGCTCGACGACATCGACGCGAAGTACCAGAACTCGGCGGCGCAGCAGGCGCTCATCTCGTCGTTCTTCTCGGCGTGCCGCAACCTGGTCAAGGAGACCAGCGGCGTCGGCATCCGCGCCACGGTGCGCACCGATGTGTGGGCCAGCCTCACGAACGCCGAAGACATGGACAAGGTGGAGCAGTACCGCACCGAAATCGTCTGGTCGGCGTCGCAGCAGAAGACCATCCTGTCCAACCGCATCCTCGCGTGGATTCGCCGCACCGACCCCGAGTGCGAGATCGCGCGCCTGTGGAACAACCGGGACCACGCCGATGCGCTGATCGAGTACGCCTTCGTCGGGCGCATGAAATGGGGCGCCTCGGTCGCCCCGGCCGAGCATGTGCTGCGCGTGCTGGCCGGGGGACGCCCGCGCTGGATCGCGCAGCTTGCGCGCATGGCCGGCGTCAACGCGGCGCGCGACCAGAAGGACCGCATTGCCCTGCACCACATCACGCAGGCGATGGGCGAGTTCGGGCGGCGCCGGCTCGCCGACCTCTACAAGGAGCACCAGTACCAGTTCGCCGACCTGAAGCGACTGGTCGAGTCCTTCAGCGCCGGCCCGCGGCGCTATACCACCGAGGAGCTGACGCGCCGCATCGGCGAGCACTACATCAAGCGCGCCGGGGCGAAGAACATTCCGGCAGTGGACGGCGTGCCGTTCCGCGACGGCGTGCAGATCGCGCGCTTCCTGTTCAAGTGCGGCTTCATCAACGGCAACAACGCGGCCAAGGCATCGCTCGCCGTCCCGGAGTTCGTCACCTTTGACGCCCGCCCCGACCTGCTGGAGGTCGACACCAACCTGGACGACGGCATGACCTGGGAGGTGCAGCCGGCGTACCGCAACATCCTGCAGACGACATGAGCACGGACGCGGTCGCCGAGGACAGCGAGCGGCAGGCCCTGGCCCGGGCGCTGCGGCTGGGCGCGGCGCTGCTGCTCGTCTACATCGCCTTCACGCTGCCGGCGGACTGGCGCTACCTGCTGGCGCCGGAACGCTACGACATCGGCAACGCGCGCGCACTGGACATCCTGCTGTCGCTGCCGTCGAACGAGAAGTACCTGCGGCTCGTCGTGCTGGCCGCCTGTGTCGCCGGCACCCTGGTCGCCGTGGCGGGCCTGGGCGGCGCGTCCTTCGTCGCACCGGCCTGGCCGGTGGCCGGGTCCATCGCGCTGATCGCTGTCGTGTGCGGCCTGCTGTCGCTGCCGGCCCACCTGCCCTTCCTGCTGCCCCACACGGTGACGCTGCGCCCCGACGGCGACGTGCTCACGCAGGCCGAGTACTCGCGCGCCTACCGAGATGCGATCACGTGGGTGTGGTCGTCGGTGCTGCTGCTGGGGCTGCCGCTGCTCGCCTCGGGTCGCGTCGACCACCGCATCCGGCTCGCCGCCGCCGCCTGCGCGCTGATCGCCGTCCTCGCGGCCTACCTGCCCCATGAGGCGCACAAGGGCAGTCGCACCGACAACGAGCTGATCATCTTCGCGGTCGCGCTGCTGACCGTGCTGTACCTCGGATTCCGCATCCAGGGCACGCTGCACCGCGAGACGCAGGCGCGCAGGGCCGCGGAGGATGCGCTGCAGGCGGTGCAGCAGGAGCGCACGCGCTACGAAGAGCAGACGCAAGCCGCGATCAACGAATTCCGCAGGATCCAGCAGCGCCTTCAGGCCCGCGAGGAACGGCGCACGGCCTTCCTCGCCTCGGCGGCGCACGATCTGCGCCAGCCGCTCGCCGCCACGGTGCTGTACGCGGACCTGCTCGCCCAGACGATGAAGCGCACTCCGGCCGGCGCCGATGCGGCCCGGCACCTGCATGTGCTCCAAGCCGAGATCGCATCGCTGGCGTCGGCATTCGATGCCATCCTCGACTACTCCCAGATGGAGTCGGGCAAGGTCGCCGCGCGGCTTCAGCCGCAGCGCCTGGCCGACGTCTTCACCGACCTGGAGCGCCGCTTCGCCCCCATGGCCGAGGAGCGCGGCCTGTCGCTGCAGTTCGTGCCGCCCGGCCGCGACTGTGTCGTCGAGACGGATCGGCTGCTGCTCATGCGGCTGCTGTCCAACCTGCTGTCCAACGCGGTGAAGTACACGCCGCCGCGGCGCACCGGCCCGCGCCGGCGTCCGGGACCTGACGTGCTCGTGCGCGCGCGCGTGCGCGGGCTGCTGGCCACCGTCTTCGTCATCGACCGTGGCGCCGGCATCCCGGCCGAGATGCAGGACAGGATCTTCGAGGCCGGCGTGCAGCTCGACAACCCGCAGCGCAACCGCCACGAAGGCTTCGGACTCGGGCTGGCGACCGTGCGCAGCATCGTGGCGAGGGCGCTGCCCAGCCACGGCGTGCGGCTGAAGTCGATCGTCGGACGCGGCACGCACCTGATGGTCGATGTGCCGCTCGGCTTCGTCGCCGGCCTGCCCGCCGAGAGCGCCGAGGCGCCTTCGACGGTGATCCTGCGCAACCGGCTCGAAGGCGCATTGGTCGCGGTGGTGGAAGACGACGACAGCCTGCGCGCGGGCCTGGTGCAGGTGCTGCAAGGCGTCGGAGCCTACGTGCTCGAAGCAGGCAGCCTGGCCGAGATCGCCGCCAAGGTGGATGCGTCGGATCGCTTCCCCGACATCATCCTCACCGACCACCGCCTGCCGCATCACGCCACCGGTCGAAGCGTCATCGAGGCGATCCGCCATCGCTGCGGCGGCCGCGATGTGCCGGCGGTGGTGCTGACGGGCGACCAGCAGTCGGATGCCGGCCTGCGCGGCCTGCCCGGCGTGGAGGTGCTGCGCAAGCCGATCGAGCGCAAGGCGCTGCTGCGCCGGCTGGCAGAGCACTATCAGTCGGCGCCCTCGCCGCTGGACGAGGCGGCGCCGGCTCAGGCGTCGTCGAGCGCCACGCCCGCGCGCGCGATCTCGTAGATCAGCGCCTTGGAGTTCTCGACCTTGAAGATCCGGCACATGTCGGACACGTATTCCTTGACGGTCGGCTCGGCGATGTCGAGCTCGCGCGCGATGCGCTTGTAGGGCATGCCCCTGACGTGGCGCACCAGCACGCGCAGGTGCGAGGGCTTGAGACCGAGCGAGCTGGCGCTGCGCGGCGCAGGCGGGCGCAGGGCCTCGCGGCCGCCCGACGCCGGCCGCGCGCCGTGGATGAACACCGCGCCCGCTTCCATGCTCATCATCGCCAGCTTGAAGATCTCGGCGCTGTCCGCGCGTCCCTTGGACAGGAAGCCCGCCGCGCCCTTCTCGAGCAGCGCCTCGACGGCCTTGCGGTCGAGCGATTCGCCCGACATCACGATCACCGGGATGTGGTCGTGATCCTGGCTCGCCTTCATCCACTCGAGCAGCCGCAAGCCGGCGTCGCTGTCGTCCTCGAAGCGCATGTCGAGGAAGACCAGGTCGGGATGGTGCGCCTCGACTTGGTCGCGCCCTTCTTCGGGAGAGCGCGCGTGCAGCACTTCGGCCTCGGGATCGAGCAGGCGCAGATGCAACGCCGCACCCTCGCGGACGATGCCGTGGTCGTCGACGAGCAGGATCCTGCGGTAGCGCGCCATGGCCGATGCTAGTGCGCGGCACGCCGCGGCGTCAGCCCTCCAAAGGCAGGGTTCGAAAGGCGGTGACCGACCCGACCTCGCGTCCTCGGTCGGTCGGGTTTCGCGAGCAGGCCGTTTCACCGAAGATGACGAGGTCGCGGATTTTTGCGACTTCCCCAACCCAGCCGAAGAGGTCCCACCATGAAAGCCTGCGAGCAGACGCGAGCCCGACCCGGCGGACGATTCCGTGTCGTCGCCGGTGCGGCGCCTGCCAATGGCCGACTCCCCGTAGCCGGCCTGAGTCAGAACGGCGGCGGCGGGAACGGAGCTCCAACCTGACGCATGGGTGTCCCACGACGACGCTCCATGCAATCGGAGCGTCGTCCCGCCGCCTGAACGGCGCCAACCGCGTCGCCTCAGTGCGTGCCGAGGAGGCTGTCGGCAGGAAACTGCAGTGAAGGCAGCGTATCGGCAAATCCGTCCACCGGCCGCAAAGGCCTTGCCGGCGGAGATTCGTCCATCGATTGGCGCAACACGTCCCGGGCCGCCTCACGCTCCTGCGCGCGTGTGAGCCTGGTGGTCTGCTGTCGCGCCGTCGCGAGCTCCTGCTGGAGCTGCGCGATCTGCTTCTTCGCCTGCTGCATGAACCTGATCGACGTCTCCTGCGCCTCGGCGTGCCGGGCGCACGCTCGTTCGAGCCGCTTGCGATGCAAGCGGCTGGAGATGGCCCACTGCAGCCCGGCCGACACCGTCGCGGTGCCGGCCAGAAGCGCAATCTGGAAGGCTGTCATGTCGTCGTCTCCCCGCGGCCCCACCGCGTGTCACAAAATGTATCCATCGGCCGCGGCGACGACCAAGGTCGAATGTCACGGATCGGCCGAAGCGGGTTCGCGCCTTGCACGCCAACCGCACGCGCCGAGGCCCGTCGCGCGCTCGCCCTCACCCAGCCCTTCTCCCGCAAGCGGGAGAGGGGGTTCGTGTTGTTCAGGCGACCTTGGTCAGGATCTTCTCCATCTCGCCCTTGGTGAAGGCGCGCAGCGTCTGCGTGCGCACATTGCCGGCGCCGGCCAGGGTCAGCCCGAAGGCCGTGAGCGCCGCCTCGTCGGGCGCTTCCACGATGGACACCATGTCGTACTGACCCTGGGTCCAGAAGATCTCGCGCATCGTGACGCCGACTTCCTTGGCGGCAGCCTGTGCCGCTTCGGCGCGCTTGGTGGTCTGCTTGACCGCGCGCAGTCCCTGCTCGGTGAAGTTGCCGAGGACGATGAAGGTGGCCATGGTCGACTCTCCTTGCCGTGTGGAGCGATGGTCCGTCTTTAGAGTAGCCCGCCGATCCGGACTGGCAAGGCGCAAACCGCCGAACGGCGCCAGGGCCTGTTAACGCTATGGGAGGCCTCGCGTGACTCAGCAAAGCGGCGCCCGCAAGGCGCGAAGCGCAGCCGTAGCGGTGTCTACGGCGAGCATTCGCAACGCGGCGGGCGCCGCTTTGCTGAGATCACCCGCAGGGCACCGGCGCGAGGCCTCCCATAGCGTTGACAGGCCCTAGTCCCGGCGATGGTCGAGGGCGTCGATCCACAGCGTCGCGCACTCGTAGCCGAAGTCCAGCGCCGCGGCCGCGCTCGGGTGATGGCGCAGCGGCACGTCGACCTTCACCTCGTCCTCGCTCTCCGAGCCGCGCACGTGCACGGTGACGGGCCAGCTGTCGGTGGCGCTGTCGGCGGCGAGCGTCGACATGCGGATGCGCCAGCCGCTGTGCGCGCCGATCGCCTCCAGCCGGTGTCCACGCGCGATGAGCTCGTACTTCATCGCGGTCGGCAGGCTCAGGCGCGTGCGGCGAAACGTCGCTCGCGCACCGCGTTGGCCAGTCCACGCAGCACCGGCAGCGTCTGCACGAAGCCGATGCAGGCGTCGGTGATCGACACACCGTGCTTCAGCGACTGGCCGGGATGCTGGTCCTGCCGGCCCTCCTCCAGGTGGCTCTCGATCATCACGCCGGTGATGCGGCGGTCGCCGGCGGCGATCTGCGCCGAGACGTCCTGCGCGACGGCGATCTGGCGCTGGTGCTGCTTGCTGCTGTTGCCGTGCGACACGTCGATCATCACCTGCTCGCGCAGGCCGCACGAGCGCAGCGCATCGCAGCAGGCATTGACGTGAGCGGCGTCGTAGTTGGGCGCCTTGCCGCCGCGCAGGATGACGTGGCAATCGTCGTTGCCGCGCGTCTCGAAGATGGCGGCCATGCCCATCTTCGTCATGCCCATGAACGCGTGCGGCGCCCGTGCGGCGAGGATCGCGTCTGCCGCCACCTTCACGCTCCCGTCGGTGCCGTTCTTGAAGCCGACCGGACAGCTCAGGCCCGAAGCGAGCTGCCGGTGGCTCTGGCTCTCGGTGGTGCGGGCGCCGATGGCCCCCCAGGCGATCAGGTCGGCGATGAACTGCGGGCTCAGCAGATCGAGAAACTCGGTGCCGGTCGGCAGCCCCAGCGTCGTCAGCTCGAGCAGCAGGCGCCGGGCACGCTCCAGCCCTTCGTTGATCGCGAAGCTGCCGTCCAGGTGAGGGTCGTTGATGTAGCCCTTCCAGCCCACCGTCGTGCGCGGCTTCTCGAAGTAGGTGCGCATGACGATCAGCAGGTCGTCGCGCAGCTCGTCGGCGGCGGCCTTCAGGCGATGGGCGTATTCGATCGCCTGGTCGTGATCGTGGATGGAGCACGGTCCCACGACGACGATGAGCCGGTCGTCGCGCCCGTGCAGCACGTCGGCGATGGCGGCGCGGCTTTGCTCGACCAGCTGGAGCGTGTTGTCGCGCACGGGCACACGTTCCTGCAGCAGGGCCGGCGTGATCAGCGGGCGCACCGCGCCTATGCGCACGTCGTCGATGCGCGTGGTGTCCAGGGTGCTGTCGCGTGTGCCGACCTCGCGGTCGTGGCGGGCGTCGTCCAGGGCGTTCATCGGGGTGTCATTTCACGAGCATCACACGCATGCCGAGCAATTTTCCGTCAACGCGGTCCAGCACCCGGATCGTCGTCTCGCGCGGCTGGAAGCCGTCGGGCAGCGGCACGCCGCCGCGCACGCTCTCATGGCTGGCCACCGAGATGGCGATCGGCTTGGGCGTGACGCTGGACTCGCGCGTCCCGCCGCCGGCGACGACGAGCTGCATCACGCCGGACAGCGGCCGGCCGCCGCCGCGCTCTCGCGTGAGCACGACGTCGTACATCAGCTGCCGGCCCTCCACGGTGAAGCGCGCGGCGCGCACCTGCACCGCGCCTCCGCGCGGATCGGGCGGCAAGGCGGCGACGAGGAAAGCCGCTTCGCTGCGCAGGCGCTCGACATCCTGACGGCTGGCCGACAGCTCATCGGCCATGGCCTTGCGCTCCGCGAGTGCGGCATCGAGCCGCTTGGCGGTCTGCGCCAGCTCGCCGCGCAGGCGCAGGCGCTCGCTGTCGGCTTGCTCGTACGACGCACGCAGCGTGGCCGAGTCGCCAGCGGACAGCCGCGGCGGCAGGTAGCGTTCCTGCACGAACAGCACGCCGCCAGCGCCGGCAGCGACGCCGGTCAGCAGCAGCACGAGCCAGCGAGGGATGCGCCAGCCTTTTCGCCGGCTGGCATAGCGGTCGAACACGACGGGTTTGGGTCTTCCGAACATCGGGGTCGTCAGTCAGGCGAGCAAACTGACAGGGTACCGCCGGCGCGCACACGTCTTGCAACACGATGTGGCATGGCCTCGGGTCCGGTGGCCTTTTCCCTGCGGCGCGCGTGGCGGTTGCACGCGCGAAGTGAACGTGCCAGTCTCGACCGGCGGAGGTGATGACCATGACGAACGCCATCGACAAGGAGCAGGTGGTCGGCGTGCTGAACCGGCTGCTCGAGGCGGAGCTCGCGGGTGTCGTGCGCTACACCCACTATTCGTTCCTCGTGTTCGGCTACTCGCGCATCCCCATCGTGTCGTGGCTGCGCGAGCAGGCGGACGAATCGCTGCTGCATGCGCAGCAGGTGGGCGAGTGGATCACCACGCTGGGCGCCTATCCGTCGCTGGGCATCGGCCCGCTGCTCGATTCGCACAAGCACGACATCGCGGCGATCCTGCAGGAGTCGCTGTCCACCGAGGCGAGCGCGCTCGCGCTGTACCGCGAGCTGCTCGAGCTCGTCGCCGGACGCTCGGTGGCGCTCGAGGAATTCGCCCGGCAGATGATCCAGGCCGAGGAGCTGCACGCAGCCGAGGTCGACAAGATGCTGCGCAAGCCGGGTGACGTGAAGACGTTCGCGGGTTGACGGCCTAGGAATCCAGCGGCGCGAAGTCCGTCTGCGCGCGCGGCAGCGTCGTGCGCGCCTCGTGCGGCGCACCGGCGTGCTGCAGCTTGTCGTTGGGCGCGGGGCGCGCCAGCAGGAAGCCCTGGAGCTCGTCGCAGCCGTGCCGTTGCAGCGCGCGCAGCTGCGCCGGCGACTCCACCCCTTCGGCGTTGACCCGGATGTTCAGCGAGTGCGCGAGCGACACGATGGATCGCACGATCACCGCGACCTTCGGGTCGCTTTCGAGGTTCTGCGTGAAGGCGCGGTCGATCTTGACCTTGTCGAACGGGAAGCGCCACAGGTACGCCAGGCTCGAGTAGCCGGTGCCGAAATCGTCCATCACGATGCGCACGCCCATGTCGGTCAGCTCGTGCAGCGAGCGGATCACCTGCTCGGTGTTGTTCATCAGCAGCGACTCGGTGATCTCCAGCTCTAGCCGCGTCGCCGGCAGTCCCGCGTCGCGCAGCGACTGCGCCACCCGAGGCACCAGGTCGCCGCTGCGGAACTGCATCGCCGACAGGTTGACCGAGACGCTGAGCGATGGCGGCCAGCCCGCCGCGATGGTGCAGGCGCGGCACAGCACCCAGTGGCCGAGCTCCTCGATCAGGCCCGTCTCTTCGGCCAGCGGAATGAACTCGTTGGGCGGGATGGGGCCGCGCTGGGGATGCGTCCAGCGCACCAGCGCCTCGTAGCCCGCGAGCGTGCGGCCGTCGCTCTCGTAGAGCGCCTGGAAATGCACGTCGAGCTGCTGGCGATGCAGCGCTTCGCGCAGGTCGCGCGCGGTGGTGCGGCGCTCCTGCAGCTGCCTGTCGATCGTCTCGTCGTAGAAGCTGAAGCGACCACGTCCGGCCACCTTGGCGCGGTACAGCGCCGAGTCGGCGCGATGCAGCAGCTCCTCGATGTCTGCGGTGTCGCGCCCATAGATGGCCGCGCCGACGCTGGCACCGCCGCGCAGGTCGTGCCCGTGCACCGAGTGGCCCTCGCCGAGCGCCGCCACGATGCGCTGCGCGAGCCGCAGCACCACGTCGGGCCGGTCGACGTCGGCCTGCAGCACCGCGAACTCGTCGCCGCCGAGGCGCGCGACCACATCGTGCTCGCGCACGGACGCACGCAGGCGCGCCGCCACGGTGCGCAGCATCTGGTCGCCGGCCGCGTGGCCCAGCGAGTCGTTGACTTCCTTGAAGCGGTCCAGGTCGATGCACAGCACGGCAAAGCTCGGGCCGCCGTCGCAGGCGCGCTGCGCGGCCTGCTGCAGCGCATGCGCGAAGCTCGCGCGGTTGAGCGTGCCGGTCAGCACGTCATGGCGGGCGAGATAGCGCACCTGCGCTTCGATCGCATGCTGCCGCCGCCAATGGCGGCTCCATTGCCATGCACCGGCGGCGACCATCGCCAGCAGCATGGCCAGGACGCCGAGCGCGACCTTGCGGAACGCCGTGCCGATGCGGGCCTCGCGCACCGTCTGGTCGACATAGACCTCGACCACGCCCAACACCCGACCGTCGCGCACGACCGGCACGTAGGCTTCGCTGTACACGGCCGGCCGATCGGGCCGCGAGGCGCGCTTGAGCTCGATGTGGTTGCGGCCGCCGAGCACGATGGGGCGCACCGTCGCATTCTTCTGGCCCTCCTCCTCGCCGAGACGCCGCCGCGCCGTCTCGCGCACGAAGGCGGGATCGGCCAGCGAGTCGGACACCAGCAGCTCGGTGCCGGCGCGGTCGTAGAACTTGAAGCGGAAGACCTCGCCGGCATGGCGCAGGTCGCGCAGGCGCTCCAGCGTGGCCGGTGTGAACTCGCCGCTGCTGAAGGCGGCGTCCAGGTCGGGCACCGAGTGCTTCACCAGCTCCGCCCATTGGAGCGCCACATGCTCGGCATCGGCATGGAGCTGGCTCTCCGCAGCGCGGCCCATCAGCGCGCCGGCCAGCACCAGCGCGATCAAGGCGCCGGCGAGCCAGAGCACGAGGTTTCGCAGCAGGCTGCCACGGCGGCGACGCGACGGCAGCATTCCCGGCAGGACGGAATCGGAGGTGGAGAGCGACATCATGAAGGTCGTCTGCCCGGCACCGAACCGCCTCGATGCGCTGAGCGAGTGCCGATGTTGACGCGCTTTGCCCTGCGCCGGGCCAGCCGCGAGCGCCGGTCATGAATTCGAACCGTGAAGATTTGGCAGGAGTGGAAGCCGCGCGGGGTCGGCTCAGGTGCTCTCGCGCACCACGATCTCGTAGCCGAGGTCGACGCTGTCGGCGACCTCCGCTTCGCCGCGCATCAGGGACAGCAGCATCCGGGCCGCGGCATGGCCGATCTCTGCGCGCGGAGTTCGCACGGTGGTCAGCGGTGGCGTCATCTGGTCGCTGCCCGTGAGGTCGTTGAAGCCGGCAACGGCGACACGTCGTGGAACCGGAATGCGCAGTCGCAGGGCAGCCAGCAACGCGCCCTGCGCCAGGTCGTCGTTGCAGAAGAAGATCGCATCGACAGCAGGCTTCATCGCGACGATCTGCTCGAACATGCGTCCGCCCAGCGCCAGCGAAGACGGCGCCGGATTGAGCCATTCGAGCTTGGCGTCGTGCAGGCCCGCGGCCGTCAGCTCGCGGCGCCATCCTTCGAGGCGCTGCAAGGTCCGCGGATCGAGTTGGGCGGCGGCAAAGGCGATGCGACGCCTGCCGCGCTCGAGCAGGTGGCGCGTCATCGCGGCGCCGGCGTCGGCCTGCGAGAAGCCCACGCTGTGCACGCCCGGCGTCTCGGAGGTCTCCATCACGTGCACGCAGGGCACTCCGCTTTGCGCGAGCAACTGGCGCGTGGCGGCGTGGCGGTCGAACCCCGTGACCAGCACGCCGGCCGGACGGTGCAACAGCTGTTCGCGCAGCAACTGCTCCTCTTCGCTCGCGTCGTAGTGCGTCACGCCGATCAGCGTCTGGTAGCCGGCCGGGCGCAGCGTGCGCTGCACCGCTTCGAGCAGATCGACGAACAGCGCGTTCGACAGCATCGGGATCAACACCGCCACGTGGCTGCTGTGGCGCGATGCCAGCGCGCGCGCCGCCGGATCGGGCACATAGCGCAGCCGCTGCGCAGCCTCCTGCACGCGTGCCACCAGCTCCGGGTCGACGGCGCGCTCGCCGCGCAGCGCGCGTGACACGGTGATCGGACTCACGCCCGCGGCCTGCGCCACGTCGGCCAGCGTGACACGGCCGGTCGCCCGGCGCCGGAAGGAGGAAGTGGTCATGCTCGAGGGTTCACGGATGGGGGGCCGTGATGATCGCACCGGGGATGGCGCTGTCCAACGGAAGCGACGAGGCGGCGTTCATCCGTCCACGCGCCACCACCCAGGCAGGAGCTTGCGCACTTCCGGCCGCGCGAACCGATCGTCGATGAGGTGGATGCTGCCGCGGTCCGAAGGCGTGCGGATCACCCGCCCGGCCGCCTGCACGACCTTGCGGATGCCGGGAAAGAGATAGGTGTAGTCGTAGCCGGTGCCGAAGGTGGCGTCGAAGCGGCGGCGCATCTCTTCGTTGATCGGGTTGAACTGCGGCAGTCCGAGCGTCGCGATGAAGGCACCGATGAGCCGCGTGCCCGGCAGGTCGATGCCTTCGGCGAACGAGCCGCCGAGCACGGCGAACGCGATGCCGCGACCACCGTCGACGAAGCGGCGCAGGAAGGCCTCGCGCTGCGCCTCGTCCATGTGCCGCGCCTGCTGCCACGTCGGGATCGCGGGATGGCGGGCGGCGAACGCCTGCGCGGCCTGCTGCAGGTAGTCGAAGCTGCTGAAGAAGGCGAGGTAGTTGCCGGGCGCGGCCTCGTACTGCGTCGCCATCAGCCGCACGATGGGCGCAAGCGAATCGCCGCGGTGCCGCCAGCGTGTGGACACCTCCCGCACGATGCGCACCGACAGCTGATCCGCGCTGAACGGCGCCTCGACGTCCAGCCAGGCGGTGTCGACCGGCAGGCCGAGCGTGTCGATGTAGAAGCGCGCCGGCGTCAGCGTGGCGGAGAACAGCACCGTCGCGTGCGCGGCGGCAAGGCGCGGCTGGAGGAAGGTGGCCGGCACGACGTTGCGCACGCACAGCGTGGCGCCGCCGCGGCCACCCGGTGCGCGCGTGACGTCGAACAGCGAGTGCGCGCCGAAGCTCTCGACGAGACGCCCGAAGTGCAGCCCATCGAAGTAGAACTGCAGCAGCGCGCTGTCGACAGCGGCCGGGTGCTCGGTGAGGTGATCGGTGATCGCGGCGGTGCAGTCCTGCAGCGCCGCGGAGAAGCTGCGCGGCACCTCCTCGAGCACCCGATACGGTTCGTCCTGCGCCCGGGCCAGCGCGTTCCACGCCTGGTGCAGCCGATCGAGCGGCTTCTTCAGCGCCGCCGGCGATGCCTTGCGCAGCGCGCGCAGCTCGGCCTGCACCAGCTCGGCGCTGTACATCTTCCGCGCACGTTCCACGAGGTTGTGGGCCTCGTCGACCAGCACCGCCACGCGCCACTGATGGAGGGCCGTCAGACCGTGAAGCAAGGCGGTGCTGTCGAAGTAGTAGTTGTAGTCGCCGACGATCACGTCGGCCCAGCGCGCGAGCTCGTGCCCGAGGTAATACGGACACACCTGGTAGGCAAGCGCGAGCTCGCGCAGTACCTCCTTCGTCAGCGAGCCGCCCACGGACACCGCCGCCTCGCGGGCGGCCGGCAGCCGGTCGTAGAAGCCGCGGGCCAGCGGACACGACTCGCCGTGGCAGGCCTTGTCCGGATGCTCGCAGGCCTTGTCGCGGGCGACCAGCTCCAGCACGCGAAGCGGCAGCACCGTCGGGCCGCGGCGCAAGGTGGCCATGGCCTCGAGCGCCAGGGCGCGCCCCGAGCCCTTGGCGCTGAGGAAGTAGACCTTGTCCAGCGCCTGTCCCGGACACGCCTTCAGCAGCGGGAAGAGGGTGCCTATCGTCTTGCCGATGCCGGTGGGCGCCTGGGCCATCAGGCAGCGGCCGAGCCGCGCGGCCTTGAACACCGATTCGGCCAGCGCCCGTTGGCCGCCGCGAAACGCATCGTGCGGGAAGCGCAGCGCGCCCAGCGCCGTGTCGCGTTGCGCCCGATGCGCCAGCTCGCGATCGGCCCAGGCGATGAAGCCCTGGCAGAGTGCCTCGAAGAACGCGTGCAGCTCCTCTGCGCTGCACTGCTGCTCGAGCGTGGTCTCGGCCTGCGTGCGGACGTCGAAGTACACCAGCGACACGGTGATCGACGGCAGCTCGAACGCCCGACACAGCAAGCAGCCGTACACCTTGGCCTGCGCCCAGTGTAGTTCGCGGTGGTTGGGGGGCATGCGCTGCAGATCGCCCTTGAAGGTCTTGACCTCCTCGACGAGACGGCGGTCGGGGTCGTAGCCGTCGGCACGGCCGCGCACGACCAGGTGCCTGAACTCGCCGCTCACCGGCACTTCGGCGCGGTAGGCGGCGCTGCGGCGTGCCGCCACGGTCTTGTGTCCGGCGATGCCTTCCTGCGCGCTCGGCGAGGGTGTGAATCTCAGGTCGAGATCGCCGCGCTTGGCGGCGAATTCGCAGAGCGCGCGAACGGCGATGGTGTAGGCGCGAGACACCGCCGCATGATACTGGATGGATCTACAGTGGCGGCCCCGCTACTCCACCCTGCCGATGCGCTTGACCGCCTGCGTCATGACCGCCGCATCGGCGTCCCAGTACGCCTTGAACTCCGGCGCATCCAGGTAGGCCAGCGGGCTGCCGGCGGTGGCGATCGTCTGCTGCACGGCCGGGTCGGCCGCGGCCTTGCGTGCGGCGGCGCGCAGCTTCTGCACGACCTCGTCCGGCGTGCCGGCGGGCGCGAACAGTGCTGACCACTGGGCGAACTGCACTGGATAGCCGGCCTGCGTGAGGCTCGGCACCTCGGGCAACGCGGCGAGCGGGCGATCACCCCAGTGCGCCAGCGGACGCAGCCGGCCGGCCTTGATGTGCTGCACGACGGTGGCTGGCCCGCTGGCCAGCGCATCGACCTGTCCGCCCAGCAGCGCGACCACCGCCGGGCCGGCGCCGGTGAACGGAATGTGCGTCATGCGGAAGTCGGCTGCCGCCTTCAGCATCTCCATCGGCACGTGCATGGTCCCGTAGTTGCCGGAGCTGCCGTAGTTGTAGGTGCCTGGCTTGCGGCGCACGTCGGCAAGAAAGTCTGCCAGCGTGCGCCACGGCGCCTCGGCGCGCACGACCAGCACGGTGGGATCGGCGGTGAAGCGGGCGATCGGCGTGAACTGGTCCAGCGTGAACTGCGGCTTGCGTCCCAGCAGCTTGTCGGCCTCGGGCAGGATGGAGATCGACGACAGCCCGAGCAGCAGCGTGTAGCCATCGGGCTGCGCACGCGCCACCGTGCCCATGCCGAGCGCGCCGCCGGCCCCCGCCCGGTTCTCGACGACCACCGTCTGCTTCAGCTCCCGCGACAGCGCGTCGGCCACCGGGCGGGCGACGGTGTCCGCCACGCCGGCGGGCGGGAAGGGCACGATCAGCGTGATCGGCTTGTCGGGATAGGTGGACTGGGCGAGCGCCACCAGTGGAAACAGCATCGCGACGAAAAGGGCATGACGGCGCGGCAGCATGGGCATGGCCTCCACTCGTAGACCGGGGTGATAACCCCAACCGGCGCTTCGCGCTGTTGGGGTTATCACCCCGTGTGCAAACGGCGTGAAGCCGCCTCAGTCGGCTCGAAGCGCGATGGCGGGAGCGTGGACCGCGCGACCGGCGTTCGACAGCCCGAACCAAGGCCGCAGCATCGGCACGCGGCGCACGGCTTCGTAGCCGGCGAAGCTGAGCACGAAGGTGGCGGCCACCAGCAAGGGCCCCTCCAGCGCCGGCGCCCATCCGAGCGGCCGCAGCACCTGGGCCAGCACCACGATCAATGTCTGGTGAAGGATGTAGACCGGAAACACCGCATCCACCAGGTAGCGATGCAGGCGGTGCCCGACGTTGAGATGCCGGTACGCGAAGCCGATCGCCGCGAGGATTGCGCACCATTGGGTCGCCGAATACACGGCGCGCCAGGCGAAGACGGCGGCGCCCGGTGCGGACGACGGCATGCCGAAGCGGGCGGACATGGCGAGCATTGCCGCCCATCCGGTCAGTGCGACCGCCAGCGCCGTCCACCGCAGCGCCTCGATGCGTGGCCACACGGCCGGCTGGCGCGCCCACACGGCGCCGAGCAGGAAGACCGCGAGGTACTGCGCATGGTTGAACCAGTCGTCGACCAGCGCGTGCGTCACCGGAAAGCGTCCGGCCAGCAGCATGCGCAGCAAGGTCAGCACCACGATCGGCAGCACGACCAGCCACGGTCCCGACAGCCTTCTCCCGGTCTGCCCGGCGAGCGTGTCCAGCAGTGCGGGACGCCACTTCAGCAGCGCCCACAGCAGCATGCAGTAGACCCACAGGTAGGCCACGAACCAGAGGTGATTCCAGGTGGGAAGGATCAGGCAGCGCGAGCCGTCGCAGAAGCCGCCGTAGCCGCGCAGGTAGAGCGTCATGAAGTCGAGATAGCCGCCGTCGAAACCGTGCTTGTGGACGACCTCGAAATATGCCTGCGGCGGCACGACGACCAGCATGCCGCACAGCAAAGGCAGCAGCAGCCGCCTGGATCGGCTCCGCGCGAAGGCGGTGCTCGCCCCTCGCACGAGCATCATCGAGACCGCCGCGCCGGAGACGAGGAACAGCAGCGACAGCCGCCACGGCGAGCTGAGCCGCATCCACGGCTCGAGGTCGGTGCTGGCGAAGGGACTCTTCACGTGCCAGTCCCAGCTCACGTAGTACATGCCGACGTGGTACAGGATCAGCAGGCCGAAGGCGGCGATGCGCAGCCAGTCGAGGAAGAACAGGCGGGTGGGTGCGGAGGTGGTGTTCATGCGGCCAGACTAGGCACGGCCACGCCGCATCGCCAGCGGTTTGGGGTCAGCCGGGACCTGCCGGGGGCGAGCCGGACAGGCGTCGCATCAGCGCGGCCCGGTACTGCCGGCTGCACGGCACCCGGGCGCCGCTGCGCACCACCAGCGTCGCGTCACCCTTGTCGCGCGGGCGCACCTCCTCGACGTGCGCGACGGCGACCGCCGCGCTGCGATGGCAACGCACGAAGGGCTCGCCCAGGTCGGCGAGCAGGCCGGCGAGCGTGCGTCGCATCAGCCGTGCTTGCGCGCCTGCGTGCACGGTGACGTAGTTGTCCGCTGCTTCCAGCCACTCGATGTCGGCGCAGCGGACGACGTGCAGGCGGCCGCGGTCGGCGATCACCAGCTGTGCCGGCGGCGCCGCGTGCGGTCGCAACGGCGTCCGGCGCTCGCGCAGGCGCTGCATGGTGCGCGCCAGACGTGCCGGATCGACCGGCTTGAGCAGATAGTCGACGGCCTGCGCATCGAAGGCCTCCAGCGCATAACGATCGAAGGCGGTGACGAAGACGACCGCCGGCCCGCCGTCGGGCAGCGACGCGGCGACATCGAGGCCGCTCAGTTCCGGCATCTGCACGTCGAGGAACAGCACATCGGGCGACCAGCGCGCCGTCTGCTCCAGCGCAGCGGCGCCATCGGCCGCTTCGCCGGCCACGTCGACGTCGTCGAAGGCCGCCAGCAGGCGCCGCAGCCGGGCGCGCGCCGGCGCTTCGTCATCGACGATCAGCACGCGCACGGCATCTCCAGCCGCGCGCTGACGCCGCCGCCTTCGTTCTGGCTGAGCACGAGCGACGCTGCGTCGCCGTGGAGCATGCGGGTGCGTTGCTCGAGATTGCGCAGCCCCACGCCGAACGCCGCCGCTGCGGCCAGCCGGCCGCCGTCGTCGGCCACCTCGACCGCGAGCCGCCCTTCGCGACAGCGTGCCGAGACGACGATGTGCGTCGTCTCGCGGCGCGGCTCGACGACGTGGCGGAAGCAGTTCTCCAGCAGCGGCTGCAGCGCCAGCGTGGGCACCTCGCAGCGGCGCGCCGCGGGCTCGATGTGCCAGTCGATGCGAACCCGGTCGCCGAAGCGCGCGATCATGATGCCGGCGTAGGCGTCGAGCAGCGTCAGCTCCTCGGCCAGCGTCTGCTGCGGCCGGCGCTGCGCGTCGGAGGCGGCTCGCAGCAGCGACGCCAGCTGGGTCAGCAGCGCGTCGGCCAGGTCCGGATCGCTGTGGATCAGCGACGACACCGTGTTCAGCGCGTTGAACAGGAAGTGCGGCTGCAGCTGCTGGGTGAGCTGGAGCAGCTGCGCCTGCTGCGACAGGGTGCGTTGCCGTTCGGCTTCGAGCCGCTCGGCGCTGTAGGCGAGGTAGGAGCGCACGCCGAACTGCACGCCGGTGAACAGCACGTAGAAGATCGCGAACTTGAGGCTTTCGTAGAGCAGCGCCGCCGGCCAGGGATCGCGCGGCCGCGGGATGTGGAGCAGTGTGAACGCCCCGGTGCGGATGCCGTGCACGACGAGCACGAAGCCGATCGCCACCAGCGGCGTCCAGGCCAGCACGCGCATGAACCAGCGGCGCGGCTGCGACAGCAACGGATCCAGCCGCTTCGACAGGCGCCACTGCACGAGCGCGACGGCGGTCGCCACCAGCATCGAGCTGCCTTCGGCAATGACCGGCCGCCAGAGGTAGGGGCTGCCGTCGCGCAGGTGCTCCTGCAGGCCGACGGCCATCATCATCAGCCAGAAGGCGATCCACGCGAGCAGCAGGCCGCCGCCCAGGCGGCGCAGCGGTTGGGCATCGATGGGGGTGGGGGCGAGGGCCATCGCAGTGAGGATCATAGGGACCGGCCGAGCCGGCTACTGGTGCGTCGACAGCCAGATCCCCGGCAGGATCAGCAGCGCGCCGACGGCATGGAAGGGCTCGATGCGCTCGCCGAGCACGGCCCAGCCGATCAGCGCGCTGTACAGCGGGCCGAGGTACAGGACCATCGCGACCCGGCCGGCCCCCAGCGTGCGCTGCATGAACGAATACGCCGCGTAGGCGCCGGCGCCGGGGATCAGTGCGGCCGCGAGCACCAGTGCGACGCTCTTCCATGACCACTGCGACGGCAGCCAGGCCACCGCCTCCCACACCGTGAATGGAATCAGCACGAGGATGCCGCCACAAGCGATGAGCGTGAGCCGCGCGACCGGCCCGAAGCCCGACGGCCAGGCGCGCAGCAGCACCGAGTACGCCGCCCAGCACAGCACCGCCACGCTGACCCACGCATCGCCCGGATTGACGCGAAGTCCTGCCAGCGCGGCCCATTCGCCCTTGATCAGGATGTGCAGCACGCCGGCCAGCGCGAGCACGATGCCGGCGAGCTGCATCGCACCCAGCCGCTCGTGCAGCCACAGCGCCGACACCAGCGCGATCAGCACCGGCGCAGCGGCATAGAGCAACCCGATGTTGACCGCGGTGGTGCTGCGTCCGCCGATGTAGACGAAGGCGCCGCAGACCCACATGCCCAGCGCGCCGAGCACGACGAACTGCTTCCATTCCGCCGCGATGAGCGTGCGCCGCGCGACCAGCTCGTGTCGGCACAGCGTGCCGAGCACCACCGCGGCCACGCACCAGCGGCCGAGTGCGAGCGCATGCGGCGCGATCACCCCGGGCGCCCAGCGCGCAACGAGGTAGTTGACGCTCCACATGGCCGGGGCGACGAAAAGCAGCACGTACGCCAGGCGCTGATCGCTCGAAGAAGACATTGAAGCCATCGGCCGATTGTCGAGGTCGGAGGCCGCCTACATGCGGCGACGGCGGCGGCCGATGGGCCTGCGCCCGGTGTGCGCGTGAAATGGAGGAAGCCCCGCACGCGCACGCGGCGGGCCCGCTGGACCCATCGACGAGGAGACCGTCATGAATCCCGACAAACCCGTTGCCAAGGGCGAGATGAAGAACCCCATCGACCGCGATCGCGACATGCGTGACGACCCGTCCCGCACTTCCACGGGCGAGCACCCGGTCGGCACCACCGCGGGCGCCGTGGCCGGCGCCGTTGCTGCCGGCGCGGCGATCGGCACGGCCGCCGGTCCGATCGGCACCGCGGTCGGCGCCGCTGTCGGCGCGGTGGCCGGCGGCCTCATGGGCAGGGGCATCGCCGAGATGGTCGACCCCGCCGCCGAAGACCAGTACTGGCGCGACAACTGGCAGGACCGCTCGTACGTCGAAGGCGGCTACAACTACGACCAGGACTACATGCCGGCGTACCGCTATGGCGTGGATGCATTCACGCGCTATCCGGAGCGTCGCTACGAGGACATCGAGACCGACCTGTCGGCGGGCTGGAAGGACGCCCGCGGCGGGTCGCGCCTCGAGTGGGACAACGCACGCAATGCGGCGCGCGATGCCTGGGATCGCCTGAGCGACAAGGTCGAACGCGCGATGCCGGGCGACTCGGACCGCGACGGCAAGTAAGCCCCTTGCCCGCGCCCCGCCGCGCAAAGGCGGGGCGCGGGATGCGCCCATCGAGGCGCATCTTCATTGCAACGCGAGCAACAACGCGTTGTGCGCTCGGTGATTTATCCAACGTCTTCGAGTGCCTAGAGTGGAGGCACCTCAACACCCCCACCGAAGGCATCCCATGAAGACCAGGCTGTACCCCACTGTGATCGCCACCGTCGTCGCGCTCGCGGGCGCCGTCGCGATGACCAGTGCGCTGGCGGTCGAAGCCGAGCAGTACAACCCTGCGCCGGGCACCAAGACCCGCGCCGAAGTGCAAGCCGAGCTGGCCGCCGCGAAGCGCCAGTCCAACGTCGTCCAGTACGGCGAAGCGACCGTCTTCCTCGATGGTGCGTCCACGCTGACGCGGGTGCAGGCCCGCGACGACAGCGGCAATGAAATGCGCGTCGTGCAGCTCGGTGACGCCACCGTGTTCATCGACCCGCCCGGCACCCGCACCCGCGAAGACGTGCGCAGCGAAACGCTGGCGGCGCTGCGGCACCGCCGCTGATCATCCGGACGCTATCGTGCTGCTCGCGGCAGCGCGACGCCATGCAGCAGCGCGGCGAGCTGATCGCCTTGCATGAGCTCGATGCGCTGCGCCTTGGCGAAGTCGCGCGCGTTGTCGCTGACCTCGCCGAGCGCAATGCACAGCCCGCCGTGCGCCTCGCGCCTTTCGACCACCTTGTGCAGGTCGCGCAGCGGTTCTATCCCCAGCCGCGCCGCCTTCCATCGCTTCGCGCTGACCAGCGTCGTGCGCCCCGCTTGGGTCAGCTGCAGGTCGGCCGCCGCGTCCGCGAGTCGCGCGACCTCGTATCCCTGGCGGCGAAAGCCCTCTTCCAGTACCGCCGCGAATTCGGTCCACGGCATCGCGCCGACTGCCTGCAGGGTCTGCGCCACCCGCGCGGGACTGGGCGCGCGCAGCTGCTTCCACGCCGCGATGCAGCCGATCGTCACGAACGGAAAGGCGGCGAACAGCGCCAAGCCTTCATAGCCGGCAGGCGCGACGATGCGTGCCACCAGCGCCATCGCGCCGCCGGCGGCGAAGCTCACCCACCAGCGCGAGCGCAGCAGGATCGCGAAGAGCGAGTTCTGGGCCATCTTCAGTTTCATGCGCCCATTGTCGCTACAGTGGACCGATGGACTCGCGCCGCAAGATTCTCGTCGGCACCGCCTCGTGGACCGACCCCACGCTGATCAAGAGCGGCAGGTTCTATCCGAAGGGCTGCTCCTCGTCCGAGGCACGGCTGCGCTTCTACGCGAGCCGCTTTCCCATCGTCGAGGTGAACAGCAGCTACTACGCGCTGCCCGAGCCGGCCACTTCGCAGCTGTGGGCCGAACGCACGCCGAACGACTTCACCTTCAACGTGAAGGCCTTCCGCCTGTTCACCGGCCACCAGACGCCGATCGAAGCGCTGCCGCCGCCGGTGCGCGAGGCCCTCGGGCCGTACGACAGGAAGACCATCTACTACAAGGACATGCCGGCGCCGCTCGTCGACGAGATGTGGCGCCTGTTCACCGACAGCCTGCTGCCGCTGCGCGCCTCGGGCAAGCTGGGCGCGGTGCACTTCCAGTTCGCGCCGTGGATGACGGTGGGCCCGCCGTCGCGGGCGCACATCGAGGCCTGCCGTGCGCGGCTGCCGGACGACCTGCTGTCGGTGGAGTTTCGCCACCAGTCATGGTTCAGCGAGCGGCATGCGCAGCGCACACTGGCCTTCGAGCGCTCGCTCGGGCTGGTGAACGTCGTCGTCGACTCGCCGCAGGGCTTCGTCAACAGCATCGGCTCGCACTGGGCCGTGACGCAGCCCAGGCTCGCCCTGGTGCGCCTGCACGGACGCAATGCCGCCACCTGGAACATCAGGAGCAACGCCGCCTCCGACCGCTTCAACTACGACTACTCCCAGGACGAGCTGGCCGAGATCGCGCAGCGCATCGCAGTGCTGGCGCAGGAGGCCGACGCGGTGCACGCGATCTTCAACAACAACTACGAGGACCAGGGGCAGCGCAACGCGGCGACGCTGCGCGAGCTGCTCGACGGCTTGCTGCCGCGCGGCTGACGGGGCGCTACCAGTCGCGCAGGCGTCGCCGCAGCTTCGCGACGATCTCCGAAGCCATGCGCGACACGCGCGACTCGCTCACGCCGAGGGTCTGCCCGATGTCGCGCAAGGTGAGACCGTGTCGGTAGATCGACTCCATCACGTAGCGCTCGGCTTCTTCCAGCGCATCGAAGGCGGCGTTGAGCGCCGCATGGCGCTGGCGCTGCTGCAGCGCTTGCAGCGGGTCGGCCTGCTCGTCGATCACGGCATGCTCGCTGCCCGCTCCGGCCCAGATCGCCGAGTCGTCGTCGACGTTCTCCAGGTCGATCTCGCCGGCACGCGCACCACCCGCGCCGGCATCGAGCATGCAGCGGTGGAACTGCTCGAGCGTCCAGCCGAGCTCGTTGGCCACCTCCTTGGCCCGTGGCGCGCGGCCCAGGCGATGCTCGAGCTTCTGCACCGCCGCCTGCACTTCGCGCAGACGCGCACGAGCATCGCGGGACAAGGTGTCCATCTCGCGCAACGCATCGAGCATCGAGCCCTCGATGCGCCGCGCCGCGTAGGTCTCGAAGCTCGAGCCGCGGCCCTGCTCGAAGCGCGACAGCGCCTGGTTGAGGCCGAGCAGACCGGCCTGCTCCAGCTCGTCGAGTCCCACATTGGGCGGCAGCCTGGCCCGGATGCGGCGCGCGATCTGGCGCACCAGCGGCTTGTGGGCGGCAAGGTCGGCGCTGCGCTGGCAGGGCTCGCGGTTGTTCTTGGGATTGTTCATCGCCGTTGCAGCATCTTCGGCGCCACCGGAGTGGTCAAGCTGTAAGGTTTGACACCTTCACGGCTTTCGCCAGTGCGCCTGCATCCGCTGTCGCGCCGCGGCGTCGGGAATGGGTTGGCGTGCGGCCGCCATGTTCTGCTCGAGATGGGCGGGATTGCGCGTGGCCGGGATGGCGCAGGTGACGGCCGGATGCGCGACGATCCACCTCAGGAAGAACTGCGCCCAGTTGGAGCACCCGAGCTCCTCGGCCCATGGCGGCAGCGGCCGGCGCGACACCTGCTCGAAGAGGTCGCCGCCGTCGAAGGGGCGGTTGATGACCACCGCCATGCCGCGCTCGGCGGCGAGGTTCATCACCGGCTCGGCGCTGGTGTCGGCGAGGTTGTACGTGATCTGCAGCACGTCGAGCGACTCGGCGCGGATCACGCGCATCGCCTCGTCGTGACGCCGCCCGTGCGAGGTGGACACGCCGATGCGGCGCACGCGGCCGTCGTCCTTCCAGCGGCGCAGCGTCTTCACGTGATCGCGCCAGTTGAGCAGGTTGTGCACCAGGAGCACGTCGAACTGCGGCAGCCCCCACAGACGCATCGAGTGCTCGAGCTGGCCGGGGCCCAGCCGGTCGAACGGCGTCCACACCTTGCTTGCCGCGATCAACCGGCCGGCGTGCGGCAAGGACGGCAGCAGCTCGCCGAGCAGCCGCTCCGCGCGGCCATACATCGGCGACGAATCGATCATGCCGCCACCGGCGGCGAAGAAGCGCGCCAGCACCTCGCGTCGCTGCGCCCTCTCGCCCGAGTCGTCGCCGACGTCGAAGGTGAGCCAGGTGCCCAGGCCGATGGGCGGGAAGACAGGCGGGGCGGACACCGCCGGCGTGGCCAGCACGGCCGGCGTCAGCGCCAGGAAGGATCTGCGGTCCATGGAGCGTTGTAGCCCGGATAGGGGCCGCGGATCATCCATCGCGCGATCACCCGGATCCCGACCGGGCTACCGCGAGCATCAGACGACGTTGACCTCGCGCAGCGGACGGCCTTCGATCACGCGCTGCCACCCCAGCCGCGTGAGGTCGAGCGTGCGGAACCCGCCATGCACGACCAGCTCCGCCAGCGCCCGTCCCACCGCCGGCGCCTGCTGCAACCCATGCCCGCTGAACCCGTTGGCGAACAGCAGGTTGTCCACCTCGGGGTGCGCGCCGAGGATGACGTTGTGGTCCAGCGGGTGGACGTCGTAGTGCCCGGCCCAGGCATGGCGCACGCGCGCGGCCTCGAAGCCCGGCACCCGCTGCGCAAGCGCGGGCCACAGCACTTCGTCCCACAGCGAGTGGTCGACCTCGAAGTCGACGCACTCGGGATCGTCCGGGGGCGAGATGCCGCAGATGAAGCCATCGCCTTCGGGACGAAACCACGCGCCGGCCGGGTCGATGACCAGCGGGCAGTTCGGCAGCCGGGCCGGGCTCGTGAAATGGAAGACGCAACGCTTGCGCGACTCCACGGGCAGCGCGATGCCGGCCGAGCGTGCCACCTCACGCGCTCCGCTGCCGGCCGCATTGATCACGAGCGAGCACGCGACGCGGCTGCCGTCGGACATCTCGACGTGCGTGATGCGCCGGCCTTGGCGCACCAGGCCGGTCACCTCCGACTCGCGATAGCGCGCTCCCAGGGCGATCGCCTTGCGCCGCAGCGCGCGCATCAGGCCGTACGCATCCAGCCAGCCCTCGCCGCTCAGGCCCAGCGAGGCGATGTCGAGGTCGCCGGTGGCCAGCCACGGAAAGCGCTCGGCGATTGCATCGGGCGCCAGCAGGGCGGCGTGGACACCGAGCTCGCGCTGGATGCGGTGGTTGGCCTCGAGCACGCCCCGCTGTGCCGCCTGGGCGAGGAACAGGTAGCCTGCTTCGCGAAAGCCGACGTCGGGCGTCTCGCCGTCGATGGCCAGGCGGCTGCCGGCCTCGCGAATGAAGGCCGTGCCGAACTGCGAGGCCTGGATGTTCTCCGGCGTGGAGAACTGGTGCCGTATCGACGCGGCCGAGCGACCGGTGGCGCAATGCTGATAGCTCGCGTCCTTCTCGAGGACGAGCACCGAGCCGCGAAACGACGGCTCGCATGCGAGGAAGTACGCCGCGGCGCTGCCGACGATCGCACCTCCCACGACGACGACATCGATTGTTTCCATTCAGCGCGTTGAAAACCATGTTGAGGGCATCCAGCTATTGTGGCGTTGCCACCCCCTTCGGATGCCAGGCCCGTGACCATGCTGCTTTTCACCGTGCCGGCCCTGCTCTTCATCGGGTGGGTGATCGGCCAGCCGTGGTGGGTGGCCCGCCGCCGCGAGCGTCTGCGGCAGCGCCCTTTCCCGCACACGTGGCGCCACATCCTGCGCCGGCGCATGCCCTATCTGCGGCGCATGCCCGTCGATCTGCAGTTGCAGCTCAAGCAGCACATCCAGGTGTTCCTCGCCGAAAAGCCATTCATCGGCTGCGGCGGACTCACGGTCAACGACGACATGCGCGTGACCATCGCGGCGCAGGCGTGCCTGCTGCTGCTGAACCGGCGGCCCAGCTACTACCCGAGCCTGCGGCAGATCCTCGTCTACCCGGGTGCCTTCTTCGTCGACCGCGTGCACAGCGACGGCGCCGGCGTGCTGCAGGACCAGCGCCGCCTGCTGTCGGGCGAGTCATGGTCGCAGGGGCAGGTCATCCTGTCGTGGCAGGACGCGCTGGACGGCGCGGCCGTGAGCGACGACGGGCGCAATGTCGTGATCCACGAGTTCGCGCACCAGCTCGACCAGGAAACCGGCCACGCGAACGGTGCGCCCCGGCTGCCCACGCGTGAGCACTACGAGCGCTGGTCGGGCGTGTTCCAGCAGGAGTTCGAGAGCCTCCAGCGGCAGTTGGCGCTGGGCGGGCCGTCCCTGTTCGGAGCGTACGCGGCGACCGACCCGGCGGAGTTCTTCGCCGTCGCTTCGGAGGTGTTCTTCGAGCAGGCGGCCCGAATGGCGCTGGAGTGTCCGGCGCTGTATCGGGAGCTGGCGCGGTTCTATCGGGTGGATCCGGTCGGGTGGTGATGCCGCCCGTCACGACGCGTCGAGCATCGCCTCCAGCGTCTGCAAGGTATCCGCCTCATGCAGCGGCTTGTCCGCGCGCAGCCGCAGCATCCGCGGAAATCGCACGGCGATGCCGCTCTTGTGCCGCGTGCTGCGGTTGATGCCCTCGAAGCCCAGCTCGAACATCAGCGTCGGCCTGACGCTGCGCACCGGCCCGAACTTCTCCAGCGTGGTCTGCCGGATCACGCGATCGACGTCGCGGAACTCCTCGTCGGTGAGCCCTGAGTAGGCCTTGGCGAACGGCACCAGCTGCAGGGCATCGGGCTGCGGCGGCTCGCGGGCGGCGATGGCGGCGATGACCGCCTGCGCCTCGTCCGCGTCGCGCGGCGCCCGGTTCCACACCGCGAAGGTGTAGTCGGTGTACACACTGGCGCGCCGGCCGTGGCCGGCTTGCGCATACACCAGGATGGCATCGACCGCGAGCGGCTCGATCTTCCACTTCCACCATGTGCCTTCGGCCTTGGTGCGGCCGGTGCCGTAGCGGGCCTCGCGGTGCTTGAGCATGAAGCCCTCGACGCCGCGGGTGCGCGACTCGCCGCGCAGCGCGGCCAGCTCCACCCAGGACGCACGCGACTCGACGGGCGAAACGACCAGGCCGGCCGCCTCGCCCAGGCGCTGCAGCGCCGCGCGCCGCTCGTGCTGCGGCCAGCCGCGCACGTCCTTGCCCTGCCACTCGAGCATGTCGTAGGCGATGAAGCCGACCGGCGCATCGGCCAGAACCTTCTTCGTCAGCAGCTTGCGGCCGATGCGCTGCTGGAGCAACGCGAAGGGCGCGGGACGGCCGTCCTTCCAGACGAGGATCTCGCCGTCGAGCACCGTGCCGTCGGGCAGCGCCTGCGCGAGCGCGACGATCTCCGGGAAGCGCTCGGTCATCAGGTCCTCGCCGCGCGACCAGATCCACACGGCGCCCTGCCGCTTGACGATCTGCGCCCGGATGCCGTCGTACTTCCATTCGACGATCCAGTCCCCGGTGGGCCCCAGCCGCGTCTCGAAGCTGTCGGCCGGCCCTTCGACCGCATGCGCCAGGAAGAAGGGATACGGCTGCCCGGTGTCCGCACCGCTGGGCGCCTCGTTCGACAGCAGCCGGCGGTAGGCGGCAGCATCCGGCCGCGTTGACTTGTCGGTGTAGCCCATCATGCGCTGCGCGACCCGCTTGGCATCGATGCCCGCGTGCTCGGCCAGTGCACGCTGCACCAGCAGCTTGCTGACGCCCACACGAAAGCCTCCGCCGATCAGCTTGGTCAGCAGGAAGCGGCCCGACGGATCGAGCTCGTCCCAGTAGGCCGCGATGCGCAGCGCCTGCGCCTCGGGCGGCAGCTCGCGCAGCGGCAGCAGGCGCTGCTCGACCCACTCGGCCAGCCGCACGTCGCTCAGCATCGATGCGGGCGGCAGCACGTGCGCGATCGTCTCGGCCAGGTCGCCGACCGCGAGGTAGGACTCCTGGAACAGCCAGTCCGGCACGCCGGCGCGCCGGCAGGCCAGCGCCACCAGCACGCCGGTAGGCACCACTTGCCGCGGCTTGCCGCCGGCGAGGAAATACACGGCCCAGGCGGCATCGGCGTCGTCGACGTGCGCGAAGTAGCGCTTCAGCGCGTCGACCTTGGCGGTGGTCGCGGTGCTCGCATCCAGTTCGTTGAAGAGCCGGGCAAAGCGCCTCACTCGGCGCCCTCCTCCGCGTCGGCACCCACGACTTCGGCCGTCGTCCCCGCCGCTTCGGTGACATCGTGCCGCTCGTCGTCGTACTCGGTGCGAAAGGCGCTGGCCTCCAATCCCTGCTCCTGCAGCCAGCGCACCATCACCGCCTCGTAGCCGTGCGTCACGATGACCCGCTCGGCGCCGGTGGCACGGATCGCGCGCTGCAGGCCGGGCCAGTCGGCGTGGTCCGACAGCACGAATCCGCGATCGATGCCGCGCCGGCGCCGTGCACCGCGCAGCTGCATCCAGCCGCTGGCGAAGGCGTCGCTCGCATTTCCGAAGCGGCGTGCCCATGCGCCGCCGTGCACCGAAGGCGGCGCGACGACGAGCGCGCGCGCCAGCACGCTGCGGTCGGCGATGTCGCGCAGATGCAGCGTGGGCGGCAGCGCCACGCCGGCTTCGCGATACGCACGATTCAGCGTCTCCACCGCCCCGTGCACGACGATGGGCCCGATGCCCGCGTCGACGCCGGCAAGGATGCGCTGCGCCTTGCCGAATGCGTAGCCCATCAGCAGGCTGGCGCGGCCGGCGGCCGCGTTGTCGCGCCACCAGCGATCGATGTCGGCAAACACCTCGCGCTGCGGGCCCCAGCGGTAGATCGGCAGGCCGAAGGTCGACTCGGTGATGAAGCAGTCGCAGCGCACCGGCTCGAAGGGCTCGCAGGTGTTGTTGACGTCGCCGGGGCCGGAGACGAAATAGTCGCCCGAAGCCACCCATACGCGGCCGCCGTGCTCGAGACGCACCTGCGCCGAGCCGAGCACATGGCCCGCGGGATGCAGGCTCACGCGCACGCCGTGGTGCGTGATCGCGTCGCCGTAGGCCAGCGTCTGCAGCGTGATGTCGGTCCCCAGCCGGGCGCGCAGCACGCCGCGCGACGGCGTCGCGGCGAGGTAGTGCGCGTGGCCGACACGCGCGTGGTCGCCGTGCGCATGGGTGATCACCGCCCGCTCCACCGGCCGCCACGGATCGATGTAGAAGTCGCCGGGTGGACAGTACAGGCCCTCGGGGCGCTCGACGATGAGGTCTTCTGCCACGGTCCCTTTCGATCACGGCGTATGCACAGCACACGAGAGAACGCAGAGAAGTCGATTCATTCCTTGTGTGCCTCTCGTCGTGCTCTGTGTTGGAGCATCAAGCTCAGTATTTCCCGGTCGCCCCCGCGATCCGCAGATAGACGTGCGCGCACCACGCGACGAATCCGCGCCGCAACGCCCCTTGCACGCTGCGCCTCGACTGCTTGGGATCGATCTCCTGCGACACCGCGAACGCGCGATCGAACTCCGCCCCGAGCTCGCGCGAGAACTGCGGGTCGCGCACGACGACGTTCGCCTCGAGGTTCAGCAGCAGCGACAGCGGGTCGATGTTGGAACTGCCCACCGTCGCCCATTCGTCGTCGACGAGCGCGACCTTGGCGTGCAGGTAGGCCGGCGTGTACTCGAAGATGCGCACGCCGGCGCCGAGCAGCTCGTCGTAGAGGCTGCGCGCGGCCAGGCCGGCGATGCGGTAGTCGAGCTTGCCTTGAAGCAGCAGCCGCACCTCGACGCCGCGCCGCGCGGCCTGGCGCAGCGCGGCGCGGAAGCCGCCGCCCGGATAGAAGTACGGCGAGGCGAGATCGATGCGCGAGCGCGCCTTGCGCATCGCCGCGATGTAGCTGCGCTCGATGGTGCGGCGGCGACGCAGGTTGTCGCGCAGCACGAACGCGGCGCGCACCGGCGGCAGGTCGGCCAGCGTGCCTTTCGCCGCCTTGCCGCTGGGCAGCCTGAGGCGGCCCAGCAGCCGGCGCGCGTGGGCCATCGGCTCGGCGTTTCGCGCCAGCGCCGCGATTTCCTTGCGGAAATCCTGGCCGAGGTGGGCGCGCGACCACACCGCCTTGCCAGCCTGCTCGATGGCCGCCACCACCGGTCCGCGCAACTGCACCGCGAAGTCCAGCCGAGGCTCGTCGCTCCAGCCGTGGCCGATGTCGAGCCGGTCGTCGATCAGGTTGATGCCGCCCACGAAGCCGACCTCGCCGTCGACGACACACAGCTTCTGGTGCAGCCGGCGCAGCTGACCGGGCTGCAGCCAGTTCCACCAGCGGTGGATGGGACGGAACACCGCCACGCCGACACCGGCCTCGCACAGCATGGCCTGCAGCGCCGGCAGGGTGGAGCGGCTGCCGAAACCATCGATCACCACCCGCACCTGCACGCCTCGGCGCGATGCGTCGCACAAGGCCTGCGCGATCGCCGTCGCCGCGGAATCGGTGTGGAAGATGTAGGTCGCGAGCCAGATCTCGTGCCGCGCAGTGGCGATCGCGCGACGCATCGCGGGGAAGAGCTCGTCGCCGCCGCGCAGCAGGCGCACGTCGTTGCCGCCGCTGAACACCGCGCGCGGCACCATGCGCGCGAGTGGATCGAGGCCGGCCCCGTCGACGGACTCGGCCACCGGGGGGGGCACACCGGCGTTGTCGGCCGGCGCCGGGCTCGTCAGTCGAGTTCCAGCTCGGCCACGCATGGCAGGTGGTCGGACATCCGCGCCCAGGTGTTGCCGCGCGGCACGAACGCCGAGGAACAGCGGAAGCCGCGGGTGTAGATGCGATCGAGCGCGAACACCGGCACCAGGGACGGGAAGGTGCGCAGCGGCGCGGCCCCGTCGGGCGTGGCACGCTGCAGGCCGATCGCGCGCATCGGCGCATCGAGCTTTTCCCCCCAGTCGTTGAAGTCACCGGCCAGCACCAGGCGCTCGTTCTTCGGCACTTCGGCGTCGATGAAGTCGGCGATGCGCTCCACCTGGCGCACGCGGCTGGAGTGCATCAGGCCGAGGTGGGCGACGATGCCGTGGATGCGCACGCCGTTCCATTCGACCGGCACGTGCAGCAGGCCGCGCTGCTCGAAGCGGTGATCCGACACATCGTGGTGGCCGATGTCGCCGATGGGCCAGCGCGACAGCAGCGCGTTGCCGTGCTCGCCTTCGCGCGTCACGGCATTCGTGCGATAGGCGACCTCGTAGCCTTCGGGGGCAAGGTAGTCGGCCTGGGGCATCTTCGGCCAGCCGACGTAGGTGTCGACGAAGCGCTTGGCCTCGCTGTGGTTGAACAGGCGCACTTCCTGAAGGAACACCAGGTCGGCGTCCAGCGCCTCGATGCCCAGCCCGAGGTTGTGGATCTCGAGCCGCTTGTTCGGCCCGACGCCGCGCACGCCCTTGTGGATGTTGTAGGTGGCCACGCGCAGCACATGGGCAGGGTGCAGCGAGGTGCTGGCGAAGCGCATCGGTCGCGTGGCCGGGGGCGTCATGGCGTCATGAACCGGGGCAGTTGCAGGATGGCCTCGGCATTCGATGGCGAGAAGCAGCGGTCGGCGGCTTCTCGCCACGGCAGCCAGAGGCTGTGCAGGTGCTCGCGCGGGGCCAGCGTGACGTGCACGTCGCGCGGCACGCGCAGCCCGAAGACATGCTCGGTGTTGTGCAGCACGCCCGGCTCGTAGCGGTGCTGCCACTGCGGGTAGATCTGGTAGATGTTCGACAGGTGCCAGTTGCGCAGGAAAGCCCGCGGCACCTCGGGCGAGCCGATCACGATCCCCGTTTCCTCGGCAACCTCGCGCACGGCCGTCTGCTCCAGATCTTCTTCCACGCTGTCCTTCGAGCCCGTCACACTTTGCCAGAAGCCCGGCCGGTCGGCGCGCTCGATCAGCAGCACCTCGAGGTCGGACGTGTGGATCACGACGAGGACGGATTCGGGGATCTTGTAGGGACGATCCATCACGGGGCAATCGTCGTTCCTGAAGGAAAAAGAGCGCGGATGAACCGCGCCCTTTCATTCTGCCGCAGCACCGTGCTATGCGGCGGCCTGGGGATTGCGCAGGCGGATGTGCAGCTCGCGCAGCTGCTTCTCGTCGACGGGACCGGGCGCGCCGGTGAGCAGGTCCTGCGCCCGCTGGGTCTTGGGGAATGCGATGACGTCACGGATGCTCTCGGCGCCGGTCATCAGCGTGACGATGCGGTCCAGGCCGAAGGCCAGGCCGCCGTGCGGCGGCGCGCCGTACTGCAGCGCGTCGAGGAGAAAGCCGAACTTGAGCTGCGCCTCCTCCGCGCCGATCTTGAGCGCATCGAACACCTTGCTCTGCACGTCGGCGCGGTGGATGCGCACCGAGCCTCCGCCCAGCTCCCAGCCGTTGAGCACCATGTCGTAGGCCTTGGCGATGCAGGCGCCGGGGTCGCTGTCCATCAGGTCCTCGTGGCCGTCCTTCGGCGCGGTGAACGGATGGTGCACCGCATTCCAGCGCTGGCCTTCCTCGTCGTACTCGAACATCGGGAAGTCGACCACCCACAGCGGCGCCCACTTGTCCTCGAACAGGCCGCTGGCGCGGCCGAACTCGCTGTGGCCGATCTTGATGCGCAGCGCGCCGAGCGCGTCGTTGACCACCTTCTCCTTGTCGGCGCCGAAGAAGATCACGTCGCCCGGCTGTGCGCCGGTGCGCCTGAGCACTTCGTTGAGTGCCGCATCGTGCAGGTTCTTGACGATGGGCGACTGCAGGCCCTCGCGGCCCTTGGACAGGTCGTTGACCTTGATCCAGGCCAGGCCCTTCGCGCCGTAGATCTTGACGAACTCGGTGTAGCCGTCGATCTCGCCGCGGCTCATCTCGCCGCCCTTGGGCACGCGCAACGCCGCCACGCGGCCGCCCTTGGTGGTGGCCGGCGTCGAGAAGACCTTGAAGTCGACGTCCTTCATCACGTCGGTGAGCTCGGTGAATTCGAGCCTGACGCGCAGGTCGGGCTTGTCCGAGCCGTAGCGGTGCATGGCCTCGGCGTACAGCATCACCGGGAAGGCGGGCAGCTCGACGCCGATGGTCTTCTGGAACACCGTGCGGATCATGCGCTCGAACATCGAGCGGATCTCCTCCTCGCTGAGGAAGCTGGTCTCGATGTCGATCTGCGTGAACTCGGGCTGGCGGTCGGCGCGCAGGTCCTCGTCGCGGAAGCACTTGGTGATCTGGTAGTAGCGGTCGAAGCCCGCGACCATGAGCAGCTGCTTGAACAGCTGCGGCGACTGCGGCAGCGCGAAGAACATGCCTTCGTTGACGCGGCTGGGCACCAGGTAGTCGCGTGCACCCTCGGGCGTGCTCTTGGTCAGCATCGGCGTCTCGATGTCGATGAAGCCGTGCTCGTCGAGGAACTTGCGCACCTCCATCGCGACGCGGTAGCGAAGCATCATGTTCTTCTGCATCGTCGGGCGGCGCAGGTCGAGCACGCGGTGCGTGAGCCGCGTGGTCTCCGACAGGTTCTCGTCGTCGAGCTGGAACGGCGGCGTGACGCTGGGGTTCAGCACCTCGAGTTCGTGGCACAGAACCTCGATCCTGCCGCTGGTGAGGTTGGCGTTCTCCGTGCCGGCCGGGCGGGCGCGCACCTTGCCGATCACCTTGAGGCAGAACTCGTTGCGCACGCCCTCGGCGGTCTTGAACATCTCGGGGCGGTCGGGGTCGCAGACGATCTGCACCAGGCCTTCTCGGTCGCGAAGGTCGATGAAGATGACGCCGCCGTGATCGCGCCGGCGATGGGCCCAGCCCATCAGCGTCACGGTCTGGCCCATCAGCGCTTCGCTGACCAGGCCGCAGTAGGTTGTTCTCATGAAATCACTCCAGTCTCGTGTTCTTGTCGCCGACCGCGGAACGGGCCGGCTGCGATGGGGCGCTGGCAGGCTGTGTCGCAAGCCCTGACGGTTGAGCGGGTGCCGCGCCGCTCAACCGCGTTGATTTCGCGCGATGACGGCGGGTTCCGCCTTGGTCACCACGGGCACCGGCGGCGCGACGACACCCATCGAGATGATGTACTTGAGCGCCTCGTCCACGCTCATCGTGAGCTCGATGATGTCCTTGCGCGGCACCATCAGGAAAAAGCCCGAGGTGGGATTGGGGGTCGTGGGCACGTACAGGCTGAGATAGTCGCCGCGAAGGTGTTCGCCGGCCTCGCCGCCCGGCTTGCCGGTGACGAATGCGATCGTCCACGAGCCCTCGCGCGGGTACTGCACCAGCACCGCTTCACGAAACGCGTTGCCGCTGCTCGAGAACAGGGTGTCGGACACCTGCTTCACCGAGCTGTAGATCGACTTGACGATCGGGATCTGGTTGAGGATCTTGCTGCCCTGGCGCAGCGCCCACTGGCCCGCCATGTTGGTGGCGAACACGCCGGTCAGCACCAGGCCGGCGAACATCACGATGACGCCCAGGCCGGGGATGCTCTTGAGCATCTCGAGCAGCGGCGTGGCGGCGCCGGGCAGCACCGCCTGGCCGGCGGTCAGCAGCGCGGCGAACACGCCGTCGAGCATGCCGAGGATCGCGTGCAGCACCCAGATCGTGATGGCCAGCGGCAACCACACCAGCAGGCCGGCGAGCAGGTATTTCTTCACATCGATCCCGGGAAGACGACGCTGCTCAGTGGCACGCGCAGGCGCTGCCGCAGCCGCCGCTCGACGCGGTGCCGCTGTCGCTCGCCGCGGCGGGCGCGGGCGAGGATGCGGGAGCAGCGGGCGTGGCGGCAGCGGCGTCGGCCGGCTTGCCGGTCTCAGGCTTGGCATCGGGCTTGGAGGCGCCGTTGCCGCCGCGGAAATCGGTGACGTACCAGCCCGAGCCCTTCAGCTGGAAGCCGGCCGCGGTGAGCTGCTTCTGGAAGGTGGCGGCGCCACACGCCGGGCATACGGACAAGAGCGGATCCGAGACCTTCTGCAGCACGTCCTTCGCGTGGCCGCACGAGGCGCAGCGATAAGCGTAAATCGGCATGGCTAAGCCCTTGATTCAAAACGTGAAATTATAAGGGGGCGGGGGTCCCCGCCCGGCCCTCATCCATATGAAGGCGCCCGCCTAGGCCTTCAAGCCCGCGACTTGTTGCCGTGCTTCGTGCCGGTTCCTCAGCATCTGGGGCGCCAGCGAGCCGAGGATCATGCCGGCGAAGGCGGCGATCAGACCGGCGAGCTGCCCCGGGAAGCTCTTGCCCAGCTCGCTCACCTGCGGGAAGAACAGCAGCCAGGTGCCGATGCCGGCGGCCAGCGACACCACCGCGCCCTGCGTGGTCGCGCGCTTCCAGTACAGGCCCATCACCAGCGGGACGAAGGCGCCGACCAGCGTCACCTGGTAGGCCGAGGACACCAGGTCATAGATGGGCGTGCCCTTCATCGCGATCGCGTAAGCGAGCACGAGCACCGCGAACACCACGATCGTGCAGCGCATCGCGAACAGCTGCTGCTTGTCCGTCATGCGCGGACGCAGGTTCTTCAGGATGTTCTCGACGAAGCTGGTGCTGGGCGCGAGCAAGGTTGCCGACGAGGTGCTCTTGATGGCGGACAGCAGCGCTCCGAAGAACAGGATTTGCATGACCAGCGGCATCTTCGTCAGCACGAAGGTCGGCAGCAGGCGCTGGTAGTCGTTCTTGGCGAGGTCCATCGCGCTGGAGCCCATGACGACGACCGCGCAGGCCACGACGAACATCGGCACGAAGGCGAACAGGATGTAGCTGAAGCCGCCGATGGCCGCGCCGTTGCGTGCCGTCTCGGCACTGCGCGCCGACATGACGCGCTGGAACACGTCCTGCTGCGGGATGCTGCCCAGCATCATCGTGAGGCCCGCGGCGATGAAGAACGCGATGTCGGTGAAGGTGGGCGGCGGCAGGAAGTTCCAGAGGTTGGCCTGCGTCGCCATGTCGAACACCTTGCCGGCGCCGCCGGCCAGGTCGGCCGAGAAGATCGCGATGACGGACAGGCCGATGACCAGCACGATCATCTGGATGAAGTCGGTCCAGGCCACCGCGAGGAAGCCGCCGATCACCACATAGACCAGCACGGCCAGCGTGCCGACGATCATGCCGGTCGTCTCGGACATCGCGCCATCGGTCAGCACCGAGAACACCAGCCCGAGCGCGGTGATCTGGGCCGCCACCCAGCCGAGGTAGCTGAGGATGATGGCCACCGAGCAGAACACCTCGACGCCCTTGCCGAAGCGCTGGCGGTAGAAGTCGCCGATGGTCAGCAGGTTCTGCTTGTACAGCCGCGCCGCGAAGAACAGCCCGACCAGGATCAGGCAGGTGCCGGCGCCGAACGGATCCTCGACGATGGAATTGAGCCCGCCCTGCACGAACTTCGCCGGGATTCCCATCACCGTCTCGGCGCCGAACCACGTGGCGAAGGTAGTGGTCACCACCATGATCAGCGGCAGGCGACGCCCCGCGATCGCGAAATCGCTGGTGTTCTTGATGCGGGTGCCGGCCCAGACGCCGAGCGCGAGCGTGCCCAGCAGGTACAGCACCACGAAAGTGATCAGGATGAGGTTCATGCGGCGTTGGTCTGGAGGTCTGACGATGTGGACGGCGCGAACCCCGCGGTGCGGACATCCGCGCCCCCACGCGGCAAGCATCGATTATCCGCGCCAAGGCGCGCCCGGCTAGAACCGCGCGACGTAGACCGCGAAACCCAGCACGGCGGCGACCACCACGAGCGACATCGCGCGCAGCAGCCGGTTGGTGCGCCGCTGCTCGATCAGCAGGCCCTCCAGCATGCGCTGCTCGGACAGCGACCGCGGCTGCAGCGCCTGGTGCACCAGCCTCGGCAGCTCCGGCAGCAGCTGCACGTAGCGCGGGCCTTCCTTCTGCAGGCGCTCGACGAAGCCGCGCCAGCCGATCTGGTCGTTCATCCAGCGCTCGAGAAAGGGCTTGGCGGTGCTCCACAGGTCGAGCTCGGGATCGAGCTGGCGCCCCAGTCCCTCGATGTTGAGCAGCGTCTTCTGCAGCAGCACGAGCTGCGGCTGGATCTCGACGTTGAAGCGGCGCGAGGCCTGGAACAGGCGCAGCAGCACCTGGCCCAGGGAGATGTCCTTCAGCGGCCGGTCGAAGTGCGGCTCGCACACCGTGCGAATGGCGCCCTCCAGCTCGTCGACCCGGGTGGTGGGCGGCACCCAGCCGCTCTCGACGTGCAGCTCGGCGACGCGCTTGTAGTCGCGGCGGAAGAACGCGACGAAGTTCTGCGCCAGGTATTCCTTGTCGTATTCGGTCAGCGTGCCGACGATGCCGAAGTCGAGGGCGATGTAGCGCCCGAAGGTGGCCGGAGCGATGCTGACCTGGATGTTCCCGGGGTGCATGTCGGCGTGGAAGAACCCGTCGCGGAACACCTGCGTGAAGAAGATCGTCACGCCGTCGCGCGCCAGCTTGGGGATGTCGACACCCGACTCGCGCAGGCGCTGCGTCTGGCTGATCGGCACGCCGTGCATGCGCTCCATGACGATCACGTTGGGCGTGCACAGATCCCAGTACATCTCGGGGATCATCACCAGCGCCAGCCCTTCCATGTTGCGCCGCAGCTCGGCCGCGTTCGCCGCCTCGCGCACCAGGTCGAGTTCGTCGTGCAGGTAGACGTCGAACTCGGCAACCACCTCGCGCGGCTTCAGCCGGCGCGCGTCGGCGCTGAAGCGCTCGACCCAGCGCGCCAGCGTGCGCATCAGCGACAGGTCGTCGTCGATCACCTCCAGCATGCCCGGGCGCAGGACCTTGACCGCGACATCGCGGCCGTCGAGCAGCGTGGCGAAGTGCACCTGCGCGATGGATGCGCTGGCCACCGGTTCAGGGTCGAAGCGTGCGAACACCGCCGCCAGCGGCTTGCCAAAGGCGCGCTCCACCAGCACGCGCGCCTGCTCTGCAGGAAAGGGCGGCACGCGGTCCTGCAGCAGCGCGAGCTCGTTGGCCACGTCGGCCGGCAACAGGTCGCGGCGCGTCGACAGCACCTGGCCGAACTTGACGAAGATGGGACCGAGCGTCTCGAGCGCGAGGCGCAGGCGCACGCCGCGCGCCACGTCGAGACTTCGGCCGACCGTGAGCAGTCGGACCAGCAGCCTGACGCGGCGCTGCCGGAAGCCGGACAGGGCCAGCTCATCCAGCCCGAACCGCAGAACCGTGAAGACGATGAAGACGAGGCGCGCGAGGTGCCTCATCGCGCCCGCGGCTCCCGCCCCAAGCCGTCGGCGCGGGACGCGAAGCCGGCGAGCGAGCGCAGCGCTTCGCGCAGCGCTCCCGCGACCTTGCCGCCGATGCGCGCCATCTCGTGCGCCGGCCCGGCGCCGACGAAGCGCGCCAGGTCGTCCTGCACGTCCCAGCGCAGGTTGTCCATCAGCCAGCTCACGTCTGTGGCGAGCGCCGCGTCGCCGACCACCGCCACGGGCGGCCGCTGGCCCGACAGGCTGTCGACGACGATGCGCGCAGGGTTTGCCGCATCGATGGTGAGCAGCAGGTCAGGCGTTCCGGACGTGGTCGTGGCGGACCACTCGAACAGGCCCGCGGGCGTGACGGTGAACGAAAGCTCCGGCAGCGGCGGCAGCAAGGAGGGCCAGCCCGCGAGCTGCAACCGGATGAAACGCCCGGCATGCGGCTTGAGCCGCTGGACCGCAGCGGTCTCGCCCGCGACCACATGATTGAGCCACAGGGTGAACCGCTCCATGAACGCGGTGCTGGCGAGCTGCTGCAGGGTGTCGAGCATGCGCAGATTGTAGGCACGCGTGCCCGGCGTCACCCCTCACACACGGGCTCGGGCGCCCTGTTGATTTGAGGGAGAATGCCCGCCGGACAGACCGGACGGGCCCACGCCTCTCGGGGGAGCAGGTAGCAGGTTCGACACCGACCAGCGGTAGACGGCGGGCCCGTTGGCCTGGACGTTGCATGACGATCCAGCGTCGAGACGAAAAGCGGCTCTGGCACCGAACACCACCCTGACCGATGTTTGAAGACCGCACCTACAAGAGGACCTTCTACAGCGCGCCGCAATCCGTGACGTCGCTGGTGGCGGCATTCCTCGAGCCAGCGATCACGGTCTTCACGTTTCTCGGCGCCAACTGGGTCCTCGAGGAGCCGGTGACACGGGCGGAGCTCACCCTGTGCCTGCTGGTCTTCGCGCTGACCTTTCCGGGTCGCAACCGCTTTCGCGACAACCTCATCGCTGCCGGCGTCGACATCGTGTCGTCCTGGGTGATGCTGATCGGCATCCTCGCGCTGTGCGGCTATGCGACACGCAGCCTCGGCTACTTCGAGGAGCAGGCGCTGTTCACCTGGATCTTCCTCACGCCGGTGCTGCAGTGGGTCGCGGTGTGGGTCGGGCAGCGCGTGGTGCGCTTCACCGCCTCGCGGGCGGACGCGCGGCGCTCGGCCATCGTGGTGGGCGCTGGCTCGCTGGGCGTCAAGGTGGCACGGGCGCTGTCCGACGCCGAAGACCACGGCATCGACTTCGTCGGCTACTTCGACGACCGCACCGACGACCGCGTTCACGAGGCAGCGATCCGCCAGCGCCTGGGCGGGCTGCGGGACGTCTCGGAGTACATCCGGCTGCACGGCATCCGCGAAGTGTTCATCACGCTGCCCCTCGGCTCGCAGCCGCGCATCGTCGAGCTGCTCGAGCAGGTTCAGGGCACGACCGCCTCGCTCTACTTCGTGCCAGACGTCTTCGGCATCAGCATCATCCAGGGCCGCCTGCAGGACATGAACGGCGTGCCGGTCGTCGGCATCTGCGAGACGCCCTTCACCGGCACCAACGAGCTGGTCAAGCGGGTGAGCGACATCGTCATCGCCAGCCTCATCATCGTGCTCATCTCGCCGGTGCTTCTTGCGCTGGCGATCGGCGTCAAGCTCAGCTCGCCCGGGCCGGTGATCTTCAAGCAGAAGCGCAACGGCCTCGACGGCGAGGAGATCACGGTCTGGAAGTTCCGCTCGATGACCGCACAGGACAACGGACCGGTCGTGCGGCAGGCGACGAAGAACGATCCGCGCGTGACGCGCTTCGGCGCATTCCTGCGGCGAACCTCGCTCGACGAGCTGCCTCAGTTCTTCAACGTCCTCCAGGGACGCATGAGCATCGTCGGACCGCGGCCGCACGCCGTGGCCCACAATGAGGAGTACCGGCGCATCATCAAGGCCTACATGGTCCGCCACAAGGTCAAGCCGGGCATCACCGGCTGGGCGCAGGTCAACGGTCACCGGGGGGAGACCGATACCATCGAGAAGATGCAGGCACGTGTCGAATACGACCTCGAATATCTGCGGAACTGGTCCCTCGGACTCGATCTGCAGATCATCGTGCGTACCATCCGCCTCGTGTTTTTCGACCGGAACGCTTATTGAGTCAGCGTCGCGGGCCAGGCCTGCCGTCGAACAGATCGTTCATCTTTCCGGAGAGAGATCCATGCCTACAACAAGCCGCCTCCTTTCCCGAGCCACTTTGAAGCCGCTCGCCGTCGCCGCGTCGCTCGCCGCCGCCTGCATGGGCGCACAAGCGCAGCAGCAGCCCTGGTACGTCGGTGCCGCGCAAGCCTTCACCCACGACAGCAACGTGTTCCGCCGACCCGGCGCGGAGCAGAGCGACACGATCTCCAGCACCAGCCTGTTCGGCGGCCTCAATCTCACCCCCGGACGGCAGCGCGTGTACCTCAACGGGCGGATCTCCGACAACCGCTACAGCGAGCTCAAGCAGCTCAACAACACGAGTCACTCGCTGACCACCGGGCTCGAATGGCAGACGATCGAGCACCTGTCCGGCAGCCTGCGCTACAACAGCCGCCAGGCGCTCAACGACTACACCGTCGTCGGCTCGCCCGAAGTGAAGAACGTCGAGAAGGCGCAAGCCGCATCGGCCAGCGTGCGCTGGGGCGTCACCTCCGCACTGGGGATCGAAGGCAATGTCGAGAAGCGCAAGATCGACTACTCCGTCTCGGATGAGCGCGATACCACGCAGGACGTCGCGTCGCTCGGCGTGCGCTGGGGCGGCGGCGGGCAGCTGGCGCTGGGCGTCACGGCACGCGCCTCGAAGAGCGAGACGCCGCTGTACCGGCCACTGCTGCCGGAAAGCATCTTCGGCCAGGTCTTGCTGGGTCCGCTGGAGCCCGACGAGGGCGATCGCCGCGATCTGGACTTCACCGCCACCTGGACGCCATCCGGCCTCAGCACCATCAGCGGCCGCATCAGCCTCACCAAGGACGACCACACCGCGCCCAGCCGTTCCGACTTTTCCGGCGTCACCGGCGCAGTGACCTGGGACTACCAGCCCACCGGCAAGACCAAGATCCGCGCCTCGCTGGTCCGCGACACAGGCAACGAGGCGTCCTTCCTGTCCCTGACGCAGATCGGCCTGTCGGGCTTGCGCACCGACAACAACCGCCTGAACTGGGTGGCGCTGCTCGGTGCCGACTGGGAGGCCACGGCGAAGATCCTCGTCAACGGCACGGTCCGCTACATCCGCGGCACGCTCGACACCGTGACCGGCACCAGCTTCAACAGCAACACCAGCCGCCTGGATCTCGGCGCACGCTACCTCGCCACGCGAACCATCACGCTGGGCTGCAATGTGGCGTACGAACAGGGAAGCTCGGGCTCGTTCCGCGGCAACACCGCCGGTTGCTACGGACAGATCGTCATTCCATGAGCGCAGCGACCATCCTCCTGACGGGTGCGACCGGCTACATCGCCTCGCATACCTGGCTGTCGCTGCTGTCGGCCGGCTTTCGCGTCGTGGGCATCGACGACTTCTCGAACAGCTCGCCGCGGGTGCTCGAACGGCTGGCCACGCTGGCCGGCCAGACGCCGGTGTTCGAGAAGGTCGACGTGTGCGACGGCGCGTCACTCGACCGCGTGTTCGAGCGCCATGCAGTAGACGCGGTCGTCCACTTCGCGGCCTTCAAGGCGGTCGGCGAAAGCGCGCAGAAGCCGCTGGCGTACTACGCCAACAACGTCGGGGGGCTGATCAGCCTCATGCGCGCCATGGAGCGCCACCATCGCCGCGTGGTGGTGTTCAGTTCCAGCGCCACCGTCTACGGCCAGCCCGAGGCGCTGCCCATCCGCGAGGACGCGCCGCTCTCGGCCACCAACCCGTACGGCGCGACCAAGCTGATGGGCGAAAACATCCTGCGCGACGTGGAGCGTGCCGATCCCGCGTGGAAGATCGCACTTCTGCGCTACTTCAACCCCGCGGGCGCGCATCCCAGCGGACTGATCGGCGAAGACCCGCACGGCGTGCCCAACAACCTCATGCCGTTCATCACGCAGGTCGCCGTGGGCAAGCGGCCCACGCTGCGTGTCTTCGGCGACGACTACGACACGCCCGACGGCACCGGCGTGCGCGACTACATCCATGTCGTCGACCTCGCCGAGGGCCATGTGGCGGCGCTGCGATACCTGCTCGATCAGCAGCGGGGCATCACCGCCAACCTGGGCACAGGCCGAGGCTACAGCGTGCTGGAGATGGTCCGCGCCTTCGAGAGGGCGAGCGGCCGCCCGGTGCCCTACGAGGTGGCGCCGCGTCGTCCCGGCGACGTCGATGCCGTCTATGCCGATGTCGAGCTCGCCCACCGTCTTCTCGGATGGCGGGCCACGCGTGACCTGGATGCCATGTGCGCCGACAGCTGGCGCTGGCAGCACATGAATCCGAACGGCTTCGAACCCGTCCCCACCCCGGTCACGTCCGTATGAGCTCCATCCCAGTTCAGCCCGTCATCATGGCCGGCGGCAGCGGCACGCGGTTGTGGCCGCTGTCGCGCGCGCAGCATCCGAAGCAGTTTCTCGTGTTGCAGGGCAACCGCAGCCTGTTCCAACAGGCCGCGGCGCGCCTGTCCGACCTGCGCTGCGACGACATCGACATCGCGGCGCCTTGTGTGGTGGGCAACGAGGAACACCGCTTTCTCGTCCTCGACCAGCTGCGCGAGCTGAAGGGTGTTCCCGAGGCCACGGTCGTGCTGGAGCCGATGGGTCGCAACACCGCGCCCGCGATGACGCTGGCCGCGCTGCTGGCCACGGCCAAGGGCGGCGATCCGGTGCTGGTCGTCACGCCGGCCGACCAGACGGTGACCGACGAGCAGGCGTTCACGCAGGCACTGCAGCAGGCCGTGCGCATCGCCGCCACCGGCGCCATCGCGATCCTGGGGGTCACGCCCGACCGGCCGGAGACCGGCTTCGGCTACATCCGCGCAGCCGCAGCCGCGGGCAGCGAAGCGGCCAGCCGCGTGGCCCAGTTCGTGGAGAAGCCCGACCTCGCCACCGCGCAGCGCTACCTCGCCGGGGGCGACTATTACTGGAACAGCGGCATGTTCGTTGTCCGTGCGTCGGTGTGGCTGAAGGCACTCGAGACCTTCCGCCCCGACATCGCCACCGCGACACGCGCGGCGTGGCAGACCCGAACGCTCGACGCGAGCTTCGTGCGTCCGGGCCGCGCCGAGTTCACCGCCATTCCGAGCGAGTCCGTGGACTACGCGGTGATGGAGAAATGCCCCGGGTCCGCCTTCGACATCCGCATGGTGCCGTTGGCCGCCGGCTGGTCCGATCTCGGCGCCTGGGACGCGGTGTGGCAAGTCAGCGAGAAGGACGCCGCCGGCAACGCCTGCGCCGGCGACACCTTCGTGCGCGACAGCCGCAACACGCTGGTGCACGCGACCAGCCGGCTGGTGGGCGTGCTGGGCCTGGCCGACGTGGTCGTCGTCGAGACGCCCGACGCGGTGCTGGTGGCCGATCGCAGCCGAAGCCAGGACGTCAAGCACATCGTCTCGCACCTCGACGGCCAGGGCCGCAGCGAGCACACGCTGCATCGGCAGGTGCACCGCCCCTGGGGCTGGTACGACAGCATCGATTCGGGATCACGCTTCCAGGTGAAGCGCATCATGGTGAAGCCGGGCGCCTCGCTGAGCCTGCAGAAGCACCACCACCGCGCCGAGCACTGGATCGTCGTGTGCGGCACTGCGGAGGTGACCAACGGCGACCAGGTCATCTTGCTGACCGAGAACCAGAGCACCTACATCCCTGTGGGCACCGTGCACCGCCTGGCCAATCCGGGCAAGGTGCCGCTGGAGATCATCGAAGTGCAATCAGGCAGCTACCTCGGCGAGGACGACATCGTCCGCTACGAGGACACCTACGGCCGAGTCCGCTAGCGGCTGAGCCCGCCGTCGACGGGCTCAACCCGGGCTCGCCGCCGCCCCGAGTCCGCTCAGCCGCATGCGGTCGCGCGCCGGCACGGCCTTCAGCAGATCGGTGATGAAGGCGTCCTGCATCTGGAACGCACGCTGCGTGGACTCATCGATCGAGGACACGCGAAAGAGCAAGCCGTCCGGCACCTGGCCTGTGAGGCCCAGGCGGATTTCGACCAGGCGCTGCTCGAACTTGCTCTTCACCGCGGTGTCGCCCATGGTGAACCAATAGGTCACCGGCTCCTGGCGCGGACCGAGGACGGTGTTGAGCCGCCGCGCTGCGATGCCGCCGAATGGGGTGGCCAGCTCGGCCGGATCGTTGCTGAGCAGCTTGAAGCCCTGAGCGGGATAGCAGACCTCCGGCTTGTGCGCCTGCAGGTCGCCGCGCTGCTCGTCGCCATAGGCCAGCGCCAGCATCACCCGGTAGCCCTGCCCGTTGACATAGGTTCGCGAGAGGATCTGGCTGTACAGCTTGTCGAGCAGTTCCTTGGTCTGCGGATTGACCACCTGGGCGCTCGACTGCGGCAGCAGCCGCCAGTCGCCGAACTGCTTCGGGACCGTGTCCTCGAGGATGTAGCGCGGTGCCGATCCGGGGGGCTTGGCGGTCGGCCTGGCGGCGATCCCGCCGACCGCGGCGAGGGCCATCAGGCCCGCCAACACGATGGAAATGCGCACGCTGCTCATGGCAAGGCTCCTCTGGTGCTCGATGGATTCTAGGCGTGGGTCAGCACGCGGCGATCCTGGGCCCCGTGCGCATATCGAAGGTCCCCCGTAACGGCCAGTTCATTGGCACCCTCTGTGAGCGACTGCTGTCAGTCTTGTAAAAAGTTGCTTGGCCTTGCTGTAAAACATACACACGACAGCGCCGTGATTTGTCCGATGTATGCAGTTTTTGGGCTGGTATGAACCCTGCGCCAGTAGGGTTGCGTCCGTTCGTGGCGCCGCCGTCCGATGTGCGGGCGGCAGAGCAGATCGAGGGTTCATGTTCCAGCCGCGCATTCCCGCTGTCCCCAACAGCACCTTCTCGCCTGTCCTGACGACGGCGATGGAGCGCGCGTCGGTCTTGAATCGTTTTCTCACACAAGTGTTCTTCTCGTCACAAGCGCCGTGTCAAGGCCAACGACGAGCCACCGAAAGCCCCATCGACACCTGGTGCAGCGCGCTCCGACCCCGTCGGACAACGCCAGGCCGCAGTGTTCCCCGCGATTCCACGCATCCGCGTCACGCCGACCCCGTCGGTTCACTCGCTTCACGCACTGCAAGTCACCGTCCGTCCGGCCGGTGTTTGCAACCCTCCCTCGAGTGACACATGACCATGCCGCACCTCAGCGACAACGCGCTGCCGTTCCGATTCACCTTCTGCCTGCTCGCCGCAGCCATCCTCACCGCTTGCGGCGGCGGCACCTCCGCTGACCCTTCCACGGACGTTCAAGCGGAGGAAGCCGTGCAAGCCGGCGACACGGCCGCCGGCTTCGGCGACAGCGAAATTTCCACCGACAACGTCATTGCCGCCGCGGAGGCCGCCACACCCACCGCGGAGGCGCTCGGCGCCACGGCGGTCGCCGGCGTCTCGATGGACGCGCTTGCCGTCAGCGTCGACGTGGCCCTGGCGCCCGCACGCGCCCTGGGCGTGTCCAGCGATCGGGTCAAGACCACCGGCGAGATGCCGCCGTCGACCAACATCGGCGCTTTCCGCACCAGCTGCAAGCCTTCGCACATGGCGGCCGACGATCCCATCGTCTACCCCAACCAGCCGGGTCGCTCGCACCTGCACACCTTCTTCGGCAACACCGGCACCGACGCCTACACCACCGCGGACAGCCTCGCCAACACCGGCAACTCCACTTGCAGCGGTGGCACGATCAACCGCTCGGCCTACTGGGTGCCGACGATGATCGACACGGCGACCCGCAAGCCGCTGCAGCCGCACAGCGCGATGATCTACTACAAGACCGGCTACAACGGCATCCGGCCGCAGGATGTGCAGCCGTTCCCCGAGGGACTGCGAATGATCGCCGGCAACGCGAAGAACGCCACGCCGAAGGGGCCGTTCCAGTACAAGTGCATCGGCAAGGGCTCCGAGTACATGGTCGGCAAGACCATCCAGAACTGCCCGGTCGGTGCGCGGCTGTGGGCGGTGGTGTTCTTCCCGCAGTGCTGGGACGGCGTCAATCTCGACTCGCCGGACCACAAGAGCCACATGAGCTACACGGTCAACCGCGCCTGTCCGAAGACGCACCCGGTGCCGCTGTCGGAGATCACGTTCAACATCATCTACGACGTGACGGAAGCGAATGCGCCCCTGCGCTGGCGCCTCTCGTCGGACAACTACGACCGCTCGCTGCCGGCCGGCTACTCCGCACACGGCGACTGGTTCAACGGCTGGAAGCAGGACATCATGAAAACCTTCGTCCAGAAGTGCAACCAGGCCGCCAAGGACTGCCACGCCCACCTGCTGGGCGACGGCCGCGCGATCTTCTGACGCTGCACCCCAGCGGCTCAGGATCGCGATGGCGATGCCTCCCACCCAGCCCGGCCGCATCGCGCGCCGGGCGTTTCTCGTCAGTGGCGCAGCAGCGGCATTGATGCTGCGCCGCGACCGTGCCATCGACACGGCCCCCCGCGGCGCCTCTTTGGCGCAGGTCGAACTCGAGCAGGCGGCGCGCAAGGTCGAGTTGTGCAGTTCCGCCAACGCGGCCGGCGTCGGCCTGCGAGGTGAATACTTCCCCGAGGAAGGCTGCCGCGGCGTGCCGCTGCTGGTGCGCCTGGACAGCTCCATCGACTTCGACGCGTCGCTCGACTGGCCCCCCGACCGCGCTGGCGAGCGGCCACTATCGGTACGCTGGAGCGGCTGGATCAAGCCGGCATTGGCGGGACGCTATCGCTTCCATGCCGGCGCCGACCATGCGCGTGTGCTGGTGGCGCGCCAGCCGATGGCCGGTGCCGGCGCCGATGCGCAGGCGCAGATCGAGCTCGCGGCGGGACGCTACTACCCGATCACGGTCGAGCTCGACCGCATCGCAGGCGCGAACAACCGCATCCGGCTCGAATGGACCGCCCCGCACGGGGCGCGCTTCGCCGTGCCGCGCGCCCTGCTCTATCTGCCGACCGACGCGGTCCCCGCGCGCCGCGCCTGAGACAGCTTTTGTTGCGAGTGACCCGGAACCCCGCGGCGCCTTGCGCCCTCTGACCGGCATCGCCACGATCGTGTTGCGCCGCGGGTCGCGGCACGGCCTGCTCCATGATGAAGAACCGCCTTCACCGACCGCGGATGCGCCTGCTGCTTTGCCTGGCCGCAGCCTGGCCCGCGCTCGGGACGGCGCAGCACGCTCACGATCCTTCAGCCGGCGACGTCGCCGCCTTGCACGCGGGACACGGACCCCGGATCGATCGCCTGAAGCTTGCGGCGCGGCTGCCGGGGGCCGTGAGCGAACGCGTACGCGCCACCGCCGAGCAGCCCCAACCCGGCGACCAGGGCGCCTTTCGCACAGTCTGCGGCTTCTCGCACATGGCCTTTGACGATCCGCTGGTGTTCCCGGGACAGCCCGGCAAATCGCACCTGCACGTGTTCTTCGGCAACACGGCGACCGATGCCTACTCGACGGCCGACTCCATCGCCAACAGCGGCGGCTCCACCTGCCGCGGCGGCATCGTCAACCGCAGCGCGTACTGGGTGCCGGCGACGATCGACATGCGCACCGGCGCGGCGCTGAAGCCGGCCGGCGCGAACATGTACTACAAGAACGGCTACAACGGCATCGGACCGGACGACGTGAAGCCCTTCCCCAAGGGCCTGCGCATGATCGCCGGCGATCCGACCAACAGCTCCACCAAGGGTCCCTATCGCTTCGTGTGCCAGGGCCGGGGCGTGGACACCAAGGCGCATCGCGACATACCCGAGTGCCCGGTCGGCAGCCAGCTCAACGAGATGGTGTTCTTCCCGCAATGCTGGGACGGCAAGAACCTCGATTCTCCCGATCACAAGAGCCACATGGCGTATCCGGTGAATCGCCGCTGTCCCGCCAGCCACCCGGTGGCCATTCCGGAGATCACGTTCAACATCCTCTACGACGTCACCGAGCCGGGGATTTCGCGCCACTGGCGGCTCGCCTCCGACATGTACGGCGAAGACCTACCGGGCGGGCGCTCCATGCACGGCGACTGGTTCGACGGGTGGAAGCCCGCGATCCGCGATGCCTGGGTCAAGGGATGCAACCAGGCCAACCGCGACTGCCATTCGCACCTCCTCGGCGATGGCCGTGCGATCTATTGATGCGCCGAACCGTTTGTTTCCCGGGGGGTCTTGATGGTGTGCACCGGGCCCCCTAAACTGGCCGCGACTTCACGTCAGACCAACAAGCGCATCGCCGACCACCGGCGCCGGCGCGCACAGCACGCGAGAGAAGGGGCAAGCATGCCGGCCGCGCGGCCCGATCCGCGCGACGCGTGAACACGAGCTTCTGCCACTCCGACACGTGCCCATCACCACACCACCCCCCTACCGCTTCGGGTTCATCCTGAACACCACGATCGGGAACATGACCCGGTACGTGAACCTGCGCAAGTACGCCGAGCGAGATCCCGATGTCGAGTTCACCTGGGTCCCGGTGAGCCATTGGGCGCCGCGCGAGACCCGGCTCGCGAAGTTGATCCCCCAACCGATCCACTTGCGCGCCGCCGTGCTGCGTCAGGCCTGGCCCGGCCTTGCCGCCCTCTCGCGCATGGACGCGGTGATGGTGCATCTGTTCGAGGCCGAGCTGCTGGCGCTGCTGCGAGGCTTCGTGCGCTCGCGCCCGGTGATCGTGAGCAGCACCGACGAGGCGCCGATCGGCGACGAGGCCAGCTACCCGCTGTACCCGCGCGACATGCTGAAGTCTCGCGCGCGCATGCGCATGCGCCTGGCCATCGACCGGTGGCGCGCGCGGCACGTCGACCTGCTGATGCCTTTCTCGCAGTGGGCCGCGGACATCTTCCTCGCCGAATGCCCGGTCGATGCGGACAAGGTGCGGCCCATGCACGTGGGACTCGACCTGGACCAGTGGACGCCGGGCGAGCCGCGCACCGAGGAGAACGGGCGCTTTCGCATCCTGTTCGTCGGCGGCGACTTCGAGCGCAAGGGCGGCCACCTGCTGATCGACGTCTTCCAGCGACACCTGGCCGAACGCGCCGAGCTGCACCTGGTCTCCAACCAGGCGCCGGCCGAGGTGCCAGCCCACGTGCACGTGCACCGCAACCTGAAGCCCAACGATCCCACACTGATCGACCTGTACCGCACGTGCGACGTGTTCGCCGTGCCCACCACCGCCGACCTGGTGCCCTGGGCGTACCTCGAGGCCATGGCCATGCGCTGCCCCGCGATCGGCACGGCCGTCGGAGCGATCCCGGAGCTGATCCCCGACGGGCGCGCCGGCTTCGTGATCCCGCGCAATGACGGGCAGGCGCTGCGCGCTGCCCTCGAGTCGCTGATCGACGATCCGGCGCTGCGCCAGCGCATGGCGCACGAGGGACGGCAGCACGTCGAGATGCACTACAACGCCGCGGTCAACGTGCCGCGCATCCTGCGCATGATGAAGGGCCTGGTGGACAACCAATACGTTCGGGCGGCGCGCCCGCTGCAGTCATGAGCGCGCCGGGCAGTCCGATCGGCCGCGCGAGCCCTCTGGAAAGCACGTTGCGCGAGTTGCGCGACACCGAGCTGCTGTACTGTCCGAATCCGGGCAACGCGGGCGACGTGTTCATCACCTGCGCCACCTACCAGCTGCTGGACCGGCTGGGCTGCCGCTACCGGCTCATCCCGATCGACTCTCCCGCCGAAGCCACGCGGGGCCGCGTCGTGCTCTACGGCGGGGGCGGCGCCCTCGTGCCGCTCTACGGCGCCGCGACCCGCTTCATCGATGCCCACCACGCGAGCGCCGCCAAGCTGATCGTGCTGCCGCACACGATACGCGGCAACGAGACGCTGCTCGCCGCCTTGGGCGGCAACGTGCACCTGTTCTGCCGCGAGATGCCGTCGTTCGAGCATGTGAAGCGGCATGCCGCGGCAGCGCGTGTCGACCTCGACGACGACCTCGCGATCCACTTCGACTGCGAGCGCGCGGCGCGCGAAGCCGAGCAGCGCTTCTGGCCGTTCGTGTCGACGCCGGGACTGGCCTGGCGCAACGCCAAGCGCGCGATTCGCGGCATACCGGCCCTTCTCGCCGGCCGTGCCGAACACCGCCTCACCGCGCTGCGCACCGACACGGAGAAGACCGACATCGGTCTGCCGCGTGGCAACGTGGACCTCTCGAATGTCTTCAACGTGCGGCTGCTCGATCCGCTGCACAGCCTCGAGGCGACGTGGCGGATGATGCGCTTCATCGACCGCTTCGACAGCGTGACGACGAATCGCCTGCACGTGTGCATCATGGCCGCGCTGCGCGGCAAGCGGGTCGACTTCCTGCCCAACAGCTATGGCAAGAACCGCGCAGTCTACGAGCAGTCGATGGCGGGCCGCTTTGCCAACGTGACCTGGTGCGAGAGCACGCCGCCGCTGCCGACGACAACGCCGGCAGCGTCAGTCTGAGGCCCGTCTAGGCGGCGCCGACGGAAGCCGGCACGTCCGGCAGCGCGGCGATCAGCTCGCGGTACAGCGCCTCGTGCGCGTCGAGGTAGTGCGACCAGGAGAAGCGCGCCGACAGGCGCGCGGCGCGCTGCGCCATGAGGTTGTCAGGCAGCGACGCGTCCAGCAGGGTTCGCATCGCGTCCGCCAGCTGCGCTGGGCTTCGCGGCGAGACGGTGCGCGCAGCGGCGTCATCGGCGCCGATGAGCGCGATCGCTCCGGTGTCGGTGCCCACCAGACGCGGCACGACGGCAGCCGCCTCGATGTAGGCGAGGCAGAACCCCTCTTCGTGCGACGGCTGCAGATAGAGGTCGGCGGCGCGCAGGATCGCATCCTTCTCGTCGTTCGACGGACTGGGAGTGACCTCCACGTGCCCGCGCAGATGCAGCCGCTCGATCGAGCGCTCGAGAAAGCGCAGGTAGCTGCGATCGCGCACCTCGCCGAGGATGCGATAACGCAGCCCCGGAAACGCCTCGCGAAGTTGCGCGACGGCGGCCACCGCATCGTGCTGCCCCTTGGTGTGCGCGACGCCGCCCATCGTGACGATCAGCGGATCGGCCGGCTGCGGTCGGATGCGCACGCCGCGGTCGACCGGGCCGCAGCCGAAAGGAATCGGCGTGACGCGTTGCGGCGCACAGCCGTAGCGCACGACGGTGCGTCGCATGGCCTCGCTGTGCACGATGACGCGGGGCATCTCGCGCCATCGCATCAGCATCTTCCAGGCAAGCGTGTTGGCCGCGAAGCGCACGAAGCGAGCGCCGTAATGCAGGGCTTCGTTGCCGTGCAGCGCGTTGAGCTTGCGCTCGTACGGCGGCAGCGAGTGGCAGGTCAACGCCCAGGCGTGTCCGGCCAGCACACCGGCCAGGGTGCTGATGCCGCGCGAGCTCATCGCCATCACGTGCACCACGTCCGGCGCGAAGCTGTCGAGGGCGGCGGTCAGTTCCTGCGTCAAGCGCTCGCCGACCGGCAGCGTGAGCGGCCAGTGGCGGGCGGCCTCGGCGCCCGGCGGCGGGACGTCGCCGGCCAGCGCCACCGCGTGGCCGCGCGCTGCAAGGCCACGCACGAGGTGCACGGTTTCGACCGGCACGCCGCCGCGCATGTAGCCGCTGCAATCGCTGACGATGAGGACCCGCATTCAGGCCGCCCGCGCCGATTCGATGTCGCTGCCGCGAGCACCGTGACAAGCCTCGCGGTACAGCGCCAGCATGCGGTCGACCTTGACTTCCCAGTCGTAGTCGCGCAGCGCCTTCTCGCGTCCATGGCGTCCCATGCTGCGCCGCAGCTCGGGTGAAGCGGCGAGCCGCACCATCGCATCGGCGAGGCCGCGCACCAGCGCCGCCCGGTTCGCGGGGCGCACCAGCACCCCGCAGCGCTCGTCGAGGTAGTCGAGCGGCCCGCCCCATGCGGTGGCGATCACGGGCTTGCCCATCGCCATCGCTTCGAGCACGACCGCGCCCCCGCATTCGAGCAGGCTGGGCAGCACCAGCACGTCGGCATCGCGCAGGCGCTCGGCGCACGCCGATTGCGGCAGCCAGCCCGTGAAGCGCACCCCCTCGCCCGCCGGCGTCTGCGGCACGGCGGCGATGCACAGGTGATGGGCCAGGCGCTCGAGCGAAGCGCGCTGGACGCCGTCGCCGATGATCACCAGCCCCATGCGCGCGCGCTGCGACGCGACGCGAAACGCCTCCAGCAGCACGTCGACCGCCTTCCAGTCGACCAGGCGGCCGACGAAGGCGAACAGCGGGACGCCGTCGACGCGCTCCGCGGGCGCCTCGTCGCGCCACAGCGAGAGGTCGACGCCGTTCTCGACGAGCTCGACCACGCGCGGGCACACCCCCGCCGGCAGCGCGTGGCGGGTGCGCGCGTTGGCGACCAGAAGGGTGGCGGCGCGCCGCTTGCCCGGCATCAGCGCGTTGAGGACGGCGGCGCTCCAGCGCCCCACGGCGAGCAGGCTGCGCTCGGCACGCCCGCGGTGACGCGCGAAAGCCGGCGGGTACTCCATGCCGCCGTTCATCGGCCCGATGAGCACCGGCACGCCGAAGCCGAACATCATCGACGGCTCGCGCGGCGACACGGGCATTGGCTGGTGCACCACGTCGATGCCGTGCTGCTGCACCAGCTCGCGCACGACGCGCCGCTGCGCGAGCTGCGTGGCGAAGCGCGACACGAAGCCGACGGTGAAGTAGGCGATCTGCGCCGGCAAGCGCTGCGCGATGCGCCACATCAGGCGGTTCAGCCGCGTGTCCTCGATGTAGCGGATGCGCGTCTCGCCGGGAAAGAGCGTGTTCAGCTCGTCGCGGGTGCGCGCATGGGTCACGAGCCACACGGCTTCGCCGCGAGCGCGCAGCACGCGGAAGTAGTGCAGCGGCAAGGCCGCCTCGCCGCCGAAGCGCGCCGATGCGTGCTCGGAAACGATCACCACCTTCAGCCGCGGATCGGCGCTCATGCCACCCTCGCCGGAATGCCGACTGCCGTCGCGCCCGCCGGCACGTCGTGCACCACCACCGCGTTGGCGCCGATGCGGGCGTGCTCGTGCACCGTGACAGCGCCGAGGACCTTCGCGCCGGCGCCGATGTCGACGTGGCCCTCGATGGATGGCACGCCGCCATTGGCCACGCCGATCGTGACTTGCTGGAAGATGAGGCAATTGGGACCGATGCGCGCTTCGGGATGGATCACGACGCCGTTCGGGTGCGGCAGCAGCAGCCCGCCCTCGATGCGGCAATCGACCGGGATATCGGCGCCCGTGACGACGCTCCAGAAGCGATGGCGCAGCGCGGCCCATTTGCGCAGCAACACCGCCCACGGCGCTCGCGATGCGCGGGCCCGCGCGTGGGCGCGGATGCTGGCGAGCAGCGAGCGCGAGGGGATCCAGGCGAAGAAGGGCTTGGCCTCGCGCGACCAGTCGGGCACCTTCGAGGAGATTGCCGGCGTGACGGGCGGCAGCAGCTGACGCAGGTCGTCAAGCATGGGCGCCTCGTGCGGGTCGCATCAGATATCCGGCGCCATGCCAGCGCAGATGCCGCGCGACACGCGCCGGCGCATCGACGAGCGTCATGCCGAGCGGAAAGGCGCGAGGCGCGATCGTCAGCAGGCCGACGAACGCGCTGTCGATGTGGGTCACTTCGCGCAGCACGCAGCACAGCCGAGGCGCGCCAGCGTCCACGGCCTGTGCGAGCGCCTGGCGTAGCGGCTGCAGGTTGGACCGCGCCCAGGCCCCCGTGAGCGTGAGCGTGCAGGTGTCCCCGGCGAGCTGCACGGCGACGGTCGCAGCCGCCAGCGCCGAGTGGCTCGGCCGGCGAACCAGCGCCAGCGGCAGAACCCGCGTCACCAGCAGCCGCAGCAGCACCGCGCCGTCGCCGGCATAACGGCGCCACAGCGACGGCTCCTCGACGACGCGCCACAGCCACTCGAGACCGAAGCGCTGCAGCAGCCGCGGCGCGCGGCGCACGGTGCCGGCGGCGAAGTTGACCACCGCGCCGAGGTGGCAGCGCACCGGCACGGCGAGCTTCGCGCGGTTGTGCTCCAGCCACGCCTGCCCCTTCTTTGCGCCGAGCGCCGCCACGAGGAACTGGGCGCCGCTGGCATTGATGCGTGCAATGCGCTCGGCGCCGCTCATCTCGGCGATGCTGCCGAAGCCGGGCGAGTCGAAGCCGGCGCAGCGCAAGCCGCGCGAGCTCGCGTTGACCCGCTCGCAGGCGGCCTGGGCGGCGCCGTCCGGTCCGCCGAAAAAGAACACCGACAGCGGCGGCCCTAGGTGCCTGTCGAGCGCCTCGAAGAGGTCGGCACCAGCCACCCGCTCGCGCAACGGAAGGCCGAGCAGGCGTGCCAGCCACACCAGCGGCATGCCGTCGGCGAGGCTCATGTCAGCGTGCGTCACCGAGTCGCGAAACGCCGGGTCGTCCAGCGCACCGACGAGAAAATTGAGGTTGGGCGTCGCGATCATGCAGGTCTTGTTCGTGAAGGCGGCGCTGCGCACCGCGTGCACCGCGCCGGCCAGGTCGACAGTGTCCAGCGGCAGGCCGAGCAGGCACACGACGTCGCGCTGGAAGTCGACAACCTGCGGAGCGGCGGCCGCGGCCGCTCGCCATTCACCGGGGCTTGTCATCACGTTTGGTCCGCACCCATTCCACCTGCCGATGCCCGAACAGCCGGGCATAGATGGGCAGCTTGCCCAGCACATAGAGCGGCACGCCGAGCAGCTCGCGCAAGGAGACGATGCGCCGCGCGTGTCCCGCCCAGGCCAGCAGCACCGCCACGCTCAACAATGCGACACCCGCGGCTGCCAGCGCCAGCGGCACGGCATGGCCGCCGAGCAAGGCGAGCAATGCGCCCAGCGCCAGCGCGCCCGACAGCAGCAGCACCAGCGCGGCCAGCGGCGGCACGCAAAGATCGAGGACCATCGCCCCCAGCCCCACGCGGCCGCGTGTGAGGGCCAGTCCCAGCAGCCGCGGCGCCTGCGTCGCGATGACGCCCAGGTGCCCATGCTCCCATCGCGTGCGCTGCGCCGCCAGTCCCGCCGCCTGCTCGGGAAAGACGCTGGTCACGCAGGCCTCCGGCGCGAAGACCGGCGGCGATCCGGCAGCGGCGAGGTCGAGGCCGAGCTGCAGGTCCTCCACCAGATGGCCGGAGGCGAGCGGCGCGCTGCGGATCAGCCTCCAGGGAAACGCCATGCCGGTGCCCATCAGCTGGCAAGGCCAGCCGGCGCGGTACCAGCCCAGCGGACGCACCTGGTTCTTCACGACCCAGGCGAATTCGGCGATGCGGGTGCGCAGCCCCGCGCCCGGCGGCGACTGCATGAGGTACAGCGCCTGCACCGGCCGCTGCTGCGCCAGGCATTCGCGCGCGAGCCGGTCGACGGCGCCGCGCTGCACGGCGCAGTCGGCATCGATGATCAGTACCACCTCCGGCGGATCGTCCGCGAGCCGCTCCACGCCGAAGGCGAGCGCATAGCCCTTGCCGCGCAGCCGGGCATCGGTGCGAACCGCCACCTGGGCACCGGCCGCGGCCGCCACTTGCGCCGTGTCGTCGCTGCAGTTGTCGGCCACGACGAGCACACGATCGCCGGGGTCGAGCTGGGCGGTCACCGTGGCCAGCGACGCCGCGATGCCGGCCGCTTCGTTGTGCGCCGGCACCAGCACCGCCAGCCGGGGTCGACGGGCCGGCAAGTCCGCCGCCGGGCGGTCCCCCGCCGCAAGCACCACCTGGACGAACAGCACCATCACCGGCACCAGCAGCAGCAGCACGACGGCGGTCAGCGCCGTCGCGAGCCCGAGCAGCACGGCGCTCATGCCGCCAGCGCCGGCCGTGCCGCCGGCATGCCGAACCAGGCGGCGAGCTTGGCCGCCTCGGTGTCGATGTCGTGGCGCTCGAGCACGCGCTGGCGCGCCGCTTCGCCCAGGCGCGCCAACGTGTCGCTGCTGCTGCGCAGGCAGTCCTCCAGCGCGGCGGCCAGCGCGTCGACGTCGCCGGCGGGCACCAGCCAGCCGTTCTCGCCCGGGCGCACCAGCTCGGGAATCCCCGCCACCTGCGTGGCGACCACCGGCCGGCGCAGCGCCATCGCCTCCATCAGCACGACGGGCAATCCCTCCGCGAAGCTCGCCAGCACGACGGCGCGGGCAGCCAGCATCTCCTCGCGCACCTGCATGCTGCTGATCCAGCCGGTGATGCGCACCTGCTGGCGCAGGCCCGCGGCGGCCACGGCAGCCTCCACTTCGCCGCGCATCTCGCCGTCGCCGGCCAGCACCAGCTCGAAGCCCACGCCGCGCTGGCGCAAGCGCTGCGCCGCCTGCACCAGCAGCAGCTGCCCCTTCTGCTCGCACAGCCGGCCCACGCACACCAGGCGCGTCGCACCGGGCGGGGCGCTGGCCGGCACCGCATGGAAAGCGGCTTCGATGCCGCAATGCGCCACGCGGATCTTGGGCCAGTGCGCATGCTCCACCCATCGGTAGAGCTGGCTGCGTCCGTACGAGCTGATGGCCACGGCGAACTCGCAGCGGCGCAGCTTTTCACCCAAGCCGAGGAACTGCGGCCGGTCGAACTCCTCCGGCCCGTGCACGGTGAAGCTGTAGGGCGGTCCGCCGAGCTCGTGCGCCAGCATCGCGACCTCGGCCGGGTTGGTGCCGAAGTGCGCATGCAGGTGCTGGGCGCCCGACGCGCGCAGCCAGCCGACGACGCAGCAGGCCTGGGCGAGGTACACCAGGTGATAGGCAAGCGGCCGGTCGGCGCGGCGTCCCATGCGCCAGGCGAGCGCCAGCGCCCGGCCGAAACGCGCTGGCGACGCCGTCAGCGCGCGCAGCACCGGCATCAGCAGCGCGCCGATGCCGTCGCGCAGCAGGTATTGCGTGCGTTCGCGCTCGCGCAGGTCTTCCGGATCCACCAGCTCGCCGTCCCAGCCGCGCACGGCGATGCGCTGCACCGCCACGCCCTGGCGCTCGAGCGCGAGGATCTCCCGCCGGATGAAACTGTGGCTCACCTTCGGATACTGGTTGACGAGATAGGCGACGTGCAGGGTCATCGGCTCACTTGTATTCGATCAGCCGCGCGCCGCCGCCGCGCAGGCGCGACAGTGCGTAGCGCAGCTCGCCGAGCGCTTCGGCGAACTTGCCGAGCACGAGGAAGAAGGCGCGCGCCAGCCGCGTGCGAGCGGGGCCGGCCTCGCGTCGGTACAGGCGCAGCATCTGCAGCGGATAGGCCGCCGCCAGCCACAGCGCGAGCGGTCCGAAGGCCAAGGACAGCAGAACGATGGCGAGCGGCAACAAGAGTCCCCAGGCCAGCGCGCTGCGCGACTCGCGGACCCAGTGCCGCTCGGGCGGACGACCATGCAGATGGGCGCCTTCGGCGAAGGCGAAGCCGGCACGCACGGCGCGGCGCCACCATTGCGAGAAACGCGTCATCGCTGCGTCGTGCCACGCCATGTCGGCCGGCAGCCTCCAGACCGTCCAGCCGGCCGCCCGCAGGCGCACGCACAGCTCGGGCTCCTCGCCGGCGATGAGGTCCTCGCGGAACCCGTCCACCGCGGCCAGCGCGGCGATACGCATCATCGCGATGCCGCCGACCGCCTTGGTCTCGCCGGGCGGCGTGTTCCATTCGATGTCGCACAGCTGGTTGTAGATGGAGCGCTCGGGAAAGCGCTCGCGCAGACGGCCCGCCACGGCCGCGACGCGGTCGTGCGACTCGAGGTGCGCCTGCGCCACTTCCAGCCAGCCCGAGCGGACCTCGCAATCGCCATCGACGAACTGCACCAGGCGCGCATCGGCTGCCAGCTCCCGCGCGCGACGCCAGCCGGCATTGCGCGCGCGCGCCGCGGTGAAGGGCGTGCGCAGGTCGAGCTCGACGACATCGGCGCCCACGCTTCGCGCCAGCTGCTGCGAACCGTCGCTCGATCCGGAGTCGACGTAGACCACCCGCGTGCCGGGCAATGCCACCGATGCGAGGCAGCGTCGCAGGCGCTCGCCTTCGTTGCGTCCGATGACCACGACGGCGAGCGTCGACATCGTGGTCCCTTTCAACGCGTGGGACACGTGGCCCACTGCGTGTGGCGGAACAGCGACCAGGTCGTGTTGACGTGCTTCCAGTACGCCCGTGTGCCCGCGATGTCGCGCCGCTTCACCACCCACTTCAGCGCCAGGTAGGCGTCGGCGAAGGCGGTCAGCGCCAGCGCGGCCCACACGCCCAGCGCGCCGTGGTGCTTGCGGAAGAACAGCAGCTCGCTCTCGATCTGCAGCGCGGAGATCTGCCGTCCGGACTCGGTGACCTCGCCGACCACCTTGGCGCTCTCGCCGCCGAGGTGCACCACCGTGGTGTCGGCGTAGTAGTGCACGCGCCAGCCAGCCTGGCGCACGCGCTTGCAGTGGTCGACCTCCTCGCTGTAGAGGAAGAAGCGCGGATCGAACAGCCCGACGCGCTCGACCACCGCGCGTGGCATCAGGTAGTAGCAGCCCGGCACCCAATCGCAGTCCTGCGACAGCGCCGGGTTCCAGCGCGGATCGTCGATGCCGCGCACCCACGGGGCGAACCGCGCGAGGCCGGTGCGCAGCAGGAAGGCGTTCAGCGGCGTGGGGAAGCGCCGGCACGACGCCTGCTGGCCGCCGTCGCGGCCGACCAGCCGCACGCCCAGCACGCCGCAATCGGGATGCGCCTTCATGTAGGAAAGCGTCTTGGCCAGCGTGTCGGGCGCCATGAAGGCGTCGGTGTTGAGCAGCAGCACATGCGCGCCGCGAATCAACGGAATCGCCTGGTTGTTGGCGCGACCGAAGCCGACGTTGGTCTCGTTGGCGATCAGCTCGACATGCGGATAGCGTTCGCGGATCAGCGCGGCCGAGCCGTCGCTGGAGGCGTTGTCGACCACGACGATCTGCAGCGACAGGCCGCCCGCCGCCGCCTGCACCGACTCGAACAGCGGCGCGAGCAGCTGTGCGGTGTTGTAGCTGACGATGACGATGGTCAGGTCGGGCGTGTTCATCGGCGCGCCTCCCCGGCCGCTTCGAACACCGGCGCCAGGTCGTCCAGCGCCGCATCGGCCTCGATGTAGCGGTGCACGGCTTCGAAGGCCTGGGCGCAGATCTCGCGGCGGCGCTTGTCGTCGGCAAGGATTTCGCGCAGGCGGTCTTCGTAGTCGGAGCAATCCCACTCGATCGGGATGTAGGTCTCGCCCGGCACGAAGACCTCAGGCGCGAGGCGCACATGGTCCATGCGCGGCTTGATCAGCAGCGCGCCGCAGGCGATCGCCTCGTAGTCGCGCCAGCACACCTCGCCATAGCCGAAGGGGCTGAAGCACACCTTGCTCGCCGCCAGCTCGTCGTAGAACCGCGACTGCGACACGCGCCCTTCGGACACCGTGCGCACGCCCTGCACCGCCAGCGCCGCCTGCCTGGCCTCCTGTCGCATCCGCTGGTACCAGTCGACGCCGCGCGTGGCGATGCGGGCATGCACGTCGATCGGCCGGTCGGTGCGCGGCAGGCGGCCGCGGAAGCGGTCGATCATGCGCGGGGACACGCAGAAGTTCGACCCGATGACCACCTTGTCGCCGAAGCCCTGGGGCACCTCGAAGCGGAACTGCGGCTTGTCGATGCCGTAACGGCGCGCGAAGTGGTCGGTGAGGTTGGTGTCGCCCACGGTCGTGCGGCCGTACTGCGAGAAATCGGTGAACACCTGCTTCTTCACGTAGCAGTCCACCCACGGATCGAGCACGGCGGCGTAGCGCAGGTCGAGCGGCGCGAAGAAGTCGAGGTAGGTCAATGCCGCCTCGGGGAACACCTCGCGCAGCCTGCCCAGCAGCGTCTGCATCTGCCCGTCGGACAGGTCGAAGCCGGTCTGGAAGGCCACCCACCGCACCTGGGGGCAGATGGTGCGGTCGGCGTCGGCCTCGAAGTCCTGCAGCGCAATCTCGAACAGCCGCGCGCCGTGGCGCTGCGCGATGTCGTCGGCGTACAGGTGGAACGGATAGACCTGCGTGTTCGACAGCTCGTGCTCGACGTACACGACGACGAAGTTCGCCTGCGGCGGCAACTCCGCGCAGCGCTTCACCCGGCGCAGGCGGCGCGAGAGGATCCAGCCGACCTGGCGGCCGAGGGCCGAGACGCGGCTCATCGACAGCATGCTGGGGTGCTCCGTAAGTTCATGGCGTGGCCGCTTCCTGCACATGCTGCGCAATGGCGCGGCGGTACACCGCAAGCGACTGCTCTGCCAGCGTGCGCCCGGCATGCCGCTCCAGGACGCGGCGGCGCGCGGCCTGTCCCATGCGGCCGGCAGCCGCTGGATCGTCCAGTGCCGCGAGCAGCTGGGCGCAGAGGTCGTCGTGGTCGCCGGCGCGCGCCAGCAGGCCGGTCACCCCATGCTCGACGAGCTCATCGACGCCGCCTGCCTGGACCGCCACCACCGGGCAGGCCTGGATCATCGCTTCGAGCGCGGTGTTGGGCTGGTTGTCCCAGCGCGAGGCCACGAGCGTCACGCTCGCCTGCGTGCGCAGCCGGGCGATGTCGGCCTGGGACAGCTGGCCCTTGTAGTCGATACGCTCGCGCTGCGATGGATCGAAGTGCCCGGCGCAGAACTCGTCGAAGTGGATTCGGGGGCCCGCCGGTCGGACCAGCCCGGTGTCCGGCCCGACGAAGGTGAGACGCAGGCGCGGGTCGGTCTCCAGCAGCCGGCGGAACGCCAGCAGCACGAGGTCTCCGCCCTTGCGCTTGTCGAAGCGTCCGACGAACAGGATGTGGCGTGGCGCAGCGCGGGCGGCGTCCCACAGGCCCACCTCGGTGCTCACCTGCATGGGATTGGGCACCACCTCGCTCAGCGCGGGACGGAGGCCGTAGCGCTCCAGGGTGCGCCGCAGCGTGTCGCCCGACGGGGACGTGATGGTGTGCAGGCGGCGCAGCGCCCGGCCCTCGGCCGCGATCTTCTGCTGCGCCAGCGGCGTGTCCAGCTCTTCCTCGACCAGCGACAGGAATGCCGGGCCGTGCAGCTTGACGACGAGCGGGATGTCGACCAGCCGCTGCACGTCGCCGCACCAGCCGAAGGACTCCTCCATCTCGATCACGTCGACCGGATCGGCGCGATGGACCTCGTCGATGCTGGCGGCGATGCGCTGGCCCCAGCCGAACACCTCGGGCAGGTCGTTGCCGGCCCAGCGCGCAAGCCGCCGCGCCAGGCGCGAGCCCATGCTGTCGCTCACGAGATGAACGCCCGGCTCGTGGCCATCCGGGGCGATGCGGTTGGCGAACACCGAGATCCGGTGGCCCTGCGCGCGCAGCTCTTCGCGCAGCAGGTGGACGTAGGTGACGATGCCGTTCGGATAGCGGTGCATCGGCCAGCTGGGGGTGACGAGCGCAATGTGCATGGCGGCACGGCCCTCGTCTCAGGCGCCCGCCTTCAGGCGCAGCGGGGTAACGATCGACATGAGCTGATTGCTCACGACGAAGGTGACCAGGTACACGGCGGCCACGTAGACCAGCTTCATGGCTTCATACCTCACGATGACGAGCTGGCGGCGCTGCTGCAGCCACAGGAAGTACAGCAACGACGGCAGTGTCTGCAGGGCGGTGGCGTAGAGGAATCCGTCGAAGCCCCAGAAGTGGTAGCCGATCAAGGTGCCCGGCACCACCCAGCCCGCCCGCAGCAGGTTGCTCACGAGCACCGGCCGCGGCGTGCCGGTGGCGACCAGCACGTTCTCGGCCGGCGCGGCCAGCGCGTCGATCATCACCTTCACGGCGAGCGCCTGGAGGATGACGGCGGCATAGGCATAGCGGTGGTCGAAGAGCACATGCACCAGCAGCGCCGACGCGCCGCCGAGCATGGCCGGCAACAGCAGGATCAGCGCCAGCAGCTTGATGTTCTCCGAGTAGTACGTCTGTCGCACCGTGGCCGGCGCATGGCGGAAGTTGGCGGCGCAGCGCGGGTACAGCACCGTGCGCGTGATGCGGATCACCAGCGAGTTGATGGGGCCGGCCATGTTGCCCGCCAGCCCGTACAGGCCCAGCAGGTGGATGTCGAACAGCTTGAGGAAGATCAGCTTGTCGAACTGCGAGACCAGCATGGTCAGCAGGCTGGAAGGCATCGAGTACTTGGCGAAGCCGAGGCTCGCCTGGAACACGTCGCGATCGAACTGCAGGCGCGGGCGCTCCGAGGTATAGAAGAAGTAGCTCGCCGCCGTGATCAGCGCGCGGTTGAGCACCATGCCGTAGACCATGCCGTGCCAGTCGCGGTTGACATACGAGTACGCGATGACGAACAGCGTGGACACCACCGTGGCGGCCAGCTCGGTGTAGCTCGAGATGCGCGAATTGCGCCGGCGCAGCGCCAGCGTGAACGCCATCGACTCGAGCCCGTAGATGACAAACCAGAAGGAGAAGATGCGCAGCGCGCGCGCCAGGTCGGGCGTGTCGTACAGGCCGGCGATCACGGGCGCCAGCACGAACAGCGCCGCGGCGTTGATCGCCCCCCGCACGAGCCGGATGGTCCAGGTGGTGTTGACGAATGCAGGATCCTCGGCACGGTCGTGGCGCACCATCATTCCCACGATGCCGACGTCCGACAGCATCTCCATCATGAAGGCGACCGACGCCACCATCGTGACGATGCCGTACGCCTCCGGGTAGAGGATGCGCGTGAGGATGACGCTGCTGACCAGCCGGATCAGCGACAGGCCGCCGAAGCTGGCCGTCGCCGCGAACAAATCCCCTCTCAGATTGATCATCGTGAAATGCGCCGCGGTGCGGCGCCATCTTCTCCCGCAAGACGAGCATCCGCGCCCCCGGCACTACGCCCGCTTCTCGAAGACCACCAGGATGGTGTGCCCGGCAATCGTCGATGCGTTGTCGACCAGGAACCGGCGCACGAGCTTGGCGCCGCCCAGGCGGTAGTACAGCCAGCGGCGCCAGTCGCGCGGCAGGTAGCGCGCCTCTGACACCGCCTGGTACCAGTCGATCTCGGCCAGCGGCTCGATCTCGAAGGCACGCACGTCGATGGGAAACAGCGAGCACAGCGCGGCCAGGCTGCGGCGCGTCCACAGCCCCATGTGGTGCGGCGGGCCGTTGAGCGGCGCATCCGCGTAGCGCAGGAAGCCGTCGTTGTTGGGCACGCCGTAGATCAGCATCCCACCCGGCTTCAGCACGCGCAGGCAGTCGCTGATGAAGGCATGCGGGTCGGGGACGTGCTCCAGCACCTGGAACGACGTGACCACGTCGTAGTGCAGCGCATGCGCCGCGGCATGTGCGTCGAGCAGTTCCTCGGCCACCTTCACGCCGCGTTCGCGCGCGAAGGCGGCCGCCGAGCGGTTGAGCTCGATGCCCGTGACGATGGCGCCGCGCTGGGTCTGCGCCTTGTGCAGGAAGCTTCCGCGGCCGCATCCGACATCGAGCACGCGCTGCCCGGGGCGCAGGTAGGACAGCGACGCGTCGTGCTCCCACTTGTCGTCCTTGTAGTTCCAGGGAAACTGCTCCAGACGGCGATAGAGCGATTCGTCGCCCACCACCGACAACGGGTAGAAGAAGCGGAAGCCCGTGTCCTCGCACTCGTAGATGCCGACTTCCGGCACGCCTTCGAAGCAGCGCGCGGCGTCGTAGCCGAACTCGCTGCGGTACTTTTCGAGGATGGCGGCCGAAGGGCGCCGCTCCTTCAGCGCTGCTGCGTGCTCACGGCCGCTCAACGGGGAATTCACATGGGAAGGCAGGGACATTGACCACCTGTTCGTAGCTTCGGACATCACAACGTCGTTCGTCGGCCGCGCCGAGGCCGCTGCAGCGGCGCTATTTGCCGACACGGAAAGCGCTCCTTGGGGAGAAGGTCGCCGGCTGCACCGCATGCGGCCATTCCGGCACCGCCGCGGTCGCCACGCGCTCGTCGGCGAAGCTCAGGCCGGCGTAGGCCGCTGCCAGGCCCGCGAGCACCCAGTACAGCTGGGCCAGGATGGTGCCGAAGCTGCCGGTGGCCATCATGAACAGCGTCGCGACCATGGCCGTCAGCAGCGCCGCGCCGAGCAGGGCGGTGTCCGGATCGTCGTCGCGCCAGCGCCGCGACAGGCGGTACAGCCCCCCCATGCCGGCGAAGAACACGCCGAGGAACAGGCCCAGCCCGACGAGGCCGTACAGCAGCGCGACCGAGGCATAGCTGTTGACCAGGTCGATGATGCCCTGCCCCTGGCGCAGTTCCTCCATCTGGGTCAGCACGAACGGATTGCCGAACCACGGGTTCTGCTGGATGAGCTGCCACGACACCTCCGCCAGGCGCTGTCGGTAGGTCACGTTCGCCGCATCGACGGTGCCGATGAAGGGCAAGGTGTCGATCACGCGCTCGCCCACCGGCGACACCAGGATCAGCGCGGCGATCGCGACGGCAACGGCCCCGTTCTTGATGAAGCGCGACAATCCGTCGGGCTGCAATGCCGCATAGCTGAAGTAGGCCACCACCGCGACCAGCCACGGGCCGCGCGAATAGGCGGCGATGAGGCCGAGCCACATCCAGGCGCCCATCGCGAAGGTGGCGCGGCGCGAGCGCAGCTGCCCTCCGAGGAACAGCGCGAGCCCGAAGCCCACCGCGAGCACGTAGCCCAGCGCGAGCGAGTGGCCGACCGAGGCTTGCGCGCGCAGGCTGTCGCCACGCAACAGGAACGCGAACTCCAGCGGCTTGCCCCACACCTCGCCGAGGCCCTGGTACAGCAGCCAGCCCTTGAGGGTCTCGAAGGCCGCGATCGGCACGAAGATGGCGCAGGCGACGCAGAGGGTGACGCACACGTCCATGATCGCCGCGCGGGTGCGGCAGAAGCGGCTGAACACGTAATACACCAGCCACACGTCCAGCACGAGCAGGAAGCCGCGGCGCAGGGTGTTGGTGAACGATTCGTACGGCATCAGCAGCACCAGCTGCAGCAGCATGAAGCCGATCAGCAGGCCGTCGATCCACTTGCGCAGCGGTGGAACGTCCTGCTTGGGCGCATGCAGCAGCTGCACGGCCAGCGGCAGCAGAACGGCCAGCGAGAGGATGCGGTAGTTGTTGAGCTGGAACAGCTGGTTGATGCCGACCATCGGGATGTACAGGCCGATGGGCGGAATGACCTGCAGCAGCAGCACCGTCAGCGCAGGCGGGTTCGAATCCTTGCGTCCGGCCCAGGCGCACAACGTCAGCGCCACCACCGCGTACAGCCAGAAGCTGGGGCTGAGGAACGCAGTCAGCGTGAGCACGATCCACACGTTGCGCCGGCGGGCGAAGTCCTCCGGTGCGATGAAGCGCTCGACGAACGGGCGGATGAACCAGAACATCGGCAGCGCGATGCCGAGGACCACCACCAGTGTCTTGAGGTTGTACACGCCGCGCCCCGCTCGGTGGACCGCTGCCGGTCAGCGCGTCAAGCGCCGCTTGATCGCGAAGGCATAGCGCAGCAGCGCGGGCGGCGTCCACTGCCGCAGGTGCTGGTCGAAGCGCAGATGCCAGGCTTCACGCTGGGTGACCCGGTCGTCTCCCGGACGCGCGTGGTAGATGGTGGACGTGCTCGGCACCTCGTCGTAGATGGCCCGCGACGCGGTGTAGTAGTACAGCGCGATGGAGCGGCGGAACACGCCTTCGGGCGTGGTCAGCGGATCGGGGTGGCCGTGGTACGAGTCGGCGTCGGTGTTGAAGATCACGCAGCGGTTGAACACCGGCTTCACCGATTTCACCTTGTGCGTCATCTTGCGGTCCCACAGCTCGAGGAAGCCGCCGTATTCGTCGCGCCAGTCCTGGTTGAGGTAGATGATGACGTTCATCCGCCGGTGCAGGTGCAGCTGGTCGTTGATGCGGAAGTCGGCATGCACGCCGAGCTTGCCGCCCCGCGCCGTCTCGTGATAGCCGCCGCCGACGAAATAAGGATCGGGCAGCAGCGCCTGGATGGAAGACAGGCCCTCCAGGAACTCGAGCATGGGTCGCGAGTTGAAGAAGTGGAACAGCGCACGCGCCGAGGCGTCGCAGTCCTCCGGCAGGATCTGCCGCTTGTGCAGGCCGGCGTAGCCCATGTCGAACACCTTGTCCGAGCGCAGCGCCTGCGCCGGGAAGTGCTCGAGCGCGAGACGCGCCACCGGCTCGGGCAGGAAATCGTCGAGCACGATGTGCGGGAACGGCTCGGCGAAGCAGTAGTCGGCCGACAGTTGTTCGCCGATCTTGCGCGCCTGGGCATAGTCCAGCGCGAGGCCGTTGGCCAGGTCGATCGGTAGGACGGAACTCAATTGCAACCCCTCCAAGACTTCGATATGGCGCGCCTGTTGCAGCATGGCTCGCCTCAGGTCCGCGCGGCGTGCCGCGGACCCTCGTGGAGGACGAGCTTGAGCAGCGAGTCCAGCGCGAAGAAGATGCCCAGCGCGACCAGCATGAGCACCACGCCGGCCGTGCCGTGCAGGAAGCCCTGCCCCGCTTCGTCGCCGAGGTGGTAGGTGACCAGCACCAGGATGATCACGCGCACGATGTTGGCGACGAATGCGATCGGCAGGATGGATGCCAGCATGATCGCGTTGTGCAGCCGGCTCTTGCGGTCCATCATGTACATGAACAGCGTGCCCAGCGCGGTGAGGCTGAACATCGAGTGCAGGCCCGAGCAGGCGTCGGCCACCAGCAGCTGGTACTGGCCGATCTGCAGGATCACGCCGGTGCGCGCAATCGGATAGCCCGCGGCATACAGCAGCGTCTCGACGATGTCGGAGATCCACTGCTTGAGCGGCCCGGTGATCGCATCGACCAGGCTGTTCGGCAGCGGGACCATGAAGATCAGGTAGAGCACCGGGAACCACGCCACGCGTAGCGCACGACGCCCCTTGATCAGCAGCAGCGTGGCGGCGATCACCGGCAGCTGCGAGAAGAACTCGACGCTCGCCATGCTGAAGGCGCGGCCGAACACGTACAGCAGCAGTCCCGCCGCGAACAGCGGCCAGCCGAGCAGCGGCGCGGGCCGCGCGGGCGTCTCGACGATCTCCCGCCACTTGGTCCAGAACAGGTACAGCAGCACCGCGAGGATGATCGGTCCGTGGCCGTTGTCGTCGGTCTGCCAGATGCCGTTGGCGGCGATCCAGTAGACGGGCAGGTACATGACGGCGAAGCCGCCGATCGCGATGAACCAGGGCAGGTGCTCGCGCGAGAGGGGCGCGAGACGGGCATGCATGTCGGGGTGCACCAGACTCACGGCTTCGCCTTCGCCCTCTTCTTCTCGGGCACGTCGTTGAGCACCGACCCGACCACCGACACGCCGGCGTTCATCAGGCCCTGCACCATGTCGTTGAAGGCGTTGACGCGCGTCTGCGCCGTGCGCGCGACCGCCAGCGCGGCGCCGGTTCGCACGGCGATCATGGCGGCGTCCTCGCCGATCGCCAGCGCCGGCGTGTCGATGATGACGACGTCGAAGGTGGCCCGCACGTGGATGAGAAATTCGTCGAAGTTGAGCCGCGACAGGAGCTCGAGCGGGTTCGGCGGGATGGGACCGGCGGGCAGCACGTACAGGCCGGCAAGGTCGGTGATGCGGATGATGGCCTCGTCGCGCGAGCGTCCCGACAGCACGGTCGACAGCCCGACCTTGTTCTGCAGCAGGAAGAGCTCGTGCTGGCGCGGCATGCGCATGTCGGCATCGATCAGCAGCGTCCGCTCGCCGAGCTGCGAGAACACGACGGCCAGGTTGGCGGCCAGGTGGCTGCGGCCTTCGCCGCGCTCGGTGCCGACGATGGTGAGCACCTGGCGCTGCTCGGTCTTGTCGAACCAGCGCAGCATGAGCTGGCTGCGCACGGCTCGCAGCTCCTCGACGCGGGCCGAGAACGGCTGGTAGGCGGCGATGAGCTCATCGGACAGCGGCTTCTTGTCGCCCACGGTGCGCAGGTAGGCGTACGAGAACTGCCGCGACAGCGCGTACTGGATGTCCGCCTCGGTCAGCAGGCCGAGCTTGACCGCGGCCTCGCCGAAGCGCAGGCCCTGCTCCTTCTGCAGCAGCAGGATGCGCTCGGCGTCTTCCGGCGTCAGCGCGCCGCTGTCCATCAGGATCGCGCCGATCGAGCGGTTGGCCCTCGGCGCGCCGGTGGCCATCGAGACGGTCATCTTCATCAGCGTGCTCCTGGTGCAGACAGCAGCGGCCGCGAGGGCGGTAGCTGCGGACGTCCCGACGACAGCCGCCGGAACACCGGCCGCTTCGAATCCATGGGCTGCAGCACGCCGATGACCGGCACGCCCGCGGTGGCGACCAGGTCATCCGGGCTGCGGACCCGGCGGTTCAGCAGCTCCAGACCGATCGCGGCGGCCGCGCCCAGCAGCAGCCCGCCCACGATGGAGCCGAGGATGTTCAGCGCGACGCGTGGCCGCGACGGCGTGAAGGGCTCGACGGCCGGGCTCAGCAGCCGCACGTTGGCCTGCGTGTTCTGGCCTTCGAGGCTCAGCGCCGTCACGCGCTGGCTCACGCCTTCGTAGGCTCGCTGCGCGTTGTCGACGTCGCGCTGCAGCACCGCCATCTGGTCGCGCAGCGAGCGCATCGCCAGCACCGTCTTCTTCTGCTCATCGGCCATCGACTGGAGCTCGGCCACCTTCTGTGCGCTGCCGCGGCTCAGGATGCCGCTGCCGCCGGACACCCGCCTGACTTCGGCCGAGAGCTGCGTGCGCAGCTCGCGGATCTGCGCGTCCAGCGCCTGGCGCTGCGGATGGTTGGTGCCGACGATCGCGCTGATCTCGCTCATCTTGGCCTCGGCCATCGCGAGCTGACCCTTCAGCGACTGCACGGTGGGCGAGTTCTGCACATCGGGCGACATCTCGGAGCCGGTGTTGCGCTGCCGCGTGGCGGTGTCGACCTGCTCGGCCTGCGCCTGCGCCAGTTGCGCCAGCAGCACGTTCAGGCGCTGGGTTTCCTGGTCCAGGCGCTCGTCGGTGACGACGATGCCCTTGTCCTGCTGGAACTTGGACAACCGGGACTGGGCCGACTCGAGCTGGGCGCGCAGCTTGTTGGTCTGCTCGTCCATGAAGGTGGCCGACTGGCGCGCCGGCTCCACCCGCAGCTCCACCGACACGTCCATGTAGGCCTGCGCGAACGCGTTGGCCGCCGCGGCGGCGAATGCCGCATCTGGATTGACGAAGGTGATGTTGATGACGTTGCTGCCGCGCGAAGGCTCGACCAGCAGACCCTTCTGCAGCAGCGCGGCGAAGTAGCGGTCCAGCGGGATCTTGGCGTCGGTGGAGTCGCGCCACTGCTGCACCGCCGCCGGCGAACGCTCGACTCCGAGCATCTTGACGACGCGGCCGGCGACCCGGTCGCTCTTCAGGATCTCGACCTGGGTCGCGAGATAGGCCGGCGACGCGAGGCCCGGCGCGAGCGCGCCCAGCACCGGATCGTTGCGGACCTCCACGACGAGCGAGGCTTCGGCCTGGAACTGCTTGGACAGCACGAACAGCGTGATCAGCGAACCGATCACCGTGGTGAGCGCGAGCAGCGCCAGCACGAGCCACTTGCGGGCCCAGATGATGCGCAGGTACTGAGCGATGGTCATGACGGGTTCCTCAGAACAGCGACTCGCGGACGTAGATCACGTCATCGCGCTCGACAGGGTCGTTCATGTGGGGCTGCACGATCTTGACCGCGCCGTTGGCATCGCGGCGGTGGATGCGCAGGCCGCGCTCGGTGCCGCGCTGAGTGAGGCCGCCGCTTTGCGCCAGCGCCTGCATCACCGTCATGCCGCGCTCCAGGCGCGAGACGCCCGGACGCTGCACTTCGCCGTACACGTAGATGAGCGGCGCGCGGTCGACGTGCAGGATGTCGCCGTTCTGCACCACCGGGTCGAGCTCGGTCTTGCCCGACTGCAGGATCTGCGGCAGGTCGATCTCGAGCTTGACCGGGCGGCCGTTGCGCGTTCCGGTGAGCGTGACGAGGTCCGACGCACCCGGCACCACGCCGCCCGCCGCGGCAATCATCTCGGACACCTTGCTGCCCACCTGGTCGATCGGGTAGCGGCCCGGCTTGTTGACCTGGCCGAGGATGGAGACCTGCGCGCTGCGGATCTGCATGAGCAGCACATTCACCTGCGGGTTCAGCACGAACTTGCCGTCGCGCAGCGCCTTCGCGATGCGCTGTTCTGCGGCCTGCACCGACAGTCCACCCAGCGCCAGTTGTCCCACCAGCGGGAAGGTGATCTGCCCCTGCTCGGAGATGCGCGTCTCCAGGCTCAGGTCGGGGTTCTGGAAGACGTTGATGCGGATGACGTCGCCGGCGCCCAGGACGTACTGGTCCGGCCTCGGCGGCGGCGTCTGCGCGCCTTGTGTCGGCGCGCTCTGGGTGCCGACCGCGCTGGTGTTGGCCTGCGTGCGGGCCTGGGCGGTCTGCATGTCGGGCTGCGTGGACTGCGCCCACGCGCTGGTGCCAACCGCCAGCATCAGCAGCAGGACTCCCTGAAGGAGTCGGCGAATCGCGGTTCTGATCATGTTGAACGCCTCCGTACCGGTGGCGGTGGCGACGTCCGCGATGCGGCGCCGCCGGACCGCCGTTACTTCAATCCCTTGATTCCCTTGTCGAGCGCGCCGCTGGACGGCACCGAGGCCGGCCGGACCGGCACGATCGGCTCCGGCGCCGACGCCGGCGTCGCGGTCAGCGGCGACACGCTGGGCTTGACCTCGAGCGCGGCCGCCTGCGAGGCCGCCTTCTCCGCGGCTGTCTTCACGTAGTCGCCGACGTACTCCACCTTGGCGGCCGCGCGCAAGGCCTTCAGGTCGTCCTCGACGACCCTGCGCTTGCGCTCGTTGAGCAGGAACTGCTCGATGGCCGGACGCGCGCGCTGCTCGTCGACCGGCTGGCTGCGCGCCGCGGCGAGGATGACGATCTGCGCGCCGTTGGCCGTCTTGTTGAAGATGGTCTGGCCGGGCTTCATCTGCGCCAGCGTCGGCAGGCTGGCCAGCGGGAGCTGCTCGGCCGGCCGCACGGCCTGGTTGCCGGCGTACTTGAACTCGCTGGCCTTGAGGTAGTTGACGAACTCGCCCAGGTCCTTGGAAGACGCGAGCTTGGCCCGCAGCTCCTCGACCTGCTCGGGCTTGGCCTCGATGGCGAGTTCCTGCAGCGTATAGATGCGCCGGTCCTTGAACAGCGCCGGATGCTCTTCGTAGTACTTCTTGACCTCGGCGTCCGTCGGCTTGGGTGCGCCGGACCCGATCTTCTCCATGTAGGCGCGCGCGATGATGTCGCGCCGCGCCGCCTCGACCTGCTGCGTGACGCGCGGATCGCGGTCGATGCGCTGCTCCGAGGCCTTCTGCAGCGCCAGTTCCTGGTCGATCAGCCGCTCCAGCACCTGCTTGCCGGCCGAAGCCGCCGCCTCCGGCGGCAAGGCGGCGCGCTGCTGCTGCAGGACCCAGTTGATCTGATGGACGGTGATCTCTTCCTTGTTGACGCGGGCGGCCGTCTGCGTGGCCGGCTTGTCCTTCTTCTTGTCGCCGCAGCCCACGAGCAGCACCGCAGACACCGCGGCGACGACGAGCGCGCTGCGGGCCATGGGTGCATGGCGGGACGGGGTGGTGAGGCGGGTCATGTTGGCTAGAAGCTCCAGGTCGTTGTGGTCGTGGCGGCTCGGAGGTCATGCACCCGCAAGAGCGGGCCGCTTGCCGCCGGGCGGGTCAGCGAATTCGGTCTATGCAACGCGTGCGGCAGCTTGCCCCGTGGTCCAGGAAATGCCGCCCCGCGGGGCGGTTTGAATCCGGCGCGAAAGGCGAGTTCTCTCATGGCGCCCCCCGATCTCGGGGGGCGCCACGGGCACACCGGACGCGATTCGGTTTCGTTTCAACACTTGATGCCCACATGCAGCGCCACCACACCGGCGCTCAGGTTGTGCACGTCCACGTGGCCGAAGCCGGCCGACTTCATCATGGCCTTGAGTTCCGCCTGCCCCGGATGCATGCGGATCGATTCGGCGAGGTAGCGGTAGCTGGCGGCATCACCGGCGACCCATTGGCCCAGGCGCGGCAGCACCTGGAACGAGTACCAGTCGTAGGCCTTGGTGAGCGGCTGCGCGACCTTGGAGAACTCGAGCACCAGCAGCCGGCCGCCGGCGCGCAGCACGCGGTTCATCTCGGCCAGCGCGCGCTCCTTGTGGGTCATGTTGCGCAGCCCGAAAGCCACGCTGACGAGGTCGAAGCAGCCGCTCGGAAACGGCAGCGTTTCCGCGTCGCAGATCGCCGTCGGCAGCACCAGGCCGTCGTCGAGCAGCCGGTTGCGGCCCTGGCGCAGCATGGCTTCGTTGATGTCGGTGTGAACCACGGTGCCGCGCGCGCCGGCCTTCTTCGCGAATGCCTTCGCGAGGTCGCCGGTGCCGCCGGCGATGTCGAGCACGCGATCGCCTTCGCGCACGTTGGCCACGGCCACCGCGTACGCCTTCCAGGCCCGATGCAGGCCCATCGACATCAGGTCGTTCATGACGTCGTACTTGCCCGCGACCGAGTCGAAGACGCCGCGCACGCGCTGCGCCTTCTGCGTCTCGTCGACCTTCTGGAATCCGAAATGCGTTTCGCTCATGTCCGACTCAGTGATGGTGTCCGCAAGCCGACCCGGCGGCCTCCAGCATCGGCGCGTCGCGATCGACGCCAGCCGCCTGCAGCCGCTCTTCGTACTTGCGCCACAGCTCGTCCTGCTGCGAGCCGAGGAAATAGAGATAGTCCCAGGAGTAGATGCCGGAGCTGTGACCGTCCGAAAAAGTCGGTTGCACGGCGTAGTTGCCAACCGGCTCGAGCGCCACGACGTCGACCTCGCGCTTGCCGGTCTGCAGCACTTCCTGCCCCGGCCCGTGGCCCTGGACTTCGGCCGACGGCGAGTACACCCGCATCAACTCAAAAGGAATACGAAATTGCCGACCGTCGGAAAAACCTACCTCCAATGTCCGTGACTGCTGGTGCACGGTGATCGCGGTCGGTTGCGGGGTCTGTTGGCTCAGTCCAGCCATTGCCATGCCTTTGAAAATACGGGGCCGAAAGCAGTGTAGCGAAGCGTTCTGAGCGCTTCGCCCACAGCGCCTGTCCAGCATTCAGGCGCCCGCGACGGCCGCGACAACCCGGCCGTCCAGCTCCTCTAAGCAAATCCCCAGCCAGCTTTCGGCGGAGCCCTCGAGGCCGCGCTGCGGAGCGCCCCAGATCGGCTGCGGGAAGTGCGTGTCCCAGGCGAACCGGGCCACGACGTGCCAGTGCAGGTGCGGCACCATGTTGCCCAGCGCCGCGAGGTTGACCTTGGCCGGTTGCAGGCTTTCGATCAGCACCCGCTCGACGGCGCACACCAGGTCCATGCAGCGGCGGCGCTCCGGCGCGAGCAGATGGGAGAACTCGGCGACGTGGTGGTTGCAGACGACGCGGTAGAAGGCGGGAAAGGCGGGATCGGCGACGCGCACGACGCGCCAGGCGCCGGCGCTCCACAGCAGCGTGCCGCCGGGCTGCTGGCACAGTTCGCAGCCGGCGACGGGGGCTTCGGGCTTGAAGGCGGCGACGCTCATGCGCCGCATCGTAGGCCGCGGCCCGCGTCGAGGCTACGAGGGTTCACACGCCCTCAGACCAGCACCCGTTCGATGCCGCCGTCATTGGCGCGCTCCACGTAGTCGGGCATCCAGTCGGGACCGAGGATCTGCTGCGCCATCTCGACGACGATGTAGTCGGCTTCGAGCAGTCCGTTGTCGAGGTCGCCGGTGTAGCGGCTGAGCCCTTGCAGGCAGCTCGGGCACGATGTGAGGATCTTCACCGGCCCCTTGCCAGCCACCGCGCCGGTGGCGCGCAGCGCGGCCTCGTCGCGGCGCAGCTCCTCTTCCTTGCGAAACCGGACCTGCGTGGCGATGTCGGGCCGCGTCACACCCAGCGTGCCGCTCTCGCCGCAGCATCGCTCGCTCTTGCGCACGTTGTCTCCCACCAGCGCCTTCACCGTCTTCATCGGCTCCTGCTGCTTCATCGGGCTGTGGCAGGGGTCGTGGTAGAGGTAGCCGCCGGCACCGTCCAGCTTGATGCCTTTCTCCAGCAGGAACTCGTGGATGTCGATGATGCGGCAGCCCGGGAAGATCTTGTCGAACTGGTACCCCTGGAGCTGGTCGTAGCAGGTGCCGCAGCTCACCACCACCGTCTTGATGTCGAGGTAGTTCAGCGTGTTGGCCACGCGGTGGAACAGCACGCGGTTTTCGGTGATGATCTTCTCGGCCTTGTCGAACTGGCCCGAGCCGCGCTGCGGATAGCCGCAGCACAGGTAGCCGGGCGGGAGCACCGTCTGCACGCCGGCATGCCACAGCATCGCCTGCGTGGCCAGTCCCACCTGCGAGAACAGCCGCTCGGAACCGCAGCCCGGGAAGTAGAACACTGCCTCGGAGTCGGCGGTCGTCGCCTTCGGGTCCCGGATGATCGGGACGTAGTTCTTGTCCTCGATGTCGAGCAGCGCACGCGCGGTCTTCTTCGGCAGGTTGCCGGGCAGCTTCTTGTTGATGAAGTGGATGACCTGTTCCTTCACCGGCGCCTTGCCGACGGTGGAAGGCGGCGCCGCGACCTGCCGGTTGGCCAGCCCGCGCAGCAGGTTGTTGGCCGCGCGTTGCGCCTTGAAGCCCACGTCGACCATCGCCGTGCGCAGCAGCTTGATGGTCTCGGGATTGGTGGCGTTGAGCATCATCATCGCCATCTTGTTGCCCGGCCGGAAGCTCTTGCGGCCCATCTTGCGCAGCAGGTTGCGCATGTTCATGGACACGTCGCCGAAGTCGATCTTCACCGGGCACGGCGACTCGCACTTGTGGCACACGGTGCAGTGGTCGGCGACATCCTCGAACTCGGCCCAGTGCTTGATCGACACGCCGCGGCGCGTCTGTTCCTCGTACAGGAAAGCTTCCACCAGCAGCGAGGTGGCCAGGATCTTGTTGCGCGGGCTGTACAGCAGGTTGGCGCGCGGCACGTGGGTCGCGCACACCGGCTTGCACTTGCCGCAGCGCAGGCAGTCCTTGACCGAGCTGGCGATATCGCCGATGTCGCTCTGCTGCATGATCAGCGACTCATGGCCCATCAGGCCGAAGCTCGGCGTGTAGGCGTTGGTCAGGTCAGCCTTGAGCGACTCGTCGCGCAGCAGCTTGCCCTTGTTGAAGCGGCCCTCGGGATCGACGCGCTTCTTGTAGGCGGTGAAATTGGCGAGTTCCTCGTCGGTCAGGAACTCGAGCTTGGTGATGCCGATGCCGTGCTCGCCCGAGATGACGCCGTCCAGCGAGCGCGCCAGCTTCATGATGCGCGCCACCGCCTCATGCGCGGTCTGCAGCATCTCGTAGTTGTCGCTGTTGACCGGGATGTTGGTGTGCACATTGCCGTCGCCCGCGTGCATGTGCAGTGCCACCCACACGCGGCCGCGCAGCACGTCCTTGTGGATGGCCTGGCAGGCGTCGACGACGGGCCGCAGCGCGGCGCCGGCGAAGATGCCCGCCAGCGGCGCACGGATCTGCGTCTTCCACGAGGCGCGCAGCGTGTGGTCCTGCAGGTCGGCGAAGAAGCTGCGTCCGGTGTCGGGCTGCACGACGTCGAGCCCGCCCAACCAGCCCTGCCACAGCGCTCGCACCTCCCGCAGCAGCGCGAGCGCCTGCTGCACACGGTCTTCCAGCAGCTCGGCCGCGGGAATCTCGCCGGCATCGTCGCCCTTGCCGAGCGGCAGGTGACCGGCGAGGAAGAACTGCTCCAGCGCGTCGACCAGCGCGAGCTTGTTGCGCAGCGACAGCTCGATGTTGATGCGCTCGATGCCTTCGGTGTACTCGCCCATGCGGGGCAGCGGGATCACCACGTCCTCGTTCACCTTGAACGCGTTGGTGTGCTTGCTGATGGCCGCGGTGCGCTTGCGGTCAAGCCAGAACTTCTTGCGCGCCTCGGCGCTGACCGCGACGAATCCTTCGCCGGCGCGGGTGTTGGCGATGCGCACGACCTCGGAAGCGGCACGCGCCACCGCATCGGCGTCGTCGCCGGCGATGTCGCCGATCAGCACCATCTTGGGCAAGGTGCCGCGCTTGCTCTTCGTCGCGTAGCCGACGGCGCGCAGGTAGCGGTCGTCGAGATGCTCGAGACCGGCGAGGATCGCGCCACCGGCCTTCGCCTCGGCGAACATGAAGTCCTTGATCTCGACGATCGACGGCACGGCGTCCTTCGCGTTGCCGAAGAACTCGAGGCACACCGTGCGCGTGTGCGCCGGCATGCGGTGCACCACCCATCGGCAACTCGTGATCAGCCCGTCGCACCCTTCCTTCTGGATGCCGGGCAGGCCGGCGAGGAACTTGTCGGTGACGTCCTTGCCGAGGCCTTCCTTGCGGAACACGCTGCCGGGAACGTCCAGCCGCTCGGTGCGCTCCAGCGTGCGGCCGGACGCATCGAAGTAGCGCAGCTCGAAGCGCGCCACGTCGACGTCGTGGATCTTGCCCATGTTGTGATCGAGCCGGACGACCTCGAGCCACCGCGCCTCGGGCGTGACCATGCGCCACGACGCCAGGTTGTCGAGCGCGGTGCCCCACAGCACGGCCTTCTTGCCGCCGGCGTTCATGGCGACGTTGCCGCCGACGCACGAGGCTTCGGCCGACGTGGGATCGACCGCAAAGACGAAACCGGCGCGCTCGGCCGCATCGGCCACGCGCTGGGTGACCACGCCGGCTTCGGTCCAGATGGTGGCGACCTCGCGCTCCATGCCGGGCAGTCGGCGCATCTCGACCTCGGTCATCGCCTCCAGCTTCTCGGTGTTGATCACCGCACTGTTCCAGGTGAGCGGCACCGCGCCGCCGGTGTAGCCGGTGCCACCGCCGCGCGGGATGATGGTGAGGTCGAGCTCGATGCAGGCCGCCACCAGCCCGGCCATCTCGGCTTCGGTGTCGGGCGTCAGCACGACGAAGGGGTACTCGACACGCCAGTCGGTCGCGTCGGTGACGTGCGATACGCGGCTCAGGCCATCGAACTTGACGTTGTCGCGCGCCGTGTGCCGGCCCAGCACCTTGGTCGCGCGGCGGCGCAGGGTGGCGACCTCGTCGAACTGCTCGGCGAAAGCATCGACGGCCGACGACGCCGCGGCGAGCAGCTCGCCGACGAAGCGGTCGCGCTCGGGGTCCACAGCGGGCGTGCGGCGCTTCTCGATCTCGTGCAGGCGGTGATGCAGCGCGTCGATCAGCAGCTGGCGCCGGCGCGGATTGTCGAGCAGGTCGTCCTGCAGGTACGGGTTGCGCTGCACCACCCAGATGTCGCCGAGCACCTCGTACAGCATGCGCGCCGAGCGGCCGGTGCGGCGCTCCTGGCGCAGGCGGTTCAGCACTTCCCACGCACGCGCGCCGAGCAGGCGGATGACGATCTCGCGATCGGAAAACGATGTGTAGTTGTAGGGAATCTCGCGCAGGCGCGGTGCGCCTTCGGCCAGCTCGGCAGCGCCGGCGATCTCGTTCAGGGTGGTGGGTGCGTTCATCGACTCTGACTCTCATGGGCCCGGTCTTCTGCCGGGCCGCCCCAGGAGAGACAGCGTCCCTTGGGGGCAGGAGCGAAGCGACCGGGGGGCCGCATCAGCACTTGAGGCCGAATGTTACCGCAGGGGGTTATCCCCGTTGCCTGGGCGAGGCACAGACGACATAAACACGCGTGTCATCAGTACCTCGGACACTGCGGGGCTTTGGCCACGAGCCGCCCGGCACCCCTCTCACGGAGTCTTCATGAAAAGCAAACCGCTCGCTCTCGTCTCGTTCGCGTTCGCCTTTGGCCTGAGCGCATCGGCCCAGGCCCAGACCGAAGTCCAGTGGTGGCATTCGATGGGCGGCGCACTCGGCGAGTGGGTCAACGACCTGGCCAAGGACTTCAACGCCAGCCAGAAGGACTACAAGATCACGCCCACGTTCAAGGGCAGCTACGACGAGTCGATGACTGCCGCCATCGCCGCCTACCGGGCCGGCAACGCGCCGCACATCCTGCAGGTGTTCGAGGTGGGCACGGCGACGATGATGGCCAGCAAGGGCGCCATCAAGCCGGTGGCCGAGGTGATGAAGGAAGGCGGCCTCAAGTTCGACCAGAACGCCTACGTGCCCGCCGTGGCCGGCTACTACACCGCGCCCAACGGGCAGATGCTGAGCTTCCCCTTCAACAGCTCGACGACGATCTTCCACTACAACAAGGACGCCTTCAAGCAGGCCGGCCTCGATCCCGAGAAGGCGCCGTCCACCTGGCCCGAGGTCGCACTCGCGGCGGCCAAGCTCAAGGCCGCCGGCCACAAGTGCCCGTTCACCACCAGCTGGGCGAGCTGGACCCAGCTGGAAAGCTTCTCGGCGTGGCACAACACGCTGTACGCCACCAAGAACAACGGCTTCGGCGGCACCGACACGCGGCTGGCCTTCAACTCGCCGCTGCACGTGCGCCATATCGAGAACCTGGCCAACATGGCCAAGCAAGGCCTGTTCGTCTACAAGGGGCGCGGCAACGCCGCCGACAACACCTTCGTCTCCGGCGAGTGCGCGATGATGACCGGCTCGTCGGCGCTGTACGGCAACATCAAGCGCAACTCGAAGTTCGCCGCCGGCCATGCGCCGCTGCCCTATTACCCCGACGTTGCCGGCGCGCCGCAGAACACGGTGATCGGCGGCGCCTCGCTGTGGGTCATGTCGGGCAAGAAGCCGGCCGAGTACAAGGCCGTGGCCGCCTTCTTCGACTACCTGTCCCAGCCCGAGGTCGCCGCCAAGAGCCACCAGCGCACCGGCTACCTGCCCGTGACCAAGGCCTCGTACGAGCTGACCGAGAAGTCCGGCTTCTACAAGCAGAACCCGGGCACCGACGTCGCCGTGACGCAGATGATCCGCAAGACCACCGACAAGTCGCGCGGCATCCGCCTGGGCAACTTCGTGCAGATCCGCACCATCATCGACGAGGAGCTCGAGCAGGTGTGGAACGGCAAGAAGTCGCCGAAGGAAGGCCTGGACGCCGCGATCGCGCGCGGGAACGAGCAACTGGAGCGCTTCCAGAAGTCGGCAAAGCTCTGACCTGACGACGCGTGGCCATCGAAAAGCGCGTCCGCTTCCAGTCGGCCTGGCTGCCGTGGGTGCTGGTCGCCCCGCAGATGGCCGTCGTCCTGGTGTTCTTCTTCTGGCCCGCGGCGCAGGCCGTGTACCAGAGTGTGCTGACGCAGGACGCCTTCGGCACGTCCACCGAGTTCGTCGGGCTGGAGAACTTCAACCGGCTCTGGAACGACGCGAGCTACCTCGCGTCGTTCAAGACCACGGCGCTGTTCTCCGTTCTGGTCGCGGTGTTCGGCCTGGCCATCGCGCTGTTGCTGGCGGTGATGGCCGATCGTGTCGTGCACGCCGCGCGCGCCTACAAGACCCTGCTGGTGTGGCCCTACGCGGTCGCGCCGGCGGTGGCGGGCGTGCTGTGGCTGTTCATGTTCGCCTCTCCGATGGGCGTGGTGGCGTTCGCGCTGCAACGCATCGGCATCGACTGGAACCACCTGCTGCGCTCGGACCACGCGATGGCGCTCATCGTGATGGCCGCGGTGTGGAAGCAGATCTCGTACAACTTCCTGTTCTTCCTCGCCGGTTTGCAATCGATCCCGAGGTCGCTCCTCGAAGCCGCCGCGATCGACGGGGCGTCGCCCTGGCATCGCTTCTGGACCATCGTGTTTCCGCTGCTGTCGCCGACCACGTTCTTCCTGCTCGTCATCAACATCATCTACGCCTTCTTCGAGACCTTCGCGATCGTCGACGCGTCCACGCAGGGCGGCCCCGGCAAGGACACTGCCATCCTGGTCTACAAGGTTTACTACGACGGCTTCAAGGCGCTGGACATGGGCGGCTCAGCCGCGCAGTCGGTGGTGCTGATGATCATCGTCATCACGCTGACCGTGCTGCAGTTCCGCTTCGTCGAAAAGAGAGTTCAGTACTGAGATGATCGAGAACCGTCCCGGCCTCACGGTCCTGTCGCACCTGGTGCTCTTGCTGGGCGTGCTCATCGTCGCCTTTCCGGTCTGGCTGACGTTCGTCGGTTCCACCCACACCGCGGAAGAGATCGCCAGCAGCCGGCCGATGACGCTGGTGCCGGGCTCCAACATGGTCGAGAGCTACAAGGTCGCGCTGTTCGGCGGCAAGACGAGCTTCGGCAGCAACATCCCGGCGGCCGCGCCGATGATGTGGGTGAGCCTGGTCAGCGCGCTGGTCATCGCCATCGGCAAGATCGCCATCTCGCTGCTGTCGGCCTTTGCCATCGTGTATTTCCGCTTTCCGTTCCGCGGCCTCGTGTTCTGGATGATCTTCGTCACGCTGATGCTGCCGGTGGAGGTGCGCATCGGGCCCACCTACGCCGTGGTATCGGACCTGGGGATGCTCAACACCTATGCCGGCCTCACGGTGCCGCTGATCGCCTCGGCCACCGCGACCTTCCTGTTCCGGCAGTTCTTCCTGACGGTGCCCGACGAGCTGGCCGAAGCCGCGCGCATCGATGGCGCCGGCCCGATGCGCTTCTTCAAGGACGTTCTGCTGCCGCTGTCGCGCACCTCCATCGCAGCGCTGTTCGTCATCCAGTTCATCTACGGCTGGAACCAGTACCTGTGGCCGCTCCTGGTCACGACCGACGAAAGCATGTACCCGGTGGTGATGGGCATCAAGCGGCTGGTGTCGGGCGAGTCGTACACGGAGTGGAACGTGCTCATGGCCACCGCCATGCTGGCCATGATCCCGCCGGCGCTGGTGGTCATGCTGATGCAGAAGTGGTTCGTCAAGGGCCTCGTCGACACCGAGAAATAAGAAAGAACGCATGGGTGCCATCTCCATACGCAACGTCGTCAAGCGCTACGGCCGCGGCCCGTCCGCCAACCAGGTGATCCACGGCGTCAACGCCGAGATCGCCGACGGCGAGTTCGTCGTCATCGTCGGCCCGTCGGGCTGCGGCAAGTCCACGCTGCTGCGCATGGTGGCCGGCCTGGAGGAGATCTCCGGCGGCGAGATCGCGATCGCCGAGCGCGTCGTCAATCGCATCGAGCCGTCCGAGCGCGACATCGCGATGGTGTTCCAGAACTACGCCCTGTACCCGCACATGAGCGTGTTCGAGAACATGGCCTACGGCCTGAAGATCCAGAAGGTGCCGACGGACGAGATCAAGGCGCGCGTGGACAAGGCGGCCGGCATCCTGGAGCTCGGCACGCTGCTGCAGCGCAAGCCGCGCGAGCTGTCGGGCGGCCAGCGCCAGCGTGTCGCGATGGGACGCGCCATCGTGCGCCAGCCGCAGGTGTTCCTCTTCGACGAGCCGCTGTCGAACCTCGATGCCAAGCTGCGCGCGCAGACCCGGCTCGAGATCCAGAAGCTGCACCGCGAGCTGGGCGTCACCTCGCTGTTCGTCACCCACGACCAGGTCGAGGCGATGACGCTGGCGCAGCGCATGATCGTGATGAACGCCGGCCGCATGGAGCAGATCGGCACGCCCGAAGAGGTGTACCAGCGGCCCGCCACCACTTTCGTCGCCGGCTTCATCGGCTCGCCGCCGATGAACCTGCTCAAGGGCGTGGCCGATGGTGCGCAATTCAACGTCGGCCCGTCGCTGCCGCTGCCGCAGGCCGCGCCGCGCAACGGGCAGCTGATCCTCGGCCTGCGTCCGGAGCACGCCGAGCTGAGCCGCGGCGACGGCCAGGCGGGCTGGCCGATGCGCGTGGAGATGATCGAGATGCTGGGCGCCGAGCGCCTGGTCTACGGCCGGGTCGGCGACGAGTTGTTCACCGTGCGCATCGACGGCACGCTGCATCCGCCGGCTGTCGGCGATCTGGTGTCGCTGCGCATGGACGCCGCGCAGCTGCACTGGTTCGATCCGCAGACGCTGCAGCGCGTGCGCTGATGGCACCCTGGCCCTATCCCTTCTGGATCGCTCACCGCGGCGCCGGCAAGCTGGCTCCGGAGAACACGCTCGCCGCCTTCCGCGTCGGCGCGGCCCACGGCTATCGCGCCTTCGAGTGCGACGTGAAGCTGAGCGCCGACGGCGTGCCTTTCCTGCTGCACGACGCCACATTGCAGCGCACGACGCGCGAGCGGGGCATCGCATCGCAGCGCAGCTGGTCCGAGCTGTCGCGCATCGACGCCGGCGGCTGGCATGGCCGCACCTACGCCGGCGAGACCCTGCCGAGCTTCGAAGCCATTTCTGCCTACTGCCGGCGCAACGGCTTCGCCCTCAACGCCGAGATCAAGCCGACGCCTGGCGACGAGGTCGAGACCGGGCGTGTCGTGGCCCGCGAGGCGGCGCGCCTGTGGGCCGGCGCGCCGGTGCCGCCGCTGCTGAGCTCCTTCCGTCCCGATGCGCTGGCGGCGGCGCAGTCGGCCGAACCGTCGCTGCCGCGCGCGCTGCTGCTGGAAACCTGGCGCAGCGGCTGGTTCGACGAGGCGCAGGCGCTGGCCTGCGTGGCGGTTGTCGCCGACCACGCGATCGTCGACACCGAAGCGGTGGCACGCATTCATGCGGCCGGCATGCGGTTGCTGACATACACCGTGAACGACCCCGCACCCGCGCGGCGCCTGGTGGAATGGGGCATCGACGGCATCATCACCGATGCGGTGGACCGATTCTCCGCGGGGGAGCTGACGGTCTTCGATTGAGGGCTACGAGGAGCCGCGAAAGTACGGCGTGTCCTGGATGCCCGGGATGTTCATGTCGAGAACTTCGATGAAGGCGCCGGGCTTGTCGGTGCGCGTCAACACGAAGTGCACGGCCGAACACAGGCCGGGAACGATCTCCGCGAGCACGCGGCTCACGCCGCGCGGCGCCAGGTAGAACGCACGCCCCTTGACGCGCTGGACCCGGAAGAAGCCGCCGCACTCGATGAAGCGCCGGAAGCCCGGGATGGTGATGCCCCGCACATGCGAGCCCAGCACGCGCATGCACGGCGGCTGCTGGCCGAACAGCAGGGCGAGGCGGTTGTGCCACCCGCCCAGGTTGGGGAAGCCGATGATGCACATCCCACCGGGCCGCAGCACGCGCGACACTTCGGAGAAGAAGAAGAACAGCTCCTTGAGGTGCTCGACGACATGGTTGGCCATCAGCACGTCGAGACAGGCATCGGGCAGCGGAATGCGTTCGTGCTCCAGGTCGATGGCGAAGACCTCGATGCCGCGTGCGCGGGCCCTCTCGATGCGCGCCGGGTGGCATTCGATGCCGTAGAGCGTGACCTCGCCGCTGGCCGCGGACCTCAGCGCGAGCAGGTCCTCGGCGCCGCCGAGGCCGACGTCGAGGATGCGCGCCGGCTGCTGGCCGCACTGCTCGACATGCGCCAGCGCCCACGAGGCAATCTCCGCTCTCGCGAAGATGTCGGGACGCAGTCGGTTCTTCAGTCCGACCAGGGCTTGGACCATCGCCATTCGCGCACTCCCCGCAAGCGCCGCGAACCGGCATCCCGCGGCGCGCCGACTCTACGCCCGGGCGAAGACCCGCCGGCTCACAGGGTGAGCGGGTCCGTTTCCTCGACGCCGCGCACGCGGGCATAGACGCAGGTATTGCGCGGCTCGCCTTGCGGCGTCAGCGCATCCCGGCGCAGCACGCCCTCCAGCGTGAAGCCGCAGCGTTCGGCAACCCGTCGACTGCGCGCATGGCGCTCGTCCATGCGGATCTCCACGCGGCGCGCCGACAGCGTGTCGAAGGCCATGCGGCTGATCGCCTGCACGGCTTCGCTGACCAGCCCGCGGCCGGTCTCGCCGCGGCGGCACCAGTAGCCGACTTCGAAGCTGCGCACGTCCCAACGAATGCGGTGCAGTCCGGTGCCGCCGAGCAGGCGGCCCGGTGCACCGGCCTCGCCTCGTTCGAAGATGAACATCGGCAGGTCCTGGCGCAGCCGGAACAGGCCCTGCATGCGACGGCAGACGGCTTCCGACTCTTCCACGGCCGGGGCCGACTGCGCCCAGGGCATCCACCGACGCAGTTCATCGATGCTTTCGCACACGGCCTCGTTGAGCGCGAGGCCGTCGCCGGGGTGCGGGCAGCGCAACACCAGGCGCTGCGTGGCGATCTGCTCGGGCACGTCGATCAGCAAAGCGTCCATCGACCTTCTCCTTGGCTCAGGTGGGATCCATCGCGGTCAGCGGCCGCACCCCCGCCTCGGCGCCCACCCATTCGTCGGCGCTTTCCGGCTTGGGCAGCGCCTTGACCTCGCGGATCACCGGGTGACGCCAGGCGGCCAGCGCCAGCACGGCCGCGCTGCCGCCTGCGAAGACCAGTGCGGCGCGCAAGCCGATGTGCTCGCCGAGCCAGCCTCCGAGCAGCGCGCCGGGGCCGGCCGGAATGAGGATCAGCCAGCGCATGGTGCTGGTCATGCGGCCCAGCAGCGGCTCGGGCGTCACTGCCTGGCGCAGCGCGAGGAAGTTGATGAAGATGAGCACCGCGCCGGCGCTGAACAGCAGGAGCATCAGCGCGAACGCCGCGATCCCGAAGGCGTTGGCCGGTGCCGCGGCCAGCAGCAGCCAGCCCGCCGCGCACACTGCGAAGCCGATCACCAGGCAGGGCCCCGGGCCGAGCCGGCGGCTGATGCGGTTGCCGAACACGCTCGCGAGGATGGTGCCCAGGCCCATGCCCATGTAGCTGAGACCCACGGCCTGCTCGCTGAGCCCCAGCGTGCGCGTGGCGAAGAGGATCTGCACCACGATCGCCGCGTGGTGGCACATCTGCCATACGCCGACGGCCAGCGCCAGCGAGACCAGCAGGCGCTGGCTGCGCACGAAGCGCACGCCGGCCCGCAGGTCGCGCCAGAAGTGCGCGGTCGCATGCACGCGCCGCTCCTCGTGGATCGGGATGCCGCGCAGGATGGTGGCCGAGACGAGCAGCAGGAACGCATCGACGAGCAGCGCCAAGGGGGCACCCATCAGCTTGATGAGCATGCCGGCCAGACCCGGGCCCGCGACTTCGGCGCCCGACGTGGCCAAGGCATTCTTCGCATGCGCTTCGACGAGCCGCTCGCGCGCCACCACCTGGGTCAGGACGATCTGGGCCGCCGTTCCGGCCGTGGTGTTCACACTGCCGATGACAAAGCCGACGACGTACAGCCAGGTCATCGACAGCCAGCCCAGCCACCATGCCACGGGCACGCTGGCGACGATGAGCGCCACGGCGGTCTCGCCCACCACGTAGACCGGCAGCTTGCGCACGCGGTCCAGCCACACGCCGGACGGCAGCGAAAACAGGACGAAGGGCACGATCTCCATCGCCGTCAGCAGGCCCATCTGCGTCGGCGAGGCGTGCAGGAGCACTGCGGCCGTCAGCGGCAGCGCCAGCATGGTGACCTGCGCGCCGAAGGAGCTGATCAGGATCGAGCTCCACAGTCGACGATAGGTGGCGTCGCGCAGCAGGTCCTCGCGCGGCAATGTCATCCACGCCGCAAAGGCTCTTCGGAGGCTCTCGAGCCGGCTTGTCATCGGTCTCTCCTGTCGTACTTCTTCGTGCGGACGCCGGTAGGCGCCCTGGCGGGTCGGTAGACCCAAGGCAGCGGGGAAGGCAATGAATCGACTCTTCCGCTGATCTCTCAGCGGACTTCGGTCGGAAGCGGAAAGCTGAGAGGACTAGATCGGTGCGAACGGAACGTTCGCTGCGCCACGGTGGATTCCGGCGACGACGGTGACTGCGCGAGCCCGTCGGGAGGAATCGACGACCACGAGGCCGAACGGCGCATCGGCATAGCCACCGGCCATCGCGAAGGTCGCGACGCAGGGTTTGCGGAGGGCGTGCGTGCTCATGGGAGTGGTGCGTGCGGAATGGCAAGGATGCTAGCAGCCGACCGCACGGGCTCGCAAGGCGTGCGACCCCCTACGTTGCGATCCGCAGACGCTCTCCTCATCACTTGGATGGAGGCCGCCGACGATACCCACGGCGATGCGTCGCGCTACTGCGATCACGCCGCTTGTCGTGTCGTCGCTTGCACCGCAGGATCGCGCCCTCGATCATTTCCACGGGGACGACCATGGGCCTGCTGCACAGCACCTTGCAACCGACGCACCAGTCGCCCGCCCGCGCCGGCTGGCTGCTCGCCATCACGCTGGTGGCCGCGGCGGCGTTGTGGCGGCACGGGCCCATCGTGCAATGGGCCGACTACCATCGCTTCGCGGACGCGCGCGCCTGGCTGTCCATGCCGAACGCCGCCAACGTGCTGAGCAACTTGCCGTTCCTGCTCGCCGGCGCCTGGGGCCTAGGGCGACTCGCCCGAGACGACGACTTCGGCCCGGCACACCGGGCCTGGCGCGCCTTCGCCGCCGCCGTGCTGTGCACCGCCTTCGGCTCTGCGGCCTACCACTGGGCGCCGTCGAATCAGACCCTGGCCTTCGACCGGCTGCCCATCGCCTGCGCCTGCGCTTCGCTGCTGTGCGCGCTGCTGGCCGAGCGCGTGGACCGACGCTGGTCGAGCACGCCGGCGCTGGGCGGCGCCCTGCTCCTGGCCGCCTTGTCGGTGGCCACGTGGCGAATCAACGGCGACCTGCGGCTGTACGCCGCCGTGCAGTTCCTGCCGATGCTGCTGCTGCCGGCCGCACTGGCGCTGCGGCTGCCGCCGACGCACGAGCGCGTGGTGCCGGCGCGCGCCTGGTGCGCCGTGCTCGTGCTCTATGCGCTCGCCAAGCTGCTGGAGAGCGCCGACCATGCGGTGATGGAGTCGCTGTCGCTGCTCAGCGGCCACACGCTGAAGCATCTGCTGGCCGCTGCGGCGGCGGCCTGGATGCTGCGCGCCGCCGTCAGCTCCGGTAGTCGGCGTTGATCTTCACGTAGTCGTAGCTGAGGTCGCAGGTCCACACCGTGGTCGTCGCGTCGCCGCGATGCAGGTCGACGCGTACGGTGATCTCGCTGCGCTTCATCACCCGCTGGCCGTCTTCCTCGCGGTAGGCGGGGTGGCGGCCGCCTTCCGTGGCGACGTGCACATCGTCGAGAAAGAGATCGATGTTGCTCTGGTCGAGGTCGTCGATGCCGGCGTAGCCGACCGCGGCCAGGATGCGGCCAAGGTTGGGATCGCTGGCAAAGAACGCCGTCTTCACGAGCGGCGAGTGGGCGATGGCGTAGGCGACGTGACGGCATTCCGCCTCGCTCTTGCCGCCATCGACCTGCACCGCGATGAACTTGGTCGCGCCCTCGCCGTCGCGCACGATGGCCTGGGCCAGCTTCTGCGACACCGCGATCAGCGCGTCGCGAAAGGCGGCGCCGTCGGCCGAATCGAGGCGCGTGATGGCGTCGTGCCCCGCCTGCCCGGTGGCGATGAGCAGGAAGGAATCGTTGGTCGACGTGTCGCCGTCGATCGTGATGCGATTGAAGGAACGGTCGGCCGCCTCGTGCACCAGCGACTGCATGATGTGGGGGGCGATCACCGCGTCGGTGGCGACGAAGCCGAGCATCGTCGCCATGTTGGGCCGGATCATGCCGGCACCCTTGCTGATGCCGGTGAGCGTGACCGTGCGGCCGCCTATCGTCACCTGCATCGACGCCGCCTTCGGCAAGGTATCGGTGGTCATGATCGCCTCTGCGGCGCAGGCCCAGTTGTCGGGCTTCAGGTCGGCAAGCGCCGCGGGAAGCGCCGCTTCGATGCGGTCGTTGGGAAGGCTTTCCATGATCACGCCGGTGGAGAAGGGCAGCACCTGCTCCGGCGCGATCTCCAGGTGCCGCGCGAGCGCGACGCAGGTGGAGAAGGCCCGTACCAGGCCGTCCTCGCCGGTGCCGGCATTGGCGTTTCCCGTGTTGATGAGGATCGCGCGCGCGCCCACGCGCGTGCCCAGGTGCTGGCGGCAGATCTGCACCGGCGCGGCGCAGAAGCGATTGCGGGTGAAGACACCAGCAACCTGCGAGCCTTCGGCGAGCGTGACCACGGTGAGGTCGCGCCGGTTGGCCTTGCGCACGCCGGCCATGGCGACGCCAAGCGCGACGCCGGGCACCGGATGCAGGTCTTTCGGATTCGGGGCTTGCAGATTGACGGGCATGGCGCGCTCGCGGCAGGACAGGGCCTGCAATTGTAGGAAGCGAAAAAGACGAGGGAGCCTGCCGGCTCCCTCGAAGGTCACTGCATGCCGCGCCTCAGGCGAGCCGGCCGTGGCAGTGCTTGTATTTCTTGCCGCTGCCGCAGGGGCACGGATCGTTGCGCCCGACCTTCGGCATCACCTCGGTCATCACATCGGCCTCCTCCGACACACTGCCGTCGTCATTGGGGTGCGTGTAGGTGACGTTGCTGATGCGGTCGGCCCGCTCCTCGATCGCCTCGGCGGCCTGCGCGACCTCTTCCTGGGACTGGATGCGCACCGTCATCAGGATGCGCGTCACGTCCATCTTGACCACGTCGAGCAGCTGGCTGAAAAGCTCGAAGGCCTCGCGCTTGTACTCCTGCTTGGGATTCTTCTGCGCATAGCCGCGCAGGTGGATGCCCTGGCGCAGGTAGTCGAGCGCCGCCAGGTGCTCGCGCCAGTGGGAGTCGATGGACTGCAGCAGGATCATCCGCATGAACGGCGTGAACTGCTCGATGCCGACGCGCCTGACCTTCGCGTTGAACATCTCGTCGGCGGCCTTGGTCACCAGCTCGACGATGTCGTCGTCGCTGACGCTGCTGCTCTTCTCGACGGTCGTCTTCAGCGCCACCTCGATCTGCCACTCCTCGCGCAGCGTCTTCTCGAGGCTGTCGAGGTCCCATTGCTCCTCGACGCTGTCGGCGGGCACGTAGGTGCGCACCACGTCTTCCATGGTGCTCTGGCGCAGGTTGGCGATCTGCGCCTCCAGGCTCGCCGCCTCGAGGATGTCGTTGCGCTGCTGGTAGATCACCTTGCGCTGGTCGTTGGAGACGTCGTCGTACTCCAGCAGTTGCTTGCGGATGTCGAAGTTGCGGGCTTCGACCTTGCGCTGCGCGGACTCGATGCTGCGCGTGACGATGCCCGCCTCGATGGCCTCGCCGTCGGGCATCTTGAGCCGCTCCATGATCGCGCGGACGCGGTCGCCGGCGAAGATGCGCATCAGCGGATCGTCCAGGGACAGGTAGAAGCGCGACGAGCCCGGGTCGCCCTGGCGGCCCGAGCGGCCGCGCAGCTGGTTGTCGATGCGCCGCGATTCGTGGCGCTCGGTGGCGATGATGCGCAGGCCGCCCTGCGCCTTGACCTTCTCGTGCAGGCCCTGCCACTCGTCGCGCAGCTGCTTCGCCTTGGCGACTTTCTCGGGATCGCCCAGCCCCGGGTCCGCATCGATGAACTGGATCTGCTTTTCGACGTTGCCACCCAGCACGATGTCGGTGCCGCGGCCCGCCATGTTGGTGGCGATGGTGATGACGCCGGGGCGGCCGGCCTGGGCGACGATCTCGGCTTCCTTGGCGTGCTGCTTGGCGTTGAGTACCTGGTGCGGCAGCTTGGCCTTGTTGAGCAGGCCCGAGATGAGCTCGGAGTTCTCGATGGACGTGGTGCCCACCAGCACCGGCTGCCCCCGCTCGTGACAGTCGCGGATGTCGCCGATGACGGCGTCGAACTTCTCCCGCGCGGTCTTGTAGACCAGGTCGAGCTCGTCCTTGCGGATGGTCGGCTTGTTCGGTGGAATGACCACGGTCTCCAGGCCGTAGATCTCCTGGAACTCGTAGGCTTCGGTGTCGGCCGTGCCCGTCATGCCGGCGAGCTTGCCGTACATGCGGAAGTAGTTCTGGAAGGTGATGGAGGCGAGCGTCTGGTTCTCGCTCTGGATCTCCACCCGCTCCTTGGCCTCGACCGCCTGGTGCAGGCCGTCGGACCAGCGCCGGCCGGTCATCAGGCGGCCGGTGAACTCGTCGACGATGATGACTTCGCCGTCCTGCACCACGTAGTGCTGGTCGCGGTGGTACAGGTGATTGGCCCGAAGCGCCGCATATAGGTGGTGCATCAGCGTGATGTTGGCCGCGTCGTACAGGCTGGCGCCTTCGGCGAGCAGGCCCGCCTTCGAGAGGATGCGCTCGGCGTTCTCGTGGCCGGCTTCGGTCAGGTAGACCTGGTGCGTCTTCTCGTCGACGGTGAAATCACCGGGCTCGATCACGCCCTCGCCGGTGCGCGGATCGGCTTCGCCGATCTGCTTCTTGAGCTGCGGCACGACCCCGTTGATGCGCACGTACAGCTCGGTGTGGTCTTCGGCCTGGCCGCTGATGATCAGCGGCGTGCGCGCCTCGTCGATCAGGATGGAGTCGACTTCGTCGACGATTGCGTACGACAGGCCCCGCGCGACGCGGTCGACGGTGTCGTGGACCATGTTGTCGCGCAGATAGTCGAAGCCGAACTCGTTGTTCGTGCCGTAGGTGACGTCAGCGGCATAGGCGGCCTGCTTTTCCTCGCGCGGCATCTGCGGCAGGTTCACGCCGACGGTGAGGCCGAGGAAGTTGTACAGGCGACCCATCCACTCGGCGTCGCGGCGCGCAAGATAGTCGTTCACGGTGACCACGTGAACGCCCTTGCCGGCCAGCGCATTCAGGTACACCGGCAGCGTCGCCACCAGGGTCTTGCCTTCGCCGGTCCGCATTTCGGCGATCTTGCCGTCGTTGAGCACCATGCCGCCGATGAGCTGCACGTCGAAGTGCCGCATCTTCAGCGAGCGCTTGCTGCCTTCGCGCACCACGGCGAAGGCCTCGGGCAGCAGGTCGTGCAGCGTCTCGCCCTTGGTGTAGCGCTCGCGGAACTCGTCGGTCTTGGCTTTGAGCTCGGCGTCGCTGAGATGCTCGAGCTTCGGTTCCAGCTCGTTGATCTGCTGCACGACGCGGCGGTACTGCTTCAGCAAGCGTTCATTGCGGCTACCGAAGATTTGGGTGAGAAGGCGAGGCAGCATGCGGCGTCTTGGTGGAGCGCGGACGCCGGCATCACGGGTGATGCCGGCGGGTGCGGGAATTCGAAGGGATATGCGGCCGCCGCTCGCGCTGGCAGGGCTTTCGTCGCAACCTGCCGGCGCGGATCGCGGGGAACCGCAAGAGCGTGCGATTTTACCCGCGCCGTCGGGCGCTAGTGCGTGGCGCGGGCAGTGCGCACGCCGGTCTCGCCGTCGGCCAGGGCCAGGAACTTCGCGGGGTTCTGGGGTACTCCGTCCACCAGCACCTCGAAGTGCAGGTGCGGCCCGGTCGAACGGCCAGAGGTGCCGACCAAGGCAATGCGCTGGCCGCGCCTGACGATGTCGCCCACCTTCACCACCACCTTGGAGGTGTGGGCATAGCGCGTGACAAGGCCACGGCCATGATCGAGCTCGACCAACTGGCCGTATTGCGGGTGGTACGCGGAAGACAGCACGACGCCACCGGCCGCGGCATTGATGGGCGTGCCCATGTCGGCGGGGAAATCGAGCCCGGTGTGCAGCGCGGCACGGCCGGAGAACGGGTCGGCGCGGAAGCCGAAGCCGGAGCCGATCGGGCCTTCGACCGGCCGGCTGTTCGGAATCATCAGCGACTGCAGGCGCTTCTCGAGCAGGCGCGACTCGATCATGGTGAACAGGTCGGTGCTCTGGTCGGCCTGTTCGTCGAGCGAGCCGACCCAGCCCTGGAGCTGGTCGAAGGACGGCGAGGCGGCGGGGACGAAGGGGCCGCCCTTGCCGGCGGCCGCAGCGGCCGGCGCGGGCTTGCTCATGATCTGCTGCAGCTCCTCGGGCTTCACACCGGCCATGCCGGAGACTCGCTCGCTCATCGCCTCGAGCTTGATCATCTTGGCCTGCATTTCGCCCACGCGCTGTGCCATGGCGTCGAGGTTGGCGCGCATGAAGCGGTCGCGCTGCGCGAATTCGTCGCGCACCACCAGCTTGACGATGTGGCTCACCACCGGCCAGCCTTCGCGCGCGGCCTTCAGGAACACGAAGTGGTACACCGTGCCCGACAGCAGCATCAACGACACGAGCAGGGCGAGGGCGCCACCCACGAGCTGCCACCGATTGAAGCGGAACATCCGCGTCTGTCCCACGTGGCCATGGGTGATCAGAACCTGCATCGATACACTCCTCGGGTGAACGCGAAGTCACCCCCTTCGAAGCCCCAACCCATCGTCCCCGACTCGCTTCCCATCGCCGATGCGTTGCAGCGCAGTGCGCCGCTTACCCATCTGCGACAGCGGCTGCAGGATTCGAACGCCCGTCTGGCCGCGATTCGTGATCTGTTGCCCGCCGCGCTGGCGCTTCAGGTGAAGGCCGGTCCGGTGGACGAAGAGAGCTGGTCTCTGCTGGTGGCCAATGCATCGTCGGCCGCCAAACTGCGCCAGCTACTGCCCCGCCTGGAGGTTAGATTGCGTGAGCGGGGGTGGCAGAGTAGCTCAATCCGTATCCGCGTTCAATCGAGCTGAGTTACCGAGTTGAAACAGACGTTGGCTCGGTTGCCGAAGCCGTCACGGCGGACCGGCAGGCGTGAAAAAGTGACGGTCGAAACCTTGGTGCCGGCTGTCCGAATCGAACGGACGACCTTCCGCTTACAAGGCGGGTGCTCTACCAGCTGAGCTAAGCCGGCGCTGCGGTGCGTGGAGCACGCGGCAGGGGAAGGGGCGCAGTATAAGTCGCGCCACCCCCGCGGCTGCGCGAGGTCCGGCGCTACTTGATGCGCTTGAGGGTGGGCCTGCCGCCGCTCGGGGGCTCGGGCGGCGGCTCCTCGTGGCGATCGGAAGGCGGCGAAGCCTCGCTCGGAGCATCGGCCAATGCGAGCTTGGGTCCCTTGGCAACCCCCGGCGGCGCGCCGGCTTCGCCGGCAGGCGTCGCACCCGCGGGCGCATCGGTCGGCACCGGGAACGCCATGCCCTGGCCGTTCTCGCGTGCATAGATGGCGATGACGTGGTCGACCGGCACGACGATCTCGCGCGATGTGCCGCCGAAGCGCGCCTTGAACTCGATCAGCTCGTTGCCCAGCTTCAACGCCGTGGTCGCCTCGAAGCCGATGTTGAGCACGATCTCGTTGTTCTTCACGTACTCGGTCGGCACTTGCACGCTGCCATCGACGAACACCGCGATGTACGGCGTGAAGCCGTTGTCGGTGCACCAGTCGTGCAGCGCCCGGATGAGGTACGGACGGGTCGAGCTTCCGGTGGCGGGCGGCGCGGACGGCGTGGTCATGCGGCGGGGGCGTTGGCGGCGGGTCTTACTTGCGCATCACCTTCTCGGACGGCGTCAGCGCCTCGATGTAGGCCGGCCGCGAGAAGATTCGCTCAGCGTACTTCAGGAGCGGCACGGCGTTCTTCGACATGTCGATCCCGTAGTAGTCCAGGCGCCACAGCAGCGGCGCGATGGCCACGTCGAGCATCGAGAAGTCGTCTCCCAGCATGTACTTGTTCTTCAGGAAGATCGGCGCGAGCTGGGTGAGGCGGTCGCGAATCTGGGCACGTGCCTTCTCGAGCTGCTTGTCGGTGGGCTTGATCCCGCGCGACTCGAGCACGTTGACGTGCGCGAACAGCTCCTTCTCGAAGTTGAGCAGGAACAGCCGCACCCGCGCACGCGCGACCGGATCGCCCGGCATCAGCTGCGGATGCGGGAAGCGCTCATCGATGTACTCGTTGATGATGTGCGACTCGTACAGGATGAGATCGCGTTCGACGAGGATGGGCACCTCGTTGTACGGGTTCATCAGCGCGATGTCTTCCGGCTTGGCGAACAGGTCGACGTCGCGGATCTCGAAGTCCATGCCCTTTTCGAACAGCACGAAGCGGCAACGGTGCGAATAGGGGCAGGTGGTTCCGGAGTAAAGCACCATCATGGGCGTGGGCTCCTAGGGGTTCGTCAGGAGGTCAAAAAGCAAGAACGCAGTGGTTGGGACCGTGGGCCCCGCCACTGCGTGACAGTGTCCGCCGGCCCGTGGCCACGGACGCCAGGAGGGTCACTTCACGTCTTTCCAGTACGCGGCATTCAGGCGCCAGGCGATCACGGTGAACAGGGCGAGGAAGATCAGCACCCACACGCCCAGTCTCACGCGGCTGCCTTGGACCGGCTCACTCATCCACGCCAGATAGGCCACGAGGTCGGCGATCGCCTCGTCGTACTGCCGCGGGGTCAGCGTGCCGGGCGTGAGTTGCTCGTAGCCGGCGAAGCGGTGCAGCACCTTGCTCGGATCGTGCGGATCCTTCACCTCTTCGAACTTCGCCGCGCGCTGGCCCTGCAGTTCCCACAGTGCATGCGGCATGCCGACATTGGGAAATGCGAGGTTGTTCCAGCCGGTGGGCTTGGTCTCGTCGCGGTAGTAGGTGCGCAGGTAGGTGTAGAGGTAGTCGGGGCCCGTGCCTCCGGCGCCGGAGCGCGAGCGCGCGACCACCGACAGGTCGGGAGGCACGGCCCCGAACCATTCCTTGGCCTGCTTGGGGTCGAGCGAGACCTTCATGACCTCGCCGACGCGCTCGGTCGTGAACAGCAGGTTCTTCTTGATCTGCTCCTCGGTCAGGTCGAGGTCGCGCAGCCGGTTGTAGCGCATGAACGCCGCGCTGTGGCAGTTGAGGCAGTAGTTGACGAACAGCCGCGCGCCGTTCTGCAGCGCCGCCACATCGGACATCTTCTCGTACGGAAAGCGGTCCAGCGGGATGCCGCCTTCGCTGGCGACCACCGGCGCGGCCAAGCCCAGCGCCATCAACACGGAGAGGAGAAATTTCTTCATGGTGTGTGTCTTTCGCCTCTCGTTCAATGGGCGGCGTAGGTCACGCGATCGGGCACCGGCTTGAACTCTCCCATCTGGCTCCACCAGGGCATCAGCAGGAAGAAGCCGAAGTACACCAGGGTGCCGATCTGAGAGACGTAGTTGCCGAACTCCGAAGGCGGCTGCGCGCCCAGGTAGCCGAGCACCAGGAAGAAGAACACGAAGATTGCGTAGACGTACTTGTGCCAGCTCGGCCGGTAGCGAATCGACTTCACCTTGCTGTGGTCCAGCCAGGGCAGGAAGAACAGGATGATCACCGCGCCGCCCATCACGACAACGCCCCAGAACTTGGCGTCGAACGTCTTCAGCAGCGCGATGGCCACGATGGCACCGACGATGACCGCGGCCTTGGCCACCGTGCCGAAGCGGCCCTTGATCACGGCGCCGATGGCGCCCAGCGCGACGATCACGGCAAGCACGTTGATCATCAGGTCGGTGGTGGCCCGAAGCATCGAGTAGAACGGCGTGAAGTACCACACCGGCGCGATGTGCGCGGGCGTCTTCAGCGGATCGGCCGGGATGAAGTTGTTGTACTCGAGGAAGTAGCCGCCGAACTCGGGAGCGAAGAACACGATGGCGGTGAACACCATCAGGAACACCATCGTGCCGAAGATGTCGTGCACGGTGTAGTACGGATGGAAGGGGATGCCGTCGAGCGGCCGGCCTTGCGCGTCCTTCTTTTCCTTGATCTCGACACCGTCCGGATTGTTGGAGCCCACTTCGTGCAGCGCGATGATGTGCGCGACCACCAGGCCCAGCAGCACCAGCGGCACCGCGATGACGTGGAAGCTGAAGAAGCGGTTCAGCGTGGCGTCACCGACGACGTAGTCGCCGCGGATCAGGATCGCCAGGTCGGGGCCGACGAACGGCACGGCGGCGAACAGGTTGATGATGACCTGAGCACCCCAGTAGCTCATCTGGCCCCACGGCAGCAGGTAGCCCATGAAGGCTTCGGCCATCAGGCACAGGAAGATCGCGCAGCCGAAGATCCACACCAGCTCGCGCGGCTTGCGGTACGAGCCGTACAGCAGGCCGCGGAACATGTGCAGGTACACGACGATGAAGAAGGCCGACGCGCCGGTGGAGTGCATGTAGCGGATCAGCCAGCCCCACGGCACGTCGCGCATGATGTACTCGACCGACGCAAACGCGAGCGCGGCGTCGGGCTTGTAGTGCATCACGAGGAAGATGCCGGTGACGATCTGGATCACCAGCACCAGCAGGGACAGCGACCCGAAGATGTACCAGAAGTTGAAGTTCTTCGGCGCGTAGTACTGGCCCACGTGCTCGTTCCACAGCTTGCTCGCCGGGAATCGGTTGTCGACCCAGTTGAGCAGCTTCTGCCCGGTCGTGGCGTTGGGGGGCGCTTCTTTGTAGTCAGCCATGTTGGTTCCCTGCTCAGGCCTTCTTGTCTTCGCCGATCAGCAGGCGGCCGTCGGCGAGGTACATGTGCGGCGGCACCTCGAGGTTGTCGGGGGCGGGCTTGTTCTTGTAGACGCGGCCGGCCATGTCGAAGGTGGAGCCATGGCAGGGGCAGAGGAAGCCGCCGGCCCAGTCGTCGGGCAGCGAGGGCTGCGCGCCGGTCTGGAACTTCTCGGTCGGCGAGCAGCCGAGGTGGGAGCAGATGCCGACGGTCACCAGGTACTCGGGCTTGATCGAGCGGTGCTCGTTGCGCGCGTAGGGCGGTGTGAGCTCGTCGGGCTTGCGCTCGGACTTGGGATCCGCCAGCTGCGGATCGAGCTTGGGCAGAGCGGCCAGTTGCTCCTTGGTGCGGCGAATGATCCACACCGGTTTGCCGCGCCATTCGATGGTCATCATCTCGCCTGGCTTGAGGGCGTTCAGGGCGCCGACGTCGACCTCGACAGGGGCGCCGGCGGCGCGAGCCCGTTCGGAAGGCGCGAATGAGGCAACGAACGGGACGGCTGCTGCCACGCCGCCCACCACGCCGGCACAGCTCGACGCGATGAGCCATGTGCGCTTGCCGCTGTCCACCTTAGGCTGGTCACTCATGGAGGTCCTCGAAAGTCTTTTCTACTCAGGGGCAACCCGCGATTCTAACGGACGCGTCAAGGGGGTCCGCGCTGCATGCGGGTGCCCAAGCCCGCCGCGCGGCGCCAAGCATGACGACGGCGCCGCGCGCATTTGACTTGCTCTGCGGCTGGTGAATACTTCCGGCCAGCAGCCGAACGCGAGGGACTCCGTTTCGCTGCGTTGCACCAACGACCCTGGAGGATCCATATGAGCTTCAGCAGCGAATTCAGGCAGTTCGCGATGAAGGGCAATGTCGTCGATCTCGCCGTCGGCGTGATCATCGGCGCTGCCTTCGGCAAGATCGTCGATTCCGTGGTGACGGACCTCATCATGCCGATCGTCGGCCGCATCTTCGGCGGCCTCGATTTCTCCAGCTACTACCTGCCGCTGGCCGGCCAGCCGATGGGGTTGCCGCTGGCGGAAGCCAGGAAGCTCGGTGCGGTGTTCGCCTACGGCAACTTCATGACGGTCGCGGTCAACTTCATCATCCTGGCCTTGATCATTTTCCTCATGGTCAAGCAGATCAACCGCCTGAAGCGCAACGAGCCGGCGCCGCCTCCGGTAGCGCCGCCGGAAGAGGTGGCACTGCTGCGCGACATCCGCGATTCGTTGAAGAACCGCTGAAAGCGGGCGTTCTTCCCGGGGTGGCGGGCGTGGGTTTGGGCCCATACTCCAAAGTCCGATAGTCCGATCGGGCAGCCCCTTTTGCGGCCACTTTCTCGATGATCCCGAGCGATACACGATTGCCGGCCGCCCTGGAGGCGGCTGTGGCTCATGTCAAGGCGACCTCGCAAGCGGTCGCCGAGCGGGTCGCTTCGGGGCTCGGCAACCAGGCCCAGTCGGCTGGCCGCGTCGCCGACCGCGACCTGCTGCTGTCGGCGCAGATCGACCTGCGCCGCAAGATGAACACCTTCCACCTGTCGTTCGCCAAGCAGCTGATCGACAAGATCCAGGAAGAAGTGGCACCCCGCTCCGATCCGCGTCGCAAGCTGGGCGGCGCCGACTGGCAGACGCTCAGCCTGGTCGAGGACCACGAAGTCGAGGAACGCATGTTCTCCGACCGGATCGGCCAGCAGATCTCCCATGCCTGCGAATGGGAGCTGCGCGAGATGGCCGCTTACATGGGCGCGGTGCTGAACCTCGGACGCGCCGACGAGGAGCGCAATCCGCTGCGCGCCGACGTTCTGGGCATGGCCACCTTTCGCGCCATCGAAGCCGTCACCAACGACACCGACGGGCGCAAGGTGCTCGCGCGCGAATTCGGCCAGGCCATGGCCGCCGCGATGCCGGAGTGCTATCGCAGCATCGTGCGCGAGCTGCAGGACCGCAACGTCCAGCCGGTCGGCCTCACCCTGAAGACGGTGCACGGTCCCGGGCAGACCGCGAATTCGGGCTACACCAGCATGCGCGACGCGCTGCACTCCACGCGCACGCAGCCCAGCGATTTCATCGGCTCGGGCTCCGATTTCGCGCCCGGGCGTCCGTTCGCTGGCGCGACCAGCACGTCGCGCGGCGGCATGCCCAGCACCGGGCGAGGCGGCGCGCCGACACAGCCGGCGTCCTATGCCAGCACCCGCGGTTACGCCGGCACGGCGAGCGGCGCACCCGCGAGCGGCTACGGAGCCCCGCGCGGCGCGTCGAGCGTCGAGGACGCTCAGCTCATGACGCTGCTGCGCCGGCTGACCTACCTGGCAAGCCGACCCGGTGCGCTGGACGTACAGCTCCCCACCCAGCCGAGCGCCTTCACCACCGGCGGCAGCCCGCGGGGACGCGACGGCGGCGGGCTGCACGGCGCCATCGGCGCGCTCGCCGCGGAGGCAGTCACTGCGCCGGCCGGCGGTTACGGCGAGGCGCTGACCGGGATGATGGCGGTGAACCTCATCCGCGCCCACCGCGACGAGCTCCTGCAGGCATCCAGCGGCAAGCTGGACCACATGGTGATCGACGTCGTCGGGAGCCTGTTCGACCAGATCCTGTCGGACCCGAAGGTGCCGCCGCAGATGGCGCGCCAGATCGCGCGGCTGCAGCTGCCGGTGCTGCGGGTCGCGCTGGTCGACGCCACCTTCTTCTCGTCACGCCGCCACCCGGTGCGGCGCTTCGTCAACCGCATCGCCTCCCTCGCCTGCGCCTTCGACGACTTCGACGACGGGCCGGGCAAGCAATTCCTCGACCGCGTGAAGGGGCTGGTGCAGGAGATCGTCGAAGGCGACTTCGACCAGCTCGACCTCTACGCCGCCAAGCTCACCGAGCTCGAAGGCTTCATCGCCAGCCAGACCGAGGAAGGTGCCAAGACGAGTGGCGCCGCCAAGGTGCTCGAGAGCAAGGAATCGGAGCTTCGCATCCAGCAGCGCTACATGCTGCAGCTCGCTTCCGCACTGAGCGCCATCCCCATGCCCGACTACCTGCGGGAGTTCGTCTCGCAGGTGTGGAGCCAGGCGCTCGTGCTTGCGGTGCGGCGCCACGGCGCCGATTCAGACGCCGCCAAGCGCTTCCGCGCGGTGGGGCGCGACGTGGTGATGAGCGTGCAGCCAAAGGGCTCGCCGGTCATGCGCAAGCGCTTCCTGATGCAGCTGCCGACGCTGATGAAGGACCTCAACGAGGGCATGAAGCTGATCGGCTGGCCGGACGCCGCGCAGAAGGACTTCTTCGGCAAGCTGCTGCCCTCGCACGCCGAATCCCTCAAGGCGGCGCCGATGACCGAGCTCGAGCACAACCTGCTCGCCAAGCAGCTCGAGGGCATCTTCCAGGCCGCGATTCCCGGCGCGCACGAGTTCTCCCATGCCGAGCCGGTGACGCTCGACTCGCACGAGATCGAACACCGCTTCACGCCCGACGAGGCGCAGCAGGTGGGGCTGGTCGAGGAGAGCGCGGTCGACTGGTCGGGTGAGGTGGACATCGACCTGAGCGGCGACGCGGCCGACACGACGCCCTCCGCCGACACCGACAGCGGCGCCCCCGGCGACACGCTGCCCTCGGACCTGGGCATCGACATCAATCTCGATCTCGTTGCCGCCGATCCGGTCACCGAGCCGTCGCACGGCCCGCAGCTGATGGACCACATCCGGCTCGGCTTCGCCTATCAGATGCTGCTGAAGGACCAGTGGCAGAAGGTGCGATTGAGCTACGTGAGCCCGGGGCGCAACTTCTTCGTCTTCACCCGCGGCCGCAAGCACCAGGAAACCATCTCCCTCACCTCGCGCATGCTCGCGCGCATGTGCGAGAGCAACCGGCTGCGCGCGGTGGAGCACGCCTACCTGATGGAGCGGGCCACGGCGCGCGCGCGCCGGCAGCTGGCGGCGCTGAAGACCACCACCAAGCACTGAGCGGCCTCAGGCGGCCGCCGAGAGCTGCCTCGCCATCCGCACGGCGGCCCGCAGGCTCGATTCGTCGGCAAGGCCAGTGCCCGCGATGTCGAACGCCGTGCCGTGATCGGGACTGGTGCGCACAAAGGGCAGGCCCAGCGTCACGTTGACGCCATGCTCGACGCCCAGGTACTTCACCGGGATGAGGCCGTGGTCGTGCGTCATGGCGATGACGATGTCGAATTCGCCCGGGTGCCCGGCGGCATCGCGTGCCCGCATGAAGACCGTGTCGGGCGCGAATGGACCGCTCGCGGCGATGCCTTCGGCCCGTGCCGCGGCCACGGCCGGCGCAATGATGCGCTGCTCCTCGTCGCCGAACAGGCCGCCTTCGCCGGCGTGCGGATTGAGTCCCGCCACCGCGATCCGTGGGCTCGGCTGGCCCCAGCGTGCGGCGGCGGCATGGGCGATGCGCAAGGTCTCCAGCACGGCGTCGTAGGTGACCGCATCGATCGCACGGCGCAGCGACATGTGGATGGTGACGAGCACGGTGCGCAGCTCGTCGTTGGCCAGCATCATGCGCACCGGCGGCAATCTGCCGCCGGCGGCGGCGAGGGCTTGCAGCATTTCGGTGTGCCCCGGAAAGCGCACGCCGGCGGCGGCAAGCGCTTCCTTGTGGATGGGCGCCGTGACGATGCCCGCCACCTCGCCTCGCAGTGCCAACGCGGCGGCCTGCTCGATGCACCTGGCCGCGGCCGCGCCGGCGCGAGCATCGATGCGTCCCGGTGGCGCTTCGATCAGATCGGCGGGCAGGCCAGGAGGCTGCCACACGGGAACGCAGGTCGGCGGAGCCGCCGCCGCGGCGGCCGGCGTGTCGAGCGCCGCCACCGCGAGCAGGCCACCGGTAGTGGCGACCGCACGGCGCATCACCTGCACGTCGCCGACCACCACGCAGCCGCGCGCATCGGCGCTGCGGAACAGCTTGGCGATCGTCTCCGGGCCGATGCCGCAGGCATCGCCCTGGGTGACGGCGAGCAGGGAAGGCGTCGAAGGCATGGCTGCATTGTCTCGCGGGTCCCTCTGGACGCGCGGTCGGCGCTGCGTCGTTCGGCCCATAATCCTGTCAGCGCCTCTGTCCGGCGATTTCATTCATGCGCAAGACCTGGCTCATCTTTTCCCAAGCAGTCACCGTGGCCGTGGCGGTGCTGTTCGTCATCGCGACCCTCAAGCCCGACTGGCTGCAGCGGCGTCAAGTGTCGGGACTGCCGGCGGGCATCTCCATCAACGCGGTGCAGCCCGCTTCTCTGGGCAGCGCCACCGCGCTGAACGCTCCCAACAGCTACAGCGCCGCGGCCAAGCGCGCCACGCCGGCGGTGGTGAGCATCACCGCCAGTCGGGCGCCGCCGCGCAATCCGCACGGCTCGGATCCGTGGTTCCAGTTCTTCTTCGGCGACCGACAGCGGCAGATGCAGCAGGAGCAGCAGATCGGCCTGGGCTCCGGCGTGATCGTCTCGCCCGATGGCTATCTGCTGACCAACAACCACGTCATCGATGGCGCCGACGAAATCGAGGTGCAGCTCGCCGACGGACGCCGCGCGCGCGCCAAAGTCGTCGGCACCGATCCCGAGACCGACGTGGCGGTGCTGAAGATCACCCTCGACAAGCTGCCCGTGATCACCTTCGGCAGCACCGACATGCTGCAGGTCGGCGACGTCGTGCTGGCCATCGGCAACCCCTTCGGTGTCGGCCAGACCGTCACGTCGGGCATCGTGAGCGCCCTGGGCCGCAACCAGCTCGGCATCAACACCTTCGAGAACTTCATCCAGACCGATGCCGCGATCAATCCCGGCAACTCGGGCGGTGCGCTGGTCGACGCCAACGGAAACCTGCTGGGCATCAACACCGCCATCTACTCGCGCAGCGGCGGCAACCTCGGCATCGGCTTCGCCATTCCGGTCAGCACCGCCCAGCTGGTGATGGACGGGCTCATCCGCAACGGCCACGTGACTCGCGGCTGGATCGGGGTGGAGCCGCGCGACCTCACGCCCGAGATCGCCGAGACCTTCAACCTCCCGATCAAGGAGGGCGTGCTGATCACCGGCGTGCTGCAGGAAGGCCCGGCGAGCGCTGGCGGCCTGCGGCCCGGGGACGTGGTGGTCAAGGTCGCCGGCACGCCGGTCATCAACACGTCGCAGCTGCTCACCGCCGTGGCCGCCCTGAAGCCGCAGACGCCGGCCGTGATCGGCGTGCAGCGCGGCGACCGCGCCCTGGAACTGAAGGTCACCGTCGCACAGCGCCCGAAGACCCTGCCGCGGCGCGGCGAGCCGCGATAGCGGAACTCTCGGGAGAGATCGGCTACGCCGATGTCTCTTCTTCGGGCGCCTTGGTGTGCTTGATGAAGATCTGCGCCGCCCAGATTCCGACCTCGTACAGCAAGCACATCGGAATCGCCAGCGCAAGCTGCGACACGATGTCAGGCGGGGTGATGACCGCGGCGACGATGAAGGCCAGCACGATGAAGTAGCTGCGGAACTGCTTCAGCTTGTCGATGCTCACCAGGCCGATGCGCGCCAGCACCACCACCACGATGGGCACCTCGAAGGCCGCGCCGAAGGCGATGAACATCGTCAGCACGAAGCTCAGGTACGCCTCGATGTCCGGTGCCGCCGTGATGCTCTTGGGAGCGAAGTTCTGGATGAACTGGAACACCTTGCCGAAGACGAAGAAGTAGCAGAACGCCACGCCCACGAGAAACAGCAGCGTGCTCGAGACCACCAGCGGCAGCACCAGCTTCTTCTCGTGCGTGTACAGGCCGGGAGCGACGAAGGCCCATACCTGGTACAGCACGACCGGCAAGGCGAGCAGGAAAGCCGCCATCAGCGTGATCTTCAGCGGCACCAGGAACGGCGAGATGACGTTGGTCGCGATCAGCGTCGCACCCTTGGGAAGGTTGGCCACCAGCGGCGCGGCGAGCAGGTCGTACAGACCGCTCGGCCCGGGCCACAGCGTGAGCACGCCGAAGCAGATGCCGACGGCGATCAGCGCGCGAATCAGGCGGTCGCGCAGCTCGATGAGGTGCGAGACGAAAGGCTGTTCGGTGCCCTCCAGCTCGTCGGGGCCGGTGTTGTGGGAGCTCATCGAGGCTTCAGGCTGGGGATCGCGGCGGGCGGAAGCGCGCCACGCGGGCGGCGCCCGACTGGGCCTTGTGGCGGATGCCGTGGCGCTGCTTGTACCACTGCGGCATGGCGCCGCGCTTCAGGCGCCAGTTCTTCTTCGGATGCCGGTATGCGGGAGGAGGCGGCTGGAGACCTTCGTGCTGGCCGCTGCCGGGCTCGAGAAGCGGATTGTCGGCGGCCCAGCCCTTCTCCAGGTCGGACGTGGTCTGGCGGATCTCGCTCGAGACGTTCTGCTCGACGTCGCGCGCCGCGTCCTCGAACTGCGTCTTCATTTTCTTGAGCTCTTCGAGCTCGATGGAGCGGTTGACCTCGGCTTTCACGTCGGCGACATAGCGCTGCGCCTTGCCGAGCAGATGGCCCACGGTGCGCGCCACGCGCGGCAAGCGCTCGGGGCCGATGACGATGAGGGCCACCGCGCCGATCAGGGCGATCTTGTCGAAGCCGAAGTCAATCATGCGAAGAGGCGCTCACCCGGAGCGCGAGCGCGGGTTCACGACTTGTTCTTCGCCTCGACGTCCACCGTGTTCGGGTCGGACTTCGGCGCGTTGGCGGTGACCTGCGCCGGCGGCAACGGCTCGCTGCTCGCGGAGCCGTCCTTCATGCCGTCCTTGAAGCCCTTGACCGCCCCACCGAGGTCCTGCCCCATGTTCTTGAGTTTCTTGGTGCCGAAGATCAGCACCACGATCAGCAGCACGACCAGCCAGTGCCAGATGCTGAATGAGCCCATGTCTTTCTCCTGACGACGTTGTCCGAATTCTAGGCGACCGGCTCTCAGCCCTTGGCCCATGGACGCGGACCGCCGTACACGTGCATGTGCAGGTGATAGACCTCCTGCCCGCCGTCGGCGCCGGTGTTGATGACGGTGCGAAAGCCGTTCGTCACGCCCTGCTGCTTCATCAGCTTGGGCGCCAGCGACAGCATCTTGCCCAGCCACTGCTGGTGCTCCGGCTCGATGTCGGCCAGCGATGCCACATGCACCTTCGGGATGACGAGCAGATGCACCGGCGCCCACGGATGGATGTCGTGGAACACCAGAAGTTCATCGTCCTCGTGGACCTTCTTGCTCGGGATATGCCCGGCGACGATCTTGCAAAAAATGCATTGAGGGTCGTGGCTCATCGTGGGCCTTTCAGGTCGGCATGGGCATCGGCGTGCCGCTGTTGAGGTTCATCCAGCCGCGCACGATGCGATACAGGAACCAGATGGAGATGACCACCCAGGCGATCCAGCCCGGCGCCACCAGCAGCAGCCACAACGGTGCGGTGAGGATGTAGAGGCCGCCGGCCCACAGCACGCTGCGGATGCGCCAGCGGAAATGCGACTCCTGCCAGGTGCCGGCCGCATCGTCGCGCTTGACGAGGTCGAGCACGAAGGCCACCAGCAGCAGCACGACGCTGGCCTGCACGCCCGGCAGCACAGCGCCGATGGCAACGACGAGGTGCAGCAGGTAGCTGATGTGGCCGATGGTCCTCAGCGAACGCTCGCGATCGGATTCGATGTCGGTGATTTCAGCCATGGGTGTCGCCCTCTCGGTCTTTCAGTTTGCGCGCCGCGAATTCCTCGAGTCCCGACGTGCCGGCGCGCCGCTCCAGCTCGGCCAGCACGTCGGCCGGCTTGAGCCCGAAGGCGCTGAGCGCCAGCATCGAGTGGAACCACAGGTCGGCGACCTCGTAGACGATCTTCTGCGGATCGCCGTCCTTGGCGGCCATCACCGTTTCGGTGGCCTCCTCGCCGATCTTCTTGAGGATGGCGTCGGTGCCCTTGTGGAACAGGCGCGCCACGTAGCTCTTGTCGGGATCGCCGCCCTTGCGGGCCTCGATCACCTCGGCCAGCCGCGCCAGCGTGTCGTTCGAGCTCATTTGTAGATGCGCTCCGGGTCTTTCAGGACGGGCTCGACGGCGTGCCAGGCACCGTCCTGGTAGCGCTTGAAGAAGCAGGAATGGCGGCCGGTGTGGCAGGCGATGCCGGGCGTGTGGCCGAGCTGCTCCACCTTCAGCAGCACCACGTCGTTGTCGCAATCGAGCCTCAGCTCGCGCACCTTCTGGATGTGCCCCGATTCCTCGCCCTTGTGCCAGAGCCGGTTTCGCGAGCGGCTGAAGTACACGGCCTCTCCGAGCTCGGCGGTCTGCTGCAGCGCCTCGCGGTTCATGAAGGCGAACATCAGCACGTCGTTGCTGCCGACTTCCTGCGCGATGACAGGCACCAGGCCCTGCGCGTCCCACCTGACTTCGTCGAGCCAACTCATGCTGGTCAGTGTAGCAATCACCCTCGGTGCGTCGCCCCTGCAAAACCGCGTTCGAAGGCGAACCACTGCAACACCGGCACGGTCCCCGGCAGCACCGGGACCACCTCCACCGGCAGACACTGCCAGGCCATCGACTGGCGCTCGCGCATCTCGAAGTCGCCGTGCCATTCATGCACCTTGCAAAAGTGCAGCCGCACCCGCGCGTGCGGGTAGTCCATCATCTCGACCTTCCAAGGGTGGGCGTGGACGATGGTGATGCCCAGCTCCTCGTGCAGCTCGCGCCGCAGCGCCTCTTCGACGGTCTCGCCGGGCTCGAGCTTGCCGCCCGGGAACTCCCAGTAGCCGGCGTAGACCTTGCCTTCGGGACGCGAGGTGAGCAGGAAGCGACCCTGCGCATCGATCAGCACGCCGACGGCCACGTCCACCGGCGTGCGCTGCGTGCCGCCGGTCATGGGTGATGCCTTCCGGCGTAGTCCTTCGCGAACTGATAGGCGACGCGGCCGGAGCGCGAACCGCGTTCCAGCGCCCACACCAGCGACTCCTGGCGCGCGGCGGCGATGGCCGCTTCGTCGACGCCGAAGCCGCGCAGCCACTCGGCGACGATGGTCAGGTACTCGGCCTGGGTGAACGGATAGAAGCTGACCCACAGGCCGAACCGCTCGGACAGCGAGATCTTCTCCTCCACCACCTCGCCGGGATGCACTTCGCCGTCCTCGGTGTGCTGGTACGTGAGGTTTTCCTTCATGTACTCGGGCAGCAGGTGGCGGCGGTTGCTGGTCGCGTAGATGAGGACGTTGTCGGACGACTGGGCGACCGAGCCGTCGAGAATCGACTTCAGCGCCTTGTAGCCGGCCTCGCCCTCGTCGAAGCTCAGGTCGTCGCAGAACACGACGAAGCGCTCGGGGCGCTCGGCGACCAGGTCGACGATGTCCGGCAGATCGACCAGGTCGGCCTTGTCGACCTCGATCAGCCGCAGGCCTTGCGGCGAAAACTCGTTCAGGCAGGCCTTGATCAGCGAGCTCTTGCCAGTGCCGCGGGCGCCGGTGAGCAGCACGTTGTTCGCGGCGTGCCCGTCGACGAACTGGCGCGTGTTGCGCACCAGCCGCTCCTTCTGCGGTTCCACCTCGCACAGGTTGGCGAGCCGGATCGTGGCCACGTGGCGCACCGGCTCGAGCCGGCCGCTGCCGCCGCGCTTGCGGTAGCGAAACGCCACCGAAGCGGACCAGTCCGGCGCCGCCGGCGGGTGCGGCAGCACCGCTTCGAGGCGCGCCATCAGCGCCTCGGCGCGCGAGAGGAGGGAATTCACGTCAGCCATGGGCGCCGATTATCGGCGCGCGACCTCGGCGATCTCGTCGTCGGCGATGGCGAACACCCGGTCGCCCTCGCCCCACTCGATGGGGTGCATCCCGGTGAAGCTGCCGAAGGCCGGCAGCACGCCCACCTGGGGCCCGAAGTGGAAGCATGGCAAGCGCAGGTGGTCCCGGGCACGCCCGCCGATGCCGACGCAAGGATGCAGGTGGCCGGCCAGCACGTAGCGGCCCGGCATCGGCTTCGGGTGGTGGCACAGCGCGACGCCGTCCAGCAGCAGCGGCTCGTCGACGATCTCGAAGCGCCATGCGGACGGCGGATCGCCGGCGCGCCGATCGTGGTTGCCGCGCACCAGCGTCAGCGCCAGCTGGGGCTGCGACTCGCGCCAGCGCCTCACGGCGTCCATGGTCGACACCGCTCGCGAGCGTGCCGAATGCAGGAAATCGCCGAGGAAGACGATGCGCGAGGCGCCGGTGCGGTGGACCAGGCGGTCCAGGGCGCCGAGCGTCTCCGCGGTGGTCCCTTGCGGCACCGGCACGCCCCAGCGGCGAAACGACACGGCCTTGCCGATGTGTGCGTCGGCAATCAGCAGCGTCCGGTGGTCAGCGAGGAAAGCCGCCCTCTCGGGCAGCAGGGTCAGCGGCTGGCCGCCGACCTGAATGGCGGTCATGCGCGTCGGAAGAGGGTCGTCAGGCGACCATCAGACGCAGCGCCGCATCGAGATGTTCCGTCGGAGTGCGCTTGAAGCCCGAGCGGGCGTAGCGCTGCAGACGGCCCACGGCGAAGGCGGTGAGCACCGAAGCCTGGGCATTGGCATCCACGGTCGGCGTGACCGAGCCGTTGGCCTCGGCGGCCGTGCGCAGGCTTTGCCGCAGCTGCGATTCGATCCGGTCGAAGAACTGGTTCATGCGCGTCAGCAGCCGGTCGTTCTCGAAGACCAGCGCATCGCCGACCATCACGCGCGTCATCCCGGGATTCTTCTCGCCGAACTGCAGGAGGACGGTCAGGATCTGGCGCGCTTGCGCCGTGCCGGCGGCCTCGCGCTCATTGATCTGGTTGGCCAGCGTGAAGACGCTCTGCTCGATGAACTCGATCAGTCCCTCGAACATCTGGGCCTTGCTCGCGAAGTGGCGATAGAGCGCCGCTTCGGACACATCGAGCTTGCCGGCCAGGGCGGCCGTCGTGATGCGCTCGGCGCCCGGCTGTTCGAGCATCGCCGCCAGGGTTTGCAGGATTTGCACACGCCGCTCTCCGGGCTTGGGCCGCTTGCGCGTGCCGCCGGCCGCCACGACGGCGGATTCGCTGTCGGCGGCCGCGATGCCTTCGGAAGGGTTCTCAGCGTGGGAGGTCATCTCGAATGCACCACAGCGAGCGCAGAGCTTGTATCCGGTTGATTCTGGCACACACGTATGCGGGCTTGGGGCAAGGGTGAACACCAACTTTCATGCTCTGGCGCCGGTCGTGAAAAGCGCCACGAAGGTAGCGTTGCATCCAGACGGTTTTCATGCCGACCGACCGCGCCGCGCGCTGGTGCACCAGGGTGTCTTCCACCAGCACGCAGCGGCTGGGCGGCGTCTTCAGACGGGCGGCGACGTGCCGGAGCATTCGGGCGTCCGGCTTGGGGCGGTGGTGGCCGAACATCGTCATGTCTTCGATGCACAGGATGCCGTCGAAGCAGCCGCTGAGCCGCAAGGTGTCGAGCACGCGCATGGCGTAGCCGCGCGGCGCGTTGGTCAGCACGAACTTGGCGCCGGGCAGGCGGCGCAGGGCGGCGCGGTCGTGCGCGCTGGTGCGCAGCCGGGACTCGAGGCCGGGCAGGCGGTGCGTCTGTTCAAGAAAGTGCGCGGGCCGCACGCCGTGGTGGCGGACCAGGCCCAGCAGGGTCGCACCGTAGCGGTGCCAGTAGTGCTGCCGCAGGGCCGACGCTTCCGCCGCGGTCAGCTGCAGGTGCTCGACCATGTACGCCGTCATCGCCTCGCTGGTGTGGCCGATGGCGGCGTGGGTCGCGTCGTGCAGCGTGTCGTCGAGGTCGAACAGCCAGACCCGCGCAGGGCGGGCTTTCAACGCAGCTCCGCGACGAAGAAGTGACCCGGCGCGGGCGATGTCGGCTTCAGCTCGTGGACTGCCAGCACCTGATGCGGCACCGGATGCGCGAAGCGCGGGCCGTCGAACACGAAGGTGTGGAACTCGCCGTTCTCGCCGCACGCATCGACCTGCGACGGCAGGTCTGCGATGAAGCCGGAATCGAATTCGCGGCCGCAGAAGCCGGCGTCGAGAGAGAGCGCATCGACGCAGACCACCCGCGCCCGATAGCCCAGCGCCAGCAGTTCGTCGACCAGCCCCTGGCGCGGCTCCTGCCACAGCGGCAGCACCGCCTGCAGTCCGGCCGCGCCGCAGACCTTTTCCTCCCAGTCGCGGTGCGCCTGCAGGTCGATGTCGCCGAACAGGCCGTGGGTGATGCCCTCGCCGGCGAATGCGCGAAGCTGCTCGGTGAAGACCGATTCGTAGGTCGTCCACGAGGCCTGCCGCATCACCAGCGGAATGCCGAGCGCGGCCGCCTGCGCCTGCATCAACGCCGGCGGCAAGGCATGCGAGCGCGAGCGCTCGCCGGTCTCGTCGAACATCGCCAGCAGCGCCCGCACGTCGTGGCCCGCGTCGAGCGAGCGGTGCAGTGCGAGCATCGAATCCTTGCCGCCGCTCCAGGAGAAGAAACTACGCATCGAAGGCAGAGCGACCGACGGCTCAGTGACTGCGGATCATCGTCCCGTACGCCTGCTCGGTCAGGATCTCCAGCAGCATCGCGTGCGGCACGCGCCCGTCGATGATGTGCACGGTGTTGACGCCATTCTTCGCCGCGTCGAGCGCCGATGCGATCTTGGGCAGCATGCCGCCGGAGATCGTGCCGTCGGCGAACAATTCATCGATCTCGCGCGCCGACAGATTGGTCAGCAGGTTGCCCTGCTTGTCCAGGACGCCCGGCGTGTTGGTCAGCATCATCAGCTTCTCGGCCTTCAGCACCTCGGCCAGCTTGCCGGCCACGACGTCGGCGTTGATGTTGTAGTTCTCGTTGCTCGCGCCGAAGCCGAGCGGCGAGATCACCGGGATGAACTGGTCGTCCTGCAGCGCCTTGACCACGCTCGGGTCGATGGACTCGATCTCGCCGACCTGGCCGACGTCGTGCTCTTTCGTGGGGTCGTTCTTGTCGAGCATCTTCAGCTTGCGCGCCCGGATGAGCCCGCCGTCGCGGCCGGTCAGGCCCACCGCCTTGCCACCCGCCACGTTGATCAGGCCGACGATGTCCTGCTGCACCTGGCCGGCGAGCACCCACTCGACGACCTCCATCGTCTCGTCGTCGGTGACCCGCATGCCCTGGATGAACGTCCCCTTCTTGCCCACCTTGGCGAGCGCCTCGTCGATCTGCGGACCGCCGCCGTGCACCACCACCGGGTTCATGCCCACCAGCTTGAGCAGCACGACATCCTCGGCGAAGTCCTGCTGCAGGGACGGATCGGTCATCGCGTTGCCGCCGTACTTGATGACGATGGTCTTGCCGTGAAAGCGGCGGATGTACGGCAGCGCCTCCGCGAGGATCTCGGCCTTGTCGCGAGGCGCGATGTGGCTCAGATCGGGTGAGGCGTGATGCGAAGGGCGGGCGGGGGGCTCGGCGCTCATGGCGGTCCTTGGCGAGTCGAATGCCGGAAATTGTAGGGGCCGGGTCGTGCCCGAGGCGTCGTGCGTGGCGCCGTCAATACGCCCGGCCGCGCTTGTACTGGGCGTGGCTGCGCCGTTCCAGCGTCGTGCCCCGCGCCATCGCGGCAAACGAGGCGCCGGCATGCGCATGGCAGATGGCGAGCCCCAGCGCATCGGCCGCGTCCTTGCCCGGCAGCCCGGGCAGCTTCAGCAGGCGCATCACCATTTCCTGGATCTGCTCCTTGCGCGCCTGCCCGTGGCCCACGATGGCCTTCTTCATCTGCAGGGCGGTGTACTCGGACACGTCGAGGTCGGTGGAGACCAGGGCCGTCAGCGCCGCGCCGCGCGCCTGTCCGAGCAGCAGCGTCGACTGCGGATTGACGTTGACGAACACGATCTCCATCGCCGCGCAGCTCGGCTGGTAGCGTGCCGCGACCTCGCGCACGCCGTCGAAGATGATCTTGAGCCTCGCCGGCAGCTGGCCGATGGCGACGCTGTCCGTCCTGATGGTCCCGCTGGCGACGTAGCCCAGCCGCGGGCCGTCGGCTTCGATGATGCCGAAGCCGGTGGTCCGCAGACCGGGGTCGATGCCGAGAATGCGCATGCCCGATTAGAGACCGAAGTACCAGCGCACGGCGTGGAAAAACACCGGTGCGGCGAAGCACAGCGGCGCGACGCGGTCGAGCACGCCCACCGCACCGGTCACCGAGGCCTTGCCGCCCCAGGTGCGTACGCCGGCGTCGCGCTTGAGCGCCTTCATCACGAACTCGCCCAGCGTGCCGGTGGCGCCGGCAATGAAGCCCATCACCAGCGCGGGGATCGGCTTGAACGGCGTCGCCCAGTACAGCAGCGCGCCGACGAAGGCGGAGGCGCCAGCCCCGATGAGCCAGGCGCGCCACGAGAAGGAGCGGCTGATCGCGCGCGCGACCGGGCGCCGGCGCAGGCGCCGGGTGGCGAGCTCCTGTGCGATCTGAGCGGTGGCGACGACGACCACCAGGTAGAACACCAGGAACGCACCGCGGCCGGCATAGCGCGGCAGGTCGATGAGCAGCAGGGCCGGCGCATGGCTCATGCCGTAGATGCAGACCATCACGCCCCACTGGATCTTCGCGGTGCGCTCGAGAAACCGCTGAGGGTCGTTGCCCAGCGCGCTGACCACCGGAATCGCGAAGAACACGTACACCGGGATGAAGACCGTGAAGAAGTCGAAGTGCCGGCTGCCGGCGAGCATGAACTGCAGCGGCAGCGCGACGAAGAAGGCGAGCAGCAGGCTGCGGTGGTCGGCGCGGCGGGTGTGCGTGAGCGTGATGAACTCGCGGAACGCGACGAACGAGACGATCCCGAACAGCAGCGTCGCGGCGACGGCGCCCAGCACCCACGACACCCAGAACAGCACCGCGCCCCACCAGACGGCGCGCAGGTCGCGCTTGAAGCGCTCGTGCATCGCGAGCTGGCCGTCGCTGCGCTCGCTCAGCGTGCGGCTGAAGGCGACCACCGTGACCAGGGCCAGCACGCCGAACAGGGCGACGAACAGCAGGCCGACCTGCTCGGTGATCGTGAGGTTGCGCAGCGCGCCCATCAGTGCACGCTGCGCAACGAGACGACCGCCTCGCGCGCCCTGTCGAGGAATGCGCGCTTGTCCTCGCCGGGCAGGATCTGCAGCGGCGCGCCGAAGGTCACCGAGCACAGGATGGGCACCGGCACCACCTCGCCCTTTGGCATGACGCGCTGCACGTTGTCGATCCACGCCGGAATCAGCTGCACCTGGGGGAACTGCTCGGCGAGGTGGTACAGCCCCGACTTGAACGGCTGCGGGTCACCCTTGTTGCCGCGGGTGCCCTCCGGGAAGATCACGAGCGAGTCACCGTTGTGCAGCGCTTCGACCAGCGGCTCGAGAGGATCCTGATCGTCGGTGCGCTGGCGATTCACATAGACGGCGTTGAAGATCTCGCGCGTGATCCATTGCTTCAGCGGGCTGGATGTCCAGTAGTCGCGGGCCGCGATGGGCCGCGTCACGGCGCGCAGGTCACCCGGCAGCGCAGCCCAGATGAGCACCAGGTCGAAGTGGCTCTGGTGGTTGGCGAAGTAGATGCGCTGCTCCGCCTTGGGCGGACAGCCATACCAGTGGCCTTGCGCGCCGGTGATCAGGCGGGCGAGGAACGACAGCAGCAGGCCGGCAGCGTCGGCAAGTTTCATGGACCGCGATGGTATCCGCGGCCCACCGCGTATCAGTGGCGGAAGTGACGCACGCCGGTGAGCACCATCGCGATGCCGCGCTCGTCGGCGGCGGCGATCACCTCGTCGTCGCGCACGCTGCCTCCGGGCTGGATCACGCAGGTGGCGCCCGCGTCGCAGACCACGTCGAGTCCGTCGCGGAACGGGAAGAACGCGTCGCTTGCCACGGCCGAGCCCTTCAGCGACAGGCCGGCGTTCTCCGCCTTGATGCTGGCGATGCGCGCCGAATCGATCCGGCTCATCTGGCCCGCGCCGACGCCGAGCGTCATGCCGCCGCCGCAGAACACGATCGCATTGCTCTTGACGTACTTGGCGACCTTCCAGGCGAACAGCAGGTCGTCGAGCTGGCTCGGGGTGGGCTGCGCCTTGGTGACGATCCTCAGCTCGGATGCCGCGATCTCCCGGTTGTCCGCCGTCTGGATCAGCAGGCCGGAACCCACGCGCTTCACGTCCTGGGCATTGCGGCCCTGCTGCCACGGCGTCTCGCCGCCCGGCGGCAGGGCGATCTGCAGCACGCGGGTGTTGGGCTTCGCCGCGAACACCAGCAGCGCTTCGGGCGTGAATGCCGGCGCGATGAGCACCTCGACGAACTGCTTGGCGACCTGCTGCGCCGCCGTGGCGTCGAGCTCGCAGTTGAAGGCGATGATGCCGCCGAAGGCCGAGGTGGAGTCCGTCTTGAAGGCCTTGCTGTACGCCTCGGCGGGACTGGCGCCGACGGCGACGCCGCAGGGATTGGCGTGCTTGACGATGACGCAGGCGGGCGTCTGGAAGCTCTTCACGCACTCCCAGGCCGCGTCGGCGTCGGCGATGTTGTTGTACGAGAGTTCCTTTCCTTGCAGCTGCCGTGCCGTCACCAGCGAGCCGGGCGCCGGGTGCAGGTCGCGGTAGAACGCGGCGCTCTGGTGCGGGTTCTCGCCGTAGCGCAGGTCCTGGAGCTTGACGAACCGGGCGTTGCTCTGCCCGGGGTACTCGGCGCGTTGCCCTTCGGGTTGCAGCGAGGACAGGTAGTCGCTGATCGCCGCGTCGTAGTTGGAGATGCGGTTGAAGGCGGCCACGGCCAGCGCGAACTTCGTCGCGCTGCTCACCTCGCCCGACTCCTTCAGCTGCGCGACCACCTGCGGGTACTGGGACGCATCGGTGAGCACCGCCACGTCCTTCCAGTTCTTCGCCGCAGACCGCACCATCGCGGGGCCGCCGATGTCGATGTTCTCGATCGCATCCTCGAGCGAGCAGCCGGGCCTGGCGACAGTGGCTTCGAACGGATAGAGATTCACCACCAGCAGGTCGATGGCGGAGATGCCGTGCCGGGTGAGCGCTTCCATGTGCGCCGGCACGTCGCGGCGTGCCAGCAGGCCGCCGTGGATCTTGGGATGCAGCGTCTTCACGCGGCCCTCGAGCATTTCGGGGAAGCCCGTGTGGTCCGCGACTTCGGTCACCGGCAGACCGGCGTCGGCCAAGAGCCTGGCGGTGCCGCCGGTGGACAGCAGCTTCACGCCCAGGGCGTGCAGCTCGCGCGCGAAGTCGAGCACGCCCGTCTTGTCGGACACGGAAACGAGTGCGGTGAGGGAGGTCATGGTCACTTGATCAGCTTGTGCTCGACCAGCTTGCGGCGCAGCGTGTTGCGGTTGATGCCCAGCCATTCGGCGGCGCGGCTCTGGTTGCCTTCGGCGTGCTTCATCACCACGTCGAGCAGCGGCTTCTCGACGACGCTGATGATCATCTCGTACATCGACGTCGGCTCCACGCCGCGCAGGTCCTTGAAATAGCTCTCCAGGCTGTCGCGAATGCACTCTTCGATGTGTTTCTTGCTCATGCTTGTTCTTGGAGGTAGTCGTCGTTGGCGGCCGCCGAAGGCGCCGGCAGCAGGCGGTGCGACTCGGCGAGCTCGTCGAACCAGTCGGAGACGGCAAGGACCTGCGATTCGCAGGTCTCGAGCTGGTTCATGCGCGCGCGGAACGCCTCGCCGCCGGGCAGTGCACGCACCGCCCAGCCGATGTGCTTGCGTGCGCTGCGCACGCCCGCGTACTCGCCGTACAGGCCGTAGTGGTCGTCCAGGTGGGCCAGCAGCCATTGCTTGGCCTGAAGCACCTCGGGCGCCTGCAGCTCTTCGCCGGTGCAAAGAAAGTGAGCCACCTCGCGAAAGATCCACGGCCGGCCCTGCGCGGCGCGCCCGATCATGATCGCGTCGGCGCCGGTGAGGCGAAGCACTTCTCGCGCCTTGTGCGGCGAGTCGATGTCACCGTTGGCAACGACCGGAATCGACACGGCCGCCTTCACCGCGGCGACCGTGTCGTATTCGGCTTGCCCCTTGTAGCCCTGCTCGCGGGTGCGGCCGTGCACCGTCACCATCGCGATGCCTGCCTGCTCGGCGCCGCGAGCGAGTCGCACCGCGTTGCGCTCGCTGTGGCACCAGCCCGTGCGCATCTTGAGCGTCACCGGCACGTTGCGAGGCGCGCAGGCCGCGACCACGGCTTCGACGATCCGCAAGGCGAGCGGCTCGTCCTGCATCAACGCCGAGCCGGCCCACTTGTTGCACACCTTCTTGGCAGGGCAGCCCATGTTGATGTCGATGATCTGCGCCCCACGATCGATGTTGTACGCCGCTGCCTCGGCCATCATCGCGGCCTCCGTGCCGGCGATCTGCACCGCGATGGGCGCCACTTCGCCGTCGTGATTGGCGCGGCGGCTGGTCTTCAGGCTGTTCCACAGGTCGCGGCGCGAGGTCACCATCTCGCTCACCGCATAGCCCGCACCGAGCCGCTTGCAAAGCTGGCGGAACGGCCGGTCCGTCACCCCCGCCATCGGCGCGACAAAGAGGCTGTTCGGCAGCTCGATGTGGCCGATCTTCATGGAGCGTGAGGGGGTGTGCTGAAAAAGGAGGCAGGAGTATAGCGGGCCGCATTCGCCGAATTGGAGCGTCCCCACCGTCTTCGCATAATGCAAGCGATGGATGCATGGATCACCACGCTGATGGCCTGGCTGGCATTGCCCCAATACGGCCTCAGCACGGTATTCGTCGTGTCGCTCGTGTCCGCGACCCTGCTGCCCCTGGGGTCGGAGCCGGCGGTGTTCGGTCTGGTGAAGCTCAACGCGGCGCTGTTCTGGCCGGCCGTGCTCGTCGCGACGGCCGGCAACACCGTCGGGGGCGCCATCACATGGTGGATGGGCTACGGAGCCGAGCGCGCATACGAGCACGTCACGCACGACCCGAGCGCCGCGCACCCGCGGGCACTGCGCTGGCTCGAGCGCTTCGGCGCCAAGGCGTGCCTGCTGTCGTGGCTGCCGCTGGTGGGCGATCCGCTGTGCGCAGTGGCCGGGTGGCTCAAGCTGCCGTTCTGGCCTTGCATCGTCTACATGGCAATCGGAAAGTTCGGCCGCTACTTCACGATGACAGCGGCGCTGCTGTGGTTCTTTCCCGAACGCCTGGGAACCTGAGGCTCACGCGCGCGGAAGGGCGTGATCCAGCTCGTCGAGCACCTGCTCCAGCCGCTGCAGCGCACGTCCCGAGCGGCTGCGCGCGAAACTGGGCGCCCGCTTGCTCACCAGCGTTCGCGTCGTGTCGTCCAGCACATGCCGCAGGAGCGACACGCCGTGCGGCGCCAGCTGCGCCGCCAACACGGCGTGGCGCTCACGCAGCAGGCGCCGCGTCTGCTGGTAGGCGTGCTCGGCGAGCAGTCGGCGCTGCGAGTAGCTGAAGGTGTTGGCGAGGAACATCTCCGCATCGCGCTGGTCGGGCTCGAACAGCAGGATCGTCGTGTGCGGATGGCTGCGCTCGTAGCCTTTCATGCCCAGCTGCAGCCGTGAATGGATCATCGTGCGGAAAGTCTGCGACAGCACCACCGGCAGTCCGCCGTCGACGAGCTTGGGAATGCGCTCGCCGCCGCCGGACAGCACCCGGTGCTGCGGCGATTCGGTGGCGTCGAACGGCACCAGGGGATTCAGGCAGATCAGCAGATCGACGTCTTCCTCGAGCAGCACCGAGGCGTGCAGCGTCTTCTTCAGCGCGCCGTCGACATAGTGACGGCCGTCGATCTCGACGGGCGGAAACAGCCCCGGCAGTGCAGCGCTGGCCTGCACGGCCTTCGAGATGGGCACGTGGTCGAAGCCCGGCTGGCCGAACGGGGCCGAGTCTCCGCTGTCGAGATCGGTCGCGACGAGCACCAGCTTGCGCTTGAGCTGCCGGAAATCGTTGGTGCGCCCGGGCGCGGAGAACTGGCGGCGCAGCTGCACGTCGATCATCGCGTTGGAGAACAGTCCCGCCGGGAGCGCGCGTCCCAGCCGCTCGAAGGCACTGGACAGCGAGCGCCGCTTGAACACGTAGCGGTACGACGCCTGCGCCGCCAGCACGGGCAGCGACGCCATCCGCTTGGCGATCTCGCCCCACGCCAGGCGCACGAGCACCGATGGCTCGAAGATGTCGTGTTCCGGGCCGGCGTTTTCGATGAACGACGCGCACAGCTCGCGCGGCGTCATGCCGTTGGCCAGACCCGCGGCGATGAAGCCGCCGGCCGACACGCCGACGTAGGCATCGATGTCGGCGAAGCTCACGCCGTCGAGCGCTTCTTCCAGTGCGCACAGCGCGCCGATCTCGTAGATGGCGCCCAGCGGTCCGCCGCCGGCCAGCGCCAGGGCGATGCGCGGCTTTCGGGGAGTCCGGCTCATGCTTTCATGCGCCCTGGAATCTTCCCGGCCGCGAAAAAGGGCGCCGCAGCGCCCTTTGCTTCGATCGACCCACGGCTCACGCCGACTTGCGCGCCGCGGCACGCTTGGTGGCCGGCTTGCGCACGCCGTCGGCGGCGCTGGCCTTGGCCGCGGTGCGAGCGGGAGCGCTCTTCGACAGCTTGGCCACTTGGGCGGACAGCTCGTCGATGCGCTTGATCAGCGCCTCGACGTCCTTGGCCGACGGCACGCCGAGCTTGCTCAGGGCCTTGGAGGTGCGCTCCTCGAAGATCGCCTCGAGCTTGTCCCACTGCTGGCCCGCCTTGGCCGTCACGTCGCCCGCCATATTGCTCATCCGGCTGGTCACTTCGCCGATCTTCTCTTCGGCGACCGCCTGCGTCTTGCGCTGCAGCGCGGTGCCTTCCTTGACCAGCGCTTCGAACACCTTGCCGCCCTCTTCCTGCGCCTTCGAGAAGGCGCCGAGGCCGGCCAGCCAGATCTGCTGCGCCGATTCCTTCACCGTGCCGGCGAGTGCGCTGTCCAGCAGGCCGGCGGGGGACGCGGCTTTCTTTTCAGCCATTTGCTTGAGCTTCTTCACCATGATGTGTGTCCTCGGGGTACGCGCGAACTGCCGAGCGGCAGCGGCTCGGGAAACTATAGGTTCGTGCGCAGGGCCGGACACCCGAATTCTTTAGTGAGTCGGCTCTATGGGCGCGCCTCGTGCGATCACTGCAATGACGTCACCGTCCGCTCCGGGTAAACGACGAAGTCGTGGCACGAGGCGTTTGGAAAGAATGTGCAGCTCAACAAACGACCCGCGTCACGCAAGGAGGACCGCATGCAGTATTTCGTCACCGGAGCCACCGGCTTCATCGGCAAACGCCTCGTCAAGACCTTGCTGGAGCGCCGCGGCTCGACGGTGTACTTTCTGCTGCGACCCGAGAGCGAGGGCAAGGTGCCCGATCTGCTTGCGTACTGGGGCGTGAGCAAGACGCGGGCGATTCCGGTGTACGGCGACCTGACGACCAAGAAGCTCGGCGTGTCGGCGGAGGACGTCAAGGGGCTCAAGGGACAGATCGATCACCTGTACCACCTGGCCGCGGTGTACGACCTGTCGGCCGACGAGGAGTCGCAGGTCCAGGTCAACATCGAAGGCACGCGCAACGCGGTGGAATTCGCCAAGGCGATCGACGCCGGCCACCTGCATCACGTGAGCTCGATCGCCGCCGCGGGCCTGTACGAGGGCGTCTTCCGCGAAGACATGTTCGAGGAAGCCGAAGGCCTGGACCATCCGTACTTCCTGACCAAGCACGAGAGCGAGAAGATCGTGCGCAAGGAGTCCAAGGTGCCGTGGACGGTGTATCGCCCGGCCATGGTGGTGGGCGACTCCACCAACGGCGAGATGGACAAGATCGACGGGCCCTACTACTTCTTCAAGGTCATCCAGCGCATGCGGCAGATCCTGCCGCCGTGGATGCCGAGCGTCGGCCTCGAAGGCGGACGGGTCAACATCGTGCCGGTGGACTTCGTGGTCGCGGCGCTCGACCACATCAGCCACCTGAAGACCGAGCTCAACAAGAAGTGCTTCCACCTCGTGGATCCCCAGGGCTACCGGGTTGGCGACGTGCTCGACATCTTCAGCAAGGCCGCCCATGCGCCGAAGATGAACCTCTTCGTCAACGCCGCGCTGCTGGGCTTCATCCCGAAGAGCGTGAAGAAGGGGCTGATGGCACTGGCGCCGGTGCGCCGCGTGCGCGCGGCGGTGATGAAGGACCTGGGACTGCCGGAGGACATCCTCACCTTCGTCAACTACCCGACGCGCTTCGACTCGCGCGAGACGCAGGCGGCCCTGAAGGGCTCGGGCATCGAGTGCCCCGATCTCAAGGACTACGCGTGGCGGTTGTGGGACTACTGGGAGCGCCATCTCGACCCGGCGCTGTTCATCGACCACAGCCTGCGCGGCGCGGTGGGCGGCAAGGTGGTGCTGGTCACCGGCGGCTCGTCGGGCATCGGCCTGGCGGCGGCGATCAAGTTCGCGGAGGCCGGCGCCGTCACCATCATCTGCGCGCGCGACGAGGCCAAGCTGGCCGAGGCGAAGAAGGAGATCCTCGAGAAAGCCGGCAAGGATGCGACCGTCGTCACCTACTCGGCGGACATCGCCGAGGAGGACAGCTGCGCCGCGCTGATCGAGTGGATCACCGAGAACCACGGCGGCGTCGACTTCCTGATCAACAACGCCGGCCGCTCGATCCGCCGCGCGATCGAGTCGAGCTACGACCGCTTTCACGACTTCGAGCGCACGATGCAGCTCAACTACTTCGGCTGCCTGCGCGTGACGATGGGGTTGTTGCCGGGCATGGTGGCCAAGCACAAGGGGCACGTCGTCAACATCAGCTCGATCGGCGTGCTGACCAATGCGCCGCGCTTCTCGGCCTACGTCGCCTCCAAGGCCGCGCTCGATGCCTGGACGCGCTGCGCGTCGAGCGAATACGCCGACCAGGGCATCACCTTCACCACGATCAACATGCCGCTGGTGCGCACGCCGATGATCGCGCCCACCAAGATCTACAACAACGTGCCGACGCTGGCGCCCGAGGAGGCCGCCGACATGATCGCGCAGGCCTGCGTCGACAAGCCGGTGCGCATCGCCACGCGCCTGGGCGTGGCCGGGGAACTGCTGCATGCGCTGATGCCGCGCGTGGCGCAGATCGTGATGAACACGAGCTTCCGCATGTTCCCCGACAGCGCCGCCGCCAAGGGCGACAAGGGCGCCAAGCCGATGCTGTCGCCGGAAGCGATCGCCATGCAGCAGATGATGCGCGGGATTCATTTCTAGACGTCACCGGGGCGCGGCGCCCGAATCCGCTTCGGCGACAATTCGGGCGATGTATGCATTGTTCGAAGACGCGGGGAAGTTCCTCGCCGGGCGCGTCATGTCCGAGGCCGACAGCTCGATGCAGGTCGAGCTCGACTCGGGCAAGCGTGTCAAGGTGAAGGCAGCGAACGTGCTGCTCAAGTTCGAGAAGCCGGCGCCGGCCGACCTGATCTCGTCGGCGCAGGCGCTCGCCCGCGACATCGACCTCGACCTCGCCTGGGAATTCGCGCCGGAGCAGGAGTTCGGCTTCGCCGACCTGGCGCGGGACTACTTCGACGTCAACGCCGACGCCACCAAGCAGGCGGCGGCTCTCTTCCGCCTGTTCGAGGCACCGCACTACTTCCGCCGGCTGGGCAAGGGCAATTTCAGGAAGGCGCCGGAAGACATCGTCAAGGCCGCCCTGCTGGGAATCGAGCGCAAGAAGCAGATCGCCGCGCAGATCGATGCGTGGGCCACGCAGATCGCGGGCGGTGAGTGTCCCGCGCCGGTGCGCGAGCAGCTCTACAAGATCCTGTTCAAGCCGGACCGCAACGCGCCCGAGTACAAGGCGGTGGTCGAAGCCGCCAGGCGCTCGCAGCGGGCGCCGCTCGACCTTCTCACGGCGGCCGGCGCGATCGATTCGCCGTACCAGTTCCACTGGAAGCGCTTCCTGTTCGAGAACTTCCCGCGCGGCACCGCCTTCCCGACGCTGACCGCGCCCGCCATCAAGGAGGCACTGCCGTCGGCCACCACGCCGGCCTTCTCGATCGACGACTCCGCCACCACCGAGATCGACGACGCGCTGTCGGTGCGGGGCCTGGGCACCGGCACCGTGGTGTTCGGCATCCACATCGCTGCACCCGGACTGGCCATCGCGCCCGACGGAGCCATCGACAAGGTCGCGCGCGATCGCCTGTCGACCGTCTACATGCCGGGCTACAAGCTGACGATGCTGCCCGACGACGTGGTTCAGGCCTACACGCTGACCGAGGGCCGCGACTGCCCTGCGGTTTCGCTGTACCTCAGTCTCGACGAGGCCTCGCTCGCGATCCAGTCGACCGAGACGAAGCTGGAGCGCGTGCCTGTCGTCGCCAACCTGCGCCACGACCAGCTCGACAGCGTCATCACCGAAGCTTCGCTGACCGGCGATGCGCCGGCGCCCTATCCTTTCGCCCCCGAGCTCGGCTTTGCCTTCCGTCTTGCCAAGCACCTCAAGGCGCAGCGAGAGGTCGTTCGCGGCAAGCCGGAGAACTTCAATCGACCGGACTACACCTTTCGCCTCGAGGGCAACGGGGATCGCGAGCCCCGGGGTGACGAGGCCGTGCGCATCGGGCTGCGCCAGCGCGGCGCGCCGCTCGACCTGATCGTCGCCGAGGCGATGATCCTGGCCAACAGCACCTGGGGCGCATGGCTCAACGAATGCGGCGTGCCGGGCATCTATCGCAGCCAGGCGAGCCTGGCGCCAGGGGTGAAGGTGCGCATGGGGATCAAGCCCGCACCGCACGCCGGCATGGGCGTCGCACAGTACACCTGGGCCACGTCGCCGCTGCGCCGCTACGTGGACCTGGTGAACCAGTGGCAGATCATCGCCTGCGCCCGTCATGGCCGCACGGCGGCGCTGGCCGCGCCGTTCAAGCCCAAGGATGCAGCGCTGTTCTCCATCATCTCGGGCTTCGACGCCGCATACGCCTCCTACAACGGCTTCCAGTCGGCCATCGAGCGCTACTGGACGCTGAAGTACCTGGCGCAGAACGACGTGCGGGAGATCGAGGCGGTGGTGATGAAGGACGGCCTCGTGCGGGCCGACGCGCTGCCGCTGGTCTTTCGCGCGGTGGGCGCCGAAAGCCTGCCGCGCGGCGCCCGCGCGCGCGTGCGCATCGCCGCAACCGACCTGCTCACGCTCGATGTCCATGCCAGCGTGATCGCCCGCCTGGACGACGCCACGACCGTTGCCGACGACGCGATCATCGAGGAGCCCGAAGCCGAGGAAGGGACCGACAGCGCGGGTCCGCTCACGCTCGCGATCGACGTGAAGGACGACGACGGCGAGCCGGCCGCGGCGCCGGCGACCGACGCCGCCTGACGCATCCATGTCCAAGCCGATTCCCACCCTGCACATCGCGCTCGGCGTCTCGCTCGCCGTGCACGCGGCGCTGCTGTTCGTGCGCATCGTCGATCCCGAGGGCTTCAACCGCGTGTTCCAGGACACGCCGCTGGAGGTCATCCTCGTCAATGCGCGCTCCAAGGAGATGCCGACCAAGGCGCAGGCGATCGCGCAGGCCCGGCTGGCCGGCGGGGGTGAGGCCGAGAAGGGCCGCGCCACCTCGCCGCTGCCGCCATCGGCTTTGGTCGAGCTGGGCGAGGCGGTGGACGAGTCGCACCGACAGATCGAGCAGCTGCAGGAAACGCAGCAGCAACTGCTGGCCCGCGTGAAGCGCGAGCTGGCGCAGATGCCGGCGCCCGATCCGCGCAAGGAAGCCACCACCAAGGAAGAGAAGGCGCTGCGCGAGGAGCGGCGCCAGCGCCTGGCGCTGCTGGCCGAGATCGAGAAGCGCATCCAGGAAGAGAACGCCCGGCCGAAGAAGCGCTACATCAGCCCCGCCACGCGCGAAGAGGCCTATGCCATCTACTACGACGCACTGCGCCGCAAGATCGAAGAGCGCGGCACGCGCAACTTCCCCGAGCACAAGGGCAAGCGTCTCTACGGCGAGCTGATGATGGTGCTGACCGTCGATGCCGCCGGCCGCGTCGTCGACACCGAGGTGGTGCAGGCGTCGCCGTCGAAGATCCTGGACAAGCGCGCCGTCGCCATCGTCAAGGCGGCGGCCCCCTTCGGCTCCTTCTCGCAGGCGATGAAGCGGGAGGCCGACCAGCTCGTCATCACGTCGCGCTTCAAGTTCCACGGCGAGCGCCTCGAGACCACGCTGAGCGCCAACCCCGGACGCTAGATCGATACCCCCGATGGACCGTTACGTCGTTGCCGGCAACCCGGTTGAGCACAGCCAGTCGCCGTTCATCCACGCGCTTTTTGCGCGCGCCACTGGCGAGCATGTCTCCTACGGCCGCCTGCTGTGTCCGATGGACGCGTTCGGCGACACGGTGAGGCACTTCGCCGCCGAAGGCGGGCGCGGCTGCAATGTCACCGTGCCGTTCAAGTTCGAGGCTTTCCGGCTCGCCGCCCGGCACAGCGAGCGGGCGCGGCTCGCCGAGGCCGTGAACACGCTGCGCTTCGATGCCGACGGCTGGTGGGGCGACAACACCGACGGCGCGGGCCTCGTGCGCGACATCGAGCACAACGCCCAGCGCCCGCTCGCCGGACGCCGGGTGCTTCTGATAGGCGCCGGCGGCGCAGCAGCGGGTGCCTTGGGGCCGTTGATCCAGGCGCGGCCAGCCGTGCTGGCCGTCGCCAACCGCACGATCGAGCGGGCGCAGGTGCTGCTGGAGCGCCATCGGCCGCTGGCCGCTTCGCAAGGCGTGCACCTGCTGGCCTTGGAACTCGACGACGCCGGGGCGGCCTACGACGTCGTCGTCAATGCCAGCGCCAGCAGCATGCACGGTGGCGACGTGCCGGTCGATGCGCGCGTGCTGCGCCCCGGCGCCCTCGCGCTGGACATGATGTACGGACCGGCGGCCCAGCGCTTTGTGCAGTGGGCCGAGCAGCACGGCGCGATCGGCCGCGATGGACTCGGCATGCTGGTCGAGCAGGCGGCAGAGGCGTTCAGCCAGTGGCGCGGCATGCGGCCCGACACCGCGCCGGTCCTCTCCGCGGTGCAGCTGAAGCTCCACGAGGCCGCCTCGTGACCGCTTCCTCGCCGTCTCGCGTGTGGAGCCATGCCTGGCGGGTGCTGGCGCTCATCGTCGTCTGCCTGCTCGGTCTGCAGCTGTACTTCGTCGCCCGCATCGCGCTCATGCGCTTCGTCGATCCCGAATCGACCAGCTTCCAGCGATCCGAAGCGTGGCGGCTGATCGCCGAGAAGAATCACCTCGCCTGGAGCCAGGAGTGGGTCGAGTACGCGCGGATCTCGCCGAATCTGAAGCGCGCCGTCATCGCTTCGGAGGATGCCGGCTTCGCCGACCACGGCGGCGTCGACTGGGACGCTCTCGAGCGTGCCTGGGAGCGCAACCTGAAGGCCGAGGAGCGCGTGGCCAGGATCAACGCCGACATGGAACGCCGCGCGGCGTTGCGCGGACAACGCAGGGTCGAAGCGCCGGTCGGCGCTGCCGCCAAGCCGCCGGCACGCGCGCAACCGAGAATCGTGGGCGGGTCCACCATCACGCAGCAGCTCGCGAAGAACCTGTTCCTCGGCAGCGAGCGCAGCTGGGCGCGCAAGGCCCAGGAATTCGCCATCACCTTCATGCTCGAAAGCCTGCTGTCGAAGCAGCGCATCCTCGAGATCTACCTCAACAGCGTCGAATGGGGCGAAGGGGTGTTCGGCGCCGAGGCGGCGTCGCGCCACTACTTCCATGTCGGGGCGTCCCAGCTCTCGCCGTACGCCGCGGCGCGGCTGGCCGTCATGCTGCCCGCGCCCAAGCGCTTCGAGAAGCGTCCTGGCTCGCCTTACGTCACCGGCCGGGCGAGCACGGTCATGGCCCGCATGGGGGCGGTGGATCTGCCCTAGCGCCAGCCGGTGCGAACCTAGAATGGTTCGCATGCCCCCGTCCGCCCTCACCGCTGAAATTGCCGCGGTCGCGGCGCGCCTGGTCGTCGAGGAAGGCATGGAATACGGCCCGGCCAAGCGCCGCGCGGCGCGCACGGTCGCCAAGCACAGCGTGCGGCCAGCCGAATTGCCCGGCAACGACGAGGTCGAGGACGAGGTACGGACGTACCTCTCGCTGTTCCACGCCGACACGCAGCCCGCCGAACTGGAAGCGCTGCGCCGGGTGGCGCTGCGCTGGATGGCGCGGCTCGAACCGTTCCGGCCCCATCTCACCGGCGCCGTCTGGCGCGGCACCGCCACACGGCTCAACAGCGTCCATCTGGAGCTCTACTGCGACGACTCCAAGTCGGCCGAGCTCGCGCTGATCGACCTCGGTGTCGACTACGAGGTCGGCAGCCTGAACGGCCCGCGCGGCGAGCCGGTCGAAGTGCTGAGCGTGACCAGCCGCAGCGCCGAGCTGGAGGAGTTCGTCACGGTCTACATGACGGTGCTCGACCACGACGACCTGCGCGGTGCGCTGAAGCCTGACGCGCGCGGCCGCTCGCAGCGCGGCGATCTGGCCGCACTGCAGGCGCTGCTCGACCCATGAAGCGCCGCAGCTGGGTCGCCGGCGGCGTTGTCGCGGTGCTCGCCGCCGGCGGCGGGATCGCCTGGTCGCTGCGCCATGGCGCCCGGGACGAGCCGGACCCAACGGAGGCGGCATTCTGGAATCTGAGCTTCCAGCAGCCCGGCGGCGGCGGGACGCTTGCGATGGCGGGCTTTCGCGGCCGGCCGCTGCTAGTGAACTTCTGGGCGACCTGGTGCGCGCCGTGCGTCAAGGAAATGCCGCTGCTCGACCGCTTTCACAGAGAGAGGCGGGCCGCCGGCTGGCAGGTGGTGGGGATAGCCGTCGACAGCGACGGGCCCGTGCGCGAATACCTCGCACGACTGCCGATGAGCTTTCCCATCGCGCTGGCCGGCATCGAGGGCGTGACGATCGCCCGCAGCCTCGGCAACACCAACGGTCTGTTGCCGTTCACCGTGGTGTTCAGCCGCGACGGACGCATCGCGGACCGCCGCCTGGGTGCCGTCGAGCCGCAGCAGCTCGAGCGCTGGGAGCGTCGGCTGGCCAGCCCGGGCTGAGCCGGACGCAGCCGTTTCGGCTTGTCAAGCGGTTTAATTTGCTGCAATTGGCAGCAACAGCCTACAAACCGCGTAAAGTTCGCCCCGCTCTGTCTTCCGGGTTCCGCCGTCGGAGCCACCCCGTTGGGACAGCGATATGGGTGGAGATCGACGCTGAACTGCCCGGTATCGCGACAAAAGCAGGGCGCCGCCCGATGGCGCGCGCCGAACGGACGGCCGGCGACCCTCGCTGCCCCGTCCGATGACTACAAATGATTTGGTTGGAGCAGCTCAATGGACCTTCGCAAGCTCAAGACACTGATCGACCTCGTGTCGGAGTCGAACATCTCGGAACTCGAGATCACCGAGGCCGACGGCAAGGTGCGCATCGTCAAGGCCGAGCCCGCCGCGGCGGTGCACCCGATGGTCACGCATGCCGCGCCGGCGGCAGCCGCCGCGGCCGTTCCGGTACAGCCGCCTTCGGCGGCCGCCACGGTCGCCGCACTCCCGACAGCAGCGGCCGAGGAGCCGGCGCCCACCGGCCACGCCGTCAAGTCCCCGATGGTCGGCACCTTCTATCGCTCGGCGAACCCGGGGGCCGAACCGTTCGTCGAAGTCGGCGACCAGATCAAGGAAGGTGAGCCGATCTGCATCATCGAGGCGATGAAGATCATGAACGAGATCGAGGCCGACAAGAGCGGCAAGGTCTCGAAGATCCTGGTTGAAAACGGCCAGGCGGTCGAGTTCGGCCAGCCGCTGTTCATCATCGAGTAAGAGCCACTCGATGTTCAAGAAGATATTGATAGCCAACCGCGGGGAGATCGCCCTGCGCATCCAGCGGGCGTGCCGCGAGCTCGGCGTGAAATCGGTCGTCGTCTATTCCGAAGCCGACCGCGACGCCAAGTACGTGAAGCTCGCCGACGAGGCGGTCTGCATCGGCCCGCCGCCGTCGGCGCAGAGCTACCTCAACATGCCGGCGATCATCTCGACCGCCGAGGTGACCGACGCGGAAGCGATTCATCCGGGCTACGGCTTCCTGTCGGAGAACGCCGATTTCGCTGAGCGCGTGGAGCGAAGCGGCTTCACCTTCATCGGCCCCACACCCGATGCGATCCGCATCATGGGCGACAAGGTCCAGGCCAAGCAGGCCATGATCAAGGCGGGCGTGCCGTGCGTGCCGGGGTCCGAAGGCGAGCTGCCGGAGGATCCGAAGGAGATCATCCGCATCGCGCGCAGCATCGGCTATCCGGTGATCGTCAAGGCGGCCGGCGGCGGCGGCGGCCGGGGCATGCGGGTGGTGCACACCGAGGCGGCGCTGATCCATGCGGTACAGACCACACGGGCAGAAGCCGGTGCCGCCTTCGGCAATCCGGCCGTCTACATGGAGAAGTTTCTCGAGAACCCGCGCCACATCGAGATCCAGGTGCTGGCCGACCAGCACAAGAACGCGGTGTGGCTGGGCGAGCGTGACTGCTCCATGCAGCGGCGCCACCAGAAGATCATCGAGGAGGCGCCCGCGCCGGGCATCTCCCGACGCGTGATCGAGCGCATCGGCGAGCGCTGTGCGCAGGCCTGCAAGCGCATCGGCTACCGCGGCGCAGGCACCTTCGAGTTCCTGTTCGAGGACGGCGAGTTCTATTTCATCGAGATGAACACCCGCGTGCAGGTCGAGCATCCGGTGACGGAACTGGTGACCGGCATCGACATCGTGCAGATGCAGATCCGCGTGGCCGCCGGCGAGAAGCTGCCGTTCGCGCAGCGCCAGATCCAGATGCGCGGCCATGCCATCGAGTGCCGCGTCAACGCCGAGGACCCGTACAAGTTCACGCCGTCGCCGGGCCGCATCACGATGTGGCATCCGCCGGGCGGTCCCGGCGTGCGGGTCGACTCGCACGCCTACACCAACTACTTCGTGCCGCCCAACTACGACTCGATGATCGGCAAGATCATCGTGCACGGCGACACCCGTGAGCAGGCGCTGGCTCGCATGCGCATTGCGCTTTCCGAGACGGTGGTCGAGGGCATCCTCACCAACATCCCGCTGCACCGCGAGCTCATGGTCGACCCGAAGTTCGCCGAAGGGGGCACCAGCATCCACTATCTGGAAGGCTGGATGGGCAAGCACAAGCGATAAAGAATCGGCGAATGGTCGAGCTGATGCTGCTGGCGCCCGAGGACCGTGTGGAGACGGTGTCGGACGCGCTCGGGTTCGAGCTGGGCGCGCTGTCCGTGTCGGTCGAGGACGCCGACGCCGGCAGCGGCGTGGAGCACCCGCTGTTCGGCGAGCCGGGCATGCCGGCGCCGCGCGGCGGCTGGCAGCGCTCGGTGTTGCGCGCCCTGTTCGCCAGCGAGCAGGAAGCAACCGAGGCGGCGACGCTCCTGCTGGCCCAGGACTGGGCGCAGGGCATCCACGTGCAGTCGCTGTCACAGGTGGCCGACGAGGACTGGGTGCGCCTGACGCAGTCGCAGTTCGCGCCGGTCGAGATCACGCCGACGTTCTGGATCGTGCCGAGCTGGCACGAGGCGCCGGCTGCCGCGCAAAAGGTGATCGGCCTCGATCCCGGCCTCGCATTCGGCACCGGCACGCATCCGACGACGCGCATGTGCCTGCGCTGGATCGCCCGGCGCGCCCCGGCGGCGGCACCCGGATGGACGCGCGTGCTCGACTACGGCTGCGGCTCCGGCATCCTCGCCATCGGAGCCGCGTTGCACGGCGCTCGCGACATCGACGCCGTCGACATCGATCCCGCCGCGGTCGAATCGACCCGGCTCAACGCCGCGGCCAACGGCGTCGTGCTGAACGCCGGCCTGCCGGAAGCGGCGAACGGCCGCTATCCGCTGGTGCTGGCCAACATCCTTGCCACGCCGCTGAAGCTGCTCGCGCCGCTGCTCTGCGGCCACGTCGCGCCGGGCGGCGACCTGGTGCTGGCCGGGATCCTCGAGCGCCAGGCCGACGAGCTGAAGGACGCCTACGCACCCTGGTGCGCTTTGACGGTGGCCGACAACGAAGACGGCTGGATCTTGATGACGGGCAGGATGGCGCAGCCATGAGCATGGCGACCCGCTGCGTCGCCTGCGGCACGATATTCCGTGTCGTGCAGGACCAGCTCAAGGTTTCCGAGGGCTGGGTGCGCTGCGGCCGCTGCGACGAAGTCTTCAACGCCCTCGAAGGGCTGTTCGATCTGGAGCGGGAATCGCCGCCCCCCTGGCAGCCGGGACAGGCCAAGGCGGCGCGGCCGGACGACGGCTTCGAGAAGACGGCCGCCGATCTCGACGAGGAAGACCGGATCGCGTCGCGCTTCTTTCGGCCGGAGCAGGACGACGTGGACCGCACGCCGGCCGAGGCCGTCGACGAGCGCGACCGCACCGACTTCGCCGACGCCCGCTTCGAGGACGACGAGGACCCCGCCGAGACGCGCCGCCGCAAGCCGGCCATCGATCCGGATGCGCCCACGTTCGTGCGCGAGGCGCAGCAGCAGGAGGCGCGTCGCCGCTCGCCGCGCGCGCGCCTGGGTCTGCTGCTCGCATGCCTGCTGCTCGGCTCGGTGCTCGCCGTGCAGGGCGTGCATCACTTCCACGACCACATCGCGGCGCAGTTCCCCGCCATGCAGCCGCTGCTGGCGCGCTGGTGCGCGCATGCGGGCTGCGCCGTCGAAGCACCGCGCCGCATCGAGGACGTCAGCGTGGAAAGCACCGCGCTGACCCACGCGGCGACGGGCACCGACAGCTATCGGCTTTCCGTGACCCTGCGCAACCGCGGCGCGCTGCCGGTGAGCATGCCGTCAGTCGACCTGACCCTCACCGACTCGGCCGGTCAGCTCGTCGCGCGGCGTGCGCTGAATCCGGCCGATTTCCGCGTCGCGAGCCCCGTGCTCCCGCCGGGTGCCGAAGCGGCGTTGCAGGTGCTGCTGGCGGCCGGCAATCCTCGCGTGTCGGGCTACACCGTCGAAGTGTTCTATCCCTGACGTCCGTGACTGTTCTCATTCTTCTTCATCTGGAGCGCCCATGTCGGCACTGATCTGCGGGTCCCTCGCGTTCGACACCATCACCACCTTCCCCGGCCGCTTCGCACAGCAGATCCTTCCGGAGCAGGTGCACATCCTGAATGTGTCCTTTCTCGTGCCGACACTGCGGCGCGAGTTCGGCGGCTGCGCGGGCAACATCGCCTACACCTTGGCTCAGCTGGGGGGCCAGCCGGTGGTCCTGGCCGCCGTCGGGTCGGACGGCCACGAGTACGTCGAGCGGCTGCGGTCGTGGCGTGCCAGCGTCGAGCACGTCCGCGTCGTCGACGACAGCTATACCGCGCAGGCCATCATCATCACCGACACCGACAACAACCAGATCACCGCCTTCCATCCGGGGGCGATGCAGTCGGCGCACCTGACGCCGGTGCCGGCGCGCAGCGACATAGCCGTCGCCATCATCGCCCCGGACGGCCGCGACGCAATGCTGCAGCACGCCGCGCAGCTCGCCGCTGCGGGCATCCCGTTCGTGTTCGATCCGGGCCAGGGACTGCCGATGTTCGACGGCGCGGAGCTGAGGCAATTCGTCGCCCAGGCCACCTGGGTGGCGCTCAACGACTACGAAGCGAAGATGCTGTGCGACCGAACCGGGCAGACGCTCGAGTCGCTGTCGCGGTCGCATCTGAAGGGCGTCGTCGTCACGCTGGGGGCCGAGGGCTGCGACCTGTGGGAGCAAGGCGTGCGCACCCACGTGCCGGGCGTTGCGGCCACCGAGGTGGTCGACCCCACCGGCTGCGGCGACGCCTTCCGTGGGGCGCTGCTGTACGGACTGGAGCGCGGATGGCCGCTGGCGCGCTGCGTGGCGCTGGGCAATCGCGTCGGCGCACTGAAGATCGCCTGCCGCGGTGGGCAAAATCACCGCATCGATCCGGCCCTGGTGACGGGCTGACGCCGGCACGGCTTCAGTTCGTCGGCGGCCGGCCGAAATGCCGGTCATCATGGAGTTTTTCTGGGCCGTTCCTGTCGCTGCGATCGCCGCCGGCCTGCTGGTGGGGGCGGTCATGCGCACCCGCTGTCGGCGACGGGTGGAACGCTGGGCGCACCGGCTCGTGAAGTCGGACGCCAAGCTCGACGCCAGCACGAAGCAGCTCGCGCAGGCACGCAAGCAGATCGAAAAGCTTCAGCGCGAGCTGTCCGAGGCAAGGCGAGCCGCAGCGGTGGCGTCTTCACAACTCGGCAGCCAACGATCGCCACCTGCCTCGCAGGCGCCGAAGTCCGCATCGAGCAACGGCTTCGCCGACACGATGCCGATGTGAGCCGGCGCTTCAGCCGGCGCTCGTCGTCCCCTGCAGCCACCGTGTCACCGACTCCAGCGGAACGCTGATCGCGAGCTGCTTGCGCCGTGACGCCGCGCCGCGCAACAGGCACACGCCGCGACGGGCGCACCTCAGTTCGGTGGCAAGCCAGGCCACCAGCGCTTCGTTGGCCTTGCCGTCGACAGGCGGTGCGGCCAATCGAAGGCGCAACGCCCCGTCATGCAGGCCGACCACTTCCGTTCGCTTGGAGCCCGGCACCACGCTGACGTCGAGCACGACGCCCTCGGCGGTGCGGCGCACGCAAGGCCAGCGAGATGACAAGTCATCGCTCGGCTGGTGAGACATCACGCGATACTGAACGAACGGGGGAAGAGCGCAGCGGTGACTTCACTAGAAAAAAAACCCGGCCGAAGCCGGGTTTCCAGTGTTGCCAATGCTTCCGATCAGGGCTTGTTGCCTGTCGGGAAGGGCCACGCAGCCTGAGGGCTGAGCGCGGTCTTCGCGGCGGGTGGTGGTGCTGCTGCCGGTTTCGCAGGGGCAGGGGCCGCGGGAGCGGCCGGGGCCTTCTTCGCAGCAGCCTTTTTCTTCGCAGCGGGCTTCTTGGCGGCGGTCTTCTTGCCAGCGGCCTTTTTCGCAGGCGACTTCTTCGCTGCGGCCTTCTTGGCAGGAGCCTTCTTCGCCGCGGCCTTCTTCGCAGGCGACTTCTTCGCTGCGGCCTTCTTCGCCGGAGCCTTCTTGGCCGCGGCCTTCTTCGCCGGGGCCTTCTTCGCTGCGGCCTTCTTGGCCGGGGCCTTCTTCGCTGCGGCCTTCTTGGCCGGAGCCTTCTTCGCAGCGGACTTCTTCGCGGCGGGTTTCTTCGCCGCAGACTTCTTCGCAGTTGCCATTACATTCTCCTTGATCAAGTTGCAAAAGCACCGATTGGCACCGGCAGATCCGCTGCCAATCGGCTATTCACCGTCCGATGGTCTGGCCGCTGCCGAAATGACAGCGGTCGCCCCGATACGATGAATCAGGTTGCGTTTCGCGCATGCCGCTTCTGGCGTCGGCACGTCACGATCCGCGAATCTTGATCTCTCACTGTCGGCCCACTGCGTTTCCGCGTCGGGCCGTCAATCCCAAGACAGCGCGCCACCGGACTGGTACTCGATGACGCGGGTCTCGAAGAAATTGCGCTCCTTTTTCAGGTCGATCATCTCGCTCATCCACGGGAACGGGTTTTCCTCGTTCGGGAAGAGCTCTTCCAAACCGATCTGCGTGGCACGCCGATTGGCGATGTAGCGCAGATAGCCCTTGAACATCGATGCGTTCAGGCCGAGCACGCCGCGAGGCATGGTGTCCTCGGCATAGCGGTACTCGAGCTCGACGGCTTTCATGAACAGCGCGCGGATCTCGGCCTTGAAGTCGGCCGTCCACAGGTGCGGGTTCTCGAGCTTGATCTGGTTGATGAGGTCGATGCCGAAATTGCAGTGCATCGACTCGTCGCGAAGAATGTATTGGTACTGCTCGGCCGCGCCGGTCATCTTGTTCTGGCGTCCCAGCGCGAGGATCTGCGTGAAGCCGACGTAGAAGAACAGGCCTTCCATGAGGCAGGCGAAGACGATCAGGCTCTTCAGCAGCGTGCGATCGTTCTCCGGCGTGCCGGTGCGGAAGTTGGGATCCATGATCGCGTCGATGAACGGGACCAGGAACTCGTCCTTGTCGCGGATCGAGGCGACCTCGTGATAGGCGTTGAAGATCTCGCTCTCGTCGAGGCCCAGCGACTCCACGATGTACTGGTACGCGTGGGTGTGGATCGCCTCTTCGAAGGCCTGACGCAGCAGGAACTGGCGGCACTCGGGCGCCGTGATGTGGCGATACGTGCCCAGCACGATGTTGTTGGCGGCCAGCGAATCGGCAGTGACGAAGAAGCCGAGATTGCGCTTGATGATGCGGCGCTCGTCCTCCGACAGGCCATTGGAATCCTTCCACGTCGCGATGTCGCGCGACATGTTGATCTCCTGAGGCATCCAGTGGTTGGAGCAGGTGGCGAGGTACTTCTCCCACGCCCACTTGTACTTGAACGGGACCAGCTGATTGACGTCGGTCTGGCCGTTGATGATGCGCTTGTCGGCGGCATTGACGCGCCGTGTGCTGCTGGACGCGACGTGCACCGCCTGCGTGGGCGGCAGCTGGGTGGACAGTGGAAACTCGATCTCGACCAGCGAGACCGGCACAGCGGCAGTCAGCGTCGCGGAGGACGGATAGGCCGCACGCGCGGAAGACAGCGGACTCTGCGCGGGGCTGGATGCGTTCGATGTCGAGGGACTGACTTCTTCTTCCCAAACCAACATGGTGGATGTTTCCTGTGCGAGCGAATTATCGGAGTGTTGCGTCGAAACACCAAGCACTTCTTGACATTGGACGCGCTTCGCTGTTGTTCGTTGTTGCTCTATTGCATCGATGCATCGCGCGAGCGGAAGCGCGACTGCGCGAGAACAAACTCGTGCGACGCATCGAATTCGTGATCACTGGCACGCTTCGCAAGTGGGATCGTCGATGAGGCACTGCTTCATGCCGCTCGAGGGTGCCTCGCTTGCTGCCTCGATCTGCGCACGCGCCGCGGCGGCCGCCGCATCGAGCGCGCTCATGGCGCCGCCGCTGCTGCTGGACACCGAGTTGAGATGGCCGGTTTTCACCGTCGACTTCTCGGCGTGCGTGGCGCCGATGGTGCGCAAGTAGTAGGTGGTCTTCAGGCCGCGAGTCCACGCCAGCTTGTAGGTTTCGTCGAGCTTCTTGCCCGACGCGCCGGCCATGTAGATGTTGAGCGACTGCGCCTGGTCGATCCACTTCTGGCGCCGTGCCGCGGCCTCGACCAGCCACTCGGTCTCGACTTCGAACGCGGTGGCATAGAGCTGCTTCAGCTCCTCGGGAACGCGGTCGATGCGGCGCAGCGAGCCGTCGAAGTGCTTGAGGTCCATCACCATCACGTCGTCCCAGAGCCCGAGCTTCTTCAGGTCGCGCACCAGGTACTCGTTGATGACGGTGAACTCGCCCGACAGGTTGGACTTGACCGACAGGTTGCCGAACGACGGCTCGATTGACGCGCTGACGCCGATGATGTTGGAGATCGTCGCGGTGGGCGCGATCGCCACGCAGTTGGAGTTGCGCATGCCGTGCTGCTGGATGCGCTGGCGCAGCGAGTCCCAGTCCATCGTCGCGCTGCGGTCGACGTCGACGTAGCCGCCGCGCGCCTGGGCCAGCAGGTCGAGCGTGTCCATCGGGAGGATGCCGCGGTCCCACAGCGAGCCGCGGTAGCTGGAGTAGCGGCCGCGCTCGGCAGCCAGCTCGGTGGACGCCCAGTAGGCGTGGTAGCACACCGCCTCCATCGAGCGGTCGGCGAACTCCACCGCCTCTGCGGACGCATAGGGAATGCGCAGCTCGTGCAACGCATCCTGGAAGCCCATGATGCCCAGGCCGACCGGCCGATGCCGCAGGTTGGAGTCGCGTGCCTTCTTGACCGCGTAGTAATTGATGTCGATGACGTTGTCGAGCATGCGCATCGCCGTGGCCACCGTCTTCTTCAGCTTGGCGTGGTCGATCTGGCCGTCCTTGACGTGATGGACCAGGTTGACCGAACCCAGGTTGCAGACCGCGATCTCGGTATCGCTCGTGTTCAGCGTGATCTCGGTGCACAGGTTGCTGGAGTGCACGACGCCGACGTGCTGCTGCGGCGAGCGCACGTTGCAGGCATCCTTGAACGTGATCCACGGATGGCCGGTCTCGAACAGCATCGACAGCATCTTGCGCCACAGGTCGCGCGCGGCCATCTTCTTGTAGAGCTTGATCTCGCCGCGCGCCACCTTGTCCTCGTAGGCCAGGTAGGCTTCCTCGAAGGCCTTGCCGAACTTGTCGTGCAGGTCGGGGCAGGTGGAAGGCGAGAACAGCGTCCACTCGCCGCCCTCCATCACGCGCTTCATGAACAGGTCGGGAATCCAGTTCGCCGTGTTCATGTCGTGGGTGCGGCGGCGGTCGTCACCGGTGTTCTTGCGCAGCTCCAGGAACTCCTCGATGTCGAGGTGCCAGGTTTCCAGATAGGCACAGACGGCGCCCTTGCGCTTGCCGCCCTGGTTGACCGCGACCGCCGTGTCGTTGACGACCTTGAGGAACGGCACCACACCCTGGCTCTTGCCGTTGGTGCCCTTGATGTGCGAGCCGAGGGCGCGCACATTGGTCCAGTCGTTGCCCAGGCCGCCGGCGAACTTGGACAGCAGCGCGTTTTCCTTCAGCGCCTCGTAGATGCCGTCGAGGTCGTCGGCCACGGTTGTCAGGTAGCAGCTCGACAGCTGCGAGCGGTGCGTGCCGGAATTGAACAGCGTCGGCGTGCTCGACATGAAATCGAAGGTCGACAGCACCTCGTAGAACTCGATCGCGCGCGCCTCGCGGTCGATCTCGTTCAGCGCGAGGCCCATGGCCACGCGCATGTAGAACGCCTGCGGCATCTCGATGCGCGCGTCGTTCACGTGCAGGAAGTAGCGGTCGTACAGGGTCTGCAGGCCGAGGTAGTCGAACTGCAGGTCACGGTCGGCCTTCAGCGCGGCGCCCAGCTTGGCCATGTCGTACTGCAGCAGCTTTTCGTCGAGCAGCTCGGCCTGCACGCCCTTCTTGATGAACAACGGGAAGTACTCCGCGTAGCGCGCATGCATTTCGCCTTGCAGGACTTCCTCGCCCAGGATCTCCTTGCGGATGGTGTGCAGCAGCAAGCGAGCGGTGGCGCGCGTGTAGCCGGGATCCTTCTCGATCAGCGTGCGCGCCGCCAGGATGGCCGCCTTGTGCACTTCGTCGATCGGCACGCCGTCGTACAGGTTGCGCTTGGTCTCGGCCAGGATGGGGTCGGGCCGCACGTCGGCGCCCAGGCCTTCGCAGGCGGATTCGACCAGGACATGCAGGCGCTTCAGGTCGAGCGGGACGCGCTGCCCGCGATCGACGACGTGCAGCACCGGCTCCGCCGCCACCGGCGTCGCGCCCTGCTTGGCCCGTTCCTGCGAACGCCGCTCACGGTACAGCACGTAGGCGCGCGCCACTTCGTGATGGCCGCCGCGCATCAGGCCGAGCTCGACCTGGTCCTGCACGTCCTCGATATGGAAGGTGCCGCCCCCGGGACGTGAGCGCAGCAGCCCGCGGACGACGGTTTCCGTGAGCCCGTCGACCGTCTCGCGCACGCTGGCCGACGCCGCGCCCTGCGTGCCGTGCACCGCGAGGAACGCTTTCATGAGCGCCACCGCGATCTTGTTCGGCTCGAACGCGACGACCGCGCCGTTGCGACGAATGATCTGGTAGCCCTGGTAGGCCGACACGGGGGAAGGAACGGGCGTGTCGGCGGCGGCGATCGATGCGGCGGGCAAGGGACGGTTGACGGCTGTTTGCATGGAGGTCCTTCTTGAAATGCGTTCAGGCGTTCGGGCGCCTGGCGAGGCACGCGAATGCAGCAAAGGGTCGGTACTCGTTCTGACGATGGTCGACGCGGCGTTGCGTTTGCCGCGGCCGGCCCGGCGCGGCCTTCGCGACCGGCCGATGTGGACAAAGCTGTGGAAATTCGGTGGAGTGCACGTGGATGGCTCGATGAACTCAAGACACTACATCTGGGGCACCGGGCGAGACTCTAACACTACCTATAGCGTGCCTGCTACGGAGAAGCACTCATGGCGATGATGGCGTCGCTTGACGCCAAAGTCTCGCGCGGGTGCGTGCTAGGTAGGAAACACCGCGTCGGGCCACTGCAGCTCGCGCTGCAGCGCGGCCCAGTCGAACCCGGGACCGGGGTCGATCTTGCGACCCGGCGCGACGTGCTCGTGGCCCGCGATCGCGGTCAGCGGATAGCGCGAAGCGATGGCTCGCAGCAGCGTGACCAGGCCCGCGTATTGCACCGCCTCGAACGTGTCGCCTTCGAGGCCTTCGAGCTCGATGCCGATGGAGAAGTCGTTGCAATTCTCGCGGCCGCGCCACGACGACGGTCCCGCATGCCAGGCACGCTCGTCGCACGACACGAACTGCACCGTCCGGCCGTCGCGACGGATGAAGAAGTGCGACGAGACCTGCAGCCCGCGGATGCGCTGGTAGTAGGGATGCTCATCCCAGTCGAGGCGGTTGGTGAACAGCCGCTCGACACCGTCGCCGCCGTACTGTCCGGGCGGCAGGCTGATGGAGTGGATGAGGGCAAGCGACACCCCCGCTTCTTCGGGCCGCGGCCCGTGGTTCGGCGATTCGCAGCGGCGCGCGCCGCGCCACCACCCGCCGTCCCAGTCCGGCGCGACGCGATCAGGAGCCGCCGCGTTCGCCATCGAAGCCGTCGCCGCCGACGCTGACACCCAGGCGTGCCATGCGGTAGCGCATCTGGCGCAGCGACAGCCCGAGGCTCGCACCGGCAGCCGTGCGATTGAAGCGATGCCGCTCGAGCGCACGCAGCAGGATGTCGCGTTCGACCTCGTCGAGGTAGGCCGCCAGATCGTCGGGCAATGGCGCCGCGGCGGGGGGCGGAGGCGGAGGCGGAGGCGCGAACAACGACGGATCGACGTGGGTGTTCTCGGTGATGAGATCGAGCTCCTGAGCGGCGCTGTCGGTGAACACCGTCTCGGGCAGGCCCAGATCGAAGACGTCGATCGCCTCGCCGCCCGACAGCGCGACGGCGCGATGCAGCAGGTTCTCCAGCTCGCGCACGTTGCCCGGGAAGGGGTACCGCATCAGGTGCACCAGCGCGTCGCGCGTCAGCCGGGGCGGCGGCGAGACGTTTGCGTCGCGCGCAATGCGCTCGAGCACGCGTTCGCTGATGACGGCGAGGTCCTCGAGTCGCTCGCGCAGCGGCGGCACGCGGATCTGGATGACGTTGAGCCGGTAGTAGAGGTCCTGCCGGAAGCGTCCCGCCAGCACCTCGGCACCCAGGTCCTTGTGGGTGGCCGACAGCAGGCGCACGTTGACCGACTGCTCGCTGACCGCGCCCACCGGTCGCACCGAGCGCTCCTGGATGGCGCGCAGCAGCTTGGACTGCATGGACAGCGGCAGGTCCCCGATCTCGTCGAGGAACAACGTGCCGCCGTTGGCGGCCTGGAAAAAGCCTTCGCGGTCTTCGGCGGCCCCGGTGAAGGCGCCCTTGCGGTAGCCGAAGAACTCGGCTTCCAGCAGCTGTTCGGGAATGGCGCTGCAGTTCACCGCGATGAACGGCATCTGGCTGCGCGCGCTCACCTCATGGATGGCGCGCGCGACCAGCTCCTTGCCGGTGCCCGATTCGCCGTTCACCAGCACAGGCGCCATGCTCCGTGCCACTTTCTCGACCAGCGTGCGCACTTCGTGCATCGCCGCGGACGTGCCGGCCATCCGTGCGAGCGCGGGGCTCACCGGCGCGGCGGGCGGCGGAGGCGGCACCACCGGCCGTGGCGGCCTGGGCGGCGCGCTGGCTGCCGCGCCGATGTCGTTCTCCGAGGGCAGGCTCGAAGGCACCATCGTCGGCACCGTCGAGGGGGCACGGCCGAGCGCCGAGGCGACGACGGCGCGGAATTGCTTGAGGTCGACCGGCTTCGTCAGGTAGTCGTAGGCGCCCGCCTTCAGCGCCTCGACCGCGTTCTCGGCCGAGCCGTAGGCGGTGATCACGATGGCCTTCTCGCGGCGACCGCTCTCCTCCAGCCGTCGCAGGAGATCGAGGCCGGTGCCGTCGGGCAGGCGCATGTCGGTGATGACCGCGCTGTAGGTGCGGTCCTTCAGGTGCAGCAGCGCCTCTTCCACGGAGCCCGCCGTCTCGATGTCGTAGCCCTCGCGCAGCAGCGTCAGCTCGTAGAGCGTACGCAGGTCGGGCTCGTCGTCGACGACGAGCAGGCTGAAGTGGGACGGTGAGGCCATCGTGTCGTGTGAGCTCAGGTGAGGAGTGGCGCGTCGGCGTCGACCAGGGCCTGCCGACGCATCACGACATTGAACTCGTTGCGCGTCGGGTCGCCGGGGGTTCGCAGCCGGTAGTCGATGCTGGCGCCGTAGCGCTCGCACAGCTCACGGCAAATATACAGGCCCAGCCCCGTGCCCCGACTGCGCGTGGAGAAGAACGGCTCGAACAGATAGCGCTCGACGTCCGGCGGGATGGGCGCGCCGTCGCTCGCCACCGACAAGCGCACGCTGTCGCCGTCGGGCGCCGACAGTCGCACCTGCACCGAGCCGGGCTGCTTGCTCGAATGCCGGTAGCCGTTGTCGAGCAGGTTGATCATCACGCGGCGCAGATGATCCGGATCGAAGACGGCGCCCAGCCGCTCCGTGGGCAGCTCCACCCGCACCGCGCTGCGATCGTCGAGCGTGACGCCGGCCCCCTGCGCCCAGCCGCCGCAAGCCGCGGCAACCTGCTCCCCGGCATCGATGACGCCGGCATCGACGCCCCTCCCCGGCGCGACCTCCATCACGTCGTCGACGATGCGCTTGAGCCGCTCGACGTTGTCGGTGACCATCTGCGTGAGCTGACGCTGCGCCGGCGTGGTCGCGTCCTCGGACAGGAGCGCGTTGGCCTGGGCGATGGCCGCGAGCGGATTGCGGATCTCGTGCGCAATGCCGGCCGACACGCGCCCCATCGCGGCCAGCTTTTCCTGCCGCGTGCGTGCCTGCATGTTGCGCACATCCTCCAGCAGCAGCACGCAGAACTCCTCGCTCACCTGCGACTCGTGCCGCCGCGTGAAGCGGATGCGCACGCGCAGCGTGCGCGTCTCCCCGGAATCGAACTGGAGCACCACGTCGCGGCCGGACTCGGGCCACACCGCATCGACGAAGGCGCGCTCGACCGTCTTCACCAGCTCGTTCCACGCCTCCACCCCGCGCAGCTGGAACGGCGCCGGGCGGCACATGCCACTGGGTGCGAGCAGGCGGCGCGCCGCCGGATTCGCGGCACGCACGCGGCCACGCCGATCGACGACCAGCACGCCGTCCTGCATTTCCTCGATGACCAGGCGATTGAGCTGCGCCTGCTGGCGCGCCAGCTCGAGGCTGCCCTTGGCGGTGAGCTCCTCGCGGGCCAGCCGGCCGGCGAGCTCGCCCGCCAGCACCGTGATGACGAACAAGCCGCTGCCGGCGAGGCCGGCCTGCGTCATGAGGGTGCTCGCCTCGCCGCCTCGCAGCACGGCCAGCCAGGCGACGCCGAGCAGCGCCAGGGCAACACCCGCCGACGTGGCCAGCGCCTGGATGCGCGGCGTCAGCACCCCGGCCATGAGCACGGGCAGCACCAGCAGCGCGACGTAGTTGAAGCTCGAGGCCGGCGACAACAGGTGCAGCGCGGTGAAGCACACGATGTCGGCGCCTATCGTCAGCAGCCACTGCCTGCCGCCGAGACGGGCCAGCTCCTGCGGCTGCACCGGCTGCCTGAACTGAGGCAGCAGCCACATGCTGAGCGCCAAGGCCGCATAGGCCACGCTCACGATGGCCACCGCATAGCTTGCCCGCGCGCCGAACATGCCGGCCACGACGACGGTCACGATCAGCGCGACGCCGAGCGCCGCGCGCGCGCCCAGGAAGACGCGGTGAATGCGGTCAAAGGCGGTCTGGCCGGTGCTGACGATGCGCCGCGCCTGGCGCGAGAGGAACTTCGAATCGGGCGCGGTGCGGCCGGCACCGGCGAGGCCACCGTCGTAGCGCGACTCGACGTCATCGAAACCATCGGCCGCCTGCGTGTCCTCGACGCCCAGCGCGCCGAACCAGGATTCCGCAGGCGGCTCCGGACGGCGCTTGGCACGCCTCTCGCCGCGCCGCCTTTCACCGGTCCCGCCGGGGTACGCGCTCATGGTGCGGGATGCGCCTTCTCGTACTCTGCGCGATGCGCTTCGCCGCAGAACACGCCGCCCCTTCCGGGCAAGGCTTCATCGCGCGGCAGATGCAGGCCGCAGTGCGCGCACGCGAGCATCGGCTGCTGCTGCCGGGCCGACGACGGCGGCTGCGAAGCTTCACGCCGCACGGTGCGGCGGCTGCTGCGCGCAAGCCACAACACCAGCAGCACGACCAGGATGACGATCAGGTATTTCATCGGATCAGAGGGTCGGCGAGCGGTGCAGCACGACCTCGAAGACGAAGCGCGATCCGACGTAGGCGAGCAGCAGCAGGCCGGCGCCCGCGTAGAGCCACCGGGTCGCCAGCGGGCCACGCCAGCCGAAGATGCGCCTGCCCGCAAGCAGCGCCGCGAACACACCCCAGCCGAGCATCGACAGCACGGTCTTGTGGTCCCAGTGCCACGGGCGGGCGAACCACCATCCAAGCACCAGCGCGGCGGTCAGCACCGCGAATCCCGCGGCGACGAAGCGGAACGTGAGCCGCTCGAGCCGCAGCAGCGGCAAGCCCGTCGCGCCGCCTGCCGCGGACCGCTGAGGCAGCTGGCGCATCTGCCGATCCGCGCGGCTGAGCATGGCGGCGTGCAGCACTGCCGCGCCGAACAGGCCATACGACGCGATGCCCATCACCCAATGCAGCGGCGCCCATCTCGACAGCGCCTGCGGCCGCAATTCGCCGGGAAACAGCAGCGCGAGAACGACCGCGACGGCGCCCAGCACGGCGAGGCTGCGGCGCACGCCGAGCAGCGGCAGGGAACGGCTCTCGATCAGATAGACCGCGATCACCAGCCACAGCGTCACCGAGAGTGCCGGTGCGAAGCCGAAGCGCGCACCACTTTCGGCCGACCCGGCGCCCGACGTGTCGATGGCGATGGCGGCGGCATGCGCGAGCCAGGCGACGATGAGCGAGGCGCGAGCCGGTGTCGCGGCGCTTGGCGGCAGCAGCGCCGCGACGGCGTAGGCCATGAGGGCCAACGCGCCGGGCAGCAGCCAGAACGATAAAATCATTCGCAAAGTGTACTTTCGCGTTCCGCCCGCAGCGCCCGCTGCCACAAGTCCTCGCGGAGCTCACAAGCAAATGGCATCCACCCTCACCGACCGGCTGAGCCGCCTCGTCAAGACGATGCGCGGCCAGGCGCGCATCACCGAAAGCAACGTGCAGGACATGCTGCGCGAGGTGCGCATGGCGCTGCTCGAAGCCGACGTCGCGCTGCCGGTGGTGCGCGACTTCATCGCTCGCGTCAAGGACAAGGCGCTGGGCGCCGAGGTCGTCGGCTCGCTGTCGCCGGGGCAGGCGCTGGTGGGCATCGTCAACCGCGAGCTGGCGGCGACGATGGGCGAAGGCGTGTCCGACATCAACCTGGTGGCGCAGCCGCCGGCGGTCATCCTGATGGCCGGGCTGCAAGGCGCCGGCAAGACGACCACCACGGCCAAGCTCGCCAAGCACCTGGTCGACAAGCGCAAGAAGAAGGTGCTCACGGTGTCGGCCGACGTGTATCGCCCGGCGGCGATCGAGCAGCTCAAGACCGTGACCAAACAGGCTGGTGCCGAATGGTTTCCGTCGCATGCCGACGACAAGCCGGTCGCCATCGCGGCCGCCGCGCTCGACCATGCGAAGCGGCACTACTTCGACGTGCTGCTCGTCGACACCGCCGGCCGGCTGGCGATCGACGAAGCGCTGATGAAGGAGATCGCCGACCTGCATGCCGCGCTCAAGCCGGTCGAGACGTTGTTCGTCGTCGACGCCATGCAGGGGCAGGACGCGATCAACACCGCCAAGGCCTTCAACGAAGCGCTGCCGCTCACCGGCATCGTTCTCACCAAGACGGACGGCGACTCGCGCGGCGGCGCTGCGCTGTCGGTGCGGCAGATCACCGGCGCGCCGATCAAGTTCGCGGGCATCAGCGAGAAGATCGACGGGCTCGAGGTGTTCGACGCCGAACGCCATGCCGGACGAATCCTCGGCATGGGCGACATCGTCGCGTTGGTCGAGGAGGTGACCAAGGGCGTCGACATGGCAGCGGCGCAAAAGCTGGCCGAGAAGGTCAAGTCCGGCAACGCCTTCGACCTCAACGACTTTCTGTCACAGATCTCACAAATGAAGAAGATGGGCGGTCTCTCGGGATTGATGGACAAGCTGCCCGCCCAGATGACCGCGAAGGCCGGCGCCGTCGATGTCGACAAGGCCGAGCGGGATGTGCGCCGCATGGAGGGCATCATCTGCTCCATGACGCCGCTGGAGCGCCGCAAGCCCGAACTCATCAAGGCGACGCGCAAGCGTCGCATCGCTGCCGGCGCTGGCGTGCAGGTCCAGGAGGTGAACCGGCTGCTCAATCAGTTCGAGCAGATGCGCGACATGATGAAGAAGATGAAGGGCGGCGGGATGATGAAGATGATGAAGCGCATGGGCGCAATGAAGGGCTTTCCCGGACCCCGTTGAGTGCGTAGCGCGCGCCAGCGCGAACTTCGCACATTGACCGCACTCGACAGCGCGGATATGTTTGTGCGTTGTCCACTTGCTGTCTGCCCCCTTGAGCACATTCCTCATCGCCCTTGCCGTTCTGCTTGCCGTGGTGGTCGTCTGGTGGGGCATACGCTCCCGCGGCAAGCCGGCGGCACCCAGCCACTCGGGGGACAACGTCGACACGCTGGCCGGCTGGCCGCCGCAGGCCACACGCGTTCTCACCACCGCTGAACGCCAGGCCTACGACGTGCTGCGACATGCGCTTCCGGCGCACATGATCCTTGCGCAGGTCCCCCTGCAGCGTTTCATCAAGGTGCCGACCCGCAATTCGTACACCGAGTGGCTGCGTCGCGTCGGCCAGATCAACGCCGACCTCGTGGTGTGCGACCGGCACTCGCAGGTCATTGCCGTGGTCGAGATCCAGGCAGAGGAGGACGAGGCAGGCGGTCGCGCGCATCGTCGACGCGAGCGCATGATGCGCGTGCTCGGCGCAGCGCAGATTCCGGTGCATCTGTGGCGCGGGTCGGCACTGCCGACGGTCGAAGCCGCGCGCCGAGCCATCCTTCCGATGCAACCGGAGGAAGCTGCTCAGGACGAGGCGGCCGTCGCCGCTGCGCATTCACTGCCGGGTCGCATGGCCTCCACTGCCGCCAACCCGCCTCTCGAAGAGGTCATGCCGATGCGCGAGCCGCCGCCATCGACCTGGTTTGACGATCTCGACTCGGCGCCCGCACCGTTGGCGGGCGAGCCGCCCAAAGCGAGTACCGATCCCAAGCCGCGCCCGCCGGGCCGCTGAGCTTCATCAGGCCAGCAATGCGTTGGCAAACTCGCGGGCGTCGAAGGTCTCCAGGTCCTCGAGCTTTTCGCCAACGCCGATGAAGTAGACCGGCACGGGCCGCTCGCGGGCAATCGCGGCAAGCATGCCTCCTTTGGCCGTGCCGTCGAGCTTGGTCACGATGAGTCCGGTGAGCTGCAGCGCATCGTCGAAAGCCTTCACCTGTGTCAACGCGTTCTGGCCCGTGTTGCCATCGACGACGAGCAGGATTTCATGCGGCGCGCCCTCCTGCGCCTTGGCGATGGTGCGCTTGATCTTCCTCAGCTCTTCCATCAGGTGAAGCTGCGTCGGCAGGCGGCCGGCGGTGTCGGCGATGACGACATCGCAGCGGCGCGCCTTGCCGGCGAGCACGGCATCGAATGTGACGGCCGACGGATCGCCGCCTTCCTGGCTCACGATTTCGACGTTGGTGCGGCCGGCCCACACCGCCAGCTGTTCGCGCGCCGCGGCACGAAAGGTGTCGGCGGCGGCCAGCAGGACCTTCTCGCCGCCGTCGGCGAGATGGCGGGTGAGCTTGCCGATGCTCGTCGTCTTGCCCGCGCCGTTGACGCCGGCCACCATCATCACGGTCGGCAGGGCCTCCCCGATGGTGAGCTGCTTCTCGAGCGGGCGCAGCAGGTCGGTGACGGCGTCGGCCAGCAGGGACTTGACGGCGGACGGATCGATGGCGCGTGCGTCCTTCACGCGCTGCTTGAGATCGGCGAGCAGGAACTCGGTGGCCTTCACGCCCGTGTCGGCCATCAGCAGGGCGGCCTCGAGCTCCTCGTACAGCGCATCGTCGATCTGCGTGCCGGTGAACACCTGCGCGATGCTGGTGCCTGTCTTGCGCAAGCCGAGGCGCAGCTTGTCGAGCCAGGTCTTGCGCTCCTCGGGCGACGGGGGCTCGGGCTGCGGCGTCGGTGGCGGCGCCTCGATCGCCGGCTCGGTCGACGGGGCCGGCGGCGCACCGAAGCCGAGTCGCTCGCGCCAGGTGCGCTCGGCGGGCGCCGCGGACGGAACCGGCGGCGCGACCGGTGCGTCCGGGGGCGGAGCAACGGCGTCGGCCGGGGTCTTTTTCTTGAAGAAGCTGAACATGCGGGCGCGCTGTGTCGAGTGATGGGGCTGGTGAACGGGGCAGCCGACGTGCCACGCTATAATCACGGGCTCAGGCGCTTTAGCTCAGTCGGTTAGAGCGACGGAATCATAATCCGCAGGTCCGGGGTTCGAGTCCCTGAAGCGCCACCAAACAAGATCGACAGCTTAGTGGGCCTTCCCCACGTCATGGCGTTTCAAGCTGTCTGATCGCTCCCGCAAGCCTACCCCTGCCGCAAGCGATACAGCGTATCGAGCGTGATGTGCCTGACTTCGAGCTTGCTCTGCTCGATGTGCGCCCGCAGCAGCCGCTGCGCCTCGTCGCCGCGGCGGCGGGTGATGGCGCGCAGGATGCGGGCGTGCTCGTCATAGGTCGCCTCCACCCGCGCGCCCTTGGTGAAATCGAGTCGGCGAATGATCCGGATGCGCTCGGTGATCTCCCGGTGCACGCGCTCCATCTCGCGGTTGCCGCTGCCTTGCACCAGCAAGGCATGGAAGGCTTCGTCCAGCGCGCCCACCGCCGCGCCGTCGGCCAGCCGCTCCGCGGGGGGCACCAGCCACAGCTCGGCCAGCGCCTCGAGCTGCGGACGGTCCTCGATCGCGGCCAGGTGCTGCACGGCATGGCATTCGATCAGCACGCGCAAGTCGTACAGCGCGTCGAAGGTGTCGAAGTCGAGCGGCGCCACCTGCCAGCCGAGCTTCGGAAAGACGAGCAGAAAGCCTTCCCGCTCGAGCCGCTGCAGTGCCTGCCGCAGCGGGGTGCGGCTGACCTGCACGCGCTGCGCGAGCTCCGACTCGGAGAAGCGGTCGCCGGGCAGCAGCGCGAAGTCAAAGATCATCGCCTTGACCTGGGCATAAGCCTGGTCGGCCAGGCTGGCGGGTTCCGTCGCGGCGGGCAGCGGCACGATGGCAGGGCCGGCGGCGATCGCGATGCGGGGGCGAACGGGCTTCATCGGGTTTCGTCGAAAGCGATCATGCTGACATGGGCGGCGACGATCTTCCACCCTTCGGCGAACCGGACCCAGGTCTGCGTCTGGAAACCGCGCAGCGGTGTGTCGCTGCGAACGAACTCCACCTGCGCCACCGCGAACCCGTCGCCATAGGCCGTGATTCGCGGGTTCAGCAGCGTGCGGGTGAAGGTGGGCGCCGGCGTTGCGGCGCGAAACGCGGCGAGCTCGGCGATGCCCCACTGCCGGTCCGCGATGCCGTAGCGCGTCGTGCGCTCATCCGCCCAGAAGAAGGCGTTGAGTGCCTCCACGTCGTTGGCCATCAGCGCGCGCTCGTAGTCCGCGAACACGCGCCGCACCTCGGCCAGCACCTGCGGACGATCGACGTCGTGAAGCGTCATCGCGCCGTGCTCTCGACATAGGCACGCCATCCGCCGAACCGGCTGACGTCGGGCGCGCCGGCCAGCGCATGCGGCTCGCAGATGAAGCCCTTGACCCAGCGGCCCCACGGCCCGCAATCCTCGGCGAGCTCCACCGAGCCGAGGCCGAGCGGCGGCGGGATGAGCGTCAGGAAGGAGCCGACCTGCTCCAGCGGCATCTCATACACCTCGACCGCAATGGCACTGCCGCCCTCCGGCACCCGCGCGAGACCCGGCTTGGGCGGCGACGTGCCGGCCAGCGCATGCAGACGGTAGTGGGGCGCGGTGCGCGTGGCCGCGAGCAGCCGGCAGCCGCGCTCGACGATCTGCCCGTGCAAGGGCATCCCCGACAGATGCGCTCCCACGACGGCGATGGGCACGGTGGCCCCCGCCGCGGGGCCTGCCCGCAGGGCGCGGTCCTCGGCCGCGGCGTCGCGCAGCCGCGCGCCGAGCGGCAATGCGCTGGCCGCTTCCCACCGCAGCGCGAGCTGCACCAGCGCCGCATCGCAGCCGCCCGGCGCGATGAAGGTGATGCCGAACGGCAACCCGCGCGCCGTGATGCCGGCCGGCAGGGCCAGCGCCGACAGGTCCAGCAGGTTGACGAAGTTCGTGTAGCGTCCCAGCTCGCTGTTGCGCGCCACCGGCGATTCGGCGACAGCTGCGCGCGTGGGGCAGGTGGTGGCCGTCGGCACCATCAGCACATCGAAGTCCTGCCATGCAGGCGCGATGCGCGCGCGGGCCTCTTCGAGCCGGTATCGCGCGCGGAAGGCAGCGGTGGCGTCGTGGCCTTGCGCACGGGCGATCACCTCGCGCACGGTCGGATCGAGCGCTTCGGGTCTCGATTCGATGAGCGCCTGCACGACGGCGTGGCGTTCGGCCACCCAAGGACCGTCGTAGAGCAGCTCGGCGACGTCGAACCATGCATTCATGTCGACTGCGACGACTTCGGCTCCCAGCGTGGCCAGCCGCTCCACCGCGTCTTGCCATGCGCGTTCGTACCCCAGGGCGGCATCGCATTCGCTGCGAAGGGGCACGCCCACCCGCAAGGCGGCGCCGGTGCGACCGAACCACGGGCGCTGCAGGCGCACCGGATGGAAGCACGCCTCGTCGGGCAACGGACCGCCCATCAGGGCGGTCACCCGCGCCGCATCGGCGACGGTGAGCGCGAAGACCGACACGACGTCGAGCGTGCGGCACGCCGGCAGAACACCGCCCATCGGAACCAGACCCGGCGTCGGCTTGAGTCCGACCAGGTTGTTGAAGCCCGCGGGCACGCGCCCCGAGCCGGCGGTGTCGGTGCCCAGCGCGAAGGGCACCAGCCCGCGCGCCACCACCGATGCCGAGCCGGAGCTCGATCCGCCGCTCACGTAGGCCGGATCGAAGCTGTTCGGCACCTCGCCGTAAGGCGAGCGCGTGCCGACCAGGCCGGTGGCGAACTGATCGAGATTGGTCTTGCCGACCATCACCGCGCCGGCGTCGAGCAGCCGCTGCACGACCGTCGCATGCCGCTCGGGCACATACGCGAAGGCAGGGCAAGCCGCGGTCGTCGGCACACCGGCGACATCGATGTTGTCCTTCACCGCAAAGGGCACGCCCCACAGCGGCAGCGTGCGTGGCAGCACCTGCAGGCGTGCGAGCTGGTCCTCGACGACTCGCCGGTCGCAACGGTGGATCCACGCGGGATCGTCGGACGAGAGTCGCGCCAGCGCCGCGCCGACCAGCACCGAGGGATCGGCCCCATGGCGATACTCGCGCTGCCAGTCGGCGAGGGTGATGGGCATGGCTGTCATCGCGAAAGGCTTTCGATGAGGGCGGCAGCCGGCGCGGTCCAGCCGACGATCGCGCCCTGCGCCGTCACCATCGCCAGCGTCGCCGCCTTGAACTCGGGGAAGTAGCTCTCGGTGGCGTCCTCCACCAGCAGGCACTCGTAGCCCCGGTCGTTGGCCTCGCGCATCGAGGTCTGCACGCACACCTCGGTCGTCACGCCCATGAACACCAGGTGGGTGATGCCCCGCTGCTGGAGCTGCGCGTGGAGGTCGGTCGCGTGGAAGGCGCCCTTGCCCGGCTTGTCGATCAGCAGCTCGTCGCCGCGCGGCTCGAGGCCCGGCACGATGTCGTTGCCGGGCTCGCCGGCGACGAGGATGCGGCCCATCGGGCCCGCATCTCCGATGCGCAGGCGGGGGTTGCCGCGGGTGCGCTTGGCGGGCGGGCAGTCGGAAAGGTCCGGGGCATGCGCTTCGCGCGTGTGCACCACCAGGCCGCCGGCCGCCCGCCACACCTCGAGGACGCGGCGCACCGTGGGCACGATGCGTTGCAGCCGCGTCACGTCGTTGCCGAGCGACTCGCCGAAGCCGCCCGGCTCGATGAAGTCGCGCTGCATGTCGATGATGACCAGCGCGGTGCGCGGCGGGTCGAAGCGGTAGTCGAAAGGCGTGGCCGCCAGGGAGATGGTCATGCCGCCCTCCGTTCGATGAAGGCATGCGCACGCCCCGCCATGCAGGCGCCCAGCGCATGGCGGTCGGCCTCCGCGGCGGCGACCTCGTGCACGATGCGGCCGTCGCTCATCACGACGATGCGATCGGCCAGCAGCAGCAGCTCGTCGAGGTCTTCGCTGACCAGCAGCACGGCCGCGCCCCGGTTGCGGGCAGCCATCAGTCGCGCATGGATCTCGGCCACCGCGGCGAAGTCGAGCCCGAACACGGGGTTGGACACGAGCAGCAGCTCGGCCTCATCGGACAGCTCGCGCGCCAGCACCGCGCGCTGCACGTTGCCGCCCGACAGCGAACGCATCGGCGCGCGCTCGCTCTGCGCCTTGATGCCGTACTCCGCGATCCACGACCGCGCACGCCGGCGCAGCGAGCCCCAGAGGATCCAGCCCGCGCGCGCATGCGGCGGCTCGTCGAAGCAGCGCAGCGCCATGTTGTGCGCCACGCCGAGGTCGCCGACGCAGGCGTTGGCCAGCGGCTCTTCGGGCAGGCTGCGCACCTTCAGCGCGCGGTTCTGGCGGCGGGTGGCGCCGAACGCCTGGCCGGCCACGCTCACTCGGCCGGCTTCGCGCGCACGCTGGCCGGTCAGCGCCTGCATCAGCTCGCGCTGGCCGTTGCCCGAGACGCCGGCGATGCCGACGATCTCACCGACGCGCACGGACAGCGTCAAGTCGCGCACCGCCGGCTGGCCGCGATCGCCCATCACCTGCAGGTCCTCGATGGCGAGCCTCACCGCCCCGGGCGGCCGCTGTGTGCGCTGCAAGGGCGCGGCCATGGCGGCACGCGATTCGCCCATCATTGCCGCGGCCAGTTGTTGAGGCGTCGTCTCGGCCACCGGCAGGCTCTCGACGAGCCGGCCCCGACGCAGCACGCTGACATCGTCGGCATGCGCCGTCACTTCGCGGAACTTGTGGGTGATCAGGATCACCGAGCAGTCGCCCGCGTGCGCGCGCTCGCGCAAGGCGCTCAGCACCTCGTCGGCCTCCTGCGGCGTCAGCACCGAGGTCGGCTCGTCGAGGATCAGCAGGCGCGGCCGCAGAAAGAGCTGCTTGAGGATCTCCAGCTTCTGCCTTTCGCCGGCCGACAGGTCGCGCGGCATCGCGTCGAGGTCGAGGCTGAACGGCGCGCTGCGCATGAAGGCAGCCAGCTCGGCACGCGCCGCGCGCCAGTCGACGACCAGCGGCACCCGCCCGCGCGCGAGCAGCAGGTTCTCGGCCACGCTCATGCCCGGCACCACGGTGAAGTGCTGGTAGACCATGCCGATGCCCAAGGCGCGCGCCGCGGCGGGCGCATGGATGTCCTGCTCGCGCCCGTCGACGAGGACGGCGCCGTCGTCCGCCCGGTGGTAGCCGACGATGCACTTCACCAGCGTGCTCTTGCCCGCGCCGTTCTCGCCGAGCAGCGCATGCACGGTGCCCGGGCGAACGGCAAGCGACACGCTGTCGAGCGCCGTGAACGCACCGAAGCGCTTGGTCAGCTTGAATGTCTCGAGCGCGACGGCATGCATATCACGCGGCCATTTCCCGCCGGAACACGTCGAGCGTGTGCGACTTCACGCGCACGAACTCCATGTCGGACACCGCTTCCGGCATGCGCGGCCGCGGCATCTCGAAGGGCACGATTTCGGCGATGCGGGTCGGCCGGCGCGTGAGCAGGAGGATGCGATCGGCAAGGAACACCGCATCCTCGAGGTCGTGCGAGACGATCACCATCGTCGTGCCGGTGGCGATCTGCGCCTCCTGCAGCTTGGCGCGGATGAACAGCGTCATCTCGAAATCCAGTGCGGAGAATGGCTCGTCGAGAAACAGCACCTCGGGCCGCGTGGCGAGCGAGCGCATGATGCAGACGGTCTGCATCTGCCCGCCCGACAGCTCGTACGGATAGCGCTTGAGGTCGAAGCGGATCTCGAACAGCGCCGCCAGCTCGTCCACCCGAGCGCGCACGTCGGCTGGCTTCATGCCGCGCCGCTTCAGCGGGTAGGCGATGTTGTGCCAGGCGCTGAGCCAGGGGAACAGCGCGTCACGGTAGTTCTGGAACACGTAGCCGATCTGTGTGTCCTTCAGTGACTTGCCGTCGAACAGGATCTCGCCGGCGTCGGGCTTCACCAACCCGGCGATCATGTTCATCAGCGTCGACTTGCCGCAGCCGTTGGGACCGAAGATCGACACGATGCGCCCGCGCGGGAGGTCGAGGTTGAAGTTGCTGTACAGCGGCACGCCCGCGAAGGACTTGCTCAGGCCGCGCACCGTCACGTGCGTGGACGGTGCGGGGCGCAGCGTGAGCACGGTGTCCGTCTCAAGGAGCGACCCCTCGAGCGGCTGCCGCGGATCCGGCTTCGCCGGGCCGCCCGACACACCTTCTCGAGGGAGGACATCGAACGCGCTCCGCGGGTGGTTCATTTCGCGCTCCAGTGAATGAGCCTCTTCTCGATCAACAGGAAACCCAGGTTCAGCAGGTACCCCAGCGCGCCGGTGACGAGGATGGAGGTGTACATGTCCTTCACGTTGAACACCTGCTGCGCATCGATGATGCGGTGGCCCAGCCCGGTCTCCGAGCCGATGAACATCTCGGCGACGATGACGATGACCAGCGCCATCGACACCGCACTGCGCAACCCGACGAACGTCTGCGCCAGGCTTTCCATCAGCATCACGTCGGCGAACACGTGCAGCCGCGACACGCCCATGATCTGCGCGGCCATCACACGCGTCTTCTTGGCATGCATGACGCCGTAGGCGCTGTTGAACAGCACGATGAGCATCGCGCCGAAGCTGGCAATCGCGATCTTGTTGATGTCGGTGATGCCGAAGATCAGCAGGAACAGCGGGATCAGCGCAGAGCTGGGCGTGGAGCGGAAGAAGTCGATGACGAACTCGACGCTGCGGTACGCGCTCTCGGAGGCGCCGAGGATCACGCCGAGCGGCACGCCGATCAGCACCGCGATGCCGAACGACGCGAGCGTGCGGTACACCGTGGCCCACAGGTCGGGAAGAATGGCACCGCTTGCGAACACCTCGGCGAGATGCGCGAGCGTCTGGCCCGGCGGCGGCAGCAGCACGGGCTTGATCCACTGCGCCGAGATCATGAGCTGCCACAGCGCGAGCATGAGCAGCGGGCCCAGCAGCGGCAGCCAGCGGCGGTGGAGGAGGCGCTGCATGGCGTCAGCCCGTGTAGAGCAGCGACTTGACGTCCAGCTTGCGGCTGAAGATCTTGCGCTCGGTGAAGACGTCGAAGAACTTCTGGAAGTACTCGATATCGCTCGGCTTGAACTCGTTGTACAGCGTGAAGCCGGACAGCGGCACCTCCTTCACCAGCGAAGCGTCGATCGACGTGAAGCCGTCCAGGTGGGTGCGCGACTCCTCCGGATTCCTGCGCACCCACTCCACCGCCTTCGAATAGGCAGCGACGTAGCGCCGTGCGAGCTCCGGCTTCTCGCGCATGAACGCGCTCGTCACGCTCGCCGAGCCGCCGAACCACGGTGCATCGGGGTTGCCCAGCACGTACGTCGAGATCACGCCGGGCTCGAGCACCCGCGTGAGTCCCTTGAGCCGGCCTGCCGTGCCGGTGGGCTCCAGCGTGTACACCGCATCGAGCTGGCCGGCTGCGAGCGCCGGCACGTGCTGTCCGATCGGGAGCTCGGTGACCTGCGGATTGGGGATGCCGTTCTTCTCGAGGATCACCTTGGCCAGCGTGACATTCTGGATGCCGGGCCCCGATGCAATCCTCTTGCCCGCCAGCTCGGCAATGCTCTTGACCGGCGAGTCCTTCGGCACGACGAACTGGTCGAGCACCAGGTGGCGGTTGCTCGGGTTGCTGCAGATGATCTTGAAGAGCCCCGGGCTGGTGATCTCGGCCAGGCCCAGCGCGGCCGACGCGGTGCCGTTGGCCGATCCGTGCACCCGCCCCGCGATCATCGCCTCGGCCACCTGCTGCGCGCTCGCGAACTTGGCCCCCTCCACCTGCAGGCCGGCTTCCTTGAAGATGCCGCGCTCCAGGCCGACATACAGGGGCAGGCCCGACGCGATCGGCCAGAAGCCGATCACGATCCGGTCGTCGGCCGCAACCGACTTGCGTGACAAGCCGACCAGTGCGGCGCAGGCCGCACCGGCCTGGAGCAGGCGGCGTCGCGACAAGGTGCGGATCAGAGCGCTCATGGGGTTCCCCTTCCTTGGATGTTCGTGGTGTCAGAGCGCGCGCAGCGCCTCGATGACGGCCGTCGATTGCGCGACGGCGCCGAAAACACCGCCTTGCATCTGGATCATCTTCAGCGCGGCCTCATGGTTGCCGCGGTCCGTCGCGCCCGTGCAGTCGGCCAGCATCACGCACTCGAACCCGCGGTCGTTGGCTTCGCGCATCGTGGTGTGCACGCAGACGTCGGTCGTGATGCCGGTCAGGATCAGGTTGCGGATGCCCCGCGTGTGCAGGATCAGCTCGAGATCGGTGGCGCAGAACGAACCCTTGCCCGGCTTGTCGATGACGGGCTCGCCGTCCACCGGTGCGAGCTCCGGGATGATCTCCCAGCCGGGCTCGCCGCGCACCAGGATGCGCCCACACGGACCTGCGTCGCCGATGCCGGCGCCGATGCGCTGCGAGCGCCACCGCTTGTTGTCGGGCAGGTCGGCCAGGTCGGGGCGATGCCCTTCGCGGGTGTGGATCACGTGCAGTCCCACCTCGCGGGCCACCGTGAGCAAGGCCTTGATCGGCTCGATCGGCGCGCGCGTCAGCGACAGGTCGTAGCCCATCTTGTCGACGTAGCCGCCGATACCGCAGAAATCGGTCTGCATGTCGATGATCACCAGCGCGGTGTTGCGCGGCGTGAGCTGACCGTCGTAGGGCCAGGCGTAGGGTTCGGCGCGGAGCGTGGGCATCGAAAGCCTCCTTCAATGGTCCAGACCGTCGGCGGTCATCGCGACAGCGTCAGCTCGACGGGCGCGCCCTTCAGCGAGCGCCGCGGCGAGCAGGTCGCCACGAGGATCGCCAGCGTGAGCGCATAGGGCACGGCATTGATCAGGTGGTGATAGCCGCCGCTGAGGCCCACCGATTGCAGCGCCGGGCCGATCGCGCCCGCGCCGCCGAACAGCAATGCAGCCGCCAGGCAGGCGAGCGGTCGCCAGCGCGCGAAGATGACCAGCGCGACCGCGATGAGCCCCTGCCCGCTCGACAGCCCTTCGTTCCAGCTCCCCGGGTAGTACAGCGACAGGGAGGCGCCGCCCAGGCCGGCGATGAAGCCGCCCGTGGTGGTGGCGGCGATGCGTACGCGATTGACCGAATAGCCCAGCGCGCGCGCCGCGTCGGTCGAGTCGCCGGCCATGCGGACGACGAGACCGAAGCGTGTGTTGGCGAAGCCCCAGGCCATCAGAGCGGCCAGGGCCAGCCCGATCGGGAACAGCGCGTTGACGGCGAGTGCTGCCTGCACTGCAGGCGAGTCGCTCCACGCACCGAGCGCGATCGCCGGGATCTGCGGCGCCTGCGGCTGGATCAGCGGCTTGCCGAGATAGAACGCGAGCCCAGTGCCGAGCAGCATCAGCGCGATGCCGGTCGCGATGTCGGAGACCCGCGGCAGCGAGCACAGCAGGCCGTGCAGCAGCGCGAGCAGCGCGCCGCTCGCGCCGGCGGCCAGCACGCCGATCCACGGCGAGCCGCTCGTCCAGGCGCCGGCGAATCCCGCCATCGCCGAGAAGACGAGGACGCCTTCCAGACCGAGGTTCACGCGGCCCGACTTCTCGGTGAGGCACTCGCCCAGGCTCACGAACAGAAACGGCGTGCCGACGCGGATCGCGCCGCCCAGCATCGCGAGCAGCAAGGTGCCCCAGGGCTCGACGTTCATGCCGTGACCCTCCCGCTCGCCAGTCGCGGCCGCATCGGCATGGCGAGCCGCCAGGCGAACAGCCGCCCGCGCATGGCCTCGGCGCCGAGGATCGTCACGAAGGCGAAGCCCTGCAGCACCAGCACCGACGCATCGGGCAGGCCCATGCGCCGCTGCAGCAGGCTGCCGGCCGCGGCGAAGCCGCCGAACAGGATGGCCACCGGCGGGATGGCCCACGGGTTGTGGCGCGCCACGAAGGACACCAGGATGCCCGTGTAGCCGAAGCCGGCGAGCACCGACGCGTTGGCCGAGGTGTGCACCGCCGCGACTTCGATCGCGCCGGCCAGGCCTGCGCATGCCCCGCCCGCCGCGCAGGCCAGCACGATCAGCCGGTTCGCCGCAAGCCCGACGCCGCGGGCGGCGCGCACGTTGCCGCCGACCACGCGCACCGCAAAACCCGGCACGCTGAAGCTGAGCCACACGCCGGCCGCCACGCAGGCGACGAGGCCGAAGGCCAGTCCCCAATGCACATCGCCGAGCATGCCGTCCGGAACGATGGCGCCGATGCGAAGGCTCTCTTCGAGCGGCGGCGTCGACGGCTTGTTGAGACTCGCCGGATCGCGCATCGGGCCCTCCACGAAATGGCGGAAAAGCGCCAGCGCGATGTAGCCGAGCAGCAGGCTCGAGATGGTCTCGTTGACACCCCGCCATTGGCGAAGCAGGCCCGCCAGGGCGACCCAGGCCGCGCCGCACGCCGCCCCGCTCGCCAGCACCACTGCACTGCCCGCAGCGCCGTGCGGCAGCGGCAGCAGCAGGGGCAGCGCGGCACAACCCAGCGCGCCGAGCGCGAAGGCGCCTTCGCCGCCGATGACCACCAGCCCGGCACGCGCCGGCAACGCGACGGCCAGGCCGGTGAGCATCAGCGGCGCCGCACGCAACAGCGTGTTCTGCCATGAGAAGCTGTCGCCGAAGGCGCCGCGAAACAGCAGCGCCCAGGCGTCGACAGGACTGTGGCCGCCGAACCAGACGAACACGCCGAAGCAGAGCAGCGCGGCCGCAAGAGCAACGACGGGCAGCAGAACCGCCTCCGCCGGACCCTGCCAGGAACGCGCCGCGTCGTTCATCGCCTAGACCGTGCCGACAACGCCTTCGACCAGGTAGTTCATCGATTCGAGCTCGAGGTCGGTCTGCTTCAACACCTTGCCGGCCGGGATGACGACCTTGCCGGTGTTGTCCTTCAGCGCGCCCTTGAAGATGTCGAACTGGCCCGCGACCATCTGCGCGCGCACCGCATCGGCCTGCTTGCGCGCGGCCTCGCTCACCATGGCGCCGTAGGGCGAGTTCTTGACGAAGCCGTCCTTCAGGCCGCCGCGGACGAAATTCGGATGCGGCTTGCCGCTGCGCGCCGCCTCGACGATCTGCTTGTAGGCCGTCGCCCAGTTCCACTCGGCGCCGGTGAGATAGGCGTTGGGGGCGAGCTTGGCCTGGCTCGCGTGGTAGCCGCAGACCAGCTTGCCGCGCTTGGCGGCCGTCTCGACGATGACCTTGGGGCCGTCCACGTGCATCGTCAACACGTCGATCCCGTGGTCGGCGAGGCTGTTCGTCGCCTCCGCCTCCTTGACCGCCATCGACCAGTCGCCGGTGAAGATCACCGTCGTCGTGACGTCGGGACGGACGGAGCGCGCCCCCAGGGTGAAGGCGTTGATGTTGCGCAGCACCTGCGGAATGGGCTTGGCCGCGATGAAGCCCAGCTTCCTGGACTTCGTCATGTGGCCGGCGACGACGCCGTTGAGGTACTGGGCCTCGTCGATGTAGCCGAAGAAGCTGCCGGCGTTCCTCGGATGCTTGGCTTCGTTCCAGAGTCCGCCGCAGTGCGCGAATCGGATGCTCGGATTCTTCGCCGCCACCGCCAGCACGTGGGGATCGAAGTAGCCGAAGGAGGTGGGGAACAGCAGCGTTGCGCCGTCCTGCACGATCATGCCCTGCATGGCCTTCTGCACGGCCACCGTCTCGGGCACGTTCTCTTCCTCGACGATCTTGATGCCCGGCAGCGCCTTCACCGCCGCGGCGCCCTCGGCATGCGCCTGGTTGTAGCCGTAGTCGTCGCGCGGGCCGACGTAGATGAAGCCCACGGTGACCGGCTTGCCCTGTGCCAAGGCCGCGCCCCACCCCATCGTCGCCGTCCCCGCTGCGAGGGCCGTCGCGCCCTTCAGCCACTCCCGTCGATCCCATTGCCGGTCTGTCATCGATCGCTCCTCTGCTGGTGTCGGTGCGTATGCACGCATCTGGTGTGCCGGTTGGTATACAAGCAACGATCGGGCCAACGGACGACCGGATCGGCGCAGCAGGCGCCCATCGCTGGAGTTCGCCTCGGTGGACGAGCGACAGCTCGGCCCGAGGGCGTGCCGTACGCGTCCCGGCATGCGGCCGCAGGACGCCCGCATTTCGGGATCGATGCCCCGCGCCGGGGCATCGATCGGGCACCAGCGCCCACGGCGAACCCGGCATAATCCGATCCATTCGGCTCCCCACGGAGCCGTTTTGCTCTCGGCCTTTCCCGTTTCCTCAACAGCCACTGGATCTACACCATGTACCGCTGTGCCCTCGCTACCGCGGCAGCCATCTGCCTGGTCGCGCCCGCGGCCGCTCAGCAGCGAGCCTTCCCCCAGAACGCCTTGCGCGGCGCGCTCGTGCTGACATCGACATCGGACGCCACGCTGAACGGGAAGCCGGCGCGCCTCGCGCCAGGCCTGCGCATCCGAGGCCAGGACAACATGCTGGCCATGTCGGGCTCTCTGCTGGGAGCCAAGCTGCTGGTGAACTACACCGTCGACATGCAGGGCCTGGTGAAGGACGTCTGGGTCCTGACTCCGGACGAAGCGGCGAAGAAGCCGTGGCCGGTCACCGCGCAGGAAGCCCAGGCCTGGAGCTTCGACCCGGTGGCGCAAGTCTGGACCAAGCCGTGAGCCGGCCGGAGGTCGCCAAATGAGCAAGAAGGTGTACATCAAGACCTTCGGCTGCCAGATGAACGAGTACGACTCGGACAAGATGGCAGACGTGCTGCATGCCGCCCAAGGCTACGAGCCGACCGCCGATGTGGAGCAGGCGGACCTGATCCTGTTCAACACCTGCTCGGTGCGCGAGAAGGCGCAGGAGAAGGTGTTCAGCGACCTGGGTCGCGTGAAGCACCTCAAAGCCAAGGGCGTGATGATCGGCGTGGGCGGCTGCGTGGCGAGCCAGGAGGGCGCGGCCATCATCGAGCGCGCGCCGTATGTCGACGTCGTCTTCGGCCCGCAGACCCTTCACCGGCTGCCCGACATGCTGTCACGCCGCGTGCAGCAGCGCCGGCCGCAGGTCGACATCAGCTTTCCGGAGATCGAGAAGTTCGACCACCTGCCGCCGGCGCGCGTGGACGGTGCATCGGCCTTCGTCTCCATCATGGAAGGCTGCTCCAAGTACTGCAGCTACTGTGTCGTGCCGTACACCCGCGGGGAAGAGGTCTCGCGGCCGTTCGACGACGTGCTGGTCGAGGTGGCGGGGCTCGCCGACCAGGGCGTCAAGGAAGTCACCCTGCTCGGGCAGAACGTCAACGCCTACCGGGGCGCCATGGGCGACACCGCGGAGATCGCCGACTTCGCGCTGCTGATCGAATACGTGGCGGACATCCCCGGCATCGAGCGCATCCGCTACACGACGAGCCATCCGAACGAATTCACGCAGCGCCTGATCGACGTCTACGCAAAGGTCCCGCAGCTCGTGAACCACCTTCACCTGCCCGTGCAGCACGGCAGCGACCGCATCCTCATGGCCATGAAGCGCGGCTACACGGCCATGGAATACAAGAGCACGGTCCGCAAGCTGCGCGCGATTCGGCCCCACATCCGGCTGTCGACCGACTTCATCGTCGGCTTCCCCGGCGAGACGGAGGACGACTTCGCCAAGACGATGAAGCTGATCGACGACGTCGGATTCGATGCCAGCTTCAGCTTCGTCTTCAGCGCACGGCCCGGCACGCCCGCGGCGGCCCTGCACGACGACACTGCGCAAGAGGTGAAGCTGCGGCGGCTGCAGAAGCTGCAGGCGGTGATCGAAGACAACGCCAGGCGCATCAGCGCGTCGCTGGTCGGCACGGCGCAGCGCATCCTCGTCGAGGGCCCTTCGCGCAAGGACAAGAGCGAGCTGATGGGCCGCACCGAGTGCAACCGCATCGTCAACTTCAAGGGCCAGCCACGCCTCATCGGCCGCATGATCGACGTGACGATCACCGAGGCCTATCCGCATTCGCTGCGAGCGGAAGTGCAGCTGAACGAGGACGTCTCGCTGCGCGGCTGGCGCTAGCGTCGGCCGGGCCCGAAGGCCCGCCACCACAAGGTCAGCGCGCAGGCGAGGACCATGGCGCCGTAGGTGGCCATCTTGCCGTCGCGACCCAGCACCAGCAGGCCGACGGTGCCCACCACCGCCGCACAGCCCGACGACCACAGCCACAGGCGCGCCCACGACACGCCCTTCAGATCGCGCAGCCACAGCAGCTTGGCCATCGCCGAGGCGAACAAGCCGATGCCGGCGGCCGGCGCATAGAAGTTGAGCAAGTGCCAGAGGCCGCCGAGGAAGTCCAAAGGGGAAAAACCGGGTAAGACGTGAGATCGGACCTGATCTGGCGCAAGCCCGGCACGGGGCTTTGGGCAACGCTCAAGTCCTTGAATGGCAACGAATTTTATAATCGAGGCATGAGTGTCCTGGCTCTCGGTCTGAACCATGCGACGGCGCCGCTGGACCTGCGCGGCCGCTTTGCGTTCTCGAACGAGCAACTCGTGCCGGCGCTCCAGGCCTTCCGCGAGCGCGTGCAGCGAGCGCCCGAGGCCGCTCTGGTCTCCACCTGCAACCGCACCGAGCTCTATGTCGCCGGCGAGCCGGGCGATGCTTCCGCATTGCTGACGCCGGCGGTCGACTGGCTGGCCGAGGTGGGCGGCGTCGGCAGCCACACGCTGCGCGATCACGCGTACGTGCTGCAGGGCGGCGCGGCTGCCCGGCACGCGTTTCGCGTCGCCAGCGGTCTCGACTCGATGGTGCTCGGCGAGCCGCAGATCCTGGGGCAGATGAAGCAGGCGGTGCGCGAAGCCGACACGGCCGGCACGCTGGGCACGACGCTGCACCAGATGTTCCAGCGGTCGTTTGCCGTCGCCAAGGAAGTGCGCACCTGCACCGAGATCGGCGCGCACTCCATCAGCATGGCCGCCGCATCGGTGCGCCTGGCTTCGCAGCTGTTCGAAGACCTGCGGGAGCTGAAGGTGCTGTTCGTCGGCGCGGGCGAGATGATCGAGCTGGTCGCCACGCACTTCGCCGCCAGGACGCCGCGCGCGCTGGCCGTGGCCAATCGCACACTCGAACGCGGCGAGAAGCTCGCCGTGCGCTTCGGCGCCGAAGCGCTGCGCCTGGCCGATCTGCCGCAGCGCCTGGCCGACTTCGACGTCGTCGTGTCGTGCACGGCGAGCTCGCTGCCGATCATCGGCCTGGGTGCCGTCGAGCGTGCGCTGAAAGCACGCAAGCACCGTCCGATGTTCATGGTCGACCTGGCGGTGCCGCGCGACATCGAGCCCGAAGTGGCGCGGCTGCGCGATGTCTATCTCTACACAGTCGACGATTTGTCGGCGCTGGTCCAGATCGCCGGCGAAAAGCGCCAGGCCGCGGTGGAACAGGCCGAGGCCATCATCGAGACCGGCGTGCAGGGCTTCGTGCATTGGCTCGACCAGCGGGGCACCGTACCGCTGATCCAGGCTCTCAACGCGCAGGCCGACGATTGGCGTGCCGGGGAGATCGCGCGCGCCCGCAAGCTGTTGGCCAAGGGCGAGGACGTCGAGGCGGTGCTGGACGCGCTGTCGCGCGGGCTCACACAGAAGATGTTGCACGGGGCGCTCGCCGAGCTGCATGCGGCCGACGGCGAGCAGCGCGCCCAGCTCGCGCAGACGGTGTCGCGCCTGTTCCTGCGCGGCGCGGCGCGCACTCCCGGCGACAACCAGCGTTAGCGACGTCCGCCAGCCCGGGCGGTGATGTCTTGCGTGAGCTTCGCGCGGTGTTCCCAGCCCTTTCGACGAGCACCTCATGAAAGATTCCCTGCGTCAACAGTTCCAGCGCCTCGCGATGCGGCTCGACGAACTCGATGCGACGCTGTCCGACCCGACCATCGCCGGGGACATGAAGCGCTTTCGCGACCTGACGCGCGAGCATGCCGACGTGTCGGGCGTCGTCGAGCGCTTCCGCCGATTCGAGCGGCGCGAGCACGACCTGGCCGGTGCGCGCGAGATGCTCGCCGACCCCGACATGGCCGACATGGCGCAGGAGGAGGTGGCTGCGGCGCAAGGCGACATCGAGCGCCTGCACCTGGAACTGCAGACCGCCCTGCTGCCGCGCGATCCCGACGATGCGCGCAATGCCTTCCTGGAGATCCGCGCGGGAACCGGCGGCGACGAATCGACCCTGTTCGCTGCCGACCTCGCGCGCATGTACCTGCGTTACGCCGAACGACGCGGCTGGCGCACCGAGGTCTTGTCGGAGAGCATCAGCGACCTGGGCGGCTACAAGGAAGTGGTGTTCCGCATCGAAGGCGAAGCGGTCTACGGACGGCTCAAGTTCGAGTCGGGCGGTCACCGCGTCCAGCGCGTGCCGGCCACCGAAACGCAGGGCCGCATCCACACCAGCGCCTGCACCGTCGCCGTCCTGCCCGAACCGGACGAAGCCGAGGAGGTGCAGCTCAATCCCGCGGAGCTGCGCATCGACACCTTTCGCGCCAGCGGCGCAGGCGGACAGCACGTCAACAAGACCGACAGCGCGATCCGCATCACCCACCTGCCCACCGGCATCGTCGCGGAATGCCAGGATGACCGCTCCCAGCATCGCAACAAGGCGAAGGCGATGGCGGTGCTTGCAGCACGCCTGCGCGAGAAGGACCGGGCGGAGCGCGCGGCCAAGGAGGCGGCGACGCGAAAGGGATTGATCGGCAGCGGCGACCGCAGCGACCGCATCCGCACCTACAACTTCCCGCAGGGCCGTCTCACCGATCACCGCATCAACTTGACGCTGTACAAACTGCAATTCATCCTCGATGGCGACCTCGACGAAGTGATCGACGCGCTCGACGCCGCACGCGCCGCGCAGCAACTGGCGGCGCTGGAGAGCGGCGAGGCATGAGCGGCCTCACGGTGGCTGCAGCGTTGTCGGTGGCACGCGCCAGCGGTGTCGACCGGCTGGATGCGCAGCTGCTGCTGGCCCGTGCGCTCGGGCGTCCGCGCCCGTGGCTGATCGCCAACGACGACGCGGTGCTGCGCGAGGACCAATCCGCGGCTTACCTGAAGGCGATCGAGCGCCGTGCCGCCGGTGAGCCACTGGCCTACATCGTCGGGGAGAAGGAATTCCACGGCCTGCTGCTCACCGTGAGTCCCGCGGTGCTCGTGCCGCGCCCCGACACCGAGACGCTGGTCCGCTGGGCGCTCGATCTGCTCGAAGGGCCGCTGTCGGCGGTTCCGTCGCCGCAGGTGGTCGATCTGGGCACGGGCAGCGGCGCGGTGGCGCTGGCTGTCTGCCATGCATGCCGGCGGGCCGACGTGACGGCGACGGACAGCAGCGCGGCCGCACTGCGCGTGGCGCACGCCAATGCCCGGCGGCTCGGCCTGCCGGTGCGCTTCGTCGCGGGCGACTGGTGGCACGCCGTGCGCGGACGGCGCTTCGCCCTGGCGCTGTCCAATCCGCCCTACATCGCCGAGGCCGACCCCCATCTGCCAGCGCTGCGCCACGAGCCCCAGGCGGCCCTGCGCTCCGGCCGGGACGGTCTCGACGCGATCCGCTGCATCGCATCGGCAGCAGGCAAGCACCTCGAAGCGGGCGGCTGGCTGCTGCTCGAACATGGCCATGAGCAGGCCGACGCAGTTCGATCCATCCTTGCCGAGGCCGGTCTGGTCGATCTGCAATCGCGCGCGGACCTCGCAGGCGTGCTGCGCTGCAGCGGCGGCCGGTGTCCGGGGCCTGTTTGAATCCTCTCGATGTGGCGCCGATGCCGCAGCAGTGCCTGATTTCGTGCGAAATGAGCCACGTCCTTGGACATCCAAGGGAGTCGGGCCGGCGACGCTTCCCCAAAACTTCGGCGGCGGCGTAGCATCAAAGCCAAGGGCCGGTCTACCGTACCGGCTCCGCCTGCGCAGGCAACTGTTGGGAGCTCGTCATGCGATCAGCACACTGGTTGGTGGCCGCGGTGGCACTCAGCGCTGTGGCCAGCGTTTCGGCAGTCGAAGGCGCCGGCCTGGTGCCGCCCAAGGAGGCGCCGTGGCCTCAGTGGCAGGGCCGCCTGTCGCTAGGAACCACCTCCCCCCTGTTCGGACAGGACCCGATGAATCCCGCCGGCGCGGGCGTGAAGCTGAGCGGCGCCACCTTGCTGGGCGACTACTACTTCGCGCGCTCGCTGCGTCTGGGCAACACCGGCGGTTTTCGCGCCACCAGCGGCGTCTTTCTCGGCAACCGGTCGAGTTCACTGCTGTCCACCGGCGCCACGACGGCGTTCGGCGGACGCGCCTTCAGCGTCGATCGACGCAGCCTGGGGAGCTTCGGGCTCACGACGCCGTCCGACGCCACGCAGGAGCCGGGTGCGGTGCCGTACGTCGGCGTGGGCTATACCGGCCTTTACGGCAAGAGCGGCTGGGGGTTCAGCGCCGACCTGGGCCTGATGGCCCTGAGTCCGGCGTCGGCGGTGAAGTTCGGCAGGGTGCTCAGCGGTCAGAACCTCGAAGACGTGCTGCGCGACATGCGGCTGTCGCCACTGGTGCAGGTCGGGGTTTCGTACTCGTTCTAGAGGCCTTCGGCTTTGCCGTATAACCTCGGCTGATCGACCCTTCCGGCCCTCCGTGGCCCCGCGACCATGACCGACGTTCAACAGCGCATCGCCGACCTCGTCAAATCGAACCGAGTGGTGCTGTTCATGAAAGGCACCGCGCAATTCCCCATGTGCGGCTTCTCGGGCCGCGCCGTGCAGATCCTCAAGGCCTGTGGCGTCAACGACCTCACCACGGTCAACGTGCTCGAAGACGATGCCGTGCGGCAGGGCATCAAGGACTTCGCCAACTGGCCCACCATCCCGCAGCTGTACGTGAACGGCGAATTCGTCGGCGGCTCGGACATCATGATGGAGATGTACCAGGCGGGCGAGTTGCAGCAGATGCTCGGCAGCGACGCGCGCGCGTGAGCCTGCAACGCCCGGCGGAGCCCGTGACCCCGGTCCCCTCCCGCGTGGTGGTCGGCGTGACGGGCGCCACCGGCGCCGTCTATGCCGTGCGATTGCTCGAACGGCTGAGGGCCGCCCGCCGCGAAACTCACCTCGTCGTCAGCGCCGCCGGGGTGCTGAACGTGCACCACGAGCTGGGACTCGACCGCAAGGCCCTGGAAGACCTCGCCGACGTCGCGTACAGCCCCTCGGACGTCGGCGCCGCCATTGCGAGCGGCTCTTTCGCCACCGACGCGATGGTCATCGCGCCGTGCTCGATGAAGACGCTCGCCGCCATCGCGCACGGCCTGTCGGACAACCTGCTGACGCGGGCCGCGGACGTCACCTTGAAGGAACGTCGCCGTCTGGTTCTGATGGTGCGAGAGACGCCGTTCAACCTCGCCCACCTGCGCAACATGATTGCGCTCACCGAAATGGGCGGCGTGATCTTCCCGCCGCTGCCGGCCTTCTACCACCGGCCGCAGAGCATCGACGAACTGGTGCGCGACACCGTCGAGCGCGTGCTCGCGCTGATCGGCGTCGAGGCCGCGATTCCCAAACCCTGGAAGGGGCTGTAGCTCAGGCGCCGACAGCAGCCGGCTTGTACTCCCACGCCTTGCGCGCGCCGAACACGAGATTGGGGTACTCGGGGCGGCCGCGGCTGCCGTTGTAGCGGCCGAGCGCCATGAACAGGTCGCCGCGCTCGATGTCGAGGTAGTGGCGCAGGATCACGCAGCCGAAGCGCAGGTTGGTCTGCATGTGGAACAGCCCCAGCGTGTTGCCGCCGCCAATGAGCCGTGCCCAGAAGGGCATCACCTGCATGTAGCCACGCGCCCCGGCGCTGCTGATGGCGTACTTGCGAAAGCCGCTCTCGACCTGGACCAGGCCGAGCACCAGTGCCGGCTCCAGGCCCGCTCGCTTGCTCTCGTACCACACGGTCTCGAGAAATTCCACCCGCGTCACGTGGTCCGACTTGCGCTTCTTCAGGCGCGTGCTCATCTCGCCGAGCCAGCGCAGGTAAGCCAGGCGAGCCTCGGTGGTTTCGAAGACCGGCTTGGGCGGTGCACTGTTGGCGATCGCGGCCGCGAGCGCGGAGCGGACCGCATCGGCCAGCGGCTCCTCGACCTGCGCGCCGGCATGCGCGCCCGGCGATGCCGCGAGACCGCACGCGCCCGTGAGCGCGCTCAGCATGAGACAGCGCCTCGCTCTCCCGCGCGGGGAGAGAGCCTGCGTCATACCGACAACTTGTCCTTCACGAAGGCCAGCACCTGCGCCGCGCCGATCGAGGTGGCTTGCGCGTCGCGGCGCCCCTGGTACTCGACCTTGCCTTCCTTCAATCCGCGGTCAGAGATGACGACGCGGTGCGGTACGCCTATCAGTTCCCAGTCGGCAAACATGGCGCCCGGCCGTTCGCCGCGGTCGTCGAGCATCACGTCGATGCCTTGAGCCTGCAGCGCCGCATGCAGCGCGTCGGCGGCCGTCTTGACCTCGGCCGAGCGGTCGTAGCCGATGGGACAGATCACGACCGTGAAGGGAGCCAGCGCATCCGGCCAGGCAATGCCGCGCTCGTCGTGGTTCTGCTCGATCGCCGCGCCGACCACCCGCGTGATGCCGATGCCGTAGCAGCCCATCTGCATGAGCTGCGGCTTGCCGTTCTCGTCGAGATAGGTGCAGTTCATGTCCTGCGTGTAGCGTGTCCCCAGCAGGAAGACGTGCCCGACCTCGATGCCGCGCTGGATCGCCAGAACACCCTTGCCATCAGGCGAGGCGTCGCCTTCGACGACGTTGCGGATGTCGGCCACGCCGTCGGGCTCGGGCAGGTCACGCCCCCAATTGACGCCGGTGAAGTGAAAGTCGGCTTCGTTCGCGCCGCAGATGAAGTCGCTCATATTGGCGACTGTGCGGTCGGCAATGACCTTCACCGGCTTCTTCGTCGCGATGGGCCCGAGATAGCCGGGCTTGCAGCCGAAGTGGTCCTCGATCTCGGCAACCGTTGCAAAGCGGTGGCCTTGCTTCAAGCCGGGTATCTTGCTCGCCTTGACTTCGTTCAGAGCATGGTCGCCGCGCACCAGAAGCAGCCAGACCGTCGTCTTGACGACATCGCCCGCGCCGCTCTTCTCGTCGGTGGCCAGGACGAGTGACTTCACCGTCGTCGACAACGGCACATCCAGCAGTGCCGCCACGTCCTCGCAAGTGGCCTTGCCGGGGGTCGGCGTCTTCGCCAGCGCCTTGGCGGGTGCGGCCCGCTGCGTGAGGATGGGAAGGGCCTCGGCGAGTTCGATGTTCGCGGCGTAATCCGACGTCGGGCAGTAGACGATCGCGTCCTCGCCAGTGTCGGCGATGACCTGGAACTCATGCGAGACATCGCCACCGATCGCGCCCGTGTCGGCCGCCACGGCACGAAACGTGAGCCCCATGCGCTGGAAGATGCGGACGTACGCGTCGTACATCGCGGCGTAGCTCTTGCGCGCGGTCTCGAGGTCGCGGTCGAACGAATACGCGTCCTTCATCGTGAACTCGCGTCCGCGCATCACGCCGAAACGCGGACGGCGCTCGTCGCGGAACTTGGTTTGGATGTGATAGAAGTTTCGCGGTAGCGAGCGGTAGCTGCGCAGTTCCTGCCGCGCGATGTCGGTGATGACCTCTTCGCTGGTCGGCTGGATGATGAAGTCGCGCTCGTGGCGATCTTTGACGCGCAGCAGTTCGGGTCCCATCTTCTCGAAGCGGCCGGTCTCCTGCCACAGTTCGGCCGGCTGCACGACGGGCATCAGCAGTTCCACGGCTCCGGCGCGATTCATCTCTTCGCGAACGATGCCCTCGACCTTGCGGATCACGCGCAAGCCCATCGGCATGTAGCTGTAGATCCCTGCGCCGAGGCGCTTGATGAGGCCGGCTCGCATCATGAGCTTGTGGCTCACGACCTCGGCGTCGGCGGGGGCTTCCTTGAGCGTGGAAATGAAGAACTGGGAGGCTTTCATGCGAGGGGGAGGACGAGGGGGAAGCACGCGGCGAGAAGTGAGGGAAACCCAAGGGGTTGATTCCCGTCATGCCGGTGCAATAATCGTTTCAACGAGAATTTTGGGGTTGATTATGCTCGACCGTGAAGGGTTCAGACCCAACGTCGGCATCATCCTGCTCAACCAGAAAAACCAGGTGTTCTGGGGCAAACGGATCCGAACTCATTCCTGGCAGTTCCCGCAAGGGGGCATCAAGTACGGCGAGACGCCGGAGCAGGCGATGTACCGCGAGCTTCACGAAGAGGTGGGGCTGACGCCGGAGCATGTGCGAATCATTGCGCGCACGCGCGACTGGTTGCGTTATGAGGTGCCAGATCACTTCATCCGGCGCGACGCTCGCGGGCACTACCGCGGACAGAAACAGATCTGGTTCCTGTTGCAGCTCACCGGCCGCGACACCGACATGAATCTGCGCGCCACCGATCATCCGGAGTTCGACGCCTGGCGCTGGAATGAATACTGGGTGCCGCTCGAGGTCGTCATCGAATTCAAGCGCGACGTGTACCAGATGGCCCTCACCGAGCTGGCGCGCTTTCTGCCGCGTGGCAGCCACCACAACCGCTACCTGCGCTCGGGCATGCGGCCGCATCACCGCGACGACGATCACGATTCGCGTCCGATGCGGCACGATGCGCATCCGGCCGAGCCGGCACCGCTGCCGCCGGACGAACCGGAGATTCCGCGCGCCTCGTAGGCCTACGTCAGCACGAGGTTGTCGCGGTGGATCATCTCGGGCTCGGCGCTGTATCCGAGCAGGCGCTCGAATTCGCTCGATGGCCGGCGCGCGATGAGCCTCGCTTCACTGCTCGAGTAGTTGGCCAGCCCGCGAGCGATCTCGTCGCCTGCCATGCTGCGCACCGCGATCACATCGCCCCGGTGAAAATCCCCCTGCACCTCGACCATGCCGACCGGCAACAGGCTCTTTCCACCATCACGCAATTTCGCCACTGCGCCATCATCGACGGTGACTGCGCCACGCAGTTGCAGATGATCGGCCATCCATTGCTTGCGCGCCGCCAGTTTGGGAGTGGCGGCGATCAGCGCGGTGCCGATCGCTTCGCCGGTGGCCAGACGCAGCAGCACATCCGGCTCCCGTCCCCATGCGATCACGGTGCTTGCACCGCTGCGGGCCGCGCGCTTGGCAGCCAGCACTTTGGTGATCATGCCGCCCTTGCCGATGCTGGAGCCGGCTCCGCCAGCCATGTGCTCGAGCTCCGGCGCGCCGGCCTGCGCCTCGTGCACGAACCGGGCATTGGCATCCTTTCGCGGATCCGCCGTGTACAGGCCCTTCTGATCCGTGAGGATGACCAGGGCATCGGCTTCGATCAGATTGGCCACCAACGCGCCCAGCGTGTCGTTGTCGCCGACCTTGATCTCGTCGTTGACGACCGTATCGTTCTCGTTGATCACCGGAACGACCTTCAGCCGCAACAAGGTCAACAGCGTGGACCGGGCGTTCAGATAGCGCTCGCGATCGGCCAGGTCGGCGTGCGTCAGCAGCACCTGGGCGCTCTCCATGCCGTTCTCGCGGAGCTTCGATTCATAGATCTGCGCGAGGCCCATCTGCCCGACGGCGGCGGCGGCCTGCAGTTCATGGACTTCCTTGGGACGCGTGGGCCAGCCGAGACGCTTCATGCCCTCGGCGATGGCGCCGCTCGACACCATGACGACTTCACGCCCCTGCGCGGCCAGCGCTGCCAACTGGCGGCACCAGTTGCCGACCGCTTCGGCATCGACACCGCGTCCTTCGTTGGTGACGAGGCTGGAGCCGACCTTGACGACGACGCGTCTCGCGTTCTTCAGCGCATCGCTCATGATGGCGAAACGTCTTGCGCTGCCTGGGCAAAGCGCGGATCGGGGTCGTCCGGCACGACGTTGCGCAATGTCGCCACGTGCTGGTAGATCGCCTTGATCAACGGCTCGCAGCCTTCGCGGGTGAGCGCGGAGATCTGGAACACCGGGCCCTTCCACTTGAGCCGCCTGACGAAGTCCTTGACGCGCTTGTCGCGCTCCTCGCCGGGCACCATGTCGAGCTTGTTCAGCACCAGCCAGCGCGGCTTCTGATAAAGAGCCTCGTCGTACTTCTTCAGCTCGGCCACGATGGCCTTGGCTTGCGCGACCGGGTCGATGCTGTCGTCGAACGGCGCGAAGTCCACGAGGTGGAGCAGCAGATGGGTGCGCTGCAGATGGCGCAGGAAGAGATGGCCGAGTCCCGCGCCTTCAGCCGCACCTTCGATCAGGCCCGGGATGTCGGCCACGACGAAGCTCTGTTCTGGCCCGACCCGCACGACGCCCAGATTGGGGTGCAAGGTGGTGAACGGGTAGTCGGCGATTTTCGGCCGGGCATTGGAAATGGCCGCGATCAGCGTGGACTTGCCGGCGTTTGGCATGCCGAGCAGTCCCACGTCGGCCAGCACGCGCAACTCCAGCTTCAGGCGGCGCTGCTCGCCTGGCCAGCCGGGGGTCTTCTGCCGAGGTGCGCGGTTGGTGCTGCTTTTGAAGTGCAGGTTGCCGAAGCCACCGTCGCCGCCCTTGGCAAGCAGCACCTTTTCGTCGGGCACGAGCAGCTCCGCGATCACCTGGCCCGTGTCGAGGTCCGTGATGATGGTGCCCATCGGCATGCGCAGCACGATATCGTCGGCGGCTGCGCCGTACTGATCTGAACCGCGCCCATTCTCGCCGTTGCGCGCTTCGTGGCGGCGGGCGTAGCGGTAGTCGATCAGCGTGTTGAGGTTGCGGTCGCCGACGGCATACACGCTGCCGCCGCGTCCGCCGTCGCCGCCGTTGGGGCCGCCAAACGGAATGAACTTCTCGCGACGAAAGCTCATGCAGCCGTTGCCGCCGTTCCCAGCGGCAACGTCTATCGTGGCCTCGTCGACGAATTTCATGATTGGGATTTGTCGGTGCCGGAAGACCGCTTGTCGCCCGGCTTGTGATTGACGATCGACCACACCCCAAGCGCGATCAGCAGCGCCGGCCACCATTGGCGCAGCCACGCGAACTCGAAGATGCCGAAGTTGTGGGCCAGCAGAAGCGCGCCGATGACGATGAGAACGATGCCGCTCTTGTTCATGGTGGTCTGCTCGGATGGGGGAGGATGCGGTCGATGGTAATGCCAGCGGGTTGCGTCGCCACAAAAGACAAGCCCCGGCGGACCGGGGCTTGCTCGGTGAGGTTTCGGCCGACTTACAGTGCCTTGACGCTCACCGTCTGACGATTCAACGGGCCCTTGGTGGAGTAGTCGACCACACCGTCGACGAGCGCGAACAGCGTGTGATCGCGACCCGTGCCGACATTGGCGCCCGCGTGGAATCTGGTGCCCCGCTGACGCACGATGATGGAGCCAGCGGGAATGGTCTGGCCCCCAAACACCTTGACGCCCAGCATCTTGGGTTGCGAGTCACGGCCGTTCCGGGTGGAACCGCCGCCTTTTTTCTGTGCCATGGTTCAGATCTCCTTGAAGGTCGGATCAGGCGTTGACCGCCATGATCTCGAGCTCGGTGTAGGCCTGACGATGGCCCTGCCGCTTTTGATAGTGCTTGCGACGACGCATCTTGAAGATGCGCACCTTGTCGTGCTTGCCATGGGCCACGACGGTGGCCTTGACGATGGCGCCTGACACCAAGGGAGTCCCGACAGTGAGGTCGGTGCCGGCGCCAATGGCCAACACCTGGTCGATCGTGATCTCTTGGCCGACGTCCGCAGCAATCTGTTCTACCTTGATCTTTTCGCCTGCGGCAACCTTGTATTGCTTGCCGCCGGTTTTTATGACCGCGTACATATCAGCCCTTTCGATGAAACCCCTGCGCGCGACGCAGAGCCCACGATTGTACAACGAGCGGGGTACCCGTGCCAAACCCGGCCGGGGCGCACCGGATGCGCGGGCGGCGGCCGAAAAGTGCATCCGAGTGCCTTTCTATAATCCTGCCGTGTCCTCCCAGCCCAGCGTTCAATCGACGCCGCCTGCCGCCCACGCCGCTCCGACCTCCGGTGCGGCGTCGTTCATGGCCGCCGACATGAGGCAGGTGGATGCGGTCATCCAGCGCCGCCTCGCTTCGGACGTGGCGCTGATCAACCAGATCGCGCACTACATCATCAGCGCCGGCGGCAAGCGGATCCGGCCGATGCTGGTGCTGCTGTTCTCGAAGGCGCTGGGGTTCTCCGGGCCCGAGCGCTTCGAGCTCGCCGCCACGGTCGAATTCATTCACACCGCGACGCTGCTGCACGACGATGTCGTCGATGAGTCGGCCCTGCGGCGTGGTCGCGAAACGGCCAATGCGCTGTTCGGCAATGCGGCGAGCGTGCTCGTCGGCGACTTCGTCTATTCGCGCGCCTTCCAGATGATGGTGTCGGTGAACCGCATGCGGGTGCTGGAAGTCCTCGCCGACGCGACCAATGTCATCGCCGAGGGCGAAGTCCTGCAGCTGATGAACATGCACGACCCGGACATCGCCGTCGAGGACTACCTGCGCGTGATCCGCTTCAAGACGGCCAAGCTGTTCGAAGCCAGTGCACGGCTGGGCGCCGTGCTGGCAGACGTCCCACGAGACGTGGAGGAAGCCTGCGCAGACTACGGCCGCTCGCTCGGTACAGCGTTCCAGCTTGTCGATGATCTGCTCGACTACGAGGGCTCGACCCCTCAACTTGGCAAGAATGTCGGCGACGACCTGCGCGAAGGCAAACCGACCTTGCCGCTGCTGGTCGCAATGGAGCGCGGCACCGCGCAGGAGCGCGATCTGATCCGCCATGCAATCGAGGAAGGCGAGGTCGCACGGCTGGCGCAGATTGTCGAGATCGTTCGGCGCACGGGTGCCATCGGAGCGACGCGAGACGCCGCGCGCGCCGAGGCTGACAAGGCGCGACAGGCCCTTGGTTCGATCCCCGAGTCGGCGAGCCGGGAAGCTCTGCTAGAATTTTGCGTTCGATCAGTTGACCGGTCGTTCTAGGAGAGCCGAAAGGCGACCTGGGCGCCGGAAATCCGCTGAAGACAGCGCCGCAGCCCGTGCGGCGCTCGGCAAATCGGGGTGTAGCTTAGCCTGGTAGAGCGCTACGTTCGGGACGTAGAGGCCGGAGGTTCGAATCCTCTCACCCCGACCAGCATCGCTGGCCACTTGCCGAAACGCGACACGCTCCAGAGCTTTTGCACTTTGTTTCCGAGCCGTGTGCGTCTTGCCGCTCAAAGCCGCGCCTAGCGTCGTCGTGAATTGTTGGCAGTTGGTCGTATCTCCGCGATTTACACCATCTGACGATTCGGCGATCATCGTTGGGTTGTCTTGTGGAGTGAACACTCAGTGTCTCGACATTGCGCTGCCGGCCCGCGAGGTGCCCAGCGTGTCCTATCGTCTGCCTGCTGCCCCGAACGCCTCCGCTCGACGGCGGGTCGCGGCGTTTCGCAACCACAGCGGACGCACTGAGCCATGGAAGCACTCAGCGACGCACCGCAGTCCACGCTCTCCGGGGTCGCTCGCGTTCTCGTCCATGCCGGACGGCTGAGCCTCAAGACCGCGGAAGACCTGGTCAAGGGCGCCAAAGAGAAGAAGATCAACTTTGTCGCATCGGTGCTGTCGGCCGGCGCGATTACCCCGTCCGAGCTCGCGCACACCTTGTCCGGCTCGCTCGCGCTCCCCCTGCTCGACCTCAATGCCGTCGACTCGCAAAGGCTGCCGCGCAACATCATCGACGGCAAGCTCTCGGCGCAGTACCAGGTGGTGGTGCTGGGCAAGCGGGGCAACCGACTGTTCATCGGCGGCTCCGACCCGACCGATCAAGAGGCTGTCGAGCGCATCAAGTTCGCCACCCAGCTGACGCCGGAATGGGTGATCGTCGAGCACGACAAGCTGCTCAAGATCCTCGACGCCACGGGCGGCAGCGCAAGCGAAGCGCTCGAGTCGATCGCATCCGGCGATTTCGAATTCGACGTCACCGACGACGTCACCTCCCAGGAGGCGGCGGATACGTCATCGTCGGAGGTCGAGGACGCCCCGGTCGTACGCTTCCTGCAGAAGATGCTGATCGACGCCATCAACGCGCGCGCATCCGACCTGCATTTCGAGCCCTACGAGTACCACTACCGCGTGCGCTTCCGTATCGACGGCGAGCTGCGCGAGATCACACAACCGCCGATCGCGATCAAGGACAAGCTCGCGTCGCGCATCAAGGTCATCTCCCGGCTGGACATCTCCGAAAAACGCGTGCCGCAGGACGGCCGCATGAAGCTCAAGTTCGGCAGCAAGGCCATCGACTTCCGGGTCAGCACCCTGCCGACGCTGTTCGGCGAGAAGATCGTGATCCGGATCCTCGACGCGTCGAGCGCCAAGCTTGGTATCGAGGCGCTCGGCTACGAGAAGATCGAGAAGGACCGCCTGATGGGCGCGATCCAGCGTCCTTACGGCATGATCCTCGTGACCGGCCCCACCGGTTCGGGCAAGACGGTGTCGCTGTACACCTGCCTCAACATCCTCAATCAGCCGGGCGTCAACATCTCGACGGTCGAAGACCCGGCGGAAATCAACTTGCCGGGCATCAACCAGGTCAACGTCAACGACAAGGCCGGCATGAACTTCGCCGTGGCGCTGAAGTCGTTCCTGCGGCAGGACCCGGACGTCATCATGGTCGGCGAAATCCGCGACCTCGAAACCGCCGACATCGCGATCAAGGCCGCGCAAACGGGTCACCTGGTCATGTCGACGCTGCACACCAACGACGCGCCGACGACGCTGACCCGTCTGATGAACATGGGGGTGGCGCCATTCAATATCGCTGCCAGCGTGCTGCTCATCACCGCGCAGCGGCTTGCGCGCAAGCTGTGCGAGAACTGCAAGCAGCCGGCGGAGTACCCGCGCGAGGCGATGTTGAAGGCCGGCTTCTCCGAGAAGGACCTTGACGGGACGTGGAAGCCGTACCGCGCGGTCGGCTGCTCGGCGTGCAGCAACGGCTACAAGGGCCGGGTCGGCATCTACCAGGTGATGCCCATCAGCGAGGAGATCCAACGCATCATCCTGGCCGAGGGCACCTCGATGGACATCGCCAAGCAGGCACAGGTGGAGGGCGTGCGCGACCTGCGTCAGTCGGGTCTCGTGAAGGTGCGTGCCGGTGTCACCACACTCGAGGAAGTGATCTCGGTCACCAACGAATGACCGGCGCACACAGTCAAGAGGCAACAACGTTTGGGCGAGGAGCGCGATCCTCGGAGGCACTATGGCGACTGCACTAGCCGCAAAGCAAAACATCAGGGACCTCGTCTTCGAATGGGAAGGCAAGGACAAGAACGGGAAGATCGTGCGCGGCGAGATGCGTGCCGGCGGCGAAGCCATGGTCAGCGCCAGCCTGCGGCGCCAGGGCATCCTGACCACCAAGGTCAAGAAGCGCCGAACCAGCGGCGGCCGTGCGATCAAGCAGAAGGACATCGCCATCTTCACGCGCCAGCTGGCGACGATGATGCGTGCCGGCGTGCCTCTGATCCAGTCGTTCGACATCGTCGCCCGCGGCAGCGCGAATCCCAAGGTCACCCGACTGCTCACCGACATCCGCAGCGACATCGAGACCGGCACCAGCCTGTCCGCGGCGTTCCGCAAGCACCCGTTGTATTTCGATTCGCTGTACTGCAACCTGGTCGAAGCCGGCGAGGCAGGCGGCATCCTGGAGGCGCTGCTCGAGCGGCTGGCGATCTACCAGGAAAAGACGATGGCCATCAAGAACAAGATCAAGTCGGCCATGATCTACCCGGTGGCGGTTCTGGTGGTCGCCTTCGTGGTGCTCGCGGTCATCATGATCTTCGTGATTCCGGCGTTCAAGGAAGTCTTCACCTCCTTCGGCGCCGACCTGCCGGCACCGACGCTGCTGGTCATCGCGATGTCTGAGTTCTTCGTCAAGTACTGGTGGGCCATCTTCGGCTTCCTGATCGGAGGCACGTACTTCTTTTTCCAATCGTGGCGCCGCTCCGAGAAGATGCAGAAAATGATGGACCGCTTGCTGCTGCGGCTTCCCGTGTTCGGCGACCTCGTCAACAAGTCGGCGGTGGCACGGTGGACGCGCACGCTGTCGACGATGTTCGCTGCCGGCGTTCCCCTCGTCGAAGCGCTCGACTCGGTGGGCGGCGCGGCCGGCAATGCCGTTTTCGCCGAAGCGACCGAGCAGATCCAGAAAGACGTCTCGACCGGCACCGCGCTCACCACATCGATGCATTCGACCGGCGTGTTTCCGATCATGGTCCTGCAGATGGTCGCGATCGGCGAAGAGTCGGGCTCGCTCGACCAGATGCTGGGCAAGGCGGCAGAGTTCTATGAGGACGAAGTCGACGAGGCGGTGAAAGGCCTGTCGAGCCTGATGGAGCCCTTCATCATCGTGATTCTCGGTACGTTGATCGGCGGCATCGTCGTATCGATGTACCTCCCGATCTTCAAGATCGGCTCCGTGGTGTGACGCCCGAGTTCTCCCAGGTCCTGCTGTCGCCGTGGCTGCTGGGACTGCTCGGACTGTGCATCGGCAGCTTCCTCAACGTGGTGATCCACCGCCTGCCGCAGATGCTGGAGCGCGGCTGGAAGCTCGACAGCGCCGAGATGCTCGGCGTGAAGGTCGAGGTGCCCCCCCGGCTGACGCTGTCGAAGCCACGCTCCCGCTGTCCATCGTGCGGGCACGGGATCGCCTGGCACGAGAACATCCCCGTGCTGAGCTGGCTGCGCCTGGGCGGCAAGTGTTCCGCCTGCAAGGCGCCCATCTCGCCGCGATATCCGTCCGTCGAGATCCTCACCGGCGCGTTGTTCGCCGCCACCGCCTGGCGTTTCGGAGCGCAGCCCACCACGGTGCTGTGGTGCGGCTTCGTCGGCACGCTCGTGGCGCTGGCCGGCATCGACTGGGACACGACGCTGCTGCCGGACAACGTCACCTTGCCGCTGCTGTGGGCGGGCCTGGTCGCCGCGGCGCTGGGATGGACCATTCCCCTGAGCTCCTCGCTCTGGGGCGCCGTGGGCGGCTACCTCTCCTTGTGGACCGTGTACTGGATCTTCAAGCACGCGACCGGCAAGGAAGGCATGGGTTACGGCGATTTCAAGCTGCTCTCGGCGCTGGGTGCCTGGCTGGGGGTTCAGATGCTCCTGCCCGTCGTGCTGGGCGCATCGTTGCTCGGCGCTGTCGTCGGCATCGGCATGAAGCTCACCGGTGCGCTGCGTGAAGGACGCTACGTGCCGTTCGGGCCGTTCCTCGCCGGCGCAGGCGTCGTCGTGATGCTGGCCGGTCCGCAGCGGGTGCTCGGCTGGCTGGGCTGGGCCTGAATCGGCGGAAGCGACAGTGACCGCGGCGCCGGGCTTGCGACTGGGCCTCACGGGCGGCATCGGCAGCGGCAAGAGCACTGTGTCGGCTCTGCTCGCCGATCACGGCGCAGCCGTGATCGACACCGACGCCATCGCCCGTCGCCTGACCCTGCCGGGCGGCTCGGCCATCGCGGGCATCCGGTCCGAATTCGGCGACGACTTCATCGACACCACGGGTGCGCTGGACCGCGAGCGCATGCGCGACCTCGCCTTCGCCGATCCGCGGGCGAAGCGTCGGCTCGAGGGCATCCTGCACCCGCTGATCGGCCTCGAAGCGGAACGCGAGGCCCGCGAGGCCGGCGCCGCGGTGCTGGTGTTCGACGTGCCGCTGCTGGTGGAGTCGGGACGCTGGCGGCAGCGCGTCGATCGCGTGCTCGTCGTCGATTGCAGCGAACAGACGCAGGTGGAGCGGGTCACCAAGCGTGCTGGCTGGCCGGCGCAGACGGTGCGCTCGGTCATTGCTGCCCAGGCGTCCCGCGCGGCGCGGCTGGCCTGCGCCGATGCGGTGGTCCACAACGACGGCATCACGCTCGAGCAACTCGCGATGCAGGTGGACACACTCTGGCGGCAATGGCGCGTCCCTGGCAGCGACGCGGGCGGAACCCTGTGAAACAATCCGGAGTCGACGCTCTTGCAGTGCGCGCCCCGCGCGTCACTGCTTCCATGCCAGACCGAGGAAGTCTCACTTGGTTCTCTACGAATACCCGTTCAACGAGAGCATCCGAACGATGCTGCGGCTGGAACACCTGTTCGACCGTCTCGGCCAGCTGATCCCCCGCGACACCGCCGTCGATCATCACTACGCGCTGGCGACCATCTTCGAGATCATGGACGTCGCTTCGCGCGCCGACCTGAAGTCCGACCTCCTGATGGAGCTCGAGCGTCACAAGACGCAGCTGGCCGGCTACCGTGGCAATCCGTCGATCTCGGAGCAGGCGCTCGAGGAGATGATCGGGAGGATCGACCATGCCTTCCATTCGCTGAACCAGCTGCCGGGCAAGGCGGGCCACGCGCTCACCGCCAACGAGTGGCTGATGAGCATCCGCAGCCGCATCAGCATCCCCGGCGGCACCTGCGAATTCGACCTGCCCGCGTATCACGCATGGCAGAAGCTGGAGCCACTGCGGCGCCGCGCCGATCTGGTCCAGTGGATCGCCAGCCTGACGCCGCTGGCGGAAGCCTTGAACGTGCTGCTCGGGCTTCTGCGCGATTCCGGCGTGCCGCACAAGGTGGTGGCGCAAGCGGGCCAGTACCAGCAGAGCCTGCCGGCCGGCAAGACCTACCAGCTGATGCGTGTGCGGCTGAACGGTAACGAGCCGCTGGTGCCCGAAATCAGCGGCCATCGCCTCATGGCTTCGGTGCGCCTGATGCGACAGGATGCCGACGGTCGCCTGAAACCCAGCACGGCGGATACGGCGTTCGAGCTCACGTTGTGCGCCTAAGGAAGGGCAGCATGGCGAGCACGGCCAAGCGCATCGTGACCTGTCCCACTTGCGGTGGCGAAAGCGTGTACGCCCCCGAGAACCCACATCGTCCGTTCTGCAGCGAGCGCTGCAAGAACGTCGATTTCGGCGCCTGGGCCACCGAGAGCTACCGCGTCCCCGCGCCGCCAAGCTCTGCCGACGAGAACCGCGACGAGCCGTCGTCGCCGCATTGAGCGCCCTGGCTGCTACACGCTGAAGGGCTGCTGCGCCATCAAGGCGCCGGCTGCGCCCAGCGCAAACAGGTTGGGCGACTGCGTCGGCGGCAGACGGGCCCGGATGCGTGCGTGGAAGCTGGCGTAGCTGCCCTTGAATCCCCCGTTGTTCCAGACCGCCAGCAACTGCTCGGTGAAGGCGCCGTTGTGGGCGCCGTCCATCGACGTCTGGTTGTCCTGGCATCCCGAGATCAGCACAGCGGCGGCCTTGAAGTTCCTCACGACCCCGGTCAGCCGGCTGCTGACGGCGACGTTCGCCAATGCCTGGTCCGGATCGATGACGCCGTCGCCTGCCGCCTTGGCCACTTCACGCTGCAGCCTGTCGTAGAAGGCCTGGTTGTCGCGATAGGTGCGCAGCCCGACGCTGCGCGGCATCAGCTTCGGCCGCTGGGACGGCTGCGCCGTCGGCACGATGGCCACGGTGGCCGGAAGGTCGCGCGTGACGGTGCCGCTGTGGCAGCTGTCGGACAGCACGACGATGCGCACACCCGCACGGAATCGACCAAGCTCGTGGTACAGCTCGTCGTCGATCAGCTGCGCGTCGTAGAGGCACCAGGTCTCGTCCTGCTTGTCGTCCTCGTCGCCGGTGACGTCAGGCACCTGGCCGCCGTGGCCGGAGTAGCTCAGGAAGAAGAGGTCGCCCGATTTCAGCGCCTTGGCGGCGGCACGGATGGAAGACAGCACCTTGGCGCGGGTGCCCTTCTTCGTCAGCAGCACAGTGGCCTTCATGCCCTGGACCTTGGCAATCGCCGCCATGTCGTTGGCGTCGAACTCGCACGCCGACAGTTCGCCCGACCAGCCTCCGTAGTGCGCCGGATCCACCGAGTTGAGCCCGATGTGGAGCGAAACCGCCTGGTGCTTGGGCACGGATCTGCCGTGGGTGCTGCTGGCCATGATGAGTCGCCCTCCATCGCTGCGGGATCGCGCGAGCCACTGTACGAGCCGGGCTTACCGCGCGATACGCCTAAGGCATGGGACGGTCTTGAAACCGTTCTTCGCGACCCTATAATTCGCCTGCTAGCACTCAGACATGCCGAGTGCTAACGACGGCAGCCGATGGCGCCGTCGAAAAGTTAATGAGCGCAAACTCTCGCTCATTACCCCAGACGTCCGTGTGAGACCCCAAGGAGATGCTAATGAAACTTCGTCCGTTGCACGATCGCGTGATCGTCAAGCGCCTCGAAAACGAAACCAAGACCGCATCGGGCATCGTCATTCCCGACAACGCCGCCGAGAAGCCCGATCAGGGTGAAGTGCTGGCGGTCGGTCCCGGCAAGCGCAATGACAAGGGCGATTTCGTGGCGCTGAACATCAACGTCGGCGACCGCGTGCTGTTCGGCAAGTACAGCGGCCAGACCGTCAAGGTCGAGGGCGACGAACTGCTGGTGATGCGCGAAGAAGACCTGTTCGCCGTCGTCGAGAAGTAAGCCGGCTGGCACTTCCCGCGAATCCGCGAACCCCTGAACAAACTGAATTCGGAGAACAAAACATGGCAGCAAAAGACGTTGTCTTCGGCGGCGAAGCACGTGCTCGCATGGTCGAAGGCGTGAACATCCTCGCCAACGCCGTCAAGGTCACCCTCGGCCCCAAGGGCCGCAACGTGGTCCTCGAGCGCTCGTTCGGTGCCCCCACCGTCACCAAGGACGGCGTGTCGGTCGCCAAGGAAATCGAGCTGAAGGACAAGCTCCAGAACATGGGCGCCCAGATGGTCAAGGAAGTCGCTTCCAAGACCAGCGACAACGCCGGTGACGGCACCACCACCGCCACCGTGCTGGCCCAGGCCATCGTGCGCGAAGGCATGAAGTACGTGGCCGCCGGCATGAACCCGATGGACCTGAAGCGCGGCATCGACAAGGCCGTCACCATCCTCGTCGAACAGCTGAAGAAGCAGTCGAAGCCCACCACGACGAGCAAGGAGATCTCGCAGGTCGGCTCCATTTCGGCCAACAGCGACGAGTCGATCGGCCAGATCATCGCCGAGGCAATGGACAAGGTCGGCAAGGAAGGCGTCATCACCGTCGAGGACGGCAAGAGCCTGAACAACGAGCTCGAAGTCGTCGAGGGCATGCAGTTCGACCGCGGCTACCTGTCGCCTTACTTCATCAACAACCCCGAAAAGCAGTCGGCCGTTCTCGAGAACCCGTTCGTGCTGCTGTACGACAAGAAGATCAGCAACATCCGCGACCTGCTGCCCACGCTGGAGCAGGTGGCCAAGTCCGGCCGTCCGCTGCTGATCGTTGCCGAAGAAGTCGAAGGCGAGGCGCTCGCCACGCTGGTGGTCAACACCATTCGCGGCATCCTGAAGGTGGTCGCCGTCAAGGCGCCGGGCTTCGGCGATCGCCGCAAGGCCATGCTGGAAGACATCGCCATCCTGACCGGCGGCAAGGTCATCTCGGAAGAAGTCGGCCTGACGCTCGAGAAGGTCGCGCTGGCTGACCTGGGCCAGGCGAAGCGCATCGAGGTGGGCAAGGAGAACACCACCATCATCGACGGCGCGGGCGCCGGTGCCGACATCGAGTCGCGCGTCAAGCAGATCCGCGTTCAGATCGAGGACGCCACCAGCGACTACGACCGCGAGAAGCTGCAAGAGCGCGTGGCCAAGCTGGCCGGCGGCGTGGCGGTGATCAAGGTCGGTGCCGCCACCGAAGTCGAGATGAAGGAGAAGAAGGCCCGCGTCGAAGACGCCCTGCACGCCACGCGTGCCGCGGTGGAAGAAGGCGTGGTGGCCGGCGGTGGCGTGGCCCTGCTGCGCGCCCGTCAGGCGGCCGGCGACATCAAGGGCGACAACCCCGACCAGGACGCCGGCATCAAGCTGGTGATCAAGGCGATCGAATCGCCCCTGCGCGAGATCGTCTACAACGCCGGCGGCGAGCCGAGCGTGGTCGTCAACGCCGTCCTGGCCGGCAAGGGCAACTACGGCTTCAATGCCGCCAACGACACCTACGGCGACATGATCGAGATGGGCATCCTGGATCCGACCAAGGTGACGCGCACTGCGCTGCAGAACGCCGCTTCGGTCGCTTCGCTGATGCTCACCACCGAAGCCATGGTGGCCGAGGCGCCGAAGGACGAAGCGCCCGCGGGCGGCATGCCCGGCGGCATGGGCGGCATGGGCGGCATGGGCATGGACATGTAAGTCCGGCCTGCGCCAATCCGAAAGGGCTGCTTCGGCAGCCCTTTTTCATGGGCTTCGCGATCCTCTCCCGCGATTGCGGGGAGGGCACCCGGTCCGGGGATGGTCCGGCCAGACCGCTCGCGCGAGACTGGCAGCGCGGACATGGTGATGGGTGCAGCGATGACGTACAGCGAACTGATGCGGGTGAGCAATGGCTGCGTGCAGTCCTCCGAGGGGTGGATGGCGCAGCTCATCGGTCGGGAGGCGATCGAGTACTCCAGCGGTTCGGCAGCGTGCATCGTCAACGTCGGCTACTCGGCCGAGGTCCGTGCCGGCGTCATCTACGCCAGCGAGTCCACCTCCGATCTCTTCCCCCGGCTGCGCGAGCACATGAGCTCGGCCGCGCCGCTACTCGACGGCCGCTACACGGTGGTCTGAGCACGCGCGGTCAGGATCGCCGGCGCGAATCAGTGCGTCCAGCCGTGAAGCACCATCGCGGCATCGCCGACGCCGGTCTTGTTCAGCGCCGAGAACAGCGTGACACCGACATCGGCCTCGTCGGTGGTCATGTCGCCCAGCGCGTCCTGGGCCCCGGCCAGGGCTTCACGCGACTCCTTGCGGTTCAGCTTGTCGGCCTTGGTGAGCATCACCAGCAGCTTGACTGAGCCGTTGCCCACGCGCGGCGCGACGAACGCGAGCAGCTGCCGGTCGAGCTCGGTGAAACCGAGGCGTGCGTCGATGAGCAGCACGACGCCGCTCAGGCTGCGGCGCACCTCGAGGTAGTCGGCCATCACGCGCTGCCACCGCAACTTGGCGTCGCGCGCCACGGTGGCGTAGCCGTAGCCGGGAAGGTCGGCGAACAGCGCGTCGGGTGCGCCCTTCGGACCCAGCTCGAACAAGTTGATGTGCTGCGTGCGGCCAGGCGTCTTGGAGGCGAACGCGAGGCGCTTCTGCTGCGTCAGCGTGTTGATCGCAGTGGACTTGCCGGCGTTGGAGCGGCCGACGAAGGCGATCTCGGGCAGCTCGGTGGGCGGCAGCTGGTCGAGCTGGCTGGCCGTGGTGAGGAAGCGCGCGGTGTGGGCCCAGGCCAATGCGAGCTTGTCGTCGCTGGCCGGCGCTTCGGATTCGGTGGCATCGCCGGAGCGTGGCTGGTTTTGATCGGTCATGAGGCCACCCAAAGCGGTCATTGTAAAATCTCCGGGTTTTGCACCAGAGAAATCCATCCGACATGAAGTCCGCTGCCCGCCTGCTGTCCGGCCTCTTGCTCCTCGCGTTCGCCGCCACCGCATCGGCCGCCGACGCCGCTCCCGCCGCGGCCAAGCCCGATCTGGGGAAGGGTCAGGCCAAGTCGAACGAGGTCTGCGTCTCCTGCCACACCAACGACGGCTCGCGCGGCGCTCCCGCCAACCCCATCCTGCAGGGCCAGCACCCGGAGTACCTGGTCAAGCAGCTCACCGAGTTCAAGGGCGACAAGCGGCCCAGCCCCATCATGAAGGGCTTCGCCTCGCAGCTTTCCGAGCAGGACATGAAGAACGTGGCCGCGTTCTACGCGAGCAAGCAGGCCAAGCCGGGCTTCGCCAAGAACAAGGAACTGGTCACGCTGGGCGAGAAGATCTACCGCGGCGGATTGCCCGACCGCGAGATCGCCGCCTGTGCCGGCTGCCATGGCCCCAGCGGTGCCGGCATCCCCTCGCAGTACCCGCGCCTGGCAGGCCAGCATGCCGACTACACCGAGACCCAGCTCAAGGCCTTCCGCATCGGCGTGCGCAACAACCCGCAGATGAATGGCCTCACGCTGAAGATGACCGACAAGGAAATCTCGGCCGTGGCCGACTACATCGCCGGTCTGCGCTGAACCCATTGAACCTGTGGCGAAGAGGCCGGTCTAGCACCGGCCTCTTCGCTTTCAGCGCGGTCCCCGCCCCTCGGATACTTCCAGCATGAGCCTTGCGACGACCGGCATCGAAGTCCACGCCCGATCGCGCTGGCTGCGCGACACCGTCGAGCTGGTCTCGTCGATGCGCTTCGCGATCTCGCTGCTGACGGTGATCTGCATTGCCGCGACCATCGGCACCGTCGTCAAGCAGAACGAGCCGGCCGGCAACTACGTGAACCAGTTCGGTCCCTTCTGGGCCGATGTGTACCGCGCGCTCGGCCTCACCGGCGTCTACAGCGCCTGGTGGTTCCTGCTCATCCTCACCTTCCTGGTCGTGTCGACGAGCCTGTGCATCGCCCGCAACACGCCGAAGATCCTGCACGACTTGCGTCACTACAAGGAGCACTTGCGCGAGCAGGGCCTGCAGGCCTTCCACCTGAAGGGGCAGGGCACGACGGCCGAAAGCCGCGAGGCGGCGTTCGAGCGGGTGTCCAGTCTGCTGGTGCGCGCCGGCTGGAAAGCCAAGGTCCAGGTGCGCGAGCACGGCACGATGATCGCCGCGCGTCGCGGCGCGGCCAACAAGCTGGGCTACATCGCCGCGCATTCGGCCATCGTGCTCGTCTGCGTCGGCGGCCTGCTCGACGGCGACCTGATCGTGCGGGCACAGATGGCGCTGCAGGGCAAGACCGCCTTCAGCGGCGACGGCTTCATTCGCGACATTCCCGCGGCGCACCGCCTCGGCCCGGCAACACCCACCTTCCGCGCCAACCTGCGGGTGCCCGAGCAGGGCCGCTCGGGCGTCGCGGTGATCGGGATGCAGGACGGCTTCGTTCTGCAGGAGCTGCCATTCGACGTCGAGCTCAAGAAGTTCATCGTCGACTACTACGCGACCGGCATGCCCAAGCTGTTCGCCAGCGAGATCCTCATCCACGATCGGGAGACCGGCCAGACCATCACGGCCACCGTGAAGGTCAACGAGCCGGCCTTCCACCGCGGCGTGGCGATCTACCAGAGCGGCTTCGAGGATGGCGGCTCGGCGCTGAAGCTGCGCGCCATCCCGATGGGTGCCGGCGGCGAGCCCTTCGACCTGCAGGGTGTGGTCGGCACGAGCACCACGCTGACCAACGCATCCACCGGCGGCCGCGACACGCTGACGCTGGAGTTCACCAACCTGCGCGTCATCAATGTGGAGAATTTCAGCGCGCCGGGCGGCGGCGCCTCCACCGACGTGCGCAAGGTCGACCTGGTCGGCTCGCTGCAGCAGCACCTGGGCTCCGGCGCGAAGGTGCGCACCAAGAAGGAGCTGCGCAACGTCGGACCCTCGGTGAGCTACAAGCTGCGCGACGCGGCAGGCCAGGCGCGTGAGTTCAACAACTACATGCTGCCGGTGGAGATCGACGGACAGAAGGTCTTCCTCGCCGGCGTGCGCGACACGCCGGCCGAGAACTTCCGCTACCTGCGCATCCCGGCCGACGAACAGGGCAGCCTGGCCGGCTGGTCACGGCTGCGCGAGGCGCTGGGCAATCCTGCGCTGCGCGACAAGGCCGCCGAGCGCTACGTGCGCGCTGCCACGCCCGCCGACAAGCCGCAGATGGCGCCACAACTCAAGGCCACGGCGTCTCGCGTGCTCGCCCTGTTCGCCGCCGCCGAGTCGGTCAAGCCGGGCCAGAAGCCCCCCGGCGGATTGCAGGCGATCTCCGACTTTCTCGAAGCCAGCGTGCCCGAAGGCGAGCGCGCCCGCATCTCCGACGTGCTGCTGCGCATCCTCAACGGCAGCCTGTTCGAGCTGATGAACCTCGCGCGCGAAAGCGCCGCCCAGTCCCCGCTGGAGCCCAGCGAGACCACGCAGGCCTTCATGACCCAGGCCGTGCTGGCGCTGTCGGAGAGCTACTTCTATCCAGCGCCGGTGCTGCTGGAGCTGACCGACTTCACGCAGAAGCAGGCCAGCGTGTTCCAGGTGGCGCGCGCACCCGGCAAGACACTGGTCTATCTCGGCGCGGTACTGCTGATCGTCGGTGTGTTCGCGATGCTCTACATCCGCGAGCGCCGCCTGTGGGTGTGGATCTCACCCGAAGCCGACGGTGCCGCGCACATCACCACCGCGTTGTCGTCCACGCGCCGCACGATGGACGCCGACGCGGAATTCGAATGGCTCAAGCAGGCCATCCTCGGCCAGCCCGCCCACCCCGCCGTGCGTCTGGACATCTCCCACCGTGAACGCGGCCCGTCGGAGGCTTCATGAACACCACCACCCTCGCCCTCGGCCGTCCCGGCTGGTTCTCCGGCCGCACCGTCTTCGACTGGCTGTTCGCCGCGCTGGTCATCACCGGCGGCGCTTACGCCTTTCGCCGCTACCAGGCCGCGATGGACGGCTACGAGCAAGCCATCCTGGTCGGAACGATTCCTGTCGTCGTGGCGCTGGGCTGGTTCTGGGGCAGGCTGCGCCTGCTGATGATCGCCGTGGGCGCCGCCTCGCTGCTGGCCATCGCGCTCTACAGCCGCAGCGTGGATGCCTTCGGCGCCGACCTCGCGCAGGCCGACAACGTCTTCCTGCTGAAATACTTCCTGTCGAGCCAGAGCGCCATCCTCTGGATGAGCGTGCTGTTCTTCATGAGCACTGCCTTCTACTGGATCGGCTTCCTCGCGAAGGTCGAGGACAACGCCGCCGTGCGCCTGGGCTCGCGCATCGCCTGGGTCGCGGTGTTCATGGCACTCACCGGGACGCTGGTGCGCTGGTTCGAAAGCCACCAGATCGCGCCCGATGTCGGCCACATCCCTGTCAGCAACCTGTACGAGGTGTTCGTGCTGTTCTGCTGGCTGACGACCCTGTTCTATCTCTACTACGAGCAGCACTACGCCACGCGCTCGCTGGGCGCCTTCGTGATGCTGGTGGTCAGCGCCGCCGTCGGCTTCCTGCTCTGGTACACGGTGGAGCGTGAGGCGCACGAGATCCAGCCGCTGGTGCCGGCGCTGCAGAGCTGGTGGATGAAGCTGCACGTGCCCGCCAATTTCATCGGCTACGGCTCGTTCGCCCTGTCGGCCATGGTGGCGTTCTCGTACCTGGTGAAGCGGCATGCGGCCGAAGGCCACTGGCTGAAGCTCGCGCCGCTGTTCGTGCTGGGCATGGTGCTGTGCCTGGAGCCGGTGGTCTTCCGCAAGAACCCGATCGAGGCGATCAGCAGCTACTGGGCGGTGTATTTCGGCAGCGCGGCGCTGATCGTCGGCGGCATCCTGCTGGCGCGCCGGCGGATCGCCGAGCGGCTGCCGGCGTTCGAGGTGCTCGACGACGTGATGTACAAGTCGATCGCCGTCGGCTTCGCCTTCTTCACGATCGCGACCATCCTCGGTGCGTTCTGGGCCGCGGAGGCCTGGGGCGGCTACTGGAGTTGGGACCCCAAGGAGACCTGGGCGCTGATCGTGTGGCTGAACTACGCGGCCTGGCTGCACATGCGCCTGATGAAGGGCCTGCGCGGACCGGTGGCCGCCTGGTGGGCGCTGACGGGCCTGGCGGTCACGACCTTTGCCTTCCTGGGCGTGAACATGTTCCTGTCCGGGCTGCATTCGTACGGCGAGCTCTGATCCGGCGTGGGTTGCGGCGTATAGTGACCGCCAACTCGACTCCGACGTTCCGACATGCCGTACGTAGCGCGCAACGCCGAAGGCCGCATCGAAAGCCTGCATCGCGAACGCAGCCCGCAAGCGCCCGAATTCGTCGACGAGCGGCATCCCGAAGTGCTGGCCTTCCTCGGCGGCCGGGCGCCGCAGAATCCCCAGGACTTCAGCCGCCTCGATGCCGACTTCGTGCGCGTCATCGAGGACGTCATCGACACGCTGATCGTCAAGAACATCATCAACATCACCGACCTGCCCGGCGAGGCGCAAGCCAAGCTGTTCGCGCGCAAGAGCTTCCGCGAGCGGGTGTCCAAGAGCTCGCTGAGGCTGTTCGAGCCGACCGACTTCGGCGACGTCGTGTAGGGGCAAGCCCTGGTCCGTAAGATCGGCGCGGGCGCACCGACTGAGCTTGGCGCCCCTTCCGGACCCCCGCCATGCACTTTCACAAAGACCGCGCCTATTGCCTTGCCTCGGCCGAGATCACGCCACGCGAGGTCTACGAGGACCGCCGCCGCCTGCTGGCCCTGCTGGCCGCCGGCTCGCTGGCGCCCTGGGCGTCGCGCGACGCCTTCGCGCAGGCCGCCCGCCCCGGCAAGCTGGCCGCTCTGCCCGGCGTGCGCACCGCCGTTGCGGGCGCGCTGACGATGGAAAAGCCCACGCCGTACAAGGACGTGACCGGCTACAACAACTTCTACGAATTCGGCACCGACAAGTCCGACCCGGCGCGCAACGCCCACACGCTGAAGACCCGCCCGTGGACCGTGTCCGTCGAAGGCGAGATCAAGAAGCCCAAGGTGTACGACATCGACGAGCTGCTCAAGCTCGCGCCGCAGGAAGAGCGCATCTACCGGCTGCGTTGTGTCGAGGGCTGGTCGATGGTGGTCCCCTGGATCGGCTATTCGCTGGCCGAGCTGATCAAGCGGGTCGAGCCCACCGGGAACGCCCGGTTCGTCCAGTTCGTCACGCTGGCCGATCCGAAGACCATGCCGTATGTCGGCTCACGGGTGCTCGACTGGCCTTACGTCGAGGGCTTGCGCCTCGACGAGGCGATGCACCCGCTCACGCTGCTGGGCTTCGGCCTGTACGGCGAAGTGCTGCCCAACCAGAACGGCGCACCGGTGCGCGTGGTGGTGCCGTGGAAGTACGGCTTCAAGAGCGGCAAGTCGATCGTGAAGATCCGCTTCGTCGAAAAGGAGCCCCGCACCAGCTGGGTCGTCGCCGGCCCGCAGGAATACGGCTTCTATTCCAACGTGAATCCCACCGTCGACCATCCGCGCTGGAGCCAGGCCACCGAGCGCCGCATCGGCGAGGACGGCCTGTTCCAGAAGAAGCGTGCGACGCTGATGTTCAACGGCTACGAGTCCCAGGTCGGCCAGCTGTACGCCGGCATGGACCTGGCGAAGCACTTCTGACGGAGTGGCCGTGTCCGCCGTGCTGAAACCCGCCGCTCCCGCGCGCGCCAAAACGCTGCTGCTGCACCCGTCGGCCAAGCCGATGGTGTTCCTGCTGTGCCTGTTGCCGTTCGCCTCGCTCTTCCACGGCGCCTGGACCGATTCGCTGGGCGCCAATCCGGCCGAGACGCTGATCCGCGCCACCGGCGACTGGACGCTGCGCTTCCTGTGCATCACGCTGGCGGTCACGCCGCTGCGCCAGTGGACCGGGCAGGCGGCGCTGGCGCGCTTTCGCCGCATGCTGGGCCTGTTCGCGTTCTTCTACGTCGTGCTGCACTTCCTTGCGTACGCATGGCTCGACATGGGCTTCGAGCTGCAGGCGATCGTCAAGGACATCCCGAAGCGGCCCTTCGCGCTGGTGGGCTTCGCGGCCTTCCTGCTGATGCTGCCGCTGGCCGCCACGTCGTTCAACCGCGCGGTGAAGGCGCTGGGCGCCAGGCGCTGGCAGCTGCTGCACAAGACCGTGTACGCCATCGCGCTGCTGGGTCTGCTGCACTTCTTCTGGATGCGCGCGGCGAAGAACAACTTCGCCGAGGTCGCCGTGTACGCGGTCGTGATCGCGCTGCTGCTGGGGTGGCGGGTCCGGCAGCGCCTTCGGTGATCCCCGTTCATCCTCCCGCCAGCCGCGCCTTCACAAACCCGCTGGCCGCATACCGCGTCACCTTGTCGTAGTACCGCCGCGTCAGCCGCTGCACCATGGCGGCATACGCGTCCATCAGGTCCGGCAGGATGCTGAAGTGGTCGTAGTTGACGACCACCTGCACGCGGTGGCCCAGCGGCTTCACCCGCCGCTCCACCTCGGCTTCGATGTCGGCGACGTCCTGCTCGCTGTTGACCGCCAGGCCCTCGAAGTTGATGAACAACAGGCCGCTGCGCGGATCCAGCTCGATGCGACTGGACAGCGGCAGCGCGAGCATGCGCTCGCGCAGGTCCAGCGTCGCTTCGCGGAACAGCGCGGTCTCCATCAGCCGCAGCTGCGCGCTGATCGCGGGCGTGAATTCCATCTGCTGCAGGATGTGGCGCTCCAGGTCGATGCCCGGCGCGATCTCGATCAGCTCGAGGCCGGCATCGGCCAGGCGGAATACACAGCGCTCGGTGACGTACAGCACCGGCTGGCCGCGTTGCCGGGCCAGGTCGCCGCTGAAGGTGCGGTGCTCGACTTCGCGGACGAACTTGGTGTTCGTGCCCTCGCTCGTGATGACCAGCCGGCCGTTTTCAATGCGGGTGCTCAGCCCGCAGGCGTTGAAGGTGCCCACGAACACCACGGCCTTGGCGTTCTGGCTGATGTTGATGAAGCCGCCGGCGCCGGCGAGCCGAGGGCCGAACTTGCTCACGTTGAGGTTGCCGTGCTGGTCGACCTGCGCCAGCCCCAGCACCGCGAGGTCGAGGCCGCCGCCGTCGTAGAAGTCGAACTGGCTGGGCTGGTCGATGATGGCCTGCGTGTTGACCGCTGCGCCGAAGTTGAGCCCGCTGGCCGGGATGCCGCCGATCACCCCGGGCTCGGCGGTCAGCGTCAGCAGGTCGATGATTCGCTCCTCGGCCGCCACGTCAGCCACGCCTTCGGGCATGCCGATGCCGAGATTGACGACGGCGTTGCGCGTGAGCTGCAGCGCAGCGCGGCGAGCGATGACCTTGCGTTCGGTGAGCGGCAGCGCCGGCAGCGTGTTCATCGGCACGCGGATCTCGCCGGCGAAGGCCGCGCTGTACGGCGTGGCAAAGGTCTGCATGTGGTGCTCGGGCTTTTCCGCCAGCACCACGCAGTCGACCAGCACGCCGGGAATCTTGACCTGGCGCGGATTCAGCGAGCCGCGCTCGGCGATGCGCTCCACCTGCGCGATGACGATGCCCCCGCTGTTGTGCGCCGCCATCGCGATGGCGAGCGCTTCCAGCGTCAGCGCCTCGCGCTCCATCGTCAGGTTGCCATCGGGGTCTGCCGTGGTCGCTCGGACGATTCCCACCTGGATGGGAAACGCCTTGTAGAACAGCACCTCCTCGCCGTCGATCTCCATCAGCCGCACCAGGTTTTCCTCGGTGCGCCCGTTGACCTTGCCGCCGCCGTGTCGTGGGTCCACGAAGGTGCCCAGGCCCACGCGGCTCAACGTGCCGGGCTTGCCGGCGGCGATGTCGCGGAACAGATGCGCGATGACGCCCTGCGGGAGGTTGTAGGCCTCGATCTCGTTGCCAACGGCCAGCGCCTGAAGCTTGGGCACCAGCCCCCAGTGGCCGCCGACCACGCGCTTGACCAGGCCGGCGTGGCCGAAGTGGTTCAGGCCGCGTTCCTTGCCGTCGCCTTGACCGGCGGCGTAGACCAGCGTCAGGTTGCGCGGTGAGCCGAGGCCAGCGTCAGCCTGCGCGGCAAGGAAGCGCTCTTCCAGCGCGACCGCCACGCCTTCGGGAAAGCCGATGCCGACGAAGCCGCCCGTGGCGACGGTGTCGCCGTCGTGGATCAGCCGCACCGCTTCGGCGGCACTGACGATCTTGTCGGGACGCGCCGGGCTGGCGGTCGCCGGATGAGACGTGTCGAGCTGCATGACCGAGCCTTCCGCGCCCGCACACAGCGGCGGGCGCCGTCGATCATCCGCCGCCACTCGCCGCTTGTGGCCCCTCGCAAGCCCTGATTCAACGCTGCAGCGTGGCGATCAGCCGCTGGCGCAGCTGCTCGGCCCGCTCGGGCGTGAGGGGACCCAGCAGCCCGCGATGCGGCGCCGGGATGTGCTCCGCCGGATCGGCATCGAAGACATAGTGGACGAAGACGGCCTGCCAGGCGCGGCGCAGCTCGGGCGGCAGCGAACGGACGTGCAGCATGGCGTGCAGCAGAGAGCCGAACACCGACGCGGTCGAATCCACGGCGCCGAGCGAGCCCTTCCACCAGTAGTTGACGAGCACGTTGAGCCTCCTGTCGAGCGAGGCCACGTGATGCCACCACAGCGTCGGAATGAACAGCGCATCGCCGGGCTCGAGCTCGGCCACCTGAGCCGCGGCCAATGCCTGGGCAAAGCGCGGATGGCGCTCGAGGTCGGGTGCGGCCAGGTCGACCATGCTGATCGGCGTGCCGGTCGGCGCGTGATCGAGCGGACCGATGTACAGGTTGCCGATCTGCTCTGGCGGGAACAGCGTGAAGCGCCGCCGTCCGGCGACGACGCAGGCGACGTTCTGCGACTCGTCGAAATGCGCGGGCACGATGACGCGGTTGCCCATCCACAGCCGCGGCACGACGGAAGGATCGAGCAGCGGCAGCGGGTTCTGCGCAACGAAGCCGGGCAGGCAGTCGGGAATCGGCGTGCTCTGCACCGCGACGGAGGGCGGCTCGTCGAAGTGCGCGTAGCGAGAGAGCTGATCGACGATGGCCGACAGCGGCACGCGGTTGCGTGCGAAGTTGAAGCCGTCCATCGCCTCGTTGTAGAAGATGCGCCCCTTCTCCCGCGGCGGCAGCAGGATGGCGTCGACCGGCTGGCCGTTGTCGAAAGTGCCCAGATAGCGGCAGAACGCCGCCGGCGACTGGCACGCCTGCGCCACCGCGGGCCAGTGCCGCACCAGGCCGCGCAGCACGGCGGGCCGGGCCAGCGGCTCGATCTCCGAGCGGAAGCGGGCCTCGTCCACGCCCTGGTACTCGGCGATCGGCGTCATCGCTCGCTCCCGGATGAGGGTCCGTTCGCCAGCGCATGGGCCGGCAAGGTGCGCGGGGCCGGCCCGCCGCCGCCCGCGCGCGCCAGCACCGGCCGCAGTGCGGCACCGGTGTGGCTGGCGGCGCAATTGACCAAGCCTTCCGGGGTCGTCTCGGCGACGACGCTGCCGCCGCGAACGCCGCCTTCGGGGCCGAGATCGATGATCCAGTCGGCCTCGGCGACGACGTCCAGGTCGTGCTCGATGACAACCACGCTGTGACCGCCGTCGACCAGGCGATGCAGCACGCGGATCAGCTTCTCGACATCGGCCATGTGCAGGCCCACCGTCGGCTCGTCGAGCACATACAGCGTGTGGGGCGCCTTGTTGCCGCGCCGCGTGACGTCGTCGCGCACCTTCGTCAGCTCGGTGACCAGCTTGATGCGCTGCGCCTCGCCGCCCGACAGCGTCGGCGACGGCTGGCCGAGCGTCAGGTAGCCGAGGCCGACGTCCTTCAGCAGCTGCAGCGGGTGCGAGATGGAGGGCATGGAGGCGAAGAACTCCACCGCTTCATCGACCTCCATGCGCAGCACATCGCCGATGCTCTTGCCGCGCCAGCTCACCGCCAGCGTCTCGGCATTGAAGCGCTGGCCGTGGCACACGTCGCATGGCACCTTGACGTCGGGCAGGAAGCTCATCTCGATGGTGCGCACGCCCTGCCCTTCGCAGGCCGGGCAGCGGCCCTCGCCGGTGTTGAACGAGAAGCGCGCCGGCGCGTAGCCGCGTGCCTTTGCTTCCAGCGTGTCGGAGAAGAGCCGGCGGATCATGTCCCAGAAGCCTATGTAGGTGGCCGGACACGAGCGCGGCGTCTTGCCGATCGGCGTCTGGTCGACCTCGAGCACGCGATCGATCTGCTGCCACCCGGTGATCGCGTCGCAGCCCTGCCAGCTCGGCTTGGCGCCGCGGGTATTGATGAACTGCAGGTTGGAGAGCAGCACGTCGCGCGCAAGCGTGGACTTCCCCGAGCCGCTGACGCCGGTGACCGCGACCAGCCGCTTCAGGGGCACGTCGACCTGCACCTGCTGCAGGTTGTGCAGCGAAGCGGCCACCAGCGACAACCGTGGCGTGTCCGGCTCGACCGCCCGGCGCTTCTGCAACGGGTGCACCAGCGGCGAAGCGAGGAAGCGGCCGGTCACCGAGGCCGCATGCGAAGCCAGCTCCGAGGCCGTGCCCTGCGCGACCAGCGTGCCGCCGCGCTTGCCCGCGCCCGGACCGATGTCGATGATGTGGTCGGCGCGCCGGATGGTGTCCTCGTCGTGCTCCACGACGACCAGCGTGTTGCCCTTCTCGCCGAGCTTGTGCAGCGCATCGAGCAGGATCTGGTTGTCGCGCGGATGCAGACCGATGGTCGGTTCGTCGAGCACGTAGCACACGCCCTGCAGGTTGCTGCCGAGCTGCGCGGCGAGACGGATGCGCTGTGCCTCGCCGCCGCTGAGCGTGGGCGCGGCGCGGTCGAGCGTGAGATAGCCCAGCCCCACTTCCTCGAGGAACTCGAGCCGGCTGTGGATCTCGGTGATCACGTCGCGCGCGATGTCGGCATCGCGGCCGATGAGCTGCAGCGACTCGATCCACTTGCGCGCATCGGACACCGACCATTGCGCGATCCACGCGATGGAATGACCGTCGAAGGTGACGCCGCGCGACACCGGGTTGAGCCGCGTGCCGCCGCAGTCGGGACACGGCTCGTCGACCACGCCCTCGACCTCGGTCTCCTCCGACGGGAAGCTCTGCTCGCGGCCCTTGTCGTCGCTGTCGCGCTGGGAATCGTCGTACGCCTTGCGCTGCTCGCGCGTCAGCGCGAGGCCGGTGCCGACGCAGGTGGTGCACCAGCCGTGCTTGCTGTTGTAGCTGAACATGCGCGGGTCCAGCTCCGGGTAGCTGGTGCCGCAGGCCGGGCAGGCGCGCTTGGTCGAGAACACCTTCACCGTGCCGATGTGCGCCGTGGGCCCGTCGCCCAGCATGGCGCCGTGCAGCCCGTCGAGCGGCGCCAGGAGGTGCATCACGCCCTTGCCGAGCTCCAGGGTCTTGGCCAGCATCGCGCGCAGCTCCGCCTCGGTGTCGGGACTCACGACCAGGTCGCCGACCGGCAGCTCCAGCGTGTGCTCCTTGAAGCGGTCGAGCCGCGGCCACGGATCGACGCTGGTGAACTCCCCGTCGACGCGCAGGTGGCTGTGGCCGCGTGCCTTGGCCCATCTGGCAAGGTCGGTGTACACGCCCTTGCGGTTGACGACCAGCGGCGCCAGCAGCCCGACGTGCTCGCCCTTGTGGTCGCGGATCAGTTGCGCGGCGATGCTCTCGGCGCTCTGCGGCTTGACCGGCGAGCCGTCCTTCACGCAGTGCTGCAGGCCGAGCTTGACGTACAGCAGGCGCAGGAAGTGCCACACCTCGGTGGTGGTGGCCACCGTGCTCTTGCGGCCGCCGCGCGACAGCCGCTGCTCGATCGCCACCGTCGGCGGAATGCCGTACACCGCGTCCACCTCGGGCCGCCCCGCCGGCTGGACGATGCTGCGCGCGTAGGCGTTCAGCGACTCGAGGTAGCGCCGCTGTCCCTCGTTGAACAGGATGTCGAAGGCCAGCGTGCTCTTGCCCGAGCCCGACACGCCGGTGATCACGCTGAACTGCCCGCGCGGGATGCTCACGTCGAGCGAGCGCAGGTTGTGCTCGCGCGCATTGACGATGCGGATCACCTGCTCGCTCACCCGCCGCTCGTCGCGCGCCTGCTTGACCAGGCTCTGCAGCGGGCGCCCCTCTTCCGCGGGGACGCCGTCGATGCCGAGCGCCAGGTCGTATTCGGCGAGCGCCTTGCCGGTGTGCGAACTCGGGTGGCGCTTCACTTCCTCCGGCGTGCCGCTGCAGACGATCTCGCCGCCGCCTTCGCCACCTTCGGGGCCGAGGTCGACGAGCCAGTCGCAGGCCCGGATGACGTCGAGGTTGTGCTCGATGACGATCAGCGAGTGGCCCGCGTCGAGCAGCTTGCGGAAGGCGCGCATCAGCTTGGCGATGTCGTCGAAGTGCAGGCCGGTGGTCGGCTCGTCGAACATGAACAGCGTGCCCTTGCGCGCCAGCGGCTGGCGGCTCGTGCTGCCGTTCCTGGCCGCTTCGGCGAGGAAGCCTGCCAGCTTCAGGCGCTGCGCTTCGCCGCCCGACAGCGTGGGCACCGGCTGGCCGAGCTTCACGTACTCGAGCCCGACGTCGACGATGGGCTGCAGCGTGCGCACCACGTCGCGGTCGCCGGCGAACAGCTGCACGGCCTCGCTGACGGTGAGCTCCAGCACGTCGGCGATCGACAGGTCGCGCATCTCCGTGCCCGCGCGGCGCGAGATCTTCACGTCGAGGATCTCGGCCCGGTAGCGCCGGCCGTCGCAGTCGGGGCAGCGCAGGTACACGTCGGACAGGAACTGCATCTCGACGTGCTCGAAGCCCGAGCCGCCGCAGGTCGGACAGCGGCCGTCGCCAGCGTTGAAGCTGAACATGCCGGCGCCGTAGCCGCGCTGCGTCGCCAGCGGCGCGTCGGCGAACAGGCGGCGGATCTCGTCGAAGGCGCCGACATAGCTCGCCGGATTGGAGCGCGCCGTCTTGCCGATCGGCGACTGGTCGACGAAGACCGCGTCGGTGAGCCAGTCGGCGCCCAGCAGGCGGTCGTGCGCGCCGGGCGTTTCGGTGGGCTTGCCGAAATGGCGGGCCAGCGCCGGAAACACGACGTCCTGCATCAGCGTGCTCTTGCCCGAGCCGGACACTCCGGTCACGCAGACCAGGTGCTGCAGCGGGAACTCGACCGTGATGCCCTTCAGGTTGTGGTCGCGCGCGCCTTCCACGATGAGGCGCGGCGTCGTCGGCGTGACCATGCGCTTGATGCCCATGCCGACGTGCTTTCGCGCACCGAGGTAGGCACCGGTCAGCGTGTCGGCGTGGCGGATGGCATCCGGCGTGCCGTCGAAGACGATGTTGCCGCCTCGCTCGCCGGGACCGGGTCCCATGTCGATCAGGCGATCGGCGGCCAGCATCACCGCCGGGTCGTGCTCGACGACGACCAGCGTGTTGCCGGCATCGCGCAGGCGGTGCATCGCCTCGACGATGCGGTTCATGTCGCGCGGATGCAGGCCGATGCTGGGTTCGTCGAGCACGAACATGGTGTTCACCAGCGAGGTGCCGAGCGCGGTGGTCAGGTTGATGCGCTGCACCTCGCCGCCGGACAGCGTGCGGCTCTGCCGGTCGAGCGTGAGGTAGCCGAGGCCGACATCGCACAGGTACTTCAGCCGCGTGCGGATCTCGTCGAGCAGCAGCTTCAGCGCCTCGTCCAGCATGGTGCTGGGCAGCGACAGTGCATCGAAGAAGCGGCGGATGCGCAGGATGGGCATCAGCATCAGGTCGTGCACCGTCAGGCCGGGCATCGCCTCGAGCTGCCCGCGCGTCCACGCCACCCCCGCCGGCAGGAAGCGCTCGTGCGGCAGCAACACCGCGTCGGCGTCGGCCCGGGAGCCCAGGCGCCACAGCAGCGCCTCGGTCTTCAGCCGGGCGCCGCCGCACACCGTGCACGGCGTGTAGCTGCGGTACTTGGACAGCAGCACGCGGATGTGCATCTTGTAGGCCTTCGACTCGAGGTACTCGAAGAAGCGCTTGACGCCGTACCACTGCTTGTTCCAGTTGCCGTTCCAGTGCGGCGAGCCGTGGATGACCCAGTCGCGCTGCGCCTGCGTGAGCTGCGACCACGGCGTGTCGCGCGGGATGCCGGCCTCGCCGCCGTACTTCAGGAGATCGTCCTGGCACTCCTTCCAGGCCGGCGTCTGCATGGGCTTGATCGCGCCCGAGCGCAGCGTCTTGCGGTGGTCGGGAATGACGAGCCCGTAGTCGACGCCGATCACGCGGCCGAAGCCCCGGCAGGTCTCGCAGGCGCCCATCGCGGAGTTGAATGAGAACAGCGCCGGCTGCGGATCGCTGTAGCGGATGTCGCTCTCGGGGCAGTGCAGGCCGGTGGAGAAGCGCCACAGTCCGGGCTCGCCGGCCTCGGCCAGCACGTAGACGTTGACGCGGCCGCTGCCGCGCTTGAGGGCCACCTCGATCGCCTCGACGGCGCGCGCCTTCTCGGTGTTCTGCAGGCGGAAGCGGTCGGCGACCACGTCGAGCATCTTGCGCGGGCCGGTCGGCGATGCGACCTCGCGCTCGGCCTGCACGCGCGTGAAGCCGCTGGCCGCGAGCCACTGCTCCACCTCGTCGGCCGTCACGCTGGCGGGCAACTCGACCGGGAAGGTGACCGCGAGGCGCGGATCGTGCTCGCGGGTGCGCTCGAGCAGCTCGGCGTAGATGGTCTCCGGCGAGTCGTGGCGCACGCGCCTGGCCGTCTGACGGTCGAACAGCTCGGCGGCGCGGGCATACAGCAGCTTCAGGTGGTCGTTGAGCTCGGTCATCGTGCCGACGGTCGAGCGCGACGTGCGCACCGGATTGGTCTGGTCGATGGCAATGGCGGGCGGCACACCGTCGACGCGGTCCACCGCCGGCCGGTCCATGCGGTCGAGGAACTGACGCGCATAGGCGCTGAAGGTCTCGACGTAGCGCCGCTGTCCTTCCGCATAGAGCGTGTCGAACACCAGGCTCGACTTGCCCGAGCCGCTGGGACCCGTCACCACCGTCATCTCGCCGGTGCGGATGTCCAGGTCGAGGTTCTTCAGGTTGTGCTGGCGGGCTCCGCGAATGCGGATCAGACCGGAGGTCATGGAGATGGTGCTTCGAAGGCGAAGCGGAGCATTCTAGGGAGGGCGTGAATCCTGCACGCGGCGTGCTGTCGCTCGGTGTCGGCGCCCATCGGCTGATGGCGATGGAAAGTCATCGCCATGCGCCGGGCGAAGCTTCCCAGAATGCCTATCGACAGACTGGCCGCCCATCCGCGTTCGCAATTGAAAACGGTTGTAACAGCGTCAGTTACGGTTCACCAAAACCCGCTATCGTCCGCGCGCGCAGGAGTGCAGGTGGACACTGCACCCGGCCGTTGGGGCCGGCGTCGCTCATCGCTGAAGACGCCGGAATGAAACTTCGGCACGCCCGCCAGGGCGCTGTCCGGGAGGAAGTTCGTGAATCGTAGAGACGTGGTCTTCGGAGGCACGGCGCTGTTTGCTGCCGGCCTCAGCCCCGCCGTTCTGGCACAACAACCCGTGATCAAGTTCGGTCAGTCCGCCTCGTTGTCGGGCGGCCAGGCCGGCTACGGCAAGGACGTGCGAGACGGCATCGCCGCCGCCTTCGCCGCGGCGTCGCGGGCCGATGCAAAAGGGCCACGCTTCGAGCTGGTGACGCTCGACGACGGCGGCGTCAAGGACCGCTGCAAGGCCAACGTCAAGACGCTGATCGACCAGGGGGTGGTCGCGCTGGTCGGCCTCACCAGCGGCGCGGCGGCGGAGACGGTGCTGCCGATGGTCGAGGAGGCCAAGATCGTGATGCTGGGCACCGCCAGCGGCAACATGGGCATCCGCAGCGACAAGCTGACGATGGCCTACCACGTGCGATCGGGTTATGCGGACGAGTACCGCCGCATGATCTCGTACGTGAAGGAGTTCAACATGCAGCGCGTGGGCTACGTGTACCTCAAGGACACGTCGGCCGCCAACCAGGCTGCGATGACGGCTGCGCTCGATGCCGTAGGACTGAAGCTCACCGTGTCGGTGCCCATCGATCGCAACACCAAGTCCTTCGACGCCGAGATCGAGAAGCTGCTTGCCGCACGCCTGGACTGCGTGCTGTTCACCACCAACGCCGGTCCCGTCTCGGCCATCGTCGAGAAGATGGCCGCGGCCAGGTACCCGGGCTTCTACTTCTCATCGTCCTTCGCCGGCCAGGAACTGATCGACGACATGGTCGGCAAGGGGCAGAGCATCATCATGAGCCAGGTGGTGCCGCGGCCCAACGCCGTCGCCGCCACCGTCGTCAAGCGCTGCCAGGAAGACCTGGCCGCCTACGACAAGAACGCGCGCATGGGATTTACCAGCCTCGAGGGCTACATCGCCGGCCGTGTCGCAGTCGAAGCGGCCCGGCTCGCGCAAAAGGGCGGCGTCATCAGCCGGGCCCGCTTCCGCGAGGCCCTTTCGGACCTGAACGTCGACCTCGGCGGCTACCGCGCGAAGTTCTCGCCGCAGAGCCCGCACGGCTCGAAGTTCGTCGACGTGGTCGCGATCGACCGCACCGGCCGCATCATCGGTTGAGCCCGTCCGTCCGCGCGGCGTCCGGCCCGTCAAGCCGGCAGCCCGCGGGTGTTGTGTCCCCGAGAGCTGCGCCCCGGTGAAACGCCCCGACCACCGGCGTCGCAGAAAACATAACCAAACCATCAGAGAGTTCCACCCCATGAAGCTCAGCAAGCTCTTGCAGGCCAGCACGCTGGCCTGGTGCGCCACTGTCATGGCGCCCGCCTGGTCCACGACGCCCGCGGCGCCCGGCGACGATGCCGCGCGACTGCGCGTCGAGAAGGTCGCCGCCGCCCTGGCCGCCGACATGGCGCAGCTGTGTCCGGCGGCCGATCCCGGCGACCAGGCCGCCTTCGACGCCTGCCGCAAGGGACTGTTCATGGACTCGCAGTTGAAGCGCAGCCTGCTCGACTTCGTGCTGTGGGGCCGTCAGAAGGACCCCAAGCTCACGCTGAAGGAAAGCAAGCTGACGCAATTCGGCCCGGACGTGCTCGCCGGCATGTACGTGCCGCTGTTCATGTTCAACGGAAAGTACAGCGTCGTGCACGTGGAGCGCGAAGGCCTCTACCAGATCCGCCTGCAGACCGCCTTCCGCAACCGCCTCTCGCCCGGCCAGTTTCCCTATCCGTTCTGGCACGAGGCCGAGAAATGGTCGATGTACGAGAAGGCCAACGAGATCATCCTGTGGTGGGACACCAAGGCCGACAAGGTCAAGGTCGCCCAGTTCACCGTGTGGGGGACCACCCCGCCGGTGCAGGTCAACACGCACGTGGAGCAGGCCGCCTTCGACGGCAAGTGGATGTGGACGGATGCAACCGGCAAGAGCCAGCCGGCGGTGACGGTGTTCGACGGGCTGCTGCGCGCCGACAATCCGTACATCGGCAAGCTCGACACGGCCTACAAGAACCTCGCGCTGCGACTGCGTGACGGCCAGTGCTTCCAGTGCCACGTGCCGAACAACCCGGACGGCATGAAGAAGCTGGTGCTGCTGCAGACGCCGATGCATGCCGCTGCCGAGATCAAGCGCGTCATGAAGGCGGTGCGCAACGACACGATGCCGCGCGACGAATTCGGCATCGAGCAGCCGCTCGACAACAAGACCAAGACCGCGCTGCTCAACGAAGGCGCCGCCTTCGAGAGGCTGCTCGATCTGGCCAAGCAGTGGGACGCCAGCGCCCCGTCGACCGCCCGCAACGACGCCACCGGACTGACCACGGCCACCGCCGCCAAGTAGGCGATTCCCGCCTCAGGCCGCACCCTCGCCGGTGCGGCCTCCTTCATGGGATCAGATCGGCGCGGCGAGCGCGAAGCGACGCTGCGAATCCTGCTGCAGCGCCGCGGCGAAGCGCCGGTCGCTCATCAGGTTGCGCACCGCGACGCCGACGGCCTGGCGCAGCCCGGCCGCGGTGCTGATGCGCTGCGGCGCGGCCAGCGAGTACGCGCCTTCGGTCGACGCCTGGTAGACCACCTTGCCGGTGTCCGGCGCGACCATCTGCCACCCCAGCTGCACGTAAAAGCCGCCTTGCCAGGCACCCGCGGAGGCCTGGCACAGGTCGACCTCGATGTTGTTGAGGAAGGCCTGCACCTTCAGCGGCGCGGCTTGCGCGCCGCCGGGCGACGCGGCCTGCAGGCGGGCGAGCTCCTCGCGGAACACCTGCGGCACTTCGGCCTCGATGCGCTGGCGGATGAGCTGACTCCACTCGCGATCGGCGGCGCTGGCGCAATCCGCGCCCGCGTGCAGCGTGCCGATGCGGTCGCCTTCGTTGAAGGCGGTGCGCAGCTCGGTCAGCTCGGCGCCGGCCACGGAGGGCGGTGCGGCGAAAGCTGCGCTGCTGCACATGACGGCCAGCGCGGCCAGGCAGGAACGGAGGCGATGGAACGGCATGACAAGGCCTTTCTGATTCGTTGGTTGCCTACTGCATTCAGTCCCCCGAAGCGGCAACACAACGAACTTCATGCACGCATCGCAGAGTGCCGAGAGCCTATCGGTAACCACCTGTGTTTTGGAATGGCGACCTGCATCAAGAGCGGGGCGGGCGCGCATTTGTTCTCGAACGCCGTGGATCCGGCGCCACCGCTTCGCGTGCGTATTTCCCGCCTGCCGCATCGGCAGCGGCGGCGCTAGATTCGCGCCATGGACCGGGGCCAACGCGAGGCGGGAAGCGCGCCGCATGCCGACAGTGCCCGTGACGCCGACGCCGCGGGCGTCGGCCGCATGGAGCGGGCCCTCATCGCCTCGCGCGACGGCTACTGGGAGCGCAACCTGCGCACCAATGTCAGCTGGTACTCGCCGAGCTTTCGCGCGCTGCTGGGCTTCACCGAGCAGGAGCTGCCCAACGACCGCGACGTGGTCAATGCGCGGCTGCACCCCGACGACCGCGAGGAATTCCTGCGCCGCTACGAGGAGGCCATCCGGACCTGCGGAACCTTCGCCTACGAGGGACGCATCCTCGACCGCAACGAGCGCTGGCTGTGGATGCGCGGTCGCGGGCGCGTCTGGGTGGGCGCCGACGGTCGCCCCGAGCTGATCAGCGGCGCGGTGAGCGATGTCACCGCCGAGATGGAAGCATTGCTCGAGCTGGAGCGCCAGCGCCACGACCTCGAGCAGCTCGTGCGCGAGCGCACCGCCAGCCTCACGGCGGCGCTGGCGCAGGCCGAGCAGGGACGGCGCGAGGCCGATGCGGCCAACGAGGCGAAATCGCGTTTCCTCGCGCACATGAGCCACGAGATCCGCACGCCGCTGAACGGCATCCTCGGCCTCACGGAGCTCGCCCTGCGGGTCACGCGGTCGGCGGCCGAGCGGCGCTACCTCGAGGTGGCGCTGCAGTCCGGGCAGGCGCTGCTGCAGGTCATCAACAACGTGCTCGACTTCTCGCGCATCGAGGCCGAACGCGTGCCGATCAACGACGAGCCGTTCGACCTGGCCGATGCGATGGCCGAAGCGATGCGCGCGGTCGTGCCGCTGGTCCGCGCCAAGCGCCTGTCGATGCTGTACGACTACCTGGGCGACATCACGTGGGTGCGCGGTGACGCGCCGCGCCTGCGCCAGGTGTTGACCAACCTGATCGGCAACGCCGCCAAGTTCACCGAACGCGGCCACGTGAAGCTCAGTGCGCAGGTCGTCCCGGCCGGACCGGACCGCTGCGTCGCGACCCTGCGCGTCGAGGACAGCGGCCCGGGCATCGCGCCGGGACAGCTCGCGCGCCTGTTCGATGCCTTCGAGCAGGGCGACACCAGCGCGACGCGGCGCCACGGCGGCACGGGCCTGGGCCTGTCGATCGCGCGTGGATTGGCGCAGGCCATGGGCGGCGACATCGCGGCGCAAAGCACGCCGGGCGCCGGCGCCACCTTCACGGTGACGCTGCCGCTGGGCCGCGCCGACGACCCCGACCCGCTGCCCGACCCGGCCAGCGGCCACGCCTGGCTGGTGTACCGCCGCGAGCTGGCAGCCGAGCTCATGCAGCAGCGGCTCGAGCGCAAGGGCTGGACCTCGCTGCTGTTTCCCGGCGTGCCCGAGGCCATCGCGCAGGCGCGCTTGCTGCCGCCCGAACGCAAGCCGGCGCTGGCCATGCTGCCCGAGCACGTGCTGGACGCAGACGCCGACCTGCGCACGTTGCGCAGCGTGCTGCCCGACACGCACATCGTGCTGCTGGTACGCGTCGACTGGCTGAACACCCGCTTCGAGCGCCTGGCGAGGGAGCTCGGCATGCCGTTGATGTTGCTGCCGCTGACGCCGCGCGACCTGAAGCTGGTCACCGGCGGCGATCGCCTGAGGCCGGCCGCGCCGTCGGAGCCGGCCCCCCACACGCCGAACGCGCAGGCCCCCGTGCTGATGGTGGAGGACAACGAGGTCAACCGGATGATCGGCGACGAGTTCCTGCGCGCGCTCGGGCTGCCGACGCGGGTGGTCGCCAGCGGCGAGGAAGCACTGGCCGCCTGCGCTCAGGAACCGCCGTCGCTGGTCCTGATGGACCTGCAGATGCCTGGCATGGACGGCTTCGAGACGGCGCGACGGCTGCGCGCGATGCAAGACGATGGCCGTCTGCCGCCCTTCCCCATCGTCGCGCTGACGGCGCATGCGCTGGAAAGCGATGCGGTGCGCTCACGCGCGGCCGGCATGGACGGGTTCCTCAGCAAGCCGATCATGCTGGAGTCGCTGCGGGGCGAGCTGGCGCGGTGGTTGCCGGCCTTGCGGGAGGCTTGAGCGGCGAGGTTCGCCGCAAGCTTCGCGGCGTCGTCACGCCCCCGCCAGGAACCTCTCCACCAGCGCGAACTGCGCCGGCGTGTTCAACGCCGGTGCATGCCCGCAATCGGGGATCTCGATGACCACCGCGCGCGGTCCGCGGGTGCGCATCCCATCGGCGGTTTGGGCGAGCAGGAGGTCGGAGCTCTCGCCGCGCAGGCACAGCACCGGCAGGTCGAGGCTGTCCCATGCGTCCCACAGGAGATAGTCGTCGTCGTGGTGGGTGAACTGCATCACCATCGCCGGATCGTAGTGCGGGGTCACGCGGCCGTCGGGCAGGCGGCGCGTCGAGGTTTCGGTGAGGCGCCGCCACTGCGCGTCGCTGAGCCAGCCGTAAGGCTTGTAGATGGTGCGGAAGTACTGCTCCAGCTCGCTCACCGTGTCGAACGCCGCCGGGTTGCCGGCGTAGCTTCGGATGCGCGCGATCGCCGCATCGGCGAGCTGCGGCCCGTTGTCGTTGAGCACCAGCCGGCGGATGCGACCGCGCAGCGGGCCGGCCGCGGCCAGCGTGCCGATCGCACCGCCCATCGACGTTCCCAGCCAATGGAAGCGGTCGAGCCCGAGCTGGTCGACCAACGACACCGCCAGCTTCACGTAGAACGCCAGGCAGTACTCACGCGCCGGATCGGGGCTCCACTGGCTCAGACCGCGCCCCAGGGTGTCGGGGCAGATCACGCGATAGCGCTGCGCGAGGTGCTCGGCGATGTCGTCCATGTCGCGGCAGGTGCGTGCCAGGCCGTGCCAGGCGATCACGGTCTCCTCGTTGGCGTCGCCCCACTCGGTGTAGTGCAGCTCGCGCCCTTCGCAACGCAGGTAGCGGGAGGTGGGATTCATGGAGCTCGCCGCGAAGAGATCAATCCGGCACGTGCAGCGTGCGGCCTTGCATCGTGATGCGGTCGGTGTCGGCCGGGTGCAGCGCGATCGGCGGCACGTTGGCCTCGGTGATGGACGGGGCGGCGCCCGGGGTGCCGCCGCGCGGGAGGGTGCGCACCACCTGGCTCGGCGGCAGCGGCTTGCCCTGGCGCAGGTGCTCGTACATCGCGTCGAGCGCGCGGTTCAGATACACGTGCAGCGGCACGTAGCGCGTGTCGTAGCCGGGCAGCAGCGTGGGCAGGCCGATGAAGCCGTCGAAGTGCTGCGCATTCGTCACCTCGATGTACGACAGCTGGCTCCGATGGCCCTCGACGCGCTTGTTCAACGCGGTGTACGGACGCGAGGTGTGGTTCACCGGCAGCAGCGCGTCGGCGCGGCCGTGCACGATCAGCGCCGGCTTGCCGTTCAGGTCGCCGCTGCGCCGCGTCTCGTCGATGCCCCGCTGCAGCGCCTGCGCGGCGGCATCCTCGCCGGTCAGCAGGGCGCGCAGGCACAGCGCGCCGTCGAGGTTGAAGTCCTGCTTCAGCGTCGACGGCGAGAACGAGAACAGGTCTCGCAGCGCGAAGCCGGGGTTGAGGTCGTTGATCAGCTGCACGCCGGACGACGGCGGCACGCCGTTGCCCGTGGCTGCCATGGGGGCCAGCAGCAGGGGGTTCAGCGGCGCCACCAGCCCCGTGGGCGTCGTCGCCGCGAAGCTGTAGCCGCACAGGGAGTCGGCGACGCCGGCGCGCGCCAGCGCGTTGGCGAAGGTCACGCTGACCGCCGGGGCCACCTCGAATGCCGCCAGGGACGCGTGCAGCACCGCCGACTCGGGCTCCCAGCCATAGGCGGCGAGTGTGGCCAGCGCTTCGTTCGCCTGCGCCTCCAGCGTGTCCCCGCCCAGCAGGCCCTTGGCCTTGAGCGACGCGCAGCGGTTGGCGGCGAAGGCCGCGACGACGAAGGCCGAGCCGGGCGCCCCTGCCACGTGCGGGGACAGCGCCGCGCAGCTCTGGTAGAGATTGGCGTGGGTGGTGAAGTCGTACAGCGTCTTGCCGGTCGTGGGCTGCAGCGTCGTGCCGCGGCGGATCGCGATGCCGGTCTGCGCCGGCAATTCGACCGCCGGCTCGGACACGGCCACGCCGTCGATCAAACGCTCACGATCAAGCTCGGCGGCCGCGATCGCCGCGCCGCCGCCGTTGGAGATGCTGGAAGCGATGACCAGCGTGTGCCCCGGACGGATCGTTCGCAGCTTGCGGCCTTGCGGCAGCGCGATGCCATGTCGCTCGTTGAGCGCCCAGTAGGCGAACTCCACCGCCTGCAGCGTGAAGCGGCCCCAATCCTTCTCCGGATTGCGCTGCGAATGCGCGTGCTTGAACGCGAAGCGCTCCGGGCGGGCGGCGTTGAGGGCGGCACGCTGCGCATCGGTCAGCGGCGCGCGGAACTGCGCGCGATCGCCGGCCAGCGCAGCCGTCGTGCGCGTGCCGTCGATCAGCGGCACGGTGTCGTTCGCCAGGTCGTGCGGCGCGCTGCCGGTGCCCTTGTCGGTGTAGGCCACGGCGCAGCCGCGCTTGAGTCCCCATTCGCCGGTGCTGATCGCGCCGTACACGCCGCGCGATCCCGACGAGGTGGCCGTCACGATGCAGGGCCGGCGCGGGTCGAAGCTCGCCGGCACCTGCACCAGGAGCACCACGTTCTGCGGCTCGCCCTCGCTGCCGTCGGCGCCGCGGCTGAAGGCGACGTATTCGGTGCCGGCGATCTTCCCTTCGCCGCTGGTGATGCTGCCGTCGGCGCCGACGTTCGGCCCGTACAGCGTGCCGTAGCCGCCGGCGGCCGTCATGTCGACGATCGCGCGGTAGCTGTTGTAGATGGCGGCGCGGCGCAGTTCGGCGGCGGTGGGCACCAGCGCGTTGGCGAACGGCGGCAGGGCGCCCCCGAGGCCGGTCTTGCCGAGGCCCGCGGTCAGCAGGTCGTCGGCGTGGCCGTCGTAGTCGGTGACGTGCACCTCGCCGTGCACGAAGGACGGCAGGCGATTGAACATGCCGCGCGGCCCTGCGACGTCGGCCGAAGCGCCCGCCACCGACTGCGCCGCGGCATTGCGCTCGGACGCCGGCACCGACTCGCTCGCGACCGGCGCGTCGCCGCCGCCGCCGCAAGCGGCGAGCAGCGCCGCGCCAAGAACCGCCAGCCCCTTCAGGATCTTCATCGGGTGTCTCCTCGTGTGGTTTGTGTCGTCGATGCGGCGCGCAGCCGACCCACCACCCCGCTGGGGAAGTGATAGACGGACAGCACGAACAGGATGCCCAGCCACAGCAGCCAGCGGTCGGGCGAAACGAGCTGCGACACCACCGGCACGCCCTCCACGGCCGAGGCACCGAGCTTCATCAGGTCCTGCAGGTAGCTCTGCGCCAGCAGGAACAGCACGCCGCCGACGATGGCTCCGTAGATCGTGCCCATGCCGCCGATCACGACGATCAGCAGGATGTCGAGCATGATCTCGAACGACAGCGAGGTGTCGGGCCCGTTGTAGCGCAGCCAGAGCGCCAGCAGGCATCCGGCCAGCGTGGCGAACAGCGCCGAGAGCACGTTGGACAGCGTGCGGTAGACCACGGTGCGGTAGCCGATGGCCTCGGCGCGAAAATCGTTCTCGCGAATGGCCTGGAGCACGCGCCCGAACGGCGAGTTGACGATGCGAAGCATCACGAGCACCAGCACCACCGCCGCCACGAACAGCAGGTAGTAGGTGACGAAGCGGCCGTCGATGGACGCACCCAGCCAGGGGTCCTCGAGGTACTGCGTGCCGGGCTGCAGCGCCTCGGGCACCTTGAAGTTGAGGCCGTCCTCGCCGCCGGTGAATTCCGACAGCTGCGACGCCAGCGTGAGAAAGGCCGAGGCCACGGCGAGCGTGATCATCGCGAAGAAGATGGCCTTCACGCGCAGGCTGAACAGGCCGATGACCAGCGACAGCAGCAGCGAGACCACCAGCGCCGCGGCCACACCCACCAGCACCGCCCCCCAGCCGGGTCCGATCCGCGTGCTGGCGATGGCGACACCGTAGGCGCCGATGCCGAAGAACATGGTGTGCGCGAAGCTGACGATGCCGGTGTAGCCCAGCAGCAGGTCGTAGCTCGCCACCAGCACGATGAACACCAGCACCTTCGCGGCGACGTTGAGCGCCTTGGTGCCCGGGAAGAGAAACGGCGTGAGCGCGAGGCCGAGCACGATGACGACCAGCATCAGCGTGAGCCAGCGGTTGCGCGGCAGGTCATGGGAGAGCAGTCGGTTCAGCATCGCGATCCTCACCGGCTCGTCACCGGATACAGCCCTTGCGGCCGCCACAGCAGCACCAGGACCATCAGGCCGATGTTGGAGAACATCGCCACCTTGGGCGCGAGGAAGCCCGTGTAGTTGGCCATCAGTCCGACCAGCAGCGCGCCGACGAAGCAGCCGAGCGTGGAGCCCAGGCCGCCGATGATGATGACGATGAAGATCAGCACGTTGACCGCCGCCCCCATCTGCGGCACCACGCCCTGCTGGTACATCCCCCACAGGCTGCCGCCCAGGCCGGCCAGCGCCGAGCCGGCGACGAACACGCCGACGAAGAGCCGGCGGATGCGGTAGCCCAGGCTCTCGACCATCTCGCGGTCCTGCACGCCGGCGCGGATCAGCAGGCCGAGCTTGGTGCGGTTGAGCGTGTACAGCATCGCGATCAGCACCGCCGCGCCGACCACCACCGCGAGCACGCGGAATTTCTCGACCGCCGCGTCGCCGAAGATCAGCGCGCCGCGCAGCGCCTGGGGCAGCGGCAGCGGCTGCGGCCCGGGGCCCCAGATGACCTTGATCAGCTCCTCGCCGATGATCATGCCGCCCATGGTGATGAGGATCTGCTTCAGGTGCTGGCCGTACACCGGCCGCACCAGCACGCGCTCGAAGGCCCAGCCCACCGCGCCGGCAACGGCCATCGCGACGACCATGGCCGGAAGGACGGCGGCGAGGTTGCGCCAGAGGCTGTCGGACGCGGTCCAGTCGGCCATCGTGCCGAGCACGCTCATGCCGACGAAGGCGCCGAGCGCGATGAACACGCCGTGGCCGAAGTTCAGCACATCCATCAGGCCGAACACCAGCGTGAGCCCGGACGCGATGATGAAGATGATCATGCCCATCGCAAGGCCGGCGATGGTCAAGGTGACCCAGGTGGGCGAGGAGCCGATGAAGGGCCAGGCGAGCAGCGCGAGCAGCGGCACCAGTGCCATCGGC